>JAVHPJ010000243.1:196350-225156 GCA_036170535.1 Leptospirales bacterium | reverse complement strand
TTTGCGTTGCTCTTCGGTCGGCACTGGCGCGGTTGGCGCCCCGGCGACTGGAGTCGGGGTCGGGGTATTCGCAGGCGGCGTTCCGCCCGGGGATGTCGGCGCAGGATTGGATGCAGGCGTCTGGGCGCTGAGCGCTGGCGGCAGCGCGGCTAATAAGAGCGCGGCCAGAGCGGCGCGACACATCGCGCGCCGGGTTAGCGCTTCAGCTTTCTTCGCTGCGGAGGCGTTCGTTTTCGCTTTCCAGTTGTAGCACGCGCGCTTCGAGCTGGTTGAGCAAGCGCTGGTTTTCAATGTTCTGGCGAAAACGCGCAATGAGCTCTTCGATGTCTCGACGCAGCGTTTCCATATTCCAGGGCTTTTCCACATAGCGATTCAGGCCCCCGTAATTAATCGCGTTAATCGCGTTATCGAGGCCGGCCTGACCCGTCAGAAGAATCTTGATGCACTCGGCGTTCCGCTGATGCACCCGCTCCAGAAACTGGTCGCCCTTCATGCCCGGCATCACCTGGTCGGTGATGACGACCTCAATGACGCCGCCGGAACCTTCGATTTCTTCGATAAGTTTCAGCGCCTCTTCTGCGCTGGAGGCGACTTCAATTTCGTGCGAGGATCCAAAATGGTCCCGCAACTGCTCGCGCAGCGTTTCGAGGACTGAAACCTCGTCGTCCACGCACACAAAGTAGCCCTTTTCCATGCGCCTCTACCTTCTTACCATCGACCGAAGCCGGCGATTCTTGAGCGTAAGCGCGTCCTGCACGCGCCGGAAACGCTCCGGAGCGGTCTTTTGCCGGAGCGCCCGCAATATGCCAGAACGTTTCGAGCCGACGTCCCAGCTTCAAGAAATTCTCTTCGGAATTCGCGCTTTTTCCGGGCGCAGACCGGCTCGATTGCGCCTTGACAGCGCTCCCGCCCCGAGCCGCAGAACCCTATGGCCATCCGCTACTTAATGACCCAGCAAATCGTGCCGAATCAGGGCATGAGCTACACGCTTTACGAAATTGAAGGCGAAAACACGATATTGCGGATGCTGACAACCCTTCCAGAGGTCGGCAAGGTCTCGATTTATCCCAAACCGCCCGTAAAAACCCTGTTCGCGCCGGAGCGCTGCCTGGACAGCACAGAAGAGGAGTTCAAGAAACTGTGGGAAGCGGGCGAGGCCGCGAAACGGGCGCAGACCTGAAGGCTGGCAGTAAAAAGTACTGCCCAGGGACGGAATCGAACCATCGACACAAGGATTTTCAGTCCTCTGCTCTACCGACTGAGCTACCTGGGCTGCGGAAGACAGAGCCGGCCGCGGGGGGCTCTTTGTCAATCATAGTCGGAATGATTTAATTGGATTTATGCACCCCGATTTAAAACCCTTTCTGCGCACGCGGCCCATTCTGGCCCTCGTTGGCGCCAGTCGCCGGCCCGAGAAATTTGGAAATATCATTCTGAAAAACATGCTGGGGAAGAGATTTACGGTGCTGCCGATCAACGCCGGCGAAAGTGAGATCGAAGGCCTGGCGACCTTTCCCAATCTGCGCGCCGCGGCCGCCGCACGTGAAATCGGCCTCGTGGTGTACGTGGTTCCGCCGGCGCGCACGCTGAACAGCCTTAAGGAGGCGCTCGACCTGGGACTCAAACGAGTCTGGGTGCAGCCCGGCGCCGGCGATGCAAACACGCGCCGGTTTCTGGAAGAGAACGGGTTTGAGTATTTACAAGACGCCTGCGTAATGGTCGAGAGCTGAGCGCGGCTGTCGCAGCGGAATTAAGACGGCGCCTGGAGTCAGAAACACGCCGTCCGCCTCGCGGAAGAAAAGCGGGCGGCGCGTATGACTGTGTTAATCCAGGATCAATCTATTTGACAGTGATGGTGCAGTCGCCTGCGCCGGCTTCGAAGTTGACCTTGCAAGAGACATCGTACGTGAACTTGTCTTTGTTGTAAGTGCGAGAGACGTTCACGTTGCCCCCGCCCACGCTGCCGCTCACGGCTACCGTACCTGTCAGCGTGTCCACATAGCTGGCCTTAAAGGTAGCCTCTGAACCGCTCACATTCGCCTCCATGTTCGATGCAACCGAGTTGACTGTCAGGTCGACGTTCTGGGTCACGTTAACCAATTGCGCCGCGCCGCCGTTGATCGAGATATTGCTCGACTTTGTTGTACTCGTTTCTCTGACGGTGATGTCCGCACTGAAACTGGAACCGCTCATCGAAGCATTAGCATAGGTCTGGGTTTGCGTGCCATCGTAGTTCATGTCGCCCGTAGTCACGCTCGATGTCATGCTGGGAAAATTGAAGTAGTCCGCCGTTGTGTTCTGGCACTTGTTCATGCTCATGTCGCCCTTCATGGCGCCGGTATAACCCAGATCGCCATTCATTGGATCGCCGGAGAAGGTCAGCGTGACCTGAAGATTACTCGTCGTAAATGTGCCCGAATTCGTATCGCCGGGTTTGCAGTTTTCCGTTCCGCTGAGGGTCGCACTACATCCGCTGGTGTTGCAACTTCCGGTCGGCGTCGTAAGCGCGGTAAGCATGACATTGGGACGAATGTTGCGCTCGAAGTTCTGGTTCGCCAGACGCTGATGCAGAACCGCCATCATTCGCTGGCGATCATGCACCGGCAGCCCTCGAAAGGTCAGCGTGCCGCCCTGCGCCTGGGTGGTTACCGCGCTGGCGGCGGCGCTGGTTGCAGCGCGAACTTCTGCAGCCGCTCGGTTGGCCGCGGCGGTGGTGACGACGGAATAGCCCAACAGAAGCGCAAGCGCGGCATCATCGTCATTAGAATTGTCATGTTGTTTCAGAAACGCCCGCACGTAACCGGCAGGAATCACGAGCCCGGTGGAATCCCCGGGTTGAGCGCCGACTGTAGCCCGGTTCACGCCAAGGATGCGGCCGTCATAAAGATAAACTCCGGCGCCGGAACAGCCGGGGAAGGATGTACCCATAGTCTGGACAAAAGGGACTGTCGGCATGCGAATATCGGCGCCGCGTCGATCCGTATGCGCGACATAACCCTTCAGAAATGAGTTGGGCAGCCCCCAGGCGGCTCCATAAAGAAAAATGGAATCATTCAACGCCAATCTGCCGCGATCGACCCAGCGCAAGGGCGGGATCGGCCGCTTGAGGTCGGTTTGCAATACAACCAGATCCAGCCTGGGTTCTTCGTAAACGACCCGGGCGGTGAAAAAAGTCTTTGAATCCTGCGAAACCCGCACCCGATCCGCCCAGCCGAGTATGACATGCTGCGCGGTGAGCACGAGTCCTTGATCGTTCAGCAGGAGCCCCGTGCCCTTCGCATAGTTGCTGATGTGATAATGCAAAACGACGGTGCGATCCAGAGCTTCCTGCAGTACTTCTGGCGCCGGCTCCGCTTGCATCGGCGCTGACGGGGGAGCGCAGTTTATCGCGAATACGAGCGCGATAATGGCGGTAAGCGGCGGAGCGAATTTCAGAATCATGGTTCGAATTCGCCAGAACGGAACCGCACGGCAATGCGAATTCAGGGTCAGTTGCGATGACGAAATGCGCCGGCGAGCTTTGTAAGATGCTTGCGTCATGCAGGAAAGCGGAGCGAAACTCGTTGAATGGACCTCGTTCGCATTCTTCAACTCGGACTTCTCCCGCTTGCAATCGCTGCAAGCTTTCTTGTGCACTGGCTCAGTGTGAGTCGCCTGCGGACCGCTGAAGCACGCCTGCCGTATTGTCGCGGCGCGTATCTGGCTTTTTCCCTTCAACTGCTGATTTTCGCCGGATATCTCTGGTCGCAGGCGCAGGCGTCCCACGCCGGCCCGGGCCTGATCGCACTGGGCATGGCGTTTTCGTTTGCCGGCGATTATTTCAATCTGCGCTTCCCGGCGGCGGCCGCCCGCCTGGGCGAACCGGTCTTTTATGGAATCCTGAGCTTCGCCATAGCGCAAATCTGCTATCTCGGCGCTTTTCTCTCGTTTGCGCCGCTGGAACGCCTGCTGACCGCGGGCTGGCTCATTCCCCTGGCGCTCGCGCTCACAATCGCGCCCGCGCTGATCTTTCGCCTGCGCGTTTATAATCCGGCGCGGCCCAAACGCATTATGTACGCAGCGTTTCTCTACGGGCTGCTGCTGGGCGTGGTCGTGGCGGTCGCGCTTTCCGCGGCGCTGGCGGAGGGCGGCTACTGGCTGCTTGTGGCGGGCGGCATGTTATTTTTTCTACTCTCCGATGCAGTCATGGGCGAAACGACAATTCACGGCCGGCATCCGCCCTTTGAATTTCAAATTCCCTGGTTCACCTATCTGATAGCTCAGGGCTTAATACTGACGGGGACGGGTCGGCTCGCGGGCGTTTAGCCTTGCGACGCGTGAATCGCGCCGCGCGCACATGCGGGCGAAAACGCGCTCGGCGAGAGTTCGCTCAAGCCAGCGCGCGCTCGAAGCGCGCCGCCCAATCGATCTGAAATTCCGACACTCGCCCGGGATCGCCCCCGCTGTCGGCTACCGTAGCCGCACGCACATCCGGATAGCCGCAGACATTGATGAGATCGAAGGCGCTGAGATCGTTCGCGACATTGAGAGCCAATCCGTGACTGGAAAAAAACGCCTTCAGCATAACGCCGATCGACAGCAGTTTTGCTCCGTCTTCCCGATACAGACCGGGCGCGCCTTCGCGCGACGCCAGGCGCAAACCCCAGACGCTCGCGATCGACTCGCGCGAAACATCGAGCAGAATCTGAAAAAAGCGACCGAAACCCAGGTTTCGCTCGCGCAGATCAATGTGCGGATAAATCACGCATTGGCCGGGCTCGTGCGCCGTAAAATCGCCGCCGCGGCCGACGGACGCCAGCGCGATGCCGCGTTGGTCCAATTCACGCACACTGACTCGCAGGCTGCTGTCGTTCGCTTGAACGCCGCGCGTCAAAGTGGGCGAGTGTTCACAAAAGAGCACCAGTTCGCGTCGGCGGCGGCGCAGGCGCTCCTGGAAGCGTACGTAGCGCTGGTATTCCAGAGCGCGCGCATGCGGGCCCGTGCGTAAATTCAAAACCGGCAGGGCGCCGGCGCGCAAGGATAAGCCGGCGAGAACGCTCATGCCTGAATTGTAGTGCGAGTCGACGGGTCCGTCAAGCGACGATTGTGCTTTTCCGCCGACCGATCATGAGTCGTTTGATCAGCATGGTGCCGAAACAACCGCGGGGCAAAGCAAAACGCAGGGTCAGACTGCGGCGCCCCTGGTAGAGTTCGTCCGGACCCAGGCGCACGAGTTCCAGATCGCGCGGGATTAAGAGAAAATCCCGGCGGGCGGATTTTAAATAAGCGTCACGCAGCACAGGAACCTCAAGCCGACGCCCGGCGAGATCCATTTCGGCCAGGGCCGCTTCCATATGGCGGCTCGCATCGGGATCGGCGCATACAAAACCGGGACCCGGCGTTGGTAATTCGAGGGAGCGCAGGCGTTGCAACAAATCAGGCGCCAGCAGTTTGTGGAAGCGGTACGGCGCCGCTTTGCCCGGCGCAACCAGGGTTTCCGGCGCAAGCTCGACAATATGCCTGGAGGCCGCAAGGTTCCACACATGCGATTGCAGAGCCGACAGGGCCATACTGAGTTCTTCGCGCGGCAGGAGGTTTAACGCGGCGGCAAAGTTCCGCGGCTCGCGTTCGAGTTTTTCCAGCACGCGGCGCTCCACGTTGGAACCGGCGATCTGGCGAGCTGCGCGCCAGTCGCCCCACAGTTCGTCCAGACGGCGCTTGCGTTCCCGCGCGGGTTTTTTTTCGCCCGGATACTGGAGCGTGAGATAAATTCGGAGCGCAGTTTCCAGATCGCCGCGCAACAGATGCTGCGCCATAAAGCCGCGCTCGCGATCGTAGGAACCAAAGCGCTGGTCGTCGAAATAATTCACGAGGCCGGCGGCCTCCACTTCCTCGAGGTTCTTCTTCACGCCGGTCTCGACGCCCGGCGCCAGCGAGCGCACCGTAATTTCAAAGCGATTGCCGGTGATGAACTCAGGCGTCATGGGCTCGTCGGCGAAGCCCAGCGCAGTAAGGGAATACGCGGCGTCCTCAAAACTCCGGTCGATGGAATCTTCAATGGTGATCAGCTGCGTGGTCAGCGCATACCGATCCTTGCGGCCGGCGTAACTGAAATTCTTAAACGGAACGTTAAAGCGTTTCGCGAGCCGCATCAAAAGATCGACGGTATTCCAGCCGCTCTTGGTCAGTCGGTATAGTCGAAACCGGCCGCTGGCGCGCAGGGGCGGCGCACCTTCTTCGTCGACGCGAAAATCTTCCGGGCGGACTTTAACTTTGTAACTGAGCGTATCCAGAGCGGGACCAGATTCGCTGCGGCGCGCTCGCGGTCAGGCTGTTTTTGCGGCGGCGCGCCGATTTGATGACTGAATCGCTCAGGGCCCGGCATTCATGAGGCAGACTGCAAACGCCCGGCAATCCTGGGCCGCCGCAGCCACGCAGGCGCGCATACGCTCCGTTTCGCGCGCGCAGCCGGCGAGGCAGCCGCTTTCAAAATTCGCGACGATTGCTGCGCTGGCGTCCGGAAACATCTCCGTTGCACATTCGCGTCCGCGCGCGCAGGCCTCCCGGCAAAAAAGCAGATTCGGGGCGCTTTGGTCGCCGGTGCGCGCGCGCGTCGGCCCATCGAGCCAGAGCCGTTTGCCCACGACGACGCCCGTGACGAGCGTCAGAGCGGCCAGGGCCGGCAGCCAATTTACTGAGCGTGCGCGAAGCTTCATGGCGCGTTCCCGGCCTGCGGAATGTAGAGCGTCGCGGTTTCGCTGAACCGGCCCGGGTCCAGATCGCCAGGCGCATTTGAATCCGCCCCGCTGTCTTTCCACAGCGGCCAGGTAAGTGCGGCGGCGTATCCGGGCGGCGCGTCGATCGGGACCAGTGCGGCAATCGGCGCACGCCTGGCGAGACAGGACTCGGGAACCAGACGCAGGCCGTGGGTAATGGCGAGATCCGGATAGCTCATGCGCACCTGGTAGCCGTCCCAGGGTTTTGCGCTGATGAGGCAAACTTGCGCGCCGATTTTTTCCCGCGCCGCCGCGGGCAGCAGCGGTCGATTCAACGCCGGCAGCAGCGCAAACTGAAAAACCAACAAGGCGCCGACGCCCGCCGACGCCCCCAGTTGTACGCCGCGTCGCTGCAGCGGTTGTGACGCCAGCCAGTCGCGATTGGCGAGGGCCAGGCCGGCAAACAACAGCGGCAACACCGGCGTCACGTAATAAGCGTCTTTGCGATTGGGCAGCAGATGAAACAGCGTGATCGCTGCACAGACGAGCAAGAGTCGCCGCGCCAGCCGGTCGGCCCGAACAAGCGGCGCTGCGCTGGCGCGACGGAGACCGCGCCAGAGGAAGTAGGCGAGTGCGGGCGTCCAGGGCAGCGTATAGACGAGCCAGCCTTCGAGCAGCCGCCACTCGGGCTGATTGGGCTCGCGGAACTTCGCGAGGTTTTCGTGTACGAGGAAGTAGTCAATGTACGCGCCACCGCCGCGATCCTGTAGCCAGAGCGTCCAGGCGATCGGTGCGGCGAGCGGCAGCAAAAAAGCGGCCGCATCGGCGAATGTTTCGCGCAGGTTTCGAGCGCCCCGCCACTGCAGACGCGTGGCGCCCGTAAATCCCGGAGACTTTGCGTCCCGCCAGTGAAAGATCTGCGGGCTGTACCAGACTCCGAACGCCACGCAGGCATATATTGGAAATAGCGGGCCCTTCCAGAAAAAACCGAGCGCGGCGATAACTCCCGCGCCCAGGCTGCTGAGCGCACGCAATCCGCGATAGCGTTCGCCAAGTTCCAGGAGCACAACCAGCCAGACCAGACACAAGGCGAGTCCCTGTTCGTTCATCAGCAAACGACCGAACTTAAACACGCCCAGCGTCAGCAGATACGCAAGGGCCACTGCGGCCGCGGCGCCGACGGATAGGCGCGCCAAACCCAAGAGACAGTACACTCCGAGCACAGTAAACGCCGCAAACAGGATCGCCGGCAATCGCAGGGCGAAAAGCGAAGCGCCGAATAACGACTCGCTCGCCATGCCCGCCCAGAAAAGCAGCGGTGGCTTAAAATAGTTTGGCGCGCCGTTTAAAATCGGCACGGCCCAACTGCCGGCGCGCAAACTTTCACGCACGGTCTCGGCATGCATGGGCTCGTCGCCCTGGGATAACACCGCTGTGCCGCCGGCGCCGGGTACGAGCAAGGCGACGCTGACGGCGAAAAGGGCGATCGGAACCAGGCCTGCCGCACGAAATCCTGTCATAGGGTTTGTATTTCCGTTCCCGGGCCGCTCGGAGGTGCAACGCTGATTTCGCCGAGGGTCGCCAGCAGACTGGCGGCCAGGGATTTTACATCCGCCTCATCGTCGGTCGCGCCGACGCAGGAGGGACAACCAGTTTCGCAAGCGCAATCGAGTATCAACTGACGTGCAGACGCGGCGATTACGGGCAGGTTTTCCAGCAGTCGAAAGGACAGCTCGAGGCCGCCGGGAAAGGCGTCGTAAAAGTAAATCGCGGGCAATTTAAAGGAACTGGCGCGCACCTCCGCGCGCACGCGCAGATCGCGCGGATCGCACAACACAAACAAGGGCGCCACCATGCCCATCGCGGTGGCGGCGCCGTTTAACACGGCGCCCAATTGCGGATCGGAGAGTTCGCGCCGCAGGGGATGATCGTCGGGCAGGAGAATCCACGCGCCCTGGGTATGCATTTCGATCTCGGGCGTGTGAATGTCGCCCCAGCCCAGGTTTTCGTGCGTCTCCAGTTTGATTTTTTTGAACATGACGGCTTTGATGCGCAACATCAGCTCGCCGCGATGGGTCTCAAAGCCGCCGCGCACGAGGCGCGGCTCGTCTTCCAGCACAAACAGATCCACCTTTTCCTGCGCATCCGTATAATAGTCCACGTTAATGCGCCGCACCCGCGCCTGACGATCTTCCCACAAGAGCTTTTCGACGTAGAACTGATTGCCCTGGTGGATATAAATTGCGTCGTCGTGAATAAACACCGGCGCGCTGAACAGGTCAATTTCGCCGATCACGGTTTCGCGGTTTTTCTCGGTAACATCGATGATTGCAAAATTTTCCCGCGGCCCGCTGCGCAAACTGAAGGTGTTCGCCGGATACACATCGCTCATCCAGTAGTACTTGCCGCCGGTTTTGTTGAGCACCTGGTTTTCCGTGAGATAGTCGAGCACTTCGCCCGCGGCCGGGTAATCGCCGAATTTCGCCTCTTCCTCAAAGGGCAACTCAAACGCCGCGCATTTGATATGATCCGATGCAATCAACACGTTATCTGGATTGATCATCGCCTGCTCGGGATTGCGATTTAGAAAATAGTCCGGATGCGCCGCGAGGTACTGGTCCGTGCCATCCGAAGTTGCAATCAACACGGACAGGGATTCTTTGTTACGCCGGCCTGCGCGACCGAACTGTTGCAACAGCGAACTTACGCTGCCGGGATAGCCCAGGGTGACGCTAACATCCAGAAGACCGATGTCGACGCCCAGCTCGAGCGCATTTGTACTCACCACGCCCAACACGCGGCCCTCGCGCAGATCCTTTTCAATGCGTCGCCGTTCGTTGGGCAGATAGCCGCCGCGGTACGAACGAATTTGATCGCCCAGTTCCGGACAACGCTCGCGCAGGTACGTAAAAAGCAATTCCACGCGCACCCGGCTGCGGCAGAAAAAAATTGTGCTGATCCGATTTTTTAAAAGATACGCGCCAAGGTTGGCCGCTTCTTTGAGCGACGAGGCGCGCAGGCCCAGTTGCTTATTCACGACCGGCGGATTGTAGAAGATGATATTTTTCTCGCCGCGCGGCGCTCCGTTTTTGTCGATCATGCGAAAGGGCTGCCCGACGAGGCGCTCGGCATGTTCGCGCGGATTGGCGATGGTGGCCGAACACGCGAGAAATTGCGGATTTGCGCCGTAAAACCCGCAGATGCGCTGCAGACGTCTGAGCAGATTCGCCACGTGCGAGCCAAAGACGCCGCGATAGGTATGCAACTCGTCGATCACCACAAATTCCAGATTTTCGAAAAGTTTGATCCACTGGGTGTGATGCGGCAGAATCCCGGCGTGCAACATGTCCGGGTTGGTGATTACAAAGTCGCCGGCTTCCATGATCTTGCGGCGCGCCGCGGGCGGCGTGTCGCCGTCGTAGGTGAAAATGCTGAAGTCGGTTTGATTGCTTTCGTTAAATTCGTTCAGCGCCGATTGTTGGTCCTGGGACAGCGCTTTGGTGGGATAGATCAGAAGCGCGCGCGCATGGGGCTTGTCGAGTTTGCGCTGAAAAATCGGCACCATGTAGGTGAGCGACTTACCGGACGCCGTGGGCGTGACCACGACCGTGTTTTCGCCGCCGAGCGCCGCGCGCACGGCCTCCGTTTGATGGGAGTAGAGCCGATTTACTCCGCGCGCCTGCAGGGCGCCGGACAGACGCGCATCCAGCTCCGGCGGAAAGTCTTCGTACTGCGCCTCGGCCGGCGGCAGGGTGTGGGCGCTGGCAATACACGCGGCGAATTGGGGATCGCGGCGCAGGAAATCGAGAAACTGATTCAGGTTCATGGGACGGCCGGGCGCGCGGCAAACCAGAGGCGCGCCAGCGAAGTGCTGCGCCGTCGGCTGGCCTTAACGTCCGTGTAGATAGTTTATGTCGCCGCGCGGGCGGTCAAGTTTTTTGGCGGGCTGGCGGAAGTGCGGATGCCGGCATTCGCGACGGCTTGCTTTGATTGATCTATAGTTTTTATTGGCAGACATCAGGCAAGGGGCCAGCGGCTTAGCCGCAGGAGAACGTCTACGATGAATTGGGTTATTTCCAGAATGAAATGGGTCATGCTTGTTTCAGGCATTCTTACCTGCAGCATGATTCTGGCGGCGATTGCACCCCGGGTCGCTTTGGAATTGACATTCGGCGACGCTATAAGCGGACCGATTGCAGAGATTGTTGTTCGCAACTGGGGCGCCCTGATTGCAATAATCGGCGCCATGCTGATTTACGCAGCCTACAATCCGGCGAGCCGGCCGCTGGTTCTGGTGGTGGCAGTAGTCAGTAAACTTATCTTTATCTCGCTGAATCTTGTGTACGGCCCGCAGTTTCTTGAGAAATCAGCTCTGGCAATTATCGTAGACTCGGTCATGATCGCGTTGTTCCTTATCTATCTATTTGGCGCTCGCAAACACAATGACGGCGCGTGACTCCGCAAGGGTGCTTCTCAAGTTAAGTCCGTACAAATGTACGGAGACGTGGCAGCTCGGTCGCCGCGCCGACTGTACGGTCCTGCCCGCCCGATCAACCCGGCAACTTAAAGCGCTTGAGCAACGCATGCAGGCGCGCCGCCTCCGCGCTGAGTTCCGCAGTTTCGCCCAGCACCTGTTCGGAAACGGAGCTGGTCTTCTGGGCGCTGCCAAACAGGTTTTCCACGCCCCGGTGGATTTCCATGGTAAGATTCGAGTGTTCGCGCGTGGCGCCGTGGATCTGGGCGGACATCAAGTTTAAATTGCGCGCCGCGCGTTCAATCCTTTCGCGATATTTCATTTGCTCTTCGATGCGCGCCGCCATTTGCCCGGCCAGCAGCGCAGAATGATCGGCCGTCGCTTTCATCCGCGCGACGGCCTCATCCACCTGTCGTGCGAGGGCGACGCCTTCGCCGGCGCTTTCGGTCGCATGCGCGATCAACTGACCGATGCTGCGCGTCGACTCGGCACTCTGATCCGCCAGTCGCGAGATTTCGTGAGCGACCACCGCAAAGCCGCGACCCTCCGCCCCCGCACGCGCCGCTTCAATCGAAGCGTTCAGCGCCAGCAGGTTTGTCCGATCAGCGATTGAATCGATCGCTTCCACAACGCCGCTGATTTCCTGGGCGCTCGCTGTGATGCGATCCATGCCCTGCATGGACGCGCGTGAAAAATCGCGCGCCTCCTCCGCCCGCCCGGCTGAATCGGCCGCTTCCTGGCGAATTGCGGCGGCCTTTTTTCCCAGGTCTTCAATGGATGCGCGCCACTCGTCCACGATGGAAACGATTTCCGCGACGCTCATCGTTTGACTTTCCGTCTGCCCGGCAATCTCTTCAACGGCCGCGGCAATCTCCTCGGTGGCGCCGTTGGTTTCGCCCGCCGCGCCCGCCTGCGCACGCGTGTGATTGGCCAGATCGCTGACGACGCCGGCGATCGAATTCGAACGCTCGGTCACGCTCGCGGCGGAACGGGAAAGCGAACCGAGCACTTCGAGTAGAATGCCCTGCATGCGGCGAAAGGCGTCGATTACATGCCCCGACTCGTCGCGACTGACCACGCGAATCTGCGGCGTCATGTCGTAGTCCGCCAGGCGCACTACAACCTCCGAGAGATACTGCAACGGGGCGCGCAAATGCCGCGCGAGCTGCGTCGTGTTGTAGATCGAAACTGCGATAATCAACGCCGAGACCACGAGACTTTTTTCCAGCGCCGCATCAAAGGCGCCCGCAGCGTCAAGGCTCGCCTGGCGGAGAATCGCCAGTTCAGCGACGAGCAGGGACAATACTCCGCCAAGAATGGTGACGGTCACGACGAGCATGAGCTTTAAGTGCAAACCCAGCGAGCCGCGCTGCCGGGACAAAGGCAAATCGGCGGCGAGCGCATCCAGTTGAGAGAGCAGGCGAATAAAAAACGGCACGGTGCAAAGAAAGATCACCGTCGGCCCGATCAGAAAGCCCAGCCAGAATTCAATCGGATCAATAAAATCAATCCCGATCAGCACCAGCGGCGCGCCGAGCACGGGATAAAAGAACATGGCGATCAGGAAATCAAGCGGCAACGCTCGCACGGCCGCCTGCGCCCGCACAACGCTGGATAAATCGTCGGGCGTCCATGCCGCCAGCGGGCGCAAGCGCAGTTGCGCCCCGAGCATTATGATCGTAAAGCAGACCGCCACGTACAGCCAGATGCGCGCGCTGAATGCAATCGCCAGAAGTTCGTGGATGTTCGTAAATATCCCGGTATAGTAGTTCAGGAATAACCAGGCAAACGGCGGAACGAAAACCGCACCCGAAATCGTAATTAATATGCTCTTTGTCTGGATCACGCAAGTCCCCCCGGATTGCGAGGCTGCCGCCGCATCGGTGATGCGGCGAACTGTGATCAAGAGCGGGTCGGATTGCGGAGGTCCAGTAAAATAAGGGGCGGTGCTGCGCGCGCTGCCAGAAGTTGCACGAAGATAAACAAACGAGAATAACTCTTACGCAACGCTTACAGATTTCCAATGGCAACCCTGGACAAACGGACGCAGGACGCTTGCGTCGCCTATTTCCCCCGCAAGCCCTCGCCCCGATCGAGCTTGTCCAGGAACTCCTCCAGCTTCCGCCCCAATCCCTCGGAAAGTTCACCGGCGCGCTCCTTAAAACGCGCTTCAAAGGCCGCGCGCTCGGCTTCCGGCAAACTCGCTGCGCATTCTTGGACGATTTCACGACGGCGCGCGCGGGAGGGGGGGCCGGGCTCGCTGGCGACTTTTTGCGCGTAAACTGCATTCAGTTTTTTGCGCACAGCGAGCCGGCTCTGGTAGTCGGTCTCGGAAAAGCCCAGGTCTTCGAGCAAGAGCGCGCGCCCCTGGCGCGAAATATTGTCGAGGATCAAGTCTTCCAGTTCCTGATCGCCAGCTTCAATCAGCGCGACCAGCTCTTCATTGCTCAGCCAATTAATGAGCAGTTGTAACTTCACTCGATCCAGACTTACGATGCGTTCCAGCGCGTCCATGGTGCGCCAGTTTGACTGCGCCGTGCGCGCTCTGTCTACTCACTTTGCGTCAAGCTCGATTTTCGTTCCAGGCGATTCACGCGCCGCTCAAGTTCCTCCGGCGCGTAGGGACCGGTAGCGGGTCCGGGCCGTGCATCGTCCGGGCGGACCAATAACGCACGGCATTGTTCGAGCGCCGCCCGAAAATCGCGCAATTTGTGCTCGTAGAGTTTCGCCAGCGCCATGCGCGCAAAGGGACAGTCGTAGCGCGCAACCAGTAATTGGTACGCCTCAAGCGCTTCTTCGATTTCGCCGCGCCGCGCAAGCAAGCGACCGAGCAGCAACAGGTCGCGATAGCGCAGATCTTCCGCCATGTCCAGATCGCCGATCGACGCAGGCGCTGGCGTCGATTCTTCGGCGCGTTCGGCTTCCAGCCCGCGCAACAAACCCAGCGCCTCCGGTTCGCGGCGATTTCTCAGCAGGATGCGCGCAATGCCGCTGCGCAGGGCCGCGCGGGCGCCGTCCCGCGCCGCGTAACTGCGCAGGGCTTCCAGAAACAAAAATGCCAGGCCGACCAGGTCGCGCTCATTGTGCTCAAAAATGCGGCTCATGCCGGCGTCGTGGCCGTATTTGACGTAGTCAAAATAGATCTGCGGGATTTCCGCGCCCGGCAAATCGTCCGTGCGTTCCAGTGCGAGCATCTCGCGTTCCAGCTCGGGCTGCTTATAACTCGCTATGCTCCCGCGCGGAAACATGCGGCGGTAAACGTGCAGCAAATCAAAATGTAGAATAGGCGGCAATGTTCCTTTACGATGCAGGGTGAGTCGGTTGCGTAAAATCGGCGCGTCAAAGGAGCGGCCGTTGTAGGTGACCAGGTAGCGAAATTCACCCAAGCGTTCCAGCAGGTAGGCAAGGCAGTCGGCCTCGCCGCCGGGACCGTTCATATAGATTTGTTCTACGCAAATTTCACGGCCGCGAAAATACGCCAGTCCGATCAAGAACGGCGTGGTTCCGGTCCCCCGCGATAATCCGGTCGTTTCCGTATCGAGAAACAACGCTTCTTCCGGATGCAGGGCCTCCGGCTGCGGCCAGAGTGCGAGCTCCAGAAGACCGCTGAGTCGCAAGGGAAAATATTCGCTGAGCTGCGGGCCCCCGGCTGTCAGTTCCTGGTGACGCGCATGATACACAAAGGCCGCCGGGCCCAGGGCGATCAGTTTGCGATCAAATAGTTCCGTGTGCGCAAGTGCGGACGCAGACGCAGACGCAGACGGTTCAGCGTTTGCGCTTTGATCGGACGCCCGGGGCGCGGCGGCGATCGCGTCCGCGGGGCACTCGTAGCGCTTTAACATCTGCTTGATCTTGCTCATTGGACTTCAGGCCCGCAGCCGCGAGAGCCCCCGGGGCGCGCTTCTCGGAATCACGGTAATCGGGAAACGTCGAGTTTAATTCCCACAGCCGGACGTACTTCAAAAAATTATACACGCCCGCCAGCGCCGCCATGGCCAGGCCGGCGCGCCCTTCCAGGAAAGCGCCGCGTAACACATAGAGCACGAAGAATTTCCAGACGCCCCGCAGCAGCGCGCCGCCGGGCGTCGAGCGTTTGCCCTGCGCGTATTTGTCCCGCGCAACCAGTTCGGCGTAGCGGTTCATGCGTGCGACGTGATCGCCAATATCCCGATAGCTGTAGTGCTCGATCGGGTTGAGCAAGGTCCCCACCGCGCCTTCCGCCGCGCCAGTTTCGTGCACCGACCCGCCCTTGAGCCGCGCCCGCCCGCGACGCATTAAGCGCATATTATAATCCGGATACCATCCGCGCCGCAACCAGCGGCCCAGGTAATACGTCAGGCGGGGCGCCCGATACGCGACGTACGCCGGAGCGGCGCCCGCGTCGAGGGACGCATCCGCGATCGCGCGCAACTCGCGCGCCAGCTCGGCCGAAATCACCTCGTCGGCATCAAGTATAAAGATCCAGTCCCCGCGGCATTGCCGGATCGCGAAGTTCTTCTGCGCAATATATCCGTCGAAGGGTCGCACAAGCACGCGGGCGCCTGCGCGGCGAGCGATGCTCTGCGTTGCATCCGTACTGCCGCTATCCACGACGAGAATTTCATCGGCAAAGGCCGCCGAAGCAAGACAGCGGCTCAACCGCGCCGCTTCGTTGAGCGTGATTATGCATACGGACAGTCGCACCGGAGCGGCGCTTTTTTTGGAGGCGGGGCGCGGACGGGCCATGCCGGCCTCAGGCGCGCGCAGTGCGTTTGCTGACGAAGTTTTCGGTGAAGGGGATTTCCAGACGGGCGACCGTCTTGTCTTTCTCGGTTACAATGCGAAACAGATTGGGATCGACGTTTTCGCCTTTGAGCAAGATGATTATGAGCGCAATGCCGAGACCGGCGCCTTCCGCTTCCCCGCTCATGGCCTGATCCATATAGAACTCGGCGATGTCGTTATAGCTCATGGCCTTTTTGAGTTTTTCGCGCATCATATGCTCTTCTTGCGTTGCGATGCCGGCATTGTTGACGACCTCCAGCGTGAGCCCGTCCAGATCGAAGGCGAAATCGATCATGACATAATATCCTTTGAGACGGGCCTTGACGCCGTATTCGTAGGCCATTTGTTCGCTGAAAATCTTCTTGTACTCTTCGTTACCCTTCTCGTAATCTTCCGGGTTCAGAATGTTCAGGCCACGCTCTTCGAAAAAAACGCGTTTCTGGTTGGCCTTGCAACCATTGATCACCAGCTCTTTCAGGATGGTATACACGGTGGTGACCAGTTGCGGGCGTTGATTCTTATCCAGAATGCTTTCGACCGCATGGCTGATGTGCTGCTCCACCATGTTCGTCATCCGGTGGGTTTTCAGGGTCAGGTAACGACCATTCTGCACCGCTATGGCGATGTTTTCGTTAATCTGCTGTAAGGTCGGCTGGCTCACGCTGGGATTATGTTATGGAAGCCGCGCGCTCCTGTCAAGAACGGCGTCAGGCGTTTACTTCACGTCGTTTAAAGATATATAGATTCGCCGCCCAGCATAAAGCAATCCAGACCGCATTAATGCCCAGGGAAACCGGTCCGACATGGTTGCCGATTCGCCCGATGCCCTGCTGTTGCATCGCCTGGTTTACTTCCGGAACGGCTTTGAGCACTTCCGCAAAGGCGTAGAAGAAGTTTACGCCCAGTTGCGGCAGACCGTAACCCAAAGCATACAATATGCCGCCCCACAGGCCCTCGCCCGTTTGATCTTGCAAGAGCCAGGGCGCCGGCACGGAACTCAGGATGATCACCGCGACCCCGATAAAGATGGCCGGCAGACGTCCGACCGCCAGGGTAAACAAGGTGATCAGCGCAATCCACAGAAACAGTCCCTCCGCGAGAATCGCCGCGCCGACCAGGAGCTCCCAGCCCCAGGCGCCAGTGGTGACGCGCAGCATCGGATTGGCGAACAGCAGCAACAAGAGCATGCTCGCAAATACAATCGCCGTCATGCCGAGGATGCGCCCCGCCAGGTATTCCCAGCGTTGTACGGGTCGCGAAAGCGTAAGAATGTGCGTATTGTTCTGAAAGTCGCTGAATGCCAGAAACGGAATCAAAAACAAGGCGATTGCATACGACCAGAAAGCGATAATAGAAAACGACGTGGCCAGCATCGCGGTCTTCACGCCGGTTTGCGCTTGCGATTGGTCTTCGCCGGCGCGCCGGTCAAATTCCGCCAGCATCGCGGAGCGTTGTTCAAGCGGCACGTTGTTGGCTTCCAGCTCGCGCTCATACTGCACGCGCGCCTGATCGATGCCCGACTCGCGCATTTTCATGCACAATGCCGCACAACCGCCGCCCGTCATAAGAAACAAGAGACACCCGGTGATAAACACAATGACCAGGCGTCGGCGCTGGGCTTCGCGAAACGTAAGCCCCGTAATGGCGCCAATGCGTTGCAGAATGGCTCCGGCTTGATTCATGATTTCGCACTCTCCGAATCCGATTCGTTCACCAGACGATAAAACACTTCTTCCAGACTTTCGCGGCGTTCGGCGTAACTCAAAAGGCGCGCACCCTGTTCCACCAGTTTCGCCGGCAGCAGACGCTCTTGTTCGCGATCAGCGATGGCGAGCTCCGCGCGCGGTCCTTCGATCTTCGCCGCCGGATCCAGAGTCCGCAGCAGTTGCGATGCGGCCGCCGTCATTGTATCCAGTTCCAGCCGCACGCCTTTGCTCGAATTTAACTCGCTCTGTGTTCCCTGTGCGGCCACGCGGCCTTTATTCAAAATGGCGACGCGATCGCAGGTTTTTTCGACTTCGAGCAATTGATGCGAATTTACGAGTATCGTGGCGCCGCGCTGTTTTTCTTCCAGCATGATCTCGCGCATACGCGCAATGCCGATCGGATCGAGACCGGAAACGGGTTCGTCCAGAAGCAGCAATTCCGGTTCGCCGAGCAGAGCTGAGGCTACGCCAATGCGTTGCATCATGCCCTTGGAATAATTGCCCACCCGCACATCCGCATCCGCCGACATTTCGACGCGTTCCAACGAACGACTGACGCGCCCGGCGCGTTCGCCCGCCGGCAGGCCGAGCAGTCGGCACTGATACAGCAAAAACTCCCGACCGGTAAGAAACGGATGGATATTGATGCGTTCCGGCAGGTAGCCCAGTTTCGCGCGATCGAGTTGCGCCGGGGCGGCGCCCAGGATCGTAACCGTCCCGGCGGACGGGCGAATAAAATCGAGCAGGATCTTTATGAATGTGGTCTTACCCGCGCCGTTGGGTCCGAGAAAACCGAAGATCTCGCCTCGCTTTACTTCCAGGTTGAGTTCGCGCAGCGCCGGACGCGCGCCGTAAAAGCGCGTTAAGCCCTCGCTGTGTATGACCACATCCGTCGTCGACATGCGACGACAAATTCGCTTCCGCGGGCCAGTACGTCCAACACTTAACCCAATCTGAACAGGGGGCTTTGCGCTTTTCCGCTTGCTCGGTCAGGCACGGGCGCCAGTCCGGGCTGGTGAAGCTGATCCTGATGCGTCATGGCGAGGCCGAAGACGGGCTCATCGACGCCAGCCGCGCGTTGACGGGCGGCGGCCAGAACGATGTATGCAGCATGGCGCGCGTACTCGACGCCAGCGGATGGCCCCTGGGCGAAATTCGGACCAGTCCGCTTGTCCGCACGCGCCAGACCGGCGCAATCATGGCCGACACGCTGCGCGAACTGAATCCCAAACGCTACGGCGGCATCAAACTGGAAATCGATCCACGCCTGGCGCCTGGCGTGGATCTTGATCTATTCCTCGAGATTTTTTATGAAATCGACGCGAGCCAGGGCGCAGTCTGGGTGTTTCATTCCCCGGATGTGGCTCGCGCTGCGGCAATACTCACCGGAAATCGCGATGCGTGCTTCTATTTTACGCCGGGTTCAATGCTCGCGCTGAGCGCACCGGCGCCCAATCCCGCGGGCCGCTGTCTGATCGTATGGCAACAACAGCCCGAATACGTGCGCTCGTTGTTCGATGAGAATCCGTCTGGCTGAGTTCAGCTGGCGGCGGCGCCAACGGCCGCCGCTACGGCCTGGTCAAGCCGAGCGCGCACGGCGGCTTCGCTGAATCGTTCGAGCACGTAGGCCCGCCCGGCGGCGCCTGAGGCGGCCCGGCGCGCATCATCTGTCGCAAGTTCATCCAACGCGCGGAATAGTCCGTCGGGATCTTCGTAGAGCAGCCCGCCGCCGCTCATAGTCACATGATCGCGTACAACGCTGCCGCGGCCAGTAGCGATAACGGGCGTTCCCTGGGCGAGACTCTCCAGCGTCACCAGACTCAGGCTCTCCATTTCGCTCGGCATAAGCAGCGCGCGCGCATGCGCCATAAGGGCAAACTTCTCCGCCTCCGATACAAATCCCAGATAACGAACGCCTGGTTCATTGCGAAAGTCCATGGCCAGGCGGCCGATCAGCAATAACTCGGCCTTCGCGTTGCGCAGAGCGCGCCAACGCCGGAAGGCTTCGATGAGCGCTCGCGCGCCCTTGCCCGCGTCAATGCGACCGCAGTACAAAAAGTATGGCAGGGCTGCGACCTGCGGAAGCGGAACGTGCGGATCGGCCGGGGCGGAGTGCACGTGCATGCCAATAAAACTGCCGGGCAAAGGGCCCCATAAGCGCGTCGCCAGACTCCGCTCCGCCGGCGCATTCCAGATCAGATGGGACGCGAGCCGCGCCGCCTGCGCATAACACTCCATGTAGGCCGGCGCCTCATCGTGCAGCGTGGGCGCGAAAAGTATCGGACGGCCGCGCGCCGCGATCAGTCCGAAATACGAAGGCGCGTAGAGGTAGGTGATAAAGCAGAACAGATCGTATTCGTTGCGCTGCCGGCGAATCCAGGCGATCAATTCAGGCGACTGCGGACCCTGGGAGCGAATCCAGTCTTCCTGTTGCGCAAGGCTCAAGGGCGCAAATCGTGCGGCGGGCGCAAAACGCGGAAAGGCGTATTCGCGCGGCTCGGCGACGAGACTGTGATGACTGTCCAGCAAGGCGGCATGGGCGCGTACAAAATCAGATCGCCGGCCCAGAGCAATCGGAAAACGGCGTACGCGCAGTCCCCCTTCCAGGCTTTCGCCTGCGGGCAACTCATTCGCCCATGAACCTGCATCAAGCGCGGTCGTGGTCAGAATCTCCACCGAGTGGCGCGCGGCGAGCAGCTGGGCCAGTTCGGCGGCATAGCGTTCCGAGCCGCCTGCTATAGACGCATGACACCGTTGCACAACAACGGCGACGCGCAGCGCCGACGAATTCATGACGCGCGCGCTCCGCTGAACGGCCCGAGCGTTTCCAGAAACGCCGCTTCGAGCGTACGCTGACTGAAGCGATCTTCAAAGCGCTCGGCGCCGCGCGCACAGAGAGCGAACCGAAGATCGCTGTCGCTCGCAGCTCTTTCGAAGGCCGCGGCCATCAGGGTCGGATCGTATTCGTCGAAAAGCAAACCTGCGTCGCCGATCGTTTCCGGCGTGGCGGCGCGACTGATAGCGACGAGGGGCGTCTTGAGCGCCATGGCTTCGATCGCCGGAACGCAAAAGCCTTCATGCCGGCTCAGCAGGCCGAACACGTCCGCGACCAGATAAAGGGCCTTAAGTTCCGCTTCGCTGATTTTGCCCAGAAAATGTACGGCGTCGCCGATTTCCAACTCCGCCACGCGCTCGTCCAGCGCTCGATTGTACGCGGCCAGACCCGGATCGCGGCGACCGGCGATCAGCAACCGCGCCCGAGGATCGGCCGCGCGCCGGTAAACCGCAAACGACTCGATCAAATTCAAGTGTCCCTTGTTGGGCGCCACGCGACCGGCGAAAATTATGTTCGTCCGGCGGCGGAACGGGCCCGGGCCAAAGCGCGCGAGCAAATTGCGATCCGGCGCAATATTCAGCAAAGCCTCCGTGCGGTGAAAGGGGGGGAGTACGGCCAGACGCGCCTCTTCGACGGCCATGGCGCGCAGATCGCACGCGTTGTATTCGGAGTCGCATAGAAATAGATCCGGCTCCGTCAGCGTAAAATCAGCGAGCATGGCGCGGCCCAACCGGCACAATTCCGCGTAACTTTCGTTGTACGGCGCGAAGAATTCCGGCGGCGTAACGTTGTGATACTTGATCACGCGTCGGCACCGGAGTTCGCGAAATAATTCGAGGGCGCGCTGCCAGCCGACCGCGTAGTGGTACAGCAGCACATCGTCGTTCGAGCTCAGGAAGCGACCCAGCGCATCGACGGAGTAGGCTTCCAGGCCGCGGTCCCAACGCGGCGCGAAAATGCGCGCTTCGAACCCTGCGCGCCGCAGCGCCGTCTGCATGCCGAGCGCATCATGACCGATCGCGTCGCCGCGTTCCAGGCGCGGCAAGAGTATGGCGAACCGAGACGCAGTCATTGGCGGGCTCCCGACTCTGCAACGGCGCGGAACTTCAGAGCGGCCAGAAAACGCGCTTGAATCCGCTCGCTCGCGTAGATGCGCTCGTACCGATCCCGGCCGCGGCGGCTCAATTCCGCCCGGAGGAGCGCATCCGATTGCACTCGCGCAATGCCTGCGGCCCATAGGGCGGGGTCGCCGGCGTCGAGCAGCAGGCCGGCGTCGCCCAGAGTCTCAGGGACCGCAGCAGCGGGATGGGCGAGAATCGGCGCTCCCAGGGCCATTGCTTCCACCAGCGGCACGGAAAAGCCCTCGTGCTCGCTTGGCAAAACGAAGAGGTCCGCCGCTTCGTAACATGTGCGCAGTTCCGCTTCGCTCAATTGCTCCAGCCACCAAACGCGCTCAGTAATTGCCGCGGACTCGGCCGCGCGTACCAGCGCCCGATTGTAAACATCCAGGGCCGGGTCGCGCTTGCCGGCGATAATGACTCGAACCGTTTGTTCCGTTGTCCGGCTCAGTATCGCCAGCGCCGCGAAAATGCGTTCGAGTTTTTTGTTGGGGACCACGCGACCTACTGCCAGCAATGTAAAGGGCCGCGCCGCCGCGTGATCGCGCACGCCGAGGGCGCGCTGCAGTGCGCGATCAGCGGGCGCGCTGAGCAACGCCGACGCGCGATGAAAGGGCGGAAGTACACAAACCCGCGTCTCCGCGGCGCCGGCCGCCAGCAGCTCGCGCGCATTGTAGTGCGAATCACACAAGAAGAGATCGGGCTCAGTGCGCACCATCGGCGCAATGCCTTCGCGCGCAATCCGACACAGCCGCGCGTAGTCGGCGCTGAAAGGCGTAAAGTACTCCGGCGGCGTCACATTGTGATAGCGGACAATGCGTTTGTAGCGCGGAGCGGCGAGCAGTTCGAGGCCGTAGTCCCAGGCGATTGCATAGTGATAGATCAAACAATCGTGGTGATCGCGTAAAAACCGCGGGATCGTACGCGCCGGTTGGACGCCGACGTCCGCGCCCCAATCGCGTGCAAACAGCTCCGCTGCGCAGCCGGCGCCCTGCAGCGCTTCGCGCATACCCAGCATGTCGTTGCCAACGGCGTCGCGTTCTTCAAAACGCGGGGCAAGGATCGCAAAGCGAGGACGAGGCATACGTGCGCTGAGTATCAAACGGGCCGACGATTGCGCTCTTCGACCAGACGCGTGACCGCGTCAGAAAGATCGTTTAAGCGTCGTTCCACCTGGGCCAGGTTGCGGTTGACCGCCTCGCGACCCAGCTCCTGACGCTGAACCAGACGCGCAAAACGAGTCGGCAGTAAAACAAACAGGGCGCCGCGACGAATAAGCCAGCCGAGCAACGGCAGCCGCACCAGGGCCGCAAACGGCAAGCGCCACAAAAGTCCGCGAATCCATATGCGCTGTGCACGTCCCTCCGCAGAAAGTCGCAAGCGCAGCAGAATTTCCGCCTTGTGGGCGCCGGCGCGGAGGCGGGCCAGGTAGCCCCGTTCGCCCTGGGGATCCGGGCTGTGCCGCAGGATAACACGGTACGCGACCCGGATAAATTCCCGGTCCTCAAAGAGGGACAGATCCTCGTACCGATACAGGCCCGCCCGGATCGGATCCGGCTCGGGTGCAAACTCTACCGGGAAAAGGCGCACAGGCGGTAAGGGCCACAGGGCTGGAGCAGACATGTCGGAGTTCCTACCGGATTCCTGGACGCCCCCCTCAATAGCGCCTCCGAGGTCCAGGTACTGCATTTGAGCCCGGATTCGCTCCGCCTCCGCACGGATTTCTTCTTTAATAGAGTCCAGATCCATCAACGTATCACTCCGGGCGGGGGCGCGGCGACTACGGGGTTCCAGCAGCGGCCGCGGCGCCGTCGTTAGCGTTGAGGCTGCGGCGAATGCGAGGCGGCATTTCAAGATTTAATACAAAGGAGCCTTCGGCGCAACTGCGATCCGGTTCCAGGTTCAACGCACGCGCCTCCCCCTCGCACAGGTAGCGTCCCTGCCGGTAAGAAATTTTCACCATATCCGGCTTTACCAGATCGCGCAACTGGTCGCGAAACTCTTCAAATGCGTTGCGCGCGGCCGGATCGCGATCGAACTCGCTCTGCGGTATCCGTACCGCCAGCTCTTTTGATTTTTCGTAAATCAAAAGCCCGGTCAGATCGCGGCGCTTGAGCTTGAGTTCCACCGGTTGATTGCGATAAAAAAGCGGCACTTAACAGCTCTGGGGCCGGTGCGCTGCACGGTCAACGATTCGCCTGAACCGCGCGCGCCAAAATGCTGGCGGGCCGTCTGCGAGCGTTCAGTCTGAGTTTACAGCGTCGGCGCACGACAGTATCCGGCAGTATGAGCCGAATTTACTCATCCCTACCGCCGGCCGGTTCGCGCATCGGCATTGCTTTCTCCGGCGGACTCGATACGCGCACAGCGGTCGCCTGGATGAAAGAACAGGGACTGTCCGTTTTTTCCTACACCGCCGATCTGGCCCAGCCTGACGAAGACGACGTTTCGAGCATTCCGGCCGTTGCGCGACATTACGGCAGCGACGAGGCGCGCCTGCTGGATTGCCGCGAATCCCTGGCGCGCGAAGGCCTGCGCGCGATTCAATGCGGCGCCTTTCACATCAAAACCGGCGGCAAAACCTATTTTAACACGACGCCGTTGGGGCGCGCTGTCACGAGCACCGCGATTATTCGCGCCATGCAGGAAGACGATGTGCACATTTTCAGCGACGGCAGCACGCATAAGGGCAATGACATCCAGCGCTTTTATCGTTACGGCCTGCTGGTGAATCCGGCGCTGAAGATCTATAAGCCCTGGCTGGATCAGGCCTTTGTGGACCGTTTCGGCGGCCGCAAAGAAATGTCCGAGTATCTGAATGCAATTGGCAAACCGTATCGCATGTCGGTCGAAAAAGCCTACAGTACGGATTCCAACATGCTGGGCGCGACCCACGAGGCCAAAGACCTGGAAGAGCTGACGAAGAATATGTACATCGTCGAGCCGATCATGGGCGTTCCGTTCTGGAAAAATGAAGTTGCGATTCAGCCGGAAAAGGTTGTAATCGAATTCGAACGCGGCGCACCGAAGTCGATTAATGGTCAGCGATTCAACAACTTAACCGAGCTGTTTCTGGAAGCGAATCGCATTGGCGGTCGTCACGGACTCGGCATGTCGGACCAGATCGAAAACCGCGTGATCGAGGCGAAGAGTCGCGGCATTTACGAAGGCCCGGGCATGGCCCTGCTTCATATTTGCTATGAACGACTGCTCAGTGCAATTCATAATGAAAACGCTCTCGATACCTATTTCAGCCTGGGGCGCAAGCTCGCCCGCTGGTTGTACGAAGGCCGCTGGTACGATCCGGAAGCCATGCTCTTAAAAGACGCGCTGGTACGCTGGATCGCCACGCCGGTCAACGGCCGCGTGACGCTGGAATTGCGCCGCGGCGACGACTACACGATCGTAGAGACAATTGCGCCCAACGCCGCTTACCAGCCGGACAAGCTGAGCATGGAAAAAACAGCAACGGCCTTCACGCCGCGCGACCGGATTGGCGCCCTGGAAATTCAGAATCTGAGCGTTCAGGATAATCGCAATCTGCTGCAGGAATATTTGCGGGCGGCCGGCGAACTGGAAGGCGAAGGCTTTTTCCAGCTGCTGGATCGCGCGGACTGAGCGGCCGGCGGATCGGTTTACGGAGGATCTCATGATCGTACGCTTCATCAGGGGCCTGCGCGCCTTTGCCGGCGGGATTGGCTACGTAAATCGTAACGGGCTGTGGGGCTACGCCATCGCCCCCATGCTGCTCAGTTTGCTGGCGGCGGCGGGCCTGATCGCTCTCATCTACTGGGTTTTCGTGTATGCCGCCGGCCCCGAACTCGAAGGCGCGCGACGCGACGCGCTGGCCTACCTGGGTCGCACGCCCGGAGACGGCGGCTGGTTCGAAACCCTGGTGCAGATTCTCGCCGCGTTTCTCGCGCTCGGCGCGGCTTTTCTGCTCTATCGCGCCATCTCGGGCGTGATTGTGCTGCCTTTTCTGGGACCGCTGCTGGAAGCGATTGAGCGCATCGAACTGGGCGAGGCGCGCCCGACCACGTTGCGGGATGACTTCAGAAACGCGCTGCTCGGCGGCTGGATCGGGCTGAAATACGCCGTGTTTGGCGGTCTGGTGTTACTTTTCACCCTGCCTCTGGGACCGCTGCAGATTGTAATCAACACGCTGCTGCAGAGTTATTTCGCCGGCCGCGGCGTCGTTGACTTACTCTTTGAAAAGGACTGCGCAAATCTTGCAGAGCGCAAAATCCGCGCAAAAGCATGGCGCGCCGAGATCCTGGGATTGGGTCTCGCTTACTTTTTGTTTCTCCTGGCGCCATTTGTCGGCGTCATACTCGCGCCGATCGCCGGGCTGACCGGGGCGGCGCGCCTCTACTACGCCGCCAACCGCCAGATAAAATAAAACACACACAGTCCCGCCGAGGCGGAAACGAAGAACGTGTAAAACAGGCGCGCCGCAAAAGTCCAGAAACCGCGGCGCCATGAGCTTACGACAAACATTGTGCAAACTGCGGTCAGGAGCGTTGCAAGCCAGGGCGTATAGCCAAACCAGGGGTTCGGCATTTTGAATATAAAGTCGTCGGCGAGAGTGACGCCCAACCAGATAAATAAGCCCGCATGCGTCAGAACCAACGCTGCGCCAAACGCCGAAGCTCGCCGCGCTGCGCCCGGCGCGGGCCAATGCGTTCGTTGCAGCGTAAGCAAGCCGGTCGGGCGCAGGACCAGCGCCAGCAGCAGAAAAGCGACGCCGTTCAGCGCGAGCAACATTGTAAAGCGCGGCGACTCGTACCACTGCGGTCGGACAAACGTCATCATCGGAAATGCGTTGAACAAAACTCGATCTACCGCGCCTTGCTCATTACGCAAGAATACCACGCGATCCTGACCTTCGGACTCCTGAAACACGTCCGGACTGACCGGCGAGTAGCTCACCGCCGCCCGACGCACAATGTCGAGAATGCGCAGGGTCCCGTCCGGAGCGGCTTTAACTTCGGTGGCCAGCATCAGCGCCATGATTTTGGTAAGATCGCTTTCCGAGCGCCGACTGCTGGTGTAAACGCCCTCGTATTCTGCGGAATTGTATCCGGCCGGCAAGGGCGCGCGCTCCGGCGCGGCCGCTCGGCTTTTGCCGTCTGGCGCGGGAAAGGCCTGGTCAATCCAGCGCATGGGCAGCTCCGCTGCGTTGTACGACATCGCGACGGAACCGGTGTTAAAGGAAAGAAACAGGCCGATGTCGCGCTCCGGCAAGAGCCACAGAATGGAATGAAAATAGATCGTGTCGCCGCCGTGACCGATGACGCGTTCGCCGCTGCGGCTCATCTCATAAAATCCATGCGCAAAGCCGTTCGCATCCGGATGCAACCGGAAATGCGCAGAGTGCATGCGACGAGCGGTTTGGGAACTCAGAATACGCGCGCCTTCCAGTTCGCCGTCGTTTAAGTGCGCGAGCATAAATCGCGCCATGTCCGCCCCGGTAGCCGAGGCCGAGCCGGCCGGGGCGCCGTTTAAATACTCGAATTGCTGAGGTTTCCAGGCGCCGTCTTCGTACGAAAACGCTGCCGGGACGGAATAGCCCGCTTCCGCTGGCGGCGGCTGCACAAAGGTCGCCCCGCCCATTTTCAGAGGCGCAAAGATTTCCGCCTCGATGTAGCGCTCGTACGGCCGATTGGCGACGCGCTCCAGAATGTATGCGCTGAGCGCGACTCCATAGTTGGAGTATGCGATATTTGATCCTGGCGGGGCCACTCGCCGCGGGGGATTTTTTGCGACCCAGTCCCGCAATGGAACGACGCTGTCTGAATTTTTTGTAAATAGTCCCAGCAGGCGATCTTCAAATCCAGCGGAATGGGACATGAGATGATCGAGAGTAATCGGCTCGCGAAAGCGCGCGGGTATCCCGAAATCCAGATAACGATTCACATCCTGGTTTTGCTCCAGGGCGCCGCGCTCCATCTGCTGTAAAATCGCGGTCCAGACGAAGAGCTTCGAGATGGACCCGATGCGAAAACGCGTCTTGTCCGCCAGAACCGGGGCTCTGCTGACCGTATCGGCGACGCCAAAACCCCTTAGTTCTAAAACTCTCCCTGAGCGGACGATTGCCAGCGTGGCGCCGGCAATATGATGGCGCTCCATGAACTCCGGAGTTTCGCGTAAAAAGAACTCCGTAATTTCCGCATCCGTCGGCGCGGGCGGACGCGCCGCAAGCTTTGCTGGCAAAGTGAAAACTCCGATCATGCAGAGGAGTTGCAATGCGATAAATAGTTTCCGCTCAGACTGCGTCATGCACAACTCTCCCACGCGGGCGGATTCAGGCAACTGAAACGCTGCTGTCGCTTTCGCGTCGCCGGAAAACGAGGCGCTGGAAATCAACTTGACCGGATAGCGGCGGCCGCTTGATTTTTGTTACATCGTGCGGTTTTCGCAGCGTCTCCCGGCGCAGTCTGAGAGCCGACGATGAATTCTCACAAACAACCAAGAGAATCAGGAGCAGTATCTTGAAACCGAAGATCTTAAAAATTTCCGCAGCCCTGTTGGCGGCCGCAACGCTTGGCGCATGCGCGTCGCTTTCGGCGCCGTTCAAAAGCTCAAACACCGGGCCTGGCGGCTACGTGCTGCCGTACACGAGCTACGCCAGCTACTATGGCTACATCGCACCCGGTCAGCGCGCTGACGGAACCTATCAGGGCAAAAAAGCCTACTACATCTATTTCTGGGTTCCCGCAGCGATTGATGAAGTCGGCGTAGGGATGTGGTCCCCGGCCGGCAGTCCCGGCGGCGGAGATTTCGTATCGCCCACTTTCAAAGCCGAATATGGCAAAGAACCGAATGCGTTTTTCGACACGTTCCTCGTGCTCGAGCGTCTTTCGATTATCGACCCGGCCAGCATCAAAAACGGCGGCGCGCCGCTGGGACAACCTCTCGCAACGAACGACGACAGCAGCGAAATGCCGGCCAATCCCGACGGCTCCTTCTACAATTCCCTGCTGCGCGTGCAAACCAGCACCAGCGAGCCGACGCGCGCTCTGGTGCGCGGCGTGTACCGCATTACGCTGACCTCGTTCCGCGGCGATGTAAAGGGCTCGTTTGTAGCTTCCGTTGGAACCAACATTCCGGGCGTTAAGGTTGCGGCTTCGCTCGCCGACCTGCACGCACTGGTTAACGCCGAATAATTTCGGGCTTATCAGTAAACCTCGCCCCCTGGGGCGAGGCCGGGGGG
>JAVHPJ010000243.1:68343-196340 GCA_036170535.1 Leptospirales bacterium | reverse complement strand
CCGGCCCGGTCAGCTACGGGCAGCAGTGGACGCGCGAGGCCGGGGCGCGGGCGACCGCGCCCTTTTTGTTTTTCGATTCAGAAAGCCCGGCCCCGTCCGGCGCTTTTTGCTTGTAGGAACTCCTCCGCCGGTCAGCTTCCGGTCTTGATCCAGCCCGTCGCACGGCGGCCGGCTGAGTTCTCCGCACCGAGGCGTCCATGCTGCCGAGAGTCCTGCTCGCATCGCTCACCGTTTTGCCGATCCTTCTGCTCTGGCCGGCGCCCGGGAGCGGGAATTCCAATCCTGTATTCTATCTGGCAACGGACCGCAGCTTCACAGAAGGCGAAACGCCGTACGTCAATCTGGAGTCGTCCGGCCGCATGCCGATTCAAATGCGACTTTATCGCGTTCGCGATCCGGAAGCGTTTCTTTTAAAACAGACTGCGTCCCGCATTGTTAAGGAGCAAGACGGCGCCGCAACGGCGAACGCCTTCGCGCTGATTGAGAACGCGTGGGACGGCTTCAAGGCGGACTTTCGCCAGATTGCGCGCAAAGAGCTGAATGCTGCGCTTCGCAGCGATTTGCGCGGCGCCACGGGCGTAGCTCTGGCTGACGGGCCCGTTACGGCGCGCGAGCCCGCGCAGCCAGGACAGTTGACGCAGCACGAATTTTTGCGCGCCTTCGAGGCGCCGTTGAGCGATCGCGATTGGACGTATCGCCGCGTGCCGGTGCCCGTCGAAGACAACGGCGTATACATTCTGCAGGCGATCTCCGGTCCGCACGTAGCCTATACGGTGATTGTGCGCTCGCGGCTTACATTTCTCACGAAACAATCCGAGCGCGGCGCCGTAGTTTACGCGGCGGACAGCAAAAGCGGCGCACCTTCCGCCGGAGCCCGGGTCGCGCTGTTCGACGCGGGCTCGAGCGCCCTTCTGGCGCGAGGCGAAACCGATGCGCAGGGCGTCTTTCGGTATCCGGGCGCCTCGCCGGATCGCAGCCTGGTGATCGTACGCAAAGACGAAGAGTTCGCCGTTTCCGATCCGGACTACTTCACCAGCTCCTTTTACGGCGCGGGCGGACCGCGCGCCTACATTTACACTGATCGACCGATTTATCGCCCTGGCGATAAAGTCTACTTCAAAGCCATCTTGCGCAACTTTGAAAACGGACGCTATCGACCCGGCGGCGGCGCGGCAAGTTTCAGCGTGGTCGATGAACGCGGAACGCTGCTGATCGACAAACAACCGCTGAGCGTATCAGGCGCAATGGGCGCTGGCGATGCGTCCTTTGAATTGCCAAATCATGAAAACGTAAACCTGGGAACTTATAATGTCCTGGTACACCTGGGCGGGAAATCCTTTTCGGCGGAGTTTCGCGTCGACGCATACCGCAAACCGCGCTATCGCGTGAACGTCAATTTGCCGCGGCGAGTATTCGGCCGCAACGATCGCGTAACCATTCGCATTAACGGCGCCTACTACTACGGCAAACCGCTGGCCAATGCTCAGGTCAATGTGCGCATCTTTCGCACGCCGAAATACGATTATTCGCCCGTAGGTTCCTGGGACGCCTTGCAGCTTGCGGCTTACATCGGCTCCACCGGCGGCTCCACCAGTCGCGAACTGGCGCTGGATCGAACCGACAAACTGGACGGAGACGGCGCGCTGGAGCTGAGCTTCAAGCCGGAGGACATTGACAAAGACTATTCGTACTCGGTGCTGGCGAGCGTTGCCACGCCCGATCAAACCGTCGCCGGCGCCGGCGGTTTCTCGGTCAATCGCAGCCCTTTTTATCTGCGTGTACAGCGCGATAGCCAGGTATTCAGTCCCGGCGAAACCGCAAAGTTCACCGTGCAACTCGTCCCCTTTGATTCGACTCTGAGCGGCGAAGCGTTAAAAAAAGTTATCGGCGGGGTGGATCTGGCGGCCGGGTTATTTTTGCGCAGTTTTGTCTGGATCTCGGAAGAGGGTCGGCGTGAACAAATCGCGCGGGTAAAAGCCGTAACGAACGCCCAGGGCCGCGCCGAAATCTCCGTGCGCCTCCCGAAGAGCGGACATTACGCGCTGACCATCGAGGCCGAGGACGCGGACGGCGAAACCACTTCGAACGAAGTGACCCTCTGGTGTTCCGGACGTTCCGACACAATCGAAACGCCCGTGCGCAATATTACGCTGACCCCGGGCAAAGACGTTTATCGGGCCGGCGAAACAGCCGAGGTATTGATTCTCAGTCCCGTGGCGGATGCGCATGTGTTCATCAGTCTCGAAGGCGATCGACTTTATCGGCAGGAAACGATCGAGATGAAAGGCAACGTACATCGCTATCGCGTGCCCATCACCGAGGACATGACGCCAAACTTTGTATTTTCGGCGGCGATGTTTCATGGCGGCCAGGCGTATAAGAGCGAGCTCAAAGTTGTCGCGCCGCCCCAGGACAAGTTTCTGCGCGTCACGGTGAAACCCGATCGCGCCGTGTATCGGCCGGGCGACACTGTCCGGCTCGAAGTGAGCGCGCTGGATGCGAACAATCGGGGCGCGGTCGCCGAGGTTTCGCTCGGCGTGGTGGATGCGGCGCTCTACGCCCTGGCAAGCGATCCGGCCCCGGCCATGACCTCGTTTTTTTATCATCCCCGGCGTAACAATGTCATCACGAGTCTTTCGAGCGCGTATCGCTTCTTTGGATATTCGGAGGAACGACGGCTCCAGCTCGCCCTGAATCGCCGCGGAGTTGCGGCCTTGACGGCATTGAAGGAAGAACCGGAGGCGCGGCGAAATTTTCGCGATCAAACCTTCTGGAATGCGCGCGTAGAAACCAATCGCGACGGCAAGGCCACAGTCAGCTTCCAGCTCGCCGACAATCTGACCGAATGGCGAGTGACCGCTCGCGCGATTACGGCTGATACGCGCGTTGGCGAGGCGACCGCAAGCTTTATCGCTCGCAAAGACCTGCAGATCAACGCCGGCGTACCGCGCTTCATGCTCGAAGGCCGCGATCAGGTTGTCGCTGCAAATCTCAGCAATCTGACCAATGCGGCGCAGCGCGTCGTCGTTTCCCTGTCAGCGGAGAACGGCGCGATTAAGGGCGCAAACACTCAGCCGGTGAATCTCGCGGCCAACGGGGAAGGCGTCGCATATTTTACAGTCACAGCCGGCGAAGGCGAATCTTTGAAACTGCGTTTTAACGCGCTGGCGGGGGCGCTCAGCGACGCCAGCGAACATGTGATACCGCTGCAAACCGCCGGATTGCGTCGAACGCTTGCGACCTACGCAACCCTGCAGAACGGAACTGCGCGCGCTGCAATGGACCTGACTTTGCCGCAAAATATGCGCCGGCCGGCGCTGCGTTTGCGATTGAATCCGGGTTCGGGCGTGGCAGTCCGCCAGTCGCTCTCCTATCTGGCCGATTATCCCTACGGCTGCGTTGAACAAACGATGAGTCGGTTTCTGCCGCTGCTGGCCGCTCAGCAAGTCGGCTATATAACGCCGCGACTGCGCAACGAAATGCCCCGCATGATCGACGCCGGCCTGGGACGCCTCCGTCAGTTTCAGAATGCGGACGGGGGCTTTGGCTGGTACGGCGGAACCGAGGCCAGCGATCCGTTGATGAGCGCCTACGTCTTTCGCGGCCTCGCGCTCACTCGGAAATATGGGCGGAGCTTTGAGGATCGCCTGATCGATCTCTCCAGCGCCTATCTATACCGCGCCTTGAGCGAAACGCAGCTCGATGGATTTGCGCGCGCGTACATTCTCTTTTCGCTGAGTGAGGCGACCGCGCCGCCGGCTTCCATGCTGGACGCGCTCAAGGCGACCGCCCCGCAACAAACGCACTACGGACGGGCGCTCATCGCCTTGACGCTGATCAACAGCGGCCGCGCCAACGAAGCGCGCTCACTATCTCTTGAGACAATCGAACAAAGCGGGGTCGCCAACGACGCGAATGGCAGCCGCTTTAATTTGCCGCTGCACCCTGGCGTGTACGGCGCCTGGAACGAGGACCGGGTTGAGTTGACGGCCGCTTTGCTCACCGCTGCGGTCCGACTGAATCTGGACGGCGCCCTCCAGGAAAAATTGGCCGCGACGCTGCTGGCCAATCGCGTAGATGGCGTCGCCTGGAAAAACTCCCGCGACACATCCTTCGCCGTGCTCGCTCTGGCGGAGAAGCTCAAAGCGTCGCGCGAGACCGATTCGCCGGCGATTTTGCGAACCCTGCTGAATGGCGTAGAAGTGCGCAGCTTGACCGCCACGCCGGGCGCCCTCGAAGACGGCGAACTCATCGTCGAAATTCCGCGGGCAAATTTGCGCGCCGGTCGACAGCGCATTGAACTGCTCAAGGAGAGCGGGCCGCCGGTCTACGCCGCCGCGGTCGCGGAGTTTTTTGACGCCGCCAGTTCTTTTGCGCCGTCCGCCAATCAACTCAGCATTGAGCGGAAATATGAGCGGGTCGAAGTAAAGCGAACGGACGACGGACTCAGCCTTTCAACGTCCGGCGCAACCGAGTTCAGGCAAGGCGATCTTGTTATGGTGACTTTGCGCGTGCGCACCGAAGCCGGCGCGGGAACCTATTTCCAGGCGGAAGATTCCATTCCGCCGGGTTTTTCCGTCGTGCAATCTGACAGCGAGTATTTCTCGGACGATCGGCGCCGCGAGTATGAAAATCGCCAATTGTACGATGATCGCGCCGTGTTTTTTGCACCCGGGCCGCAACGCGAGTTGCATGTGCGCTACTTTTTGCGCGCCGATTTGCCGGGAACGTATCGCGCGCTGCCGGCCAGAAGCCAGTTCATGTATTATCCGGAATTGTACGCTTCCAGCGCGGATACGCGGCTGACCATTCATCGCCGTTAAGGACCCGACTATGTCACGACACCTTGCCATCGCTCTGCTCGCCTGTTTCGCGCTGCTACTGACAGTCGCCGTTACGGACAAAACCGCCGCGGCCGACGGCGCGGTACAGATCACGGCGCCGCGCGGCGGAACCACCACGCGTCAGATGCAGCGCGTCGAAGGAACTATTAACGTCGCCGGCCTCGCGCGCGCGACGATCGTCGTTAACGGCATTCCTCAGGATGTTCCAGTGGTCAACGGCCGCTTTAGCGTAAACGTGATCGTGGCGCCAGGAGAGAACATTATCGAGGTGCGCGCCGGCCGCAGCCGCGATCGGACTTCGTTTTATGCCGACGTCCCGCGTCGGGATCTAAAAATCGTTCTGACCTGGGACGACGCCCGTTATGTCGACCTGTGGGTCACGGACCCCAAAGGCGTCCGCTGTTACTGGGCGCGCCCGAGCACCGAAAACGGCGGCAATATTATCGCCAACGATGAGACCGGATTCGGGCCGCAAATTTTCACCATGGAACGCGCCCTGCCGGGCCACTACAACATCGACGTGCAATATTACTCCAAAGGCTTTGCGCCGGTGAGTCGCGTGAAGATATATGCCGTGCTCTACGAAGGTTCCCCGCGCGAAAAACGCATGCAGTGGGATTTTGTGATGACCCGGGAAATGTCAGTTTTCCACATTGGCGGTTTCGAGATCGAAGCGACCGAATAAGACGCAGGCGGCCGGCAAACAGCGCCCGGCGGCGCGCCGTTTCGAAAAAAGTACTGGCGCATAAAAAATCAGCCCGTATACTCCACCCTCCGGAGCATACCGTGGCTGTAAAACTTGTTCGATATCGTTATGCCAATCAAGAGCGCTGGGGCGTTCTGGAGGGCCAATCCATTCTCCAAATCAGCGATCGCGAGGCCAGCCTGGCGGATATTCTGCAGCGCCACGGTGCGCGCCTCGTCGGCGGCCGCAAAGCGAGCGGTAAACGCATTCCCACGGCAAAGGCGGAACTGCTGAGTCCTGTGACGGCTCCGTGTAATATCGTCTGTCAGGGAAAGAATTACACGGCGCATATACGCGAGACCGGCTTTGTGCCGCGCGATAAAGACTATAACCTGTTCTTTACCAAGGCCGACTCGGCGCTCACCGGACCGCGCGGCGCTATTCTGCGACCGGCGGGCGTACGCCTGCTCGACTATGAGTTGGAGTTAGGTTTGATCATCGGGTCCCCGTTAACGCGCAAGCGCGAGTTACGCGAGGAGCAATTGGGGCAACATGTGCTCGGTTTGGTAATGGCCAACGATGTCAGCGCACGCGACGTTCAGGTGCCGCAAGGACAATGGTTTAAGGGCAAGAGCTATCGCACGTTCTGTCCCACGGGACCCTGGATATTACTGACCACGCCGGCGGAGCTTGCACGCTTGCCGGAACTCGAGCTCACGTTGCGCGTGAACGGGGACATTCGGCAGAAAGCCGTCATCAGCCAGATGATTTATACTCCCGCCGAAACCCTGAGCGAGTTATCCGGAATAATGGAGTTGCGCGCGGGCGATCTCGTGCTGACCGGCACTCCGGCGGGCGTGGCAATGCAGGTTCCAGGCGGACTTAAACGCAAACTCGCGCAGTTCTTTTTAAGCGAGCGCAGTCTGATGCGCAAGTTTGTGGAGACCCAGGCCGGCAGCGGACGCTACTTGAAAGACGGCGATGTGATACACTCCTCGATTGCCACGCCGGACGGCGCGCTCGATCTGGGCATGCAGGAGCTGACCGTCGTTTCGGCCTGAGCGCGCCGAAGGGGGCCGCTTACAATTCCTCAATGCCGGCGAGTAGATCGCCCGGCTCGCCCAGTTCGCAGAACCGCGTCACGGCGGAGTAGACCCGGCGAAACTCGCGTTGCTCCGCATCGCTCTTCGCCCACAGGGCGGCGCCAAACGCGCAGCCGGCCGCTTCCGCTGCGCCCGCATCCGCGTGCGAATCGCCGATGTAGATCGTTTCGCCGGGAGCTACGCCCAGTTCCGCGCAGGCGCGCAGCAAGCCTTCCGGGTGGGGCTTGCATAAGTTCACATCATCATCGCAGATCGCTACGCGAAACTCCGGAAAGGCCAGCGCGCGCGCGGAGATTTCGTAAGCGCGACGGCTTTTTGCGGTCACGACGCCGGTCGCATAGCCGCGCGCCTGCAAAGCAGCGAGCGCTTCCGGCGCTCCAGGATACCACCCGTCGCAGTGCGATGCGTGTTCGCGTTCGTAGGTCTCGAGAAATGCGCCGTACAGCGCATCAAAGCGATGTTTCCAGCGATCATCCAGAAAGAAACGCAGCTCCGGCCGCGGATGCAGGGCCTGGATTTCCGCTTCACTCAGCTCACGTTGTTCGTGTCGGCTCATGGCGACGCGAAAGCTTTCCAGATACAGTCGCCACGTGTCGATCAGAGTGCCATCGACATCAAAAAGCGCCGCACGTATGCGCGTTTGCATGCGAGCGCTCAAGCAATTCGAATGACGATTTTTCCGAAGTGTCCGCCCTGCGCCATGAGACGGAAAGCCTCGGGCGCCCGGGCGAACTCAAAGGTTTCGCCAATAACGGGATGGATTTGGTGAAAGGTCATCGCCTCCAGCATTTGCAGCGAGTCCTGGCGACTGCCCACGACAACGCCCTGGATGCGCACGTTTTGCATGAGCGCCGGCGTTAAATTCAACTCCGTCGTCGCGCCGGCCAGCACGCCGATCAGACTGATGTGGCCGAACAATCGAACAGACTTCAAAGACTGGTCCATGGTGCCCACGCCGCCGACTTCGATGATGTGATCGGCGCCGGCCATATCCGTGAGCCGCCGCACTTCGCGCGACCAGTTCGGCTTATCCTTGTAGTTGATGCCAGCATGCGCGCCAAGTTCCAGAGCGCGCTTCAACTTTTCCCCGCTCCCGCTTGTGATAATGACCCGGGCGCCCATTGCACGGGCAAACTGCAGCGCAAACATGGAAACGCCGCCGGTGCCCAGCGCCAGAACAGTTTGTCCCGGTCGCACGCCGCCCTGCACCAACGCGCTCCAGGCGGTTACGCCGGCGCATGGCAAAGTTGCGCCTTCTTCAAAACTCATGTAGTCCGGCAATGGTACAAGGCCGTGGGCGGGGAATACGCGCAATTCGCATAAGGTTCCGTCCAGCGGTCCGCCCAGGCTGGAGCGTAACTCATCAAACGTAGGCGCGCCGGCGCGCCAATCCTGCGCAAATACTGAAATTACTCGATCGCCGGTTTTCCACTCGCGGACGCCAGCACCAACGCCGATCACTTCGCCCGCGCCGTCGCAGAGCGGAATCAAGGGCAAACGTTGCCGCGGGTTGTATTGTCCAATCAGAGTGAGGTGGTCGCGAAAATTCAGGGAAGCCGCACGCATCCGAACCAGCACTTCGCCTGGCCCTGGCGCGGGCTCGGGCCGGTCCGCCACTACAAGCCCGTCGGTAGCGAACTTTTGAATCTCATATGCTTTCATATATCGCCTGTTCCTCTAATGCAGGAGTTCGCCGGATTGACGGACGCGCTCGATCAAGCAGCGCGGCGCGCGAGCCGAAAGAAGTTCAGCGGTCAAAGCCCGCCTGCAACATCTCTTCAAGGGTCGCATCCAATTTCCAGACGCCCCCTTCTTTGCGAAAACGCACTTCATAGACCGTTACTTCATCGTTCGCACTGGGCGCATCCACGCGCGCCAGAGCGGTCGTTTCGCTCTCGTCGATAAACTTCAAGCGCGCGCGCTCCCAGTCTTCGAAAGCGATCTCGCCGGCTTCGAGGCGCGCCAGACGGCCCTCGCGCTCCAACAGACGCCATTCTTCCATCTGCCGCGTCGCCGCGGCTTGAGTAAATACGGCGGTCAGTTGCGTACGCAGTTTTTCAGCCGTATCATAATCCGGATGCAACCAACGATACGTCTCGCCGTCATGGGGGAAGGCCTGGTTATCCCCCGGATTGCGCCGCGCCGCTTCACAGCGGGAGATTCCTGCGCGGGCAAGTTCAAGCGCTCCGTTCCGGGACAGTTCGCCCGGGTCCTGGCAGGCGCACAGGCCGAGAGCGAGACTGACGACGCCCAGTCGGATTGCCGAACGGGCTTTGCACGCGAGAATCACCATGGGATTGGCTGCTTGTCCCGAAAAAAGCCGCCGCTGGGCCCGTTGGCGCCCTGGAGAGCCAACCAGACGATAGTCTCAGCGCCCTTTTCAACCGGGCGCGTGGCGCTCGCGCCGCCCATATCGGTGCGCACCCAACCCGGGCACACGGAATTTACGGCGATGCCGCGTGCGGCAAGCTCCGCCGCCAGGATCCGGGTTACGGCGTTCAGGGCGGTTTTGGAGATCCTGTAGGCCGGCGAAGCGCCGCCCATATCGGAGAGTTGGCCCATGCCGCTGGAAACATGAATCACCTGCGCCCCGGTAACAAGCAAAGGCGCAAGCAATTGCACCAGACGCAAGGGCCCAAAGGTATTCACTTCCAGCGTGGAACGAATTACCTCCAGGTCCGCTTCCAGCCCGTTGCCGTCGCGTTCCGGGTAAATGCCAGCATTGTTGACCAGCACGTCCACCTGCGGCGCGTTTTCGCGGGTCCAATCCCGAAACGCCAGCCGCGAGGCCTCGTCGCTTACGTCCAGACGAGCGTATTCGGCGCCGGCCGCGCGCGCGGCGGCTGCCCCCGCCTGAGGATCGCGCGCCGTCGCAATCACGCGCAATCCCGCCGCCGCGAGCTGGCGCGCCGTTTCCTGACCGATGCCGCGATTGGCGCCGGTCACAATTGCCGTTCGAATGCGCATGGGAATGATCCGTCCTCAGCCGAAGAGCTTGCCTGGATTTAATATAGCTTTGGGATCGAGGTTCGCCTTTAAGGCTTTCAGCGCGCCTACGCCGGTGGCGCCCAGACTTTTTAGAAACCAGGGCCGATGATCCGCCCCAACGCCGTGGTGATGACTGATGTTTCCGCCGGCCGCGACAACCGCATCGGAAGCGGCGATTTTGATGCGCTTCCACTGGCCGACCGGATCGCGGACGTCAATGGGAAACATGCAGGTAAAATACAAACAGGCGCCCTCGTGATAGCTATGACTCAAGTGGCACATGGCGAGACACGGGTCCGCGCTTTTTTTTAGAGCCTTCAACACTGCATCATGCAACTCGAACACGCGATCATACGTTACCGCAGTCTCCAGCGTATCCACGCCTATGCCGCGCTCCAGCAGGTGGTTGCGCAAAAACGGCATGTTGAAGCGGCCGCGTTGCCAGTTCTGTCCGCCTGATTTTCCGCCGTAAAAACCCTTATGCTTGCGAATGAGCTGGCGCGCGGTAATTTCGCGGCCTTGCACCTCGCGGGCGTCGCCTTCGAAACCGGCAATCACCAGACAACGGCCCGCCCGCATGCCCGCAATGCGGAGCGCCTGCTCCTGAAGTTGATGCTTAAAAGCCGACGCCGCAGTTTCCGGCTTTACGGCGCGCGAAAGGATTTCCAGATTGCGCGTCTCCAGAGCGTCCGATATGCGCGCCATTGCAAAATCGGCGTGCACGGCATCCTGAACAAAGGCGACGGCGCGCGCAAGATCCGGAAAGTACGCTGCGAAGTACGAGCGCACTTCCGGCAAACGATGGATTTTTACTGTGGCGCGCGTGATGACGCCCAGCAAACCTTCGCTGCCGGCGATAATCTGATTCCAATCCGGACCGGTGGCGCCGGCCGGCGCCCGCAAGGTCTCGATTTCGCCGGCCGGCGAAACCATGCGCAGCGCCGTCAGAATCTCTTCGATTTTTCCGTAGCGATTCGACTGTTGTCCCGCGCTGCGCGCCGCAGCCCAGCCGCCCAGGGTGGAGTATTCAAACGACTGCGGGAAATGACCCAGCGTCCAGCCGCGATCATTCAGAATGCGTTCGATCTGCGGTCCAAAGATGCCAGCTTCAAAAGTCGCCAGACCGCTGATTTCATCCACCTCAATGAGCTTATTCATGCGCTGCAGGTTGACCGTCAGGATCGCCTTATGCGCGCCCGCGATCGGCTCAAGCCCGCCGACCACCGACGAGGCGCCTCCGCAGGGGATAAAGGCGGCGCGGTTTTTTTCGCACCAGGCGAGTAGTTTCGCGACCTGCTTCTCATCGGAAGGGAAGACCACGGCGTCCGAATAGACGCTGAACTGGTTCGTGCGCAGGCGGATCAGATCGTAGTAGGACTGGCCGCGCGAATACAGCACGCGCATACGTCGATCGGCGAATACAGCGTCTTTGCCGACGATAGTCGCGAGCGACTTGAGGCCGGCCTCGCCTATGCGCGCCGGAGGCACGCGCAGGTCTTCCAGGGCGACGGATGGCGTCGACGCGAAGCTATCCGGCGCAACCCCGATCTCTTTTGCCAGCAGCGCCACAATCTCGGGTACGCGATTCGCGTAAAAAAAGTCATGCCCCTCGGCGCCCCAGCCGTTCCACCGCAGATTGGCCGGATCGTAGTTGATATCAAATTTGATTTCCGAATAAGGCGACATAGGCGAAACCGGGTCCTCGAATATTGGTTGTCAGCGAAAAGGTCAGGGCGTCAACTTCGCGAATCATGTTCACCCGTAAGCGTCATTTCATCATCAACCCGCGATCCGCTGGCGGCTATACGGGCAAGGGCTGGACGGAACTCGAAGCGGCCATCCAACGCACCCTGGGAGCCTTCACTTACGAATTCACAGATGCGCCAGGCTCCGCAACCAAATTAGCCGCTCGGGCCATTAAGAATGGCGTTGATTTAATCGTAGTGGTCGGCGGCGACGGCACCGTCTCCGAGGTGGTGAACGGATATTTCGCAGCCGGCCTGCCTAAGTCGAAACCGCCGCTCGCAATTTTGAACCGCGGGACAGGCGGCGACCTCTGCCGGAGCCTGGGCGCGCCGGCGGATCTCAGTCTCGCGCTGGAAACCATAAAAAATGGCCGTGATATTCCGGTCGATGCAGGCAAGCTCAGCTATGTAGACAATGCAGGCGCGCCGGCGACCCGTTACTTCATCAATGTAGCCGGCTGCGGTCTGGCCGGGCAGGTGGTGCACGCGGTGAACCAGTCCAGCAAGCGCTTTGGCGGCCTGTCGTATTTTCTGTACGCCGGCAGTTCCGCGCTTGGCTACAAGCGCAAGCCTGTCGCGCTGACCTGGGATGACGGTCGGCGCACCGAGCATTCGATCATTACCTGCGCCATCGCCAATGGCCAGTTTTTTGGAGGCGGCATGCAGATTGCGCCGAACGCCCAGCTGGGCGACGGTCTGTTTGATGTTGTTATCCTCGCCGATTGGAATCTCGCCCAATCCATGTGGTATTCTAAAAATCTCTACAACGGAACGATTGCGTCTGTAAAGGGCGTTACCATTCGCCGCACGCGCAGTATCAAAATCGAACCGCTCGATCCGGCGGATCGTATCCTGATCGACTGCGACGGCGAAGATGTGGGCATCGCCCCGCTCACCGCGGAAATTGCGCCTGGCAAGCTGAAGTTTCGCATTTGAGGGACGGCAAGAACGCAAACTGCCGCCAGCCAACGCGATGCGTGCGCCGGATGTTCACGCCGCCCGGACGCCCGACGCGGAAAACCCGCCAGCGCGACGACGGATGCGCGGTTCGGGAGTCACGGCGCTCGCATAGAACCATCCGTTGGCAATGACCCCGGTGGCCCTAACGCGCGCCCCGTTCAGCGCCGGCCATTTGGCCGAGCTGCGCAGGATCCGTAAACCCGCAGCGGTGCGAATCATAAAATAGGCGCGCCCCCGCGTGTTTTTTCTGTAGAAGCCCGTAGCCGTAATTGATTCCATAGCCCTGTCCCTCCTCGGGAGCAGGGGTATTTCCACTTGCGATCGTTCCGCTTTTTTTTCTGCGCAGCGCTTGGCGCCGCGTTTTTTTTTCCCGCGGCGCTCCTGCGGGCCCAGAGCGCACCCGCGTCCGCTCAAGTAAGACTTTGCGATTTTGAATTTCCGCCGCCGGCCGGCGTGCGCGCGCTCAGCGAGGATGCCGATCTGATCGTATTGCAACAGAACGCACGTATTGGCGATTTTGAAGCGCGCGTGCACTGGCTCCTGAGCTGCGTGCCGAATCCCCGGCGCACATCGCGCCTCAGCGAGCTTGCGCAAGACATCGCCTCAAGCGGCCATCTGCTGCACCGACTCGAAGAACATACGCTGGATCACGGAGTACGGTCCGTCGTTTTTTCGCGTACGCGCACGCTCAAAGGACGGCGAGTCAAAACGCTTGAAGCCTATTTTGCCACGCGCGATCTGGAATATCGCATCTTAATTGCACCGGACGAGAGCGAGCCGGCCCGCCTGGACGCTATTTCGCGAAGTTCCTACAACGATCTTGCCACGAGCTTGCAGAGCAGCCTGGCGGCCGGGCGCTTTCGCAGCGCTGTTCAAACAACCATCACAGAATCGCAATATCGGACCCGCTTGTGGGCGTTCGGCGCCGGGGCATTAATGGCGACGCTCATTGGCGCCGGGTGGTTTTTGCGGCGCAATCGACGTGGGCGCGCCGCCGCAGCCGGGCGCGGGCTTCGGGAATAATCCAGATTAGCGCGCCGCTTCCAGGGCCAGTTCCAGGGTGTCGAAACACCGCAGATACTGATTGGAGCGCGTCAGCCGCATCAGGTTGTTGACTTTTTGACTCAAATTCGCAAGATAGAAATTCCCGTTAAAGCCTTTCACCTGCTGATGAATTCGAATTAAACCGCCCATGCCGGACGAATCAACAAACCCCGTTTTTTCCATGTTTAAAATTATATGCGTCGGATGGCGCTCAAAGACAGGCTTAAAGGCTTCGAGCAATTCCGTCACATTAAACATGTCGATGTGCGGCAGATTCAGGTGGGCGATGTACACCTCGCCATTCAATTGCACATCCATCACATCTTTCATAAGCGGAACGCCAGCGAGCAGTATAAGGGCCGGGCGTATTTTCCACAATCATTTTCAGCGCGCTCCGGCTCGCTCCCCGGCCCGACGTTCGCGCCGCCTCAAAGCGGCCGCACTTCTCGTCTGCATCGCCGTCTCAACCGGACCAGGCGCGGCCTGTAGTTTTCGGGAATCCGCCGCCGGAAATTCGCCCTCAGGCGAAGCGGGCGCGGAAAACGCACGCAGCCTGATTCGCCGCGCCATCGAGCTGGAGAATCGCGGACAACTTGCCGGAGCGCTCAAGGCTTGTGAACGTGCAGTTGAGCTTGAACCCGCGCAATTCGCCGCCTGGCGGCTGCTGGGCTATCTGCGCCTGAACACGTCCGATTACGCTGGAAGCGTCGCAGCAAGCGAAACTGCTCTGGATCTTAAACCAGACGATCCGGCCGCGCATGCTAATTTGAGTTGGGCTTTCGCCGCCCTGGGCGACCGTGCGCGAGCGGAATATCACGCCCTGCGCGTGGAGCAACTGGCGCCGGGCTCGGCGGATGCGCTGGCGCTCCGGGCGGAACTCGAACAGCGGGCCGGCCATGCGAATCCCGCACTTGAGTTGTATCGTGCGGCGGCGCAGCGGGCGGCGAATGACGCGACCTTGCAAATTCGTTACGCCGCAGCGCTGCGTAGCGCCGGTCAGGGGACGCAGGCACGAGACTGGTTGCGCGCAGCGTTGAAAAATCAGCCGGAGTCGTTCCGCCTGCGCATCGCTCTGGCGGACGTGTTGTTCGAACTCGCTGACTATGCGGCAGCAGCCCGCGAGGCGGAGCTGGCTCTGGAGCGCGAGCCGACTGCTCCGGCGGCATTGTACATTGCCGGCGCGGCCGCTTATCAACTGCAAAACCACGTACGCGCCGCGGACCGCCTGGGACGCTACCTGCAGACGGACGTCAACGCCCTGGAGGTGCGCTTGCTGTACGCGAATGCGCTCTTGCACGCGGAGCGGACCGACGAAGCCGCCAGGCAGTATGGCGTCATCCTCGCTGCGTCGCCGAACAGAGCTGATGCGCGGTATAATCTGGGCGTTGCGCTCTGGAAAAGCGACCGCCGGGAGGAGGCGCGCGCCTTGTTTCGCGCGCTGTGCAGCGAAGGCGATGCGGCGGCCTGCCCGTACGCGGAAGCCACGCTGCGGCAGGACGCTTCACCGGCATTTACAGATCCAGCGAACTAATTTCGCCCTGCGGCGCGGGGCGCGCGGTTCCTGGAAGATCGCGCAATAGATAGCCCGGATCAAGATCGCCCGGCGTAGCCGCGCCGCACAGGGCGAGCGTCCGACGCAACTCGTCGGAATATTTCAGCAACAAATGTTTCGCAGCGGGCGCCTCGCCGCCGACGACAGCAATCGCCGCCGGCCGGCCCACCAGCACGGCCCGCGCGCCCAGCGCCAGCATCTTAAAAGCGTCCTGGCCGCTGCGAATGCCGCCGTCTACAAGTACGACGATGCGCTCCCCCACTTGTTGCGCTATGGCCGGCAGCACGCGGGCCGTCCCCGGCATATCATCGAGCACGCGACCGCCGTGATTGCTCACCACGATCGCGTCCACACCGGCGCTGATCGCCGCCTCGGCGTCCTCCGGCGTCATAACGCCTTTTAATATAAATGGCAGGCGCGTGGAGTCGCGCAGCGCACGTAATGCGTCGACGCCGCGCGCCACAGTGGATTGGCGTTGCAGTTCCATGGTGCGAAACGAGATCGCATCGATATCCATGCCAATCGCCAGCGCCCCGGCCGCTTCCGCCGCCGCGAACCGTTCGAGGAGCGCCGCGGAATCCGCGCGCGGTTTAAAGATCACAATACCGAAGCCGTGGACCGCTGCAAGCGCCTCCAGCATGATACGATATTTTCCGGGCGACGCGCCGTCGCCGATCCACGCGATCGACTCGGCGTCCCGCGCGGCCGTAAGCAGCATGCGCGCGAAATCAAACTCCTCAATAGCGCCCTGCAGATTCGTCACGGCCCCCGTCATCGGCGCAAATTGGATCGGCGTCTCGAATTTTCGCCCGAAAAGCTCAATGGTAATATCCGGCTGCACCGCAGCCCGTATATAACGCGGCAGTATGCGCAACTCGGCCAGCGCGCGCGAATTGTCCTGAAACGTCGTCATCCGACCCACGCCGCCCATACCAGGCGTTCCGCTTGCACAATTTGCGCCGTCGCAAACCTTGCAGACCCAACACACGCGGTCGGTGAAGCGCAGGCGGGCCCGCTCTTCAATTCGCTTCCAGTCAATGGCGTAGGATTCATCAACTACGAGCTGCATTTTCGCCAGCGCCGCAGCGGCCGCGGCTTCCGCTTCCGCCAGATCCTCGCCGACAGCCAGTATGTGTCCGATTTTATCAATATTTGAGGTTGGTTCAGGCGCGATATCGCCGGGTTTACGCGTGAAGTGTACGAGCGCAACGCCGGGCGTCGTTTCCATTTCGGGCTTTCCGTCGAGCGTCAGAATCTTGCCAGCGGCGCCCAGGATTCCCCGCTCAATCGCCACGCGCTGGCGACGGGGTTCGAGTCCGTCCGGCTCTTCTCCGAGCGCAATCTGAATGGCAGCTCGCAGCAGATCAACGCCCGATGCGAGCGGATAGGTATGCGAGGACATGAAGCCGCCCGAAAGCCGCGCCGCAATTTCGCCGATTTTTACGCCTTCCGCCGTAACTTTCAGGTCGCCTTTGCCGGCGCCGGTATGGATGCCCAGGGCCCGCATACCGGCGAACATTACGCGCTCGGCCTCGGCGAGTACCGCCGCCGGCAGCGCGGACGGCATGTTGTGGCCCAGTTCGACAAAGTACGGCTCGCGTGCAATAATGCGATCGGCAATGCCGGTTATCCGATAGTTGCCATTCCAGGCCAGAGCATCGACAGACAGCTCGGGGCCTTGCATGTATTCTTCGAGAATCATTTCACCGGTCGGACTGTATTTCTTCGCATGACGGAAGGCCGCGTAAATTTCATCGCGGTGAACCACTTTGATGACCCCGCGCGCGCCCATGTTGTCGGCGGGCTTGAGCACCAACGGGAAAACCAGCTCGTCCATCGCATCCCGCGCCTCTTTGAGCGACCAGACGGAGTAGAAACCAGGAATCGGCGCGCCGTGGGCGCGGAGGCGTTTGCGCATCAGCACCTTGTTGCTCGCCGCTTCTGCGTCCGCGTAGCGTATGCCCGGGAGTTCCAGCGCGCCGGCGATCGCTGCTACCGCCCGACTCGCGTCTGTACCGGCCGTCACCACCCCGTGGATGGGCGTAAGCTGACGAAGTTTACGCGCTTCGCGCACGCAGCCGTCGATGTCGCGCGTGCTCATCAGTACGGTTTGATCCGCGCGCAGCATCCCCGGCGCGTCCGCAGACATGTCAAAAACGATCGTATGCAAACCCATCGCGCGGGCGGTTTCGATAAGCGGGATCTGCAAAAAACCGCCGCCAATGATAATCAGATTTCGTTTCATGCTGATGGCCCCGTTCGTCGCGCTGGTCTGACTAGAAGTATCGGAAAAATCCGGTATTTCCTGACCGAAACGAACGGCCCGCCGGCGAGCGGACCGGACGCGCCTCCGCCACAGCGGCCTCGGCCTCGCGAAAAAAATGCCGTGCCGGCCCGAAAAAATCTCAGCGGCGGAAAGCCGTTTCAACTGGAATAGTTTATATTGAAACTATTCCGAACCTGCGGGTTCACCCTTGAGGATTTACTGATGAAAGTTTTTCGCACCCTCGGCGTCGCCGCGGCCGGCCTCCTGGCCATCGCCAGCATATCCGCCGCCGAACTTAATCTGGACAAGAGCCATACCAAAGTTCAGTTCACTGTCAGCCACATGGTCGTTTCGTCCGTAACCGGACGTTTTTCGGACTATACCGGCAATTTCGCCTTTGATTCGGCCACCCGGCGCCTGACCGGCGCGAATGTGACTATCAAGGTCGCTTCGATCAACACGGAAGACGAAAAGCGCGACGAGCACCTCGTCGGACCCGACTTCTTCGACGCTGAAAACCATCCGGAAATCAGTTTCCGCGTAACCGCTCCGACGACCCTGCGCCTGAACGGCGCCACCAACGTGCCGGGTTTTCTGAAAATGCGCGGCGTCGAGAAGCCGGTTACGCTCAGCGTGATCTACCGCGGCTCCGTAAAGGATCCGTGGGGCAACACGCGCCATGGTTTCCAGGCCTCCGTCAAGATCAATCGCCGCGATTTCGGCGTGAACTGGGATATGAAACTCGACAACGGCGGGCTTGTCGTTGGCAATGAGGTTGAAATCCTGATCATTGGCGAAGCGGTTGAAAAACCGGCTGGCGACTGATTCGGCCCGCTGAAATTAAGCGTCCCGCAGAAAAGCGCGCTCGAATCCGGGCGCGCTTTTTTCATTGCCGCGGCGGGCATCCGCACCCTCCTTACGACAGCGCACGCGCCAGAGCCGGCGTGATTTCGCGTATCATTCCGCCTCTCAAATCCTTGCCTGAGGCTGCGCTTCCCGGTACATGACCGGGAGCTTCCGTGTCGCGTGCCATGCAAACCCCGATTTCTGAAATTTCCATTCGTCCGCGGAACTACGATGTAATCGTAGTGGGTGGCGGGCACGCGGGAGCGGAAGCGGCGCACATCTGCGCAAAAGGCGGGCTGAAAACCCTGCTGTTGACCATGAACCTTGATACGATCGGCCAGATGTCTTGCAATCCGGCGATCGGCGGAATTGCGAAGGGCCACATGGTCCGCGAAGTCGACGCCCTGGGCGGGCTTATGGGTCGCATAATCGATCGCACCGGTATTCACTTCAAGATGCTCAATCGTTCGAAAGGACCGGCGGTCTGGGCGCCTCGCGCCCAGGCCGAAAAACGCGCGTATCAGAACGCGGTGAAATGGACGCTCGAGGCGACGCCGAACCTTTCGTTTTATCAGGATACGTGCGAAGGACTCATGATCGAAAACGATGCTGTAATCGGCGTCGTGACTGGACGCGGGCATGAATTGCAGACGCGCTACGCGATCCTGACTACCGGGACTTTTTTACAGGGTCTCATCCACATCGGCGAGTTCCAGCAGAAGTCCGGTCGCATCGCTGAACCTTCCGCAATTGGTTTGTCCGAGTGTCTCGCGCGCTACGGCTTTAACCTCGGTCGCCTGAAAACCGGGACGCCTCCGCGGATTCTGCGGCGATCCATTGACTTCAGCGGCCTCGAGGAACAGCCGCCGGACGAAGAACCGCAACCGTTCTCGTTCGCAACGCAGTCGCTGCCGCAGAAACAGATTTCGTGCTGGATTACGTACACAAACGCCGCCACGCACGCGGTGATTCGCGAAAATCTCCATCGTTCACCTATGTACAGCGGACAGATCCAGGGGACCGGACCGCGTTATTGTCCCAGCATCGAAGACAAAATTGTTCGATTCGCCGACAAGGACCGCCATCACATCTTCATTGAACCCGAAGGCGTGGAAACCGGCGAGGTGTATCTGAACGGGATATCGACGAGTCTGCCCGAAGAAATCCAGTGGCGCATCGTCCGCAGCTGCCGCGGTCTGGAAGAGGCCGAGATTATTCGCCCGGCTTACGCCGTTGAATACGACTTTGTCGATCCGCGCGAACTCACGCCCGATTTGCAAACCCGCAAAATCCAGCGCTTGTTTTTCGCCGGGCAGATCAACGGCACTACCGGCTACGAAGAAGCGGCCGCTCAAGGACTCATGGCCGGCGTCAACGTTGTGCGCGCGGCCCGCGGCGAAGCGCCCTTCATTCTGCATCGAGGCGAGGCTTACATAGGCGTACTCGTCGACGATCTGGTGCACAAAGGCGTGGAAGATCCTTACCGCATGTTCACCAGCCGGGCTGAACATCGCCTGCTTTTGCGGCAGGATAATGCCGATCTGCGCTTAATGGGCTACGCACGCGATATGGGGCTGATCGATGATGCCGCGCACTCCGCAATGGAAGAGCGCTACGCAGGCATTCGCACCCTCCATCAGCGCTTCCACAACACCGGACTCAAACCGGCGCCGGAATTTTTCGCCGCCCTGGAACGGCGCGGCATCGAGGCGCCGCGTTCTGCGCTCGGCAAAAGCGTCGCAGCATTCCTGCGCCGACCGGAAATACAAATTGAAGACTGTGTCGGTCTTGTGGAAGGGCTGACGGAACTCTCGCCGGCCGCCAGAAAAATTCTCGAATTAGAGATCAAATATGAAGGGTACGTTCGCCGCGAAGAAGAGAACGTCGCGCGCCGCACGAAAATAGGAGCCGTTCGAATTCCCCCGGAGTTTGACTACGAGAGCGTATCCGGTCTCAAAAAAGAGGCCTGCGAAAAACTGAAACGTTTCAAACCCGCTGATCTGGCGCAAGCCGCGCGCATATCCGGGGTAGATCCAACGGATATTGACCTGCTCTTTTTATACTTACGCTGATCGCTTCGCTCATCGTAGAGACATAATCCCGAGGGCGGCGCTTTGCTTGAATCTGAAAAGGCTTCGCAAACGCGCTCGGGTTAGAAACTGTTGTCCTTGCGCCCGGCGTTCCGCCGGCTTACGTGCGCGCCAACCGAGTGGGATGCCTTATCGATCTCTGTCGCGCGCCTGTAATTCCGCTGTAACCTGATTACAGCAATTTGAACGAGCAAGTGGAGAAAAACTCAATGAGATTATTTACCAGAAACATGCGTGGTATCGCGCTCTGGACCGGCGTCGCACTGGCGGCAGTCGGCATCGGCGCTTGCAAAGGCGACAGCACAGGCGGGCCGCTCAATGGCGCCGGCGCCAGTTTTCCCTATCCGCTGTACGCAGCTTGGGCGATCGCGTATGCTAAAGAGTCTGGAACGCAACTGAATTACCAGTCGATCGGTTCTGGCGGCGGCGTGAAACAAATCTCCAATGCAACCGTGGACTTCGGCGCCGCCGACGACGCACTGGCTGGCGAAGAACTGGATCGCCTGGGACTGCTGCAATGGCCGCAGGTCGTGGGCGGTATCGTAGTCATTCTTAATGTGGAGGGCGTGGACGCCCGCGCAGTGACGCTGGATTCGGCTACCGTCTGTAAGTTGTTTCTGGGAGAGATTAAGAATTTTTCTGATCCTGCGCTCAAGGCGTTAAATCCCAATCTGAATCTGCCGGATGCGCCGGTAACTGTTGTCCACCGTTCGGACGGATCCGGCACGACGGCGGTCTTTACGCATTATCTTGCCACCGCCTGTCCGGCCTGGCAAAGCAAGGTCGGCTTTGGCAAAGCCGTCGAATGGCCGGCGGGCATCGGCGCGAAAGGCAACGAAGGCGTAACCAATTACGTTCAGAAGCAGGCGAATTCCATCGGCTATGTTGAATACGCATACGCCAAACAGAGCAACGTAGCCTATGCGCTGCTCAAAAATCCGGCCGGTCGGGTCGTGGCGCCCTCGCTTGAATCCTTTTCGGAAGCGGCCGCCTCCGGCGACTATGATCCGGAAAAGCATTTTTATACCTGGGTGACCAATACGCGCGGCCCCGGCGCCTGGCCGATTACGGCCGCGACGAACATCCTGGTTCGGCGCGATAAGCCCGAATCGAGCAAACGCGTAGTGCAATTTTTCGAGTGGGCCTTCAGCGCCGACGCGGACAAACAAGCGCGCGATCTCGTTTATGCGCCTCTGCCGGACGCTCTCAAGGAAAGAGTGCGCGCCTACTGGCGTAAACACGGTCTCCTCTGATCATCTCTGCGCCGGCTTTGCGCCGGCGCAATTCAGGACCTTATTCCTGTGAAACAAAGAAACGCCAAAGATCTTGTGTTCGCTTCAGTCACGGCGGTCGCCGCCGGAACAGTCATCGTATTTGTGCTTAGCATTCTTTTTATATTGGTGCAGAACTCGCTGCCGGCTATTCGCGAGTTTGGACTGGGCTTTATCGTCACCGATTCCTGGAATCCGGTGAAACAGGAGTTTGGCGGCGCGGCGCCGCTCTACGGCAGCGTCGTGACCACTCTACTCGCGCTGCTTCTGGCCGTACCGGTGTCCATCGGCATTGCAATTTTTGTAACCGAGATTGCGCCCAACTTTTTAAAGGGGTTTATCGGCGGCGCAATCGAACTCCTGGCGGCTATTCCCAGCATCATTTACGGCATGTGGGGCCTCTTCACGCTTGCGCCGATCATGAGCCAGTATATTGAGCCTGCATTGCAAAGCTCGCTGGGATCCGTGCCCTTTCTGGCGCCCCTGGTGGCAGGCACGCCGCGCGGCGTGGACATACTTACGGCAAGCTTGATACTGAGCATCATGATCACGCCCTTTATCGCCAGCATCGCCCGCGATGCGTTCAAGCTGACGCCGCCGGAAGTGAAGGAATCCGCGTACGCAGTGGGCGCGACCCAGTGGGAAGTGGTCCGCGACGTTATTATTCCCTACAGCAAATTCGGCGTGTTCGGCGGCGTGATTATCGCCCTCGGACGCGCCCTGGGCGAAACGATGGCGGTAGCGTTTGTGCTGGGCAACAAGCACCAGATCACCGTGTCCCTGCTCGAAGCGGCCACCACAATTACCGTCGCGCTCGCCAACGAGTTTAACGAGGCTGATACGGATCTTTATTTGTCTTCGCTCTACTATCTGGCCTTGCTGCTCTTCTTGTTCAGCTTCAGCGCGCTGGCCTTCGCGCGTTATCTGATCATTCGCAACCAGCGCAACCAACCCGGCGCCTGATTCGCCTGCGAGTCCATTATGAACGAAAAAACAAAACGGAAGATCCGCAACGTGATCGCCCTGTCGCTCAGCTCCGCGGCGGCGTTTCTGGGCATTTTCTGGCTGGTATTTATTCTTTTCGACGTACTGTATCACGGCATTGGCTCGTTGAACTACGAACTTTTCGCGAATGATCCCGCGCCAGCCGGCGTAAGCGGCGGCGGTTTACGAAACGCGTTTGTTGGCCAATTGATGATCACGATTACGGCGACGGCGATTGGGGTGCCCCTCGGCGTGCTCGGAGGAACCTTTCTGGCAGAGTATGGCCGCGGACGCAAAGTCACCCGAGCGATATCCATTCTGGCCGATTTGATGGTGGGCGTGCCTTCGATTGTAATCGGCGCGGTGGTGTACGGGATACTTGTAAAGCCGCTGGGACATTTCAGCGGCTGGGCCGGCGCCGCCGCCCTGGCCATCATCATGGTGCCCGTCGTTATTCGCACGACCGAGAATATGCTGACGCTGGTGCCGTGGACGCTCCGCGAAGCGGCTTTCGCCCTGGGGGCGCCCTACTACAAAGTCATCCTGCAGGTCGTGTATCGCGGGGCCGCAACGGGCATTCTCACCGGCGTAATCTTGAGCATCAGCCGGGTGGCCGGCGAAACGGCGCCGTTGTTGTTCACTTCATTCAACAACAGCTTTCACTCCGCCGACATGAGCCAGCCGATGGCTTCCTTGACCGTGTCGATTTTTCAATATGCAACCGGTCCTTACGATGACTGGCACAGCCAGGCCTGGGCCGCGTCCTTTATCATAACTGCATTCATTCTGTTACTCACGATTCTTGGCCGATTCATTCTGAAACTCAGAGAGAGACAATGAGCGATATAGTTTTCGACGTTCAGAACCTGCGCTTTTACTACGGCGGCACATATGAGGCCCTGAAAGGGATTAATCTGCGCGTTCAGAAGAATGCGATCACGGCCTTGATGGGCCCATCGGGTTGCGGTAAAACCACATTGCTGCGCTGCTTTAATCGAATTCACGACCTTTATCCCAACAACGTATACGAGGGTCAGATTCTCTTTCATGAACAGAATCTCCTCGACAAAGCGGTGGATCCGATTGAACTGCGGAGCCGCATCGGCATGGTCTTCCAGAAGCCAACGCCGTTTCCCATGTCGATTTTCGACAATATTGCCTACGGTTTGCGCCTGCAGGGCCGCAAGAAACGGGACGAACTCGAAGGCCGCGTCGAAGAAGCGCTCCGCGGAGCTGCGCTCTGGGACGAGGTCAAAGATAAACTGAAAGAAAGCGCTTTTCGTCTGTCCGGGGGACAACAACAACGCCTGGTTATCGCCCGAGCCCTGGCGGTGAAGCCTGAAGTACTGCTTTTCGATGAGCCGACTTCCGCCCTGGATCCGATATCCACTGCCAAAATCGAAGAGCTTGCGCTTGAGCTGAAGAAAGAAGTGACGATTGTTATTGTGACTCACAACCTCCATCAGGCTGCACGAATTTCAGACAACACCGCTTTCCTGGTACTGGGCGAGCTCATTGAATTTGATCGGACCGTGAAAATCTTTACCGCGCCTTCGCAGAAGCTAACGGAAGACTACGTCACCGGCCGTTTCGGTTGATAGCTTGACGCGCCGGTGCGCGCGCCTAATATACGCACCATGTCCCTCGAAAGCCATTTGAACCGTCTGCGCTCAGAGGTAATTCTCATGGCCCGCAAATCCGAGGCCATCTATCAGGCCTCGGTCGGCGTAATGGAATCACGCGACCCCGCGGCGGTGGAATCGGTTCGCAGCATGGACCGTGAAATCGACGACCTGGAAATCCAGATCGATCGGCTTTCTATGGAAACCCTCGCGCTGCGCGATCCGTACGCTGTCGACTTTCGCTTTGTATTCAGCGTGGTGAAGATCATCCACGAATTGGAGCGCGTTGGCGATCAAAGCAAAACAATTGCAAAATGGTCGCCAAAACTGCCCGCGCCCGCGAGCCCGCGCCTGCGCGCCCTTGCCGAAAAGACCCGTGAAGCGCTGGCGGAAGCCGTACAGGCGCTCGTCGACACGGACGTGGATCGGGCCAACCACGTGATGGAACTGGAGTTCGACATCGACGAACTCGAAGATCAGATCATTGAGAGCTCGCCCAGCCTGCCGGAAGCGTTTATCGCCAAGGCGATTGAACGCATTGGCGACCTGGCGACCAATATTGCTGAGAGCGTCATCTTTACGGCCCGCGCCTCCGACATTCGGCACGGGCATTTTCAGAAAAAGAGCTGAGCGTCGCTCGCTTTAGAATTCCCAGCGCGCACGGATGAAGTACGTCGCGTTGCGGCGCGTAGAGCCGATTGTATCGTTCAGGTAGGGCCGCTCGGCGCCCGCGTAACCCAGGGCCGCTGCAACAGCGGCATCGCTTTCCAACTGCCGCGCCAGATCCTGGTCGGCGGTAGTTACGCCAGGGAGGCGCTGCAGGCCATTTACACGACCTTCCCGCCCGGCGCCGTCGCGAAAAACGAGCTGAGACCCGCCCACCGCAATGCTGAAGTCGCGCGTAAAATGCAGCTCCAGGCCAAGCAGCGTGGACTCCATGCGTCCCAGGCCTGAATCCACCCGATTGCGTAATTGCGAAAGGGTAAAGTTCCCGTCGCCGCCGGCTCGAATGGATTCTATCAAGGCTTGCATTTCCCACGGACGCCCATCCGGAGCGGAGAAGGTTTGCGAGGGCGCCAGGCGACCCCGGGTGCGCTGGAGATCTTCCGGAGGGCCGCCGCTGGTCCCATAAATATACCGGCCGAAAACGCCCGCCATCCCCCAGCGCGCTACCAGATAACCGTAATTCGCCCAGGCCCGACTTTCCTGAGCGATCTCGATGTGGTTCAAACTCGTGTCACGCAGAGGATCGCTCGTGGCGTCGTACAAATAGGCAGTGCTGCGTTGGTCCACGTGCATCGCCCGGCCGCCGCCGAGGTTGATTTCAACATTGCGGAATTTTTTGGAAATCGCGAGCTCAGCGCCATACGTCTGATCGCGTTTCGCCCGCGCATCGCCTTCAAAACTCTGATAACGCGGACCGGTCCCGCTGAGCGTAACAGCGGTGAAATGCGTCTCTTCGCGATCAATGCCATAAATTCCGCTCAAACGAAAGGGAATATGCAGGTGAACATCAAACCCGTTCCAGTTGCGCACCGGCATAAACGTAAGCAGAGAAACAAAATCCAATCCGTCCGAATCGCCGTCGCCGCGCGCGAGGGAACTCAGCCGCGGCGTGGCGGTGGCGATGAAACGTTGGGCGTTGTTGCGGCGAAAGCCTTCGCCATTGGCAATCATTCCATGGTAGGCCACCCAACCAAAATTTGCGAGCAGCGAGATTCCGCGATCGGCTGACGCCGTCAGGCCCAGCTCTTCGTACACCGCACGTGCGATATAACGTCGACCCCACGACCGTTCCAGGCTGGCGCCGGCCTGCCCGTCCACCAGCGGCGTTTGTTGTTCGCCTACCCGGATCGAAACTTTGCCCGGTACCGGCAGGGGAATTTCAAAGTAGGCGTACTTTAGAGTGAGCAATAGATCGTTATTGCGCGTGCAGCCGGTAAGACAGCCGTCACCTTCATCGGAAGCCTGAGTTATATCGCTGGTGACACGAAAGCTCCACTCCTTGAAAGGTCCGTCGTTGGCTTTGCCGGCGAAGTTCAAATAGGCGCGTTCAATGCGAAAACCGCCGCTCCGATCGCGACCGGTTGATCCTGCGTGGCGCGCCCCATTTGATTCGTGGGTGGGCGAGTCGTACCCGCTCCACAGTATGCCGCCGATCTTCAGATCAAATTTTGGCGTTGGCAGTGGTTCCAGTTCCGCTTGCGCATCTGCAGCTGGCACGGGCGCAGCGATAGGCGACGGAGCGGTACCGGGCGCAATATCGTCAGTGGCCGGCGGGCTTTCGCCATACACGGGAGGTTCAGCGGCGAGCGGCAGCCCGCTCCCGAAGACCAGACAGATCGCAAGGCAGCTGCGGCTCACGGCGATTGAGCTGTAGGGAAGATTCAGTAATAGCCTGTGTTGTACGGACATACCGCGCACACTTTCGCAGCGCCCGCCGGGCGGAAAATATATTTCACTTCTTTTACAGTGAGATTACAATAACATGTCGGACCAGTCGGCCTCCAAATTGCGAATGAGCTGGACCCATTTGCGCTGGTTTTGGTTGCCGGCAAGCCGCGCCGCGGGGAAGCGTCAATTGCCTGCTACTTGCCAGCCTGGAGTTCCCATGCAAATGACCCAAGCGGACCGCGAGGCCGCACTCCGTTTGCCGCGTCTTAATCTTCCGCGTAAGCCGACCTATATCCGCCTTTCCAGCGATGTGGATTTTTTTGCACTGTTTCGGACGCTGGAAAGGGACTCCGCTTACTGCTATCTCCTGGAATCACTGGATGAAAGTGCAGGCGAGTCACGATACTCTGTAATTGGCTTTGAACCCGAAGCGGTGCTCACAGGCCGACCAGGCCGGCTTGAATGGCGCGCGGCCGATGGAACCAGTCTGGATCTCGTCTGCACCAATCCTTACCACGTAATGGCGGCGTGGACCCCGCAAAACATCATCGCCCGTCTGTATGCCGGCGGCCTGGTAGGGTACCTTGGCTACGATAGCATGAACTTTTTTGAGCCGGTGTTGAATTTGGCTCCGCATCCTGATTTTGCGCCGTTCGTCTTCGGCGTCTACACCGACGGCCTGATACTGGATAAGATGACTGGCGAGGTGTTCTACTTTTACTTCACAACGGACCGGTCGGATCGGGTGCGCCGTTGGCTGGCCGCTGCTCCGCCGTCCCCTGGCGCTTTGCGGGTGAACTCGCGTGGATTTACACGCTCACGCGAACAACACGCCGGAATGGTTGCACAGGCCATCGAGGAAATTTGCGCCGGGAATACCTTCCAATGCCAGATTGGTTTCCAGGAAGATTACGAACTCGATGGCGATCCCGTAGCGATCTATGGCAAATTGCGCGAAGTCAGCCCCTCGCCCTATATGTTTTATTTGAAGATGGGCTCGCGTGCGCTGATTGGCGCCAGTCCAGAACTGGTTTTTCGTTTACGCCAGGGCGAGATGGAAACTTATCCGCTGGCCGGGACAACACGGCGCGGCGCCACCCCGGAAGAGGATGTACGCCTCGCTCGCCTGCTCTTAAACGACCCCAAGGAGATCGCCGAGCATAACATGCTGGTGGATCTCCACCGTAACGACCTGGGCCGCATTGCCCGGTTCGGCACTGTTAAGGTGCGCCGCCTGATGGACGCGCGCAAGTTCAGTCATGTGCAACACATATCGAGCGAGGTCGTGGGCATTATCCGCAAGGACTGCAACGCGTTTCGGGGTCTTGAAAGCGTTTTCCCGGCCGGCACTCTCAGTGGAGCGCCCAAAATTGAATCAATGAAGATTATCGATCGCATTGAAGCTTCGCCGCGCGGTCCGTATGGCGGCGCAATCGGACAGTTCAACTTCAGCGGGGAGTGCACCTTCGCAATTCCGATTCGGACTCTTTTTGTGAACGGCGGGCGCGCTTACGCCCGGGCTTCGGGCGGCATTGTTTACGACTCGCGGCCGGAGGGCGAGTACCAGGAGATTATGAACAAGCTCGCCTCGGTACGGCGCACGCTTTCGCACTTTATGCCGGAGGCCGCGCACTCATGAAAGTCCTATTAATCGATAACTACGACAGTTTTACCTATAACCTCTACCAGTATGCCGGTGAATTGCTGGAAGATCGGCTGGGGAGCGCTTTTCAACTCGATGTTGTTCGGAACGATGAGATCAGCGCCGGGGAAGTGGAAGCGCGCGGTTACGAGCGCATCATTCTCTCACCCGGCCCGGGCGATCCGGCCGATCCGCGCTATTTCGGGGTTTGCGCGGATGTGTTGCGGACTCCCGCTCAAAAGATCCCGCTGCTCGGGGTGTGCCTTGGCATGCAGGGCATGGCCCACGTGTACGGCGGTCGCGTGGTGCGGGCACGCGCGCCAATGCATGGAAAAACTTCGTTGGTTCGCCACGACGCCCTCGGCGTCTTCGCGGGTTTGCCGGATCCGCTTCAGGTAATGCGCTATCATAGCTTGATCGTGGAGCGCGAGAGTTTACCGGCTGAATTTATCATCACCGCTGAAACTCTGCCCGTTGCCGACGAACCGCCTGAAATCATGGGTATTCGACACCGCCGGTATCCGATGGAAGGCATTCAGTTTCACCCGGAATCCTTCGCGACCGAGGCCGGGCTGCAGATGATCGACAGCTTCCTTTTTCGGAATTCCTGAGGCGCGGGCGCGCCTCAGTTGTATAAAATTTCGATGCGGCGCGTGATCTGCCAGCCGCCATCCAGCGCACGATCCGCGTATATGTAGGCAGTGACTCGCCCGCTGGCGTCATACGCATACGTGCAACGGCTGACGCCGCCGTTTGCTTCCCGTACACGGGCTGCGAGTCGGTTATCTGAGTCATACGAGAAACTGATCTTCTGCACAACCTGGCCGGTCGCATCCTTGACGGTTAAGAGCGTCGGACGTTCATTCTGGTATTCCAGTTCAAAGCGATCTGTATCCGCCCCGTTGCGTTCGACGCCGCGGACAATGCGCCCGTTCGCATACTGGAACTCCTGGCTGGCTTCTACGCGTCCGGCGTGATTGTATTGGCGCAAGGCCTTTAAGCGCGCGCCGGCATATTCGAAGACCGTTCGGGAGAGTAGTTCGCCTTCAGCATCGAGCAGGCGCTCCTCCGTCAGTTTTCCGCCAGTATAGACATAGACGGAAGCGCCTGCGTCGCGTCCGTCCCGCGTGAAGCGTTCCTTGCGCAGTCGCCCTTCTGCATCGTATTCAAAACGCGCCGAGGAAAGCTCTCGGCCTGCGGCATCGAGCACGCGCAGCCCGCCGGGCCCGCCGGAGCGCGCCTGCTCCACATATAGATCCAGCGGAGACCAGCGCGTTGGTTGATAGGCCAGCAGCGGGTTCGCGCCAAGAGTAATTACAGAGGCGAGTGTGAGCAAAATTCGTTTCATATGCGGACGGCCAGGGCTCGATTCGAGTATCGGAGTCGACGAAGATAAGTTAATGGTTTTTCGCACGGCGACCAGTTTGGGACGGTTGTGATGGACGTTCGCGCAGAGCTGGCTGTTCGGGGACTGAGCCTGCCTGGCGAGGGAGCGGAGGCTTTCAATTGGGACCGGGTGGATGCTTTTGCGCACTTCCTGACGGAGAACAATGAGCGCGGCGGATTTTTCAGCGCCGGCGATCGTGAGCGTATCCTGGAGCGCCATGTTTTCGAATCCATGGTCTTTGTGCTCGAGACCTGCGAGGCCTGGCGCCGGCAAAGCGGCCGGAGTGTTTCACGTGAAACACGGGTGCTCGATGCCGGTTCGGGCCCGGGTCTCCCGGGCTACCTCTTCGCCTGCCTCCGGTCCCCCCCTGAACTTGTTTTGCTCGATAGTTCGCGGCGGCGACTGGGTCTACTGGAGGAGGCGTTGCCCCTCCTTCAGCCGGCTGGGGACCAACGACCGAAGTGTTTTTATGCTCGCGCCGAGGAGATAGCCGGGGACTTTGATATCGTCACCGCGCGCGCTTTGATTCCGTATCCCCCGGTGGCGGAGTTGCTCACGGCCCTGGTGCGCCCGCGCGGCATGCTGGCGCTTTTTCTGGCCGAGATCGAAACCTCGCCGCGCGTCCATGCGTTTCTGGGACAACTCGGACTCGTTTCACGTGAAACGATCCGCCCGGCGCAATTATCCGCTTTCGGCGCGCGAACCATCTTAATCTTGTTGAAGGCGCGCCCGCCGTCGAAAGGATATCCGCGGTCCTGGAAAAGGATCAAGGACGCTCTGGAACAATGGAAAAAATAATCGCCCTGGCGAATCAGAAAGGCGGCGTCGGCAAGACGACCACGGCAGTAAATCTGGGCGGCTACCTGGCGCGCATGGGACATAAAACCTTGCTCGTCGATATCGATCCGCAGGGCAACGCCAGCTCGGGACTCGGCGTTGATATCCATGCGCTGACCAAAACCACCTATGAAGTGCTTATCGGCGAAATCTCCGCCGCGGAAGCCATCACCGCCACGCCCTATCCCAATCTGTCGATCCTCCCGGCCAACGTGAACCTCTCCGGCGTAGAAGTTGACATGCTCGAGATGCAGGAACGCGAACACATACTCAAGAAAGCCCTCGTCCAGGTCGCGCCGCGTTTTGATATCGTTTTGATCGATTGCCCGCCGAACCTGGGCATCCTCACTCTGAACGCGCTCTGCGCCGCCAACCGCGTCTTGATTACCCTCCAGACGGAATATTACGCCCTCGAGGGTCTGACCCAACTGATGAAGGTCATCGGGCTCGTGCAACAATCCTTGAATCCGGAACTCGCCCTGGACGGCGTTGCGCTTACGATGTATGACGGCCGCACCAGCCTGGCCAACCAGGTCGTCGAGGACGTCCGCGCCCATTTCGGCGATCGTGTGTATCACTCCATCATTCCGCGCAACGTGAAGGTCTCGGAAGCGCCGTCCTTTGGCAAGTTCATCGGCGACTACGCTCCCGATTCAGCTGGCGCGCGCGCGTACGAAGAGCTGGCAAAAGAGGTGGCAACTCGTGGCTAAAAAAGCATTGGGTCGGGGTCTCTCCAATCTCCTGCCGGGTTCCCAGGATTCCACGCCGGCAGTCGTCCGTGAAAACGCGAACTACATAGAACTGGCGCTCGACGAAATAAAACCAAATCCGAACCAGCCGCGGAAGCGCTTCAGCGAACCGGAATTAGCCGAGCTGGCCAAAACCCTGCACTCGGTCGGCCTGATCGAACCGGTAGTGGTGCGGCGTCTTGGCGACTCCTACCAGCTGATTTCAGGAGAACGGCGCTGGCGTGCGGCGCGCCTGGCCGGCTTTAAGAAAATCCCGGCCGTCATCAAACAGGTGAACGACTCGCAGGCCCTCGAGATGGGCATCATTGAGAACATTCAGCGTGAAGAATTGAATCCGGTCGAAGAAGCGCGCGCCTACGACTACTGGATCACGCAAACCGGTCGCAAAGCAAGCGACCTTGCGGAAATTGTCGGCAAGGATCGCACCACGGTTACCAACCTGCTCCGCCTGCTCAAATTACCGGACGAAGCCCTGGACCTTATTGAACGCGGCGCCATTTCGCCCGGACAGGCGCGGCCCCTCCTGGCGATCGGCGATCGGAAAACCTTACTGCAGGTGACCGGAAAAATCGCGCGCGAGGGTTGGAGCGCCCGCAAAGTGGAAGAATATGTCGCCCGACTGACCGAACCGTCCAGCGGGACGGGCGCCAGCGCTTCTCGCAAAGATCCCAATCTTAAACAGCTCGAAGAGAAACTCCGCGCACGACTGACCGCAAAGGTGCAGGTTCAGCATAAGAAGGGCGGCGCCGGCCGGATCGCCATTCACTACCAGAATCTCGATGATCTGGAACGACTGCTGGACCTTTTGAAGGTTCGCTGACTTGCGAGCGCGCGTCCGCGTGCGCTGCATCACCGGGCAATTCTCAGCGCACCCGGCTGCGGCTCAGTTCTGGTGAACGTGATCCTGAAGGTGGCGCTCGCAGTACTCGTGGTCGCTGCAACGGACGCAGAAGCGAAACTCCATCTGCGGCTCTTCGATCTCGGTTATGCCGCAAACGGTGCAGCGGTGAATTGCGGGCTTTGCCTGCGTCTGAGTCCGCACCTTCCCGATACCCGGCAGGGGCGCGCGACGTCGCCGTTGCCGGAGCCATTCCGGCGCGAAAAATATCAGAAAGTTACCCAGACCAAAAATCGGGCCCAGAGCCGCCAACCACTGGCCTTCAAAGGACGCCCGAATGGCCGGCAACGCCACAATGGCAATAAAGGCGATAGCCACCCATTTCAGCCGCACCGGAACAACAAAAAAGAGCAGGATGCTCTGATTGGGATTCAAATACGCGATCGCCGCGATGATTGCAAGATCCAGATAAAAAGCGGTCACCCAATTGCCCGGCACCACCAGAGCTCCAATGAGCATCAGTCCAAAACCGAGGAAAACGTACTGATTAAAGCGCGCCCCGCCGAGTTCCGCCTCCAGCTGCGAGCTGAACATCCAGAAGATCCAGAGATAGAGCAGCAGGCCCAGCCACGGGCTTCCAAAAAAAGTCTGACCATCGATCCTGAAGGGAAACACCAGTAGATGCCAGAACTGGCCATTCAGAATAACGCGTTCAAAGCTTACCAATCCCAGGCTATCGCCGGAATACGTGGTGTAAGCGGAAAACGCAGCGGTGCCTACGAGTATAAACGCCGTCAGGTTTTCCAGATGATAACGCGAGAAAAAACGATCTAGCCAGCGAAGCATGCCCTCGGTACACGCCCCGGGTCGAGGAACCGGTCAATCCCGTTTCCATCGAAAGCGCCCCGGGAATTACAAGACAACTCAAGCCCGCACTCCTCTCTGTGACCGTGGCCCTCCCTCGCACTCTCATTGTTGGCGGCGGCTTCGCCGGTCTGAGCGCCGCCATCGAATTGGCGCGCACCCAGCTCACGGAAGTTGTCCTTGTAGACTCCGAATCTTCCTTTCTCAATCGAATTCAACTGCACCGCAGCGTCTACGGGCCGGTTGAAGCTCTGCAGCTGCCCTATGCACGACTGGCTGCGCGTTTTGGCTTCAGCTTCCGCCAGAGTCGCCTGGATTTTGATCGCGCCCTCCTGGGTCGCTGGCACGCGGAGCGCGCAGCGCCGCTCGCGGACGGGCGTTTAGAATTCGACCACCTGCTCCTCTGCAGCGGTGCGCGCAGCCTCCCCATCGAAAAACAGACCGATCCGCAACTTCTGGGTCGCAGCGTCTTTACCCTGGAAAGCATACAGGGCGCCGGCTTGTTCGAAGCCCTCGAACGCACGCTCACCCTGCCTGAATCAGAACGATCTATTACGGTCGTTGGCGGGGGCGCGACGGCCCTTCAATTTCTGTTCGAATTGCACGACTGTTTGCGCGGCCGCGGACAACATGCTCGGTTGCGCTTGCTTTGCCAGGAAGACAATCCCTTGCAACGCTTCCCCGAGCCCTTCAGTCGTTATGCCAACGCGCTCCTTGCACGCACGCGCATCGAATTCCTCCCGGCTACGCGCTTCCTCAAAGCCGACTCCGCTTCCGTACACTATGAGCGATTAAAGACCGGGGCGCCCGGCGCCGTTCCGTCCGCGCTTACACTACTTTTTCCAGGCGTCACTCCCCAACCGCAAGCGCTCCGTACCGACTCCTATGGTCGCGTGCTCGACGCATCCGGAGAAATCCTCCCGAACATATTCGCTGCGGGCGACTGTGCAATATTTGAAGGCGGCGGTTCGAACGCGCTGACCGCTCAGACGGCCGTGCGTAAAGGACGTCTGATCGCAGATAACGTAGCGCAGACGTTGCGACGCCGAAACCTCGCGCGCTACGCGTATCAGGAGTTGGGCTACTTTGTAAGCCTCGGCATGTTCGATGGAGTGGGTTGGATCTTTACGCCGATGAACGTGCTCACCGGCCTGCCCGCCTTTTTCGTGAAGGAGATGATCGAAACTCAGTTCGCGCTCTTGCTGCGCGGTTGGGATACCTACGTTGTGTGAACTGCCCAGGTCTGCAAAAGCCGACGCGCCAACTTCAATTCACAGGTTTGAAGACGGCGCAACTTTTTCCCACTGCACGAATTGCAGCCAGGCTTCCACGCCGCCCCGCAGGTTTCGCACGCGGGCAAAACCGCGCTCACGCAGCAGGATTCGCGCTCGCGCGCTCCGACTTCCACTCTGACAGTACACGATGACTTCACAGTTCGGATCAAGTTCCTTGAACCGCTCTCCAACTTCCCCCAGAGGGATGGATAGCGAAGGCTGAATGGCGCTGCGATTGCGCTCCCAGGTTTCGCGGACATCCACCAACTGCAGCGTTTCACCCGCCAGAAGTCGCCTGCGCAATTCCGCGGCTTCCACATCGTCCTGGCCGGAGCCATCAGCTCCGCTTATTGCCCCGCCAGCGCTGGCGCAGAACTGTTCATAGTCGATCAGGCCGGTGATAGTGGGATGATCGCCGCACAAACTGCAATCGCTACGTCGTTTGATTTGCACATTTCGAAATTGCGTTTGCAAAGCGTCGTACAGCGTAAGTTTGCCGTGACCGGGAACCCCCAGCCCGAGCAACAGCTTTAACGCTTCCGCCGCCTGCAATGCGCCGATTACGCCCGGAACTGCGCCCAATACGCCGGCTTCCGCGCACGACGGCGCCGCGTCCGGCGGCGGCGGCTCAGCAAACAGACAACGATAACAGGGACCCTGGTCGCGCTCGAACACGCTGAGTTGTCCTTCGAAGCGCAGAATTGCGCCATAGACCACCGGCTTGCGGCTGAAAAATGCAGCATCATTGATCAGGTAGCGCGTCGGAAAATTATCCGTGCAATCGACAATTACATCGTACTTTCCGAACCGCTCAAGCGCATTAACGCTCGTCAGACGCTCCCGAAAAATCTCCAGATCGATTTCGGGATTCAGCGCCGCGAGGCGTGCGTCCGCCAACTCCGCCTTGGGCAATCCAACTTCCTGGGTTGTGAAAAGTATTTGTCGCTGCAGATTCGAGAGATCCACAGCATCGTCTTCAATGAGACCCAGCCGGCCGACGCCGGCAGCCGCCAGGTATAAAGCTACCGGACCGCCCAGACCGCCGGCGCCCACAATTAGAACCGATCCTCGTTTGAGGCGCAGTTGGCCTTCGAGGCCCATCTCGGGGAGAATCATCTGCCGGTGATACCGGCGCAGTTCTTCGACGCTGAGTTCGTTCATTAACGCAGTCGAAAGCAGGGGCCGGCGCGCCCGCTTGACGCGCCGGCAGGCGGTGGTTCGGAAATGCGTCAGCCCAGGAGCTGCTTTATGCCCGGATGGATTACAGCGCCCTCGTGCGTGAGCAGCGCGCCTTTTACAATCTCGTCCTCGAGGTTCAGTTCCGGCTTGCCTTCTTTGGTAATATACTCAAGCAGACTGAGTACGTTGCGCGAATAAAGCTGGCTGGCATGAAAGGGGACGCTGGCCGGCAGATTGACGACGCCGATCACGCTGACGCCTTTTACCTGCACCGTTTCGTTCGCCTGAGAGTACTCGCAATTGCCGCCCTGTTCGGCGGCCATGTCAACAACCACCGAACCGGGACGCATAGCGTCAACCATGTCCTTTGTTACAAGGACCGGCGCTTTTTTACCGGGCACCAGTGCGGTGGTCACGACGGCATCCGCCTCGGCAATGTGTTTTTTCAAGAGCGCTTGTTGCTTGGCCAGGTATTCCTGGGAGGCTTCCTTTGCGTAACCGCCTTCGCCGCTGAGCGATTCGTCTTTGGGCGCTTCGATAAACTTACCGCCCAAACTCTCCACCTGCTCCTTTGTTTCCGGACGCACGTCCGATACTTCCACAATGGCGCCCAGGCGTTTTGCCGTCGCAATCGCCTGTAAACCGGCCACGCCAGCCCCGAGTATGACGACGCGGGCCGGCGTAATGGTGCCGGCAGCCGTCATCTGGAGCGGGAAAATTTTTCCCAGCGCATTGGCGGCGATCAGCACGGCCTTGTAGCCCGCCAGGTTCGTCTGGGAGCTCAAGGCGTCCATGCGTTGCGCCTTCGTGGTGCGCGGAATCGAATCCATGCCGATTACATTGACGCCGGCCTGAGCCGCTTTGCGCGCTTCTTCCGGATTGCTCAGGCCGTAAAAAAAGCTGATTAAAAGGGCGCCCTTTTTCATCAATTCCAACTCGTGTTTGCCGAGCCGGGGATGGGCCCCGGGCCGCTGCACTTTTAATAGTATATCAGCGGAGGAATACACCGCGGCGGCGTCTTTCACGATCTCCGCGCCTTCCTGAACGTACTCTTCGTCCAGAAATCCGGAAGCGAAGCCAGCGCCGGCTTCAACGCGTACGCTGTAGCCAAGCTTTTTCACAAGCTTGCCGACGGATTCCGGCACAAGCGCAACGCGCGTTTCGCCGCTTACAATTTCACGAGGAACACCAATAGTTAAGGCCATAGGGGTTTAAAAGGGTTCAACCAGGGTTTTGAATTCTGGAGCCGCGGTCAACATCTACGTCGATTTGCACGTAGAGCTCCCGCCGGAATTACCACACGACATAAGCCCGCTCGGCGAGCCGGACAAACCAATCATACGGCACGCCAATGCGCCCGAACCGCGCCCATGCCGGACCCATGCTGTTCTGAACCAGGAAATACCGCTGTTCCTCGTCATACCCAACGACCGCTACGCTCTGCAGATACCAATCCTGACCGACCGGCCCGGACCAAACCGCATCCCGGGCCGTCATAAATCCGGAGGTTACGCGCAACGTAGCGATCACGACCGAACCCTGCAACAGGTGGGCCTTCACCTGCTCGGCGTCGAGAAAGTCAATTCGAGCGAAACCCGCAATCCGGTGACGCGCCGCATCCTGCAAAGCTTCCATGGTGGGCTGCCGCACAAAATCGCCCGGATCGTAAGGCATGAATTTCAAATCCGGGCATCCGGTGAGTTGCAGCAACTGCAGAGCGTCGATCAGCTCAATGCCGCGGTTCTCGCCTTGATTCAGGCGATTATAAACGTAAGCCGGCGAACAAACATATTCGGTGCGATTCTTGCGCGTGCGCTGGTAATACGTGGCCGCAACGTAGCCCGCCGACCAGGCCGCTCCATTCGCCTGCCGGCCCTGATCGCCCGCTTCTGGAATTTGCGGCAGTAGAAAAATAGGCGGAGTACGTTCCGGCGGACTCGCCAACAAAAGCGGCGTCTGCAACTCGCGTTCGCTCCAGCGCGCTTCTGGAGTGAAATCGGATAGCGACCACGCACGAACTTCGGGCGTCGACGCCACGTCTCCATCGCTCGTTTCCGGCGCCGGCTCCATGCCCGCCGTGTAACCGCATGCGCATATCTGCGACGCAAGAAGCCACGCGCTGGCCAGCGTCAAAAAGCACCGCCGCCCTGCAGCAACGCAGGGCGCGTCGGAGGACTTCATAACGTTCGTTTGCGGCCTATCGTACAACATGCTGATCCCGGGGGCGCGCCCGATGCCTCCGGATGCGCCGTCCCTTCTACCCAATCGGCGCAAACCAGGCCGGGCCGAAGCCAATTTCCGCACAGGCTCAGTCGAGAATATGCAGGCGAAAAACGCCCAGAAAATGCGGATTTGACGCCAGCGGTCGCCAGCGCGGATCCGCACTGGCGTACAAATAGGCGAGCGGCGCGCGCTTCAATCCGCCAGCGCCGCCGGTGTGATAGATTACGCGGAGCCCCTGCGCGTCACGGCCGGCGACAATCATTGAATGGTACGGAAACTCAAGATTCCAATCGCTGCGAAAGAACAGCAAATCGCCCGATTGCGCCTGGTCCGCCTCGCGCGTTACCAGCCGCGCATTCCACTGCATCAACGTCGCCGCGTCCGCGAATACGCCAAAATCCGTGAGAGCAAAACGGGCGCCCGGGGAACGCAGGCGGAAGATTCGTTCACCCAGATACGGTATGCGCGGATACCTGAACCGCGCAGCGTCCGGCAGATTTTTGTCGATTAATACGCCCGTACGCTCTTGCCAGGCTGCGTCGTGTTTTTTAAGCGCTTCGCGATACGCAAAGCGAATCAAGCCGGCGCAGTCCTGCTCGCGCTCGTTCCAGGCGCGACTCGGGCGAATATACTGCGCTTCCGCAATGCGGACAAACCACTCCGCAAACGCGCGCCGATCTTCGGCTGAAATCAGTTCGCTTGAATCCGGAAAGCCGTCATTGTCGCCATCAGTTGGGGCTGCATAAAACTCAATCGCCAGCTGCAGACCATCCTGAGTTTGAAATACAACGCGCCCCGGCGCACCGGTGCTCTTAAAGAGAATTTCCAGGTCACGACCGCGTTCGCGCCGCTCGAGAACTTCGAGTGCGTCCAGTGTGCCGTGCGTAGTGAGACTCTGCGTACGCGCATCCGTCCAGGCCGGCGAAAAGAACACGCGGCCGCCGCTGATTCCGTCCGCTGGCAGTCGCTCCACCGTGCTACTGAGCTCGGCCGAGCAACCCGGTCCGGCAAGTACTGCCAGGCAAATCCAGGCGGCAAAACGAGGACGCCAACGAGACCAGGCGGACGGATTTTGCTTTACGAACGGCGTTCGAACGCCCACGTTTCGGCGGGTTTGCCTCATGACTTCAAAGCTCTCTGCGCTCCTGCAGCAATTTAAGTTTGCATTTCAATCGGATCGGCGGGTGCGCTACGGCGCGCTGGCCGGGGGCGGCGCGCTGATCGCGGCGACTGCGTTATCCGTCTATGCATTAACGGCCAGTTACACTCTCGATCCACAAATTCGCAATCTCGCTCAGCTCACCCCCGAGACAGCAACCTGGTTTCTGAGCGCCGAATCGCCAGCCGCCCTGCGCCAACTCTGGCTGCAGTCCCCGGCGGCGCAGGCGACACGTTCGTCAGCGGCATGGAACAATCTGGCGCAAACGCCGGAGATGGTGCGTCTTTCCGCGCTGCTGTACTTTCTGGAGTTAAAATCGGGAACGCATCTCGGCTGGGGTTTTGAACTCCTCGATGAACCTGTCGCAGCGGCGCGTCTCGAGAAGGGCGAACTACTGTTTATCGCCCGTCTGAATCTCAGCTCGCGAATCGGCATCAAGTTGCTCAACGCCTTTAAGGGGAAGACTATCAGTCTGCCCAATGAAAGCGCTTTTGACAAACCACCCGAGCCGCCACGGCCGGACAATCAGACGGAGGAGGACCCGGCCGCCTCGGAATATGTTGTAAAACCGGAGGACTCGTTGCCGGCGCTTATTGAAAAGCGCGAATCCTTGCGCAATCTGGAAATCTCGCATATCGACCTGGGCGGCGCCGGACTCTACATGACCCTGCTGGACGATGTATTGTTTGCCAGCGATTCGCTCGATGCCCTGGAAGACTCGCTGCAGCTTGCAGGCGATCCGGAAGGCGCGTCGATTGCCGCCTTGCCTGGAATGCAATCCGCCCTGGCCGCCCTGGCGGGTCGCCCATCCCGCGCGCTGGCGCTGTTGACGCCCCGCGCCGGACTGCCAGGCGCCGTCGCGCTGTTCGCCGGCGGCGATCAAGGGCTCGCAGCCGTTTTTGAGCTGGGGGACGGGCGCGCGCCGACGGCGGATTTATATTCAATCGGGGCGTCGCGTTTTGCCGCCGCCAGCGCTCCGACTACGGGACCGGCCTGGGCTGCGTTACTGCCGGCCGATGCGCCCGTGGCCATTTACTCCCGCCGGGATAGCCTGCCGGAACTCCTGGCGCTGGGCAAGTCCGCTGAGGGCGACCCGCGCGAAATGGCGCTTGCGGCGGAACGTTTCTTTGAAAAGGCCGGAGTAAATCAGACGGCCTGGAAACAGGCCGGTTTCGCGCTTGTGTTCCACGGTTTTACACTACATCAGGATCGCCTGTATCCCGAAGCCAGTCTGGGCGCCAATGTGTCGTCGGCGGAACTGGACCGACTGCGTACGGCCTTGTTCGGCGCCGGACGGATCCAATCGGCCGCGTTTCAGGGCGTCGCTTATGCAAAGCTCGTCCGAGCGCAGCGCTATTATGCGCCCTCCGTGGCCCGCGTCCAGACCGCTAAAGCGACGCCAGGCGCTGCGAGTTTTTTGTCCGGAAATCCGGCGGGGCTGGAGAGCATTGTCGCCGCTGCCGCCGGCGCGCGACCTGATCTGACGGATATGGCCGCCGACGCAGCGGCGAACGCTTACGCGGACGCGCCGCTGCAGATCGTCGTCAACCTGCCGGCCGCGCGACGCGCGTTACGCGATCTTTTGTTGCGCGAGGGCGCGCGCAGCGGACGATTTACGGAGCTGACCGTCGATCGCGATGTTCTGGCGCTCTTCGACATTTTTGGAACCTACACGCGCCTGCATCTGTCGGCCGGCGGAACGGGAACGCCAGCGGGCAAACTCCATCTGTCGCAATCTGCACCTTGAATGGAGTCGGCTACAGCTGGCGCGCCGCGTAATTATATGCCGCCTCAGACGGTTGAATCGGCCCGCGGTAGTCGCACAGTTCGCAGCAGAGATCCCAAAAACGCTTGAGCTCGGCCGCAGTACTCCGCGTGCGCTCTAACCGATGCGTCCGACGCGCCTTACGATCAAAGAAAAATGCGCCGCTCTCGACTGTTTGCGGATGCTTGTGCGAAGCCAACCACAGGATGGTGTCCGCTCCCTGTTCCGCGCTGCGCAGCGTCAATTGCATCAACGCGCGAAATACTGGCAGGCTCTGCTGGACGGCGTTCGTATCGGCCCAGCCAGGGTGCATGCTCCAGGCCCGGGCGCCAAAGGCGGGAGTATGCGACCACAGCGCCGCCAGAACAACCTCCGCGCGCTTCGTTTCGGCGTACGCCTGCAGACCGTCGTACTTGCGGCGCGTAAACTGCGGATCATCGACATTTAAACCTGCAAGATACATTCCGCCGGACGAAACATTCACCGCGCGACCGCCGGGCGTCGCAGCCAGCAAGGGCGCCAGCAGCGCACCCAGCAAAAAATACGCCAGGCAGTTCGTGGCAAAGGTGCCCTCAATGCCCATAGAATTCACCGATCGCTCATGCAGCAGAACGCCGGCATTGTTAATCAAACCGTCCAGGCGCGTCTCTTCGCGCAGGATGCGCTCCGCCAGCGCCCGTACCTCCTTCGGTTCGGCCAGATCCGCGAGGTCGGTTTGAATCAGCGCGCCGGGAACCGCCTGTTGAATTTGACGCGCCGCAGCCTGGGCGCGGTCGGCGTTGCGGCACACCATGCGCACCCGCGCCCCGCGCCGGCTCAATTCTAACGCGCTTGCATATCCGAGGCCGGAATTAGCGCCGGTGACGACAAATACGCGTCCCCCCAGATCGGCTTCCTGATCCTGATTGTCCCAGGCGGCGCTGCGAATACGGTAGCCAATCCGGTCATACCCGAAGACAACCGTCCGATCCAATAGTTCATCCAGCGCAGTAATCAATCCGGCCATGGAACAGAGTAGGCGCCCGCGACCGCATCGGCCAACCGGCTGACTCAGTTTCGTCCAAAAATCCGCGCTTCACGAAACCGAAAGTAACCGGCCTCTTCTTCGTTTTGAATCTGCTCCGCTTCGGCGCCAAAAAATTCTCGGCGTAGGTTCGCCAACCGCGCCGCTTGCTCGGCGCCCGCGTAGCGATTCTGCAGATTCTCGCGGGCCGCATAATAGGCTTCGCCCTGGGCGCGCCGTCGGTCCCGTTCGCGATCCAGGGCCTCCCACCGATCGAGAGCGGCTGCATCCATATCCAGTCCGGCGCGAATCTCCCGCAGGGCGCGATACCGATCTTCGCGAGGCAAAGCGACTAAATCGGCCTGCATTGCATCGGTAAACGCGTTCACGAACGCAAGCCGATCCTGCGCGAGAACGGACGGCAGCGCCGGGCCATACGCTTCTTCCAGCGCGCCCCGGTACGCTGCGCTCTTGTCGGCCAGGCTCAGCTCGCGATTGTCTGTGAGCGCCTGCAACGAATTCTGAACAGCGCCCAGTCGACGCTCCGCTTCCCAAATTTCTTCCGCTGCCTCGCCGAAGCGCTCATAACGCAGCTGCCAGAGAATCCGCCGACGTTCTTCGCGGGTAGCGGCGCCCAGCAGATCCCGCCGACTCGCAAGATCCTTATTGTAAAGGTACAGGGATTCGGACATTTGAAAGAGGCGACCGGCGTGTTGAGGAAATGCGGCAACCAACAGTTCGTGCAGCGGCTCGACCCACGCATCCGGCTGGCGCCGCTGCAGTTCGCCCATGAGTTCTTCGAGCAACTCCGCCTGGACGCGTGCATTTTGAACTCGACCGCCGTAGCGTTCGCGCAGCAGGGCGACCTGTTGGTCAAAACTCAGCTCGCCAACCGGAAGCCATTCGCCCTCTGGTCCGGTACGCAAGACCGGACCGGCCAGGGCAGACTCATCCACTGCACGTCCGGCTGGAGTCCGCTCGGCAAGTTCCCGGAAACGCCGTTCAACCGGATCCCGCGAACCGCACATCACGGAAAACGCCCCGGCAAGTGCAAAAGCGCCAGTCAGAGCGGCAGCGGCAGTCATGCGCGTATTCATGCAAGAAACCCGAAGAGCGAGGCTTGCAGAACCGATCCGCCCGCACATTCGCGGTCAATCGTAATTGGCAATGTAATGAATGGCCGCCGCGTAGAACTCGTTTTCGTCGAACAGATCCGGGCCAGCGCCAATCACATCCGCGTGATCCTGCTCCAGAATATCGCGGGTGGAGCTCAGCTGCTCCGCCGTAGCGCGGTTTACGTCCATAATCTGACCCAGATCGCTCGCTGTTGTAAAACTGTTCAGGCAGTACTGGCATTCGTTGTAGTGCAGCCGCCAGCCGCTCTGTTGAGAGCCGATGCCGACCAGACCGTCGTCTTCGCCCTCAATGTCGTGCAGGGCGCGCGCCAGCGCCAGGGCGGGATGCAGCGACTCGTTGCGCTGCGCTGTCGCGACCGACGCGTACCGGCCGACCACGTCGCTGCGATTCGGATAGCGTTCATTAAAGCCGCGCATCCCGGTGCGAACTCCGTCCGCGGGCGAGTCATCGGAATTGTTCCACTGCCGGAGAGCGGCAACGCCGTCGTTGCCCGGATCCCGCACGAACGCCCCAAAAATGCTCACCAGGAAGTTCAGGACATCCGCGGGCGCCCCCAAGCCCAGGATCGCCTGCGCGGCGGGAGAGCCGCGGTGGGGGGTGCTGACCGTAAGCAGTACGCGGACCATGGGACGACCGTGTCGCGCCTTTAGAACGTAGGCGGCCTTCCGAGCGTCGAGGCCGCCCTGCGAGTGGCCGACAATGTTGACGGCCGAGCCGCCGGAAGTTGCCAGGACGCTTTCAATCTCGTCCGCCAGCTGCACGCCGCGGGCTTCCGAACTGTGAAAGGGCGTGACTCGCGCGGCATACGCTTGTTGCCCGGGGTCCAGGTAGGGATTACAGCTGAAGCTTACCGCTTCCGCGCAGGGCCGCCCTACAAAGGCGCCGTAATCGTCTCCAAAATAGAAGAAACCGAGGAAGTTATCAATGGCGCCCATGCCATGGGCGAAGACTACGGGGTAGGTCGACCTGCTGGCGCCGGCGCTCAGGGGGGCCGCTCCAATCCAGAGCAGCGCGGCGCCGACAGCCAGCAGGGTTCCCCTCTTTTTCAGGATTCGCACGAACATCTCTTGCCTGCTTTTTTTTATGGTCGCAGTAAGACGTTACGAGCGTTCTATTGCACGAGTTGTACCCGCGAAGTATTTTTCAGCGCGACTGGCAGGAAAAAAATTCCCTCGCGCTCTTAATCGGGAAAAACTTCCGCTTGGGGCGCCCCCGTGCGGGATTGTGGTCCATTAGTAGCCAAAAGTCTCCGTGGCTGGCGCGTGTGCCGTCCCCTCGAACGGATTTATGCACCACTACAGCGCAGATCACTCCGCGGATAACTGGCTGTCGATTAATCCCTGCACTATTATGATGCATCTTGACCTCATGGCATTTTTCTTACCCGGACTTGCGCCACCGTAAGGCCTGGCATACAATACAGCATGGGTGCATGCCGTGATTCCCCTGAGTTTGAATTCCAACGCCTGCGGATGGTCCGCGAGCAAATCGAAGCGCGCGGCATCCGGGACGAGCAGGTGCTGACCGCCTTGCGATCGGTGCCGCGCCATTGCTTCGTCCCGCCGCGCCTGGCCCCGGAGGCGTATCGAGACTCGCCCCTACCGATTGGCGCTGACCAGACAATTTCTCAGCCGTACATCGTCGCCTTAATGAGCGAACTCCTGGGCCTGAGCGGTTCGGAAAGGGTGCTCGAGGTGGGCGCCGGTTGCGGCTACCAGACGGCGGTGCTGGCCCGCCTGGCGCGCGAAGTCTTTTCGGTCGAGATCGTCGAGAGCCTGGCGCGAGACGCTGAGCTGCGCCTCAAGACACTCGGCATCGGCCACGTCCACCTCGCCTGTGCGGATGGCGCCCACGGATGGCCTGCCGCGGCGCCCTTTGATGCCATCCTGGTCGCCGCGGCAGCATCGCGCGTGCCGCCCGCGCTCCTCGATCAGCTTAAAGACGGCGGCCGGCTCGTGGCGCCCGTCGGATCCGGCTCTCAGATGCTGCAATTGTTCCTCCGCCGCGGAGCGGGCTTCGAAAAACGCGACATAATCCCTGTTCGCTTTGTGCCGCTGACCGGCGCCGCGGAGCGCTCGATCCCGGATGAGTCGTCGCGCTGAAAAAAAGATTGCACCGTCGTTCGTCTACTTATCGTTTGTTAGCATGCACAACCCGCAGTCCTATACCGGACGCGGCGCTGGTTTGAACCTGGCCGGGCGCTTTGAAACCGTAATTGCGGAGATCTTTGACGACGGCTGGGACAGTCTTGCAACGGGCGCTGAGGCGGCGCGCATCCCGACCACGCTTCAGCCTGAGGTGGCGCGCACCTTGATCACCAGCAACGCCTCGCCAGACATCCCCTTTGACGCATCCATCAATCCCTACCGCGGCTGCGAACACGGCTGTCCCTATTGTTATGCGCGCCCCAATCACGCGTATGTCGGCCTGAGTCCCGGACTGGATTTTGAGAGTCGCGTTATTTATAAGGCGAACGCAGTCGAGGCCCTCACCCGACAATTGCAGAGCGCGAAGTACCGACCCGCGCCAATCGCGATCGGAGCGGCCACGGATCCGTATCAACCGGCGGAACGCAAACTCCGCATTACGCGCGGGATTATTGAAACTCTGGCGCGTCACCGACAACCCTTCTCGATCATTACCAAAAACGCTTTAATTGTCCGTGACGCAGACCTGATCGCCCCGCTGGCCGCAGCGTATCTGGCCCGCGTTTATATCAGCGTCACAACGCTGGACTCCAACCTGGCGCGCCGCCTCGAGCCGCGCGCGTCCGCGCCGGCCACGCGGCTGAACGCGATTCGCACCCTCAGCGCCGCCGGCGTACCGGTCGGCGCCATGCTCGCGCCGATTATTCCGGGCCTGAACGACGAAGAAATGGAACGCATCCTCGACGCGGTCCAGGAAGCGGGCGCGACGAGCGCCGGCTACGTGATGCTGCGACTGCCCTTTGAGGTCAAAACTGTGTTTCGCGACTGGTTGGATCGCGAATTTCCGGAACGCAAAGAGCGGATACTGCGCCTGGTGCACGCGCTGCGCGGCGGCGCAGACTACGACAGTCGTTTCGGCGCGCGGATGCGCGGAGCAGGTCGCCACGCCGATCTGTATGCCCGCCGATTTCAGCTCGCCGCGACCCGCCTGGGCCTGAATCGGAACCAATGGGACTTCGATCTGAGCCAGTTCCGGCGCTATCCGGGCGCCGCAGAGCAACTCAGCCTGTTTCGGAGCCCCGGCCTATGAGCGCGACTCAACATCGCACGGTCGCATCGGCCGCCGCCACGCGCGTGATTCTGCATGTCGACATGGACGCCTTTTATGCGTCCGTCGAGGAACTCGATTTTCCGGAGTACCGCGGACGGCCGCTTATTGTGGGGGCCGATCCCAAACAAGGTCGCGGTCGCGGCGTGGTTTCCACCTGCAATTACGCCGCGCGCAAGTTTGGCGTCCGTTCGGCCATGCCAATTTCCCGCGCGTGGCGCTTGTGTCCGCACGGCGTATTCGTCGCACATCGTTTTGAACGGTATGCGGAGCTTTCCAGGCGGATTATGGGCGTGCTGCGCCAATATTCGCCGCTGGTGGAACAGGTCAGTATAGACGAGGCCTTCCTCGACTGCACCGGCGAAGAGCGGCTCTTCGGGACGCCCGAACAACTTGCCCGGCGCATCAAAATCGCCATCCGCGAGAGTACCGGCCTGACAGCGAGCGTGGGCGTGGCGCCCAACAAGTACATTGCGAAAGTCGCGTCAGACGTGAATAAGCCGGACGGCCTCGCGATCTGCGAAACGGGTCGCGAGAAGGAGTTCCTGGCCCCGCTGCCCGTGGAACGCCTCTGGGGCGCCGGCGGCAAGACCGCGGCCCGCCTGCACAGCCTTGGCTACGCGCGCATTGGCGATATTCAACAAGCCGAGCGGGCGACGCTGCTCGCGCAGCTTGGGGCCGCTGGCGATTTCTTTTGGGAGCTGGCTAACGGCATCGATGAGCGCCCGGTGCAAACCGGCTGGCGACGGAAATCCATCAGTGAAGAGACCACCTTCGAAACCGACCTCGGCGACGCGGACGCGTTGGAAAAAACCCTCTTCAGCATCGCCGACAGTCTCGCGCGCAGGATGCGCTCAGAGGAGGTGCGCGGCCGCACTGTACAGCTCAAGCTGCGGCTCCAGGACTTTGAAACCTTCACTCGCAATCGAACCCTGGAATCGGCGACGGACGACACCTTCACGATCTACCAGGCTGCATTGGAGCTTTTTCGCCACGCCGATCGCAAGCAGAAGCGCGTCCGCCTGATTGGCATAGGCATGGCGAACCTCCTGCATCCAGGAGACGCGGAAGTCGCCCAATTGGATTTGTTCGCCCATCGTCCTGCTGAAACTGAGAAACGAAAGCAACGCGAGGTCTTGCTCGACCGCCTGAAAAAGCGCTTTGGCGATACTGTGACGCGCGGCTCGCTGCTTGAGCCTTGAGCGCGTTTGTTTTTTGCTTGAGTCGCCGGCGGACGCACAGCGTGGATCGCCCATGTCCGACCGCTACCAGCTTGAACACGACACTATCTACCATCTCGTAAAGAAATCCGCGGTCGCCAATCCAGAGGCCGTGGCCCAACTGTACAAGGCCGATGGTCGCGCTTTCGCGCCCCTGACGTACCGCGAACTCTACGAAAACGTTCGTCGCATCAGCGCCGGCCTCGTGGAGCTGGGGCTTCAGAATCAGGATCACGCGGCTCTGATCGCGGACGTGGGACCGCGCTGGTTGTGGTGCAGCTTCGGCATCAACTGCGCCGGTGGAGTGGACGTGCCTCGCGGAACGGACGCCACTGCGGAAGATCTGCGCTACATCTTTCAACATGCGGACTGCAAAATTGTATTTCTGGAAAATGAACTCGCCCTGGAAAAGCTCCGCGACCTGTTGGCGAATTTGCCGCAGCTGCACACGATCGTTCTCCTTTCGCCGCCCGGCCGGCCCGTGCATCTCCCGGGCTCAATCCGGCACTTCAGCCTGGATCAACTCATGGAACTCGGCGCACGCCTCCTCGCGGATCGGCCCGAGGTTTTTGATGAACGCGGTCAGCATATCCTGCCGGACGACCTCGCGACCATCATTTACACGTCGGGCACCACGGGAACGCCCAAGGGCGTAATGTTGACGCATAGAAATCTTGCGTGGGAAGCCGGCGCGCTCGGCAGAATGCTGCAAGAAGATGGTTTGCCCTTTGGCGTGGGCGACCGAACGCTCGGGTTTTTGCCGCCGTGGCATATCGGAGAGCGCATGTTCGAAACCTATGTCTATTTCACCGGCGCAACGATTGCGTTTACGGCAATCGCGTCTCTGAGCCAGGATCTGCAGCAGGTGCGCCCGACCGTTATGTTTTCCGTGCCGCGCGTTTGGGAAAGTTTCTACAATAAGATGCTCGAGAGCGTGCGCAACGCACCGCCGCTGCGCCAGGCCCTGTTCGCGTTTGCCCGCCGTACTGCTGTCGCCTGGAGCCGCCACACCGCGAATCTGAGCGGCAAGATTTATCGCCTCGCGCCGCGCGGGTTCGCCGCGGAGCTGTTCAGTCGTCTGGCTTCGCTGTGCTTTGTCCTGTGCGCCTGGCCGGCGGCCGCTTTCGCGCGTCTGGTTTTTTCGCGCGTGCGCGCCATCCTTGGCGGCAAGATTCGCTTTGCCATTTCCGGCGCCGGCGCCTTGCCCGAAGCCATTGATCGGCTCTTTGCCGCCATTGGCCTGCCGATTATCGAAGTCTACGGCATGACCGAGACGAGCGCAGTCTCCACGGCCCGACTGCTCGGGAATCATGTGATCGGCACAATAGGTCGTCCGATCCAGGGCGTCAGTATTCAGTTGCGCAGCGAGACCGGTGCGCTCATTGACGCGCCCGGCGTGAAGGGCGTCGCCTTTCATCGCGGGCCGAACATCATGAAGGGCTACTACAAAGAACCCGAGAAGAGCGCCCAGGCCGTGCAGGACGGCTGGCTCAATTCCGGCGATATCCTGGTCTGGACCGCGCAGGGCGATTTGAAATTTGCGGGTCGCGCAAAGGACACTATCGTGCTTTTGGGCGGAGAAAACATCGAACCCGAGCCGATCGAATTCGCACTCCTGCAAAGCCCCTTTGTGCGCCAGACGATGGTGGTCGGTCAGGATCAGAAGCATCTGGGCGCGCTGATAGTGCCCGACTTCGACGCGGTGCGGCGGCATTTGGACGCGCTGGGCGAAACCCCGCCAGTCGACCCGCGTCAGATATGCGAACACGCTTTTGTGCAGAATTTATTTAAACGTGAGATTCGGGAACGCGTCTCCGACAAGACCGGCTTCAAAGGCTTTGAACGCGTCGCTGCATTTCACCTGATCACCGAAGAATTCAAACCCGGCGCCGAACTCACCCAAACCTTAAAGCTGCGCCGCAATGTCGCCGCGGAAAAACATGCCGGCGCGATCAGTGCGATGTTTCGCCATTAATCAATTTTTCAGCGCACGTTCGACAACGGCCGGATCGTGGCCCAGGCGACTGGCATAGTCTTCGACTGTCGGGCGACGAAAGATCAAGAGGCCGACCAGTACGGCGGCGCCGGCGAGCGAAACTTCTCCGCCGCCCAGCATGTGTCCAATAAGCGCCATCAAGGCCGGCCCCTCAATCAGCGCCCACTGGACTATTTTCACCGATTGGTATTGAACAATGGTCGCTTCGAGCGCGAGACCGGCGGCCCCTTTTTTGCCGAGCAGACCTGGTATAATGGCGCTGCCCGGCAGCCCGATAGCCAACGCCGCGCCGGTAAGAATCCACTCGAGCTGCACGTTTTCCGGCGTGGGCGGACCGAATTCCGGTCGCAGCACGAAGAAAACCGCCGCGCCAAACGCAAGCGGGCCGAAGCAAAGAGCAAAATGGATCAATTTTAGCTGCATAAAACGCTGCTTCATCAGACTGCCTGCCGGTTCGAGTTGGATTGTCCGCCATTACGTACGGACGAACTCAAACTCCGCCTGGCAAGCCGCGCCCCGCAACTCGATTTTTACGCGCGACAGATCTTCGGCCGGCCGATCAGTCCAGGCTGCCAACACTTGCGGACTTACAACGACGTTTAACCGCAGACGCGAATTTACGCGCGCCAGATGAACGGCCTCCCGCAAGGCAGCCAGGGGCCGCGCAACAGCTCCGTCAGGGCCGCAGGGCGCTCGCACCCGGGCCGGCCCCAAACGCGTTAGCATCACCCGTTGCAGACCGGCGCCAGACTCCCGAAACGCATTGCGCAGAACGCTCTCGACCGCGCTTCGCGTTTCCGTCGACAGGGGCGCGCCATAATAAAGACCCTCCAGACTGTACATCCCGCCCGGAGTGAAAGTCAGGCGCGCGTCCACAGCCACGCCGACCTCCTCCGGAAAACGCGCCGTAATGAGTTCCGCTGCGCGCAGGGCCAATGCGCGGGCGCCCGCCTCGCGCACGCCGTCGTGCAAAGCGCCGGGCCGCCGCTCGAGGCTGACTTCGTCGCCCTGATCGACCAGATCGCGCAGCTCGCGCTCGCCGGCGATACGCAGCAATTGAACCTCGCTCTGCAAATCAGGAAAACGATCTTTGAGACGCGCCCGGATGCGCTCCTGAAGTTCCGCATCCCGGCCGTCCGCGTCGCCGCCGGAATATATAATTGTTCCGCTGACGCGATCGCGCGAATAACTCAGGGAATCCGGACCGCGCAACAGTTCCACGCCAGCAACGGCCGCCAGTTCGCGCCGAATGGTGTTGCGTACGTCGGTCTTTTGCTTCAAGAACGCAAGCGACGAAGCGAGCGGATAGCTGATCAAGAGCACCAATGCCAGCGGATACCAGAAACGCCGACTACGCGGACCGCTCCGGACTGCGCTCCACAAAGGCGAAAGACGTTCATCGCTGTAAAGCGCCTCTTCCTTCTCGCGTCGCGCCGCAGCCAGACGGACCAAACGCTCCGGCTGATATTCGCGAAACACAAGATAATAAAAAGCGCTCGATATGAGCACAATCCCGATGAGGTTAGTTGTAAAAAGTAAAAACGCGCCCCATACGAACTCAAGACTCTGCCCGGAGCCCAAACCAAAACCGACGACGCAAAGGGGCGGCATCAAGGCAACGCCGATGGCGGCGCCCGGCGCCACGCTCTGCAACGCGTCTTCGCCGCGCGAGCGGACCGAACTCCATGCGGCAACGAGTCCGCAGAAGAGCGCAATAAACAAATCCATCAGAGACGGATTGGTGCGTGCGAGAACCTCGGCGGTCGCTTCCTGCAGCGGACTGATCGCCGTCATAATGGCCGACGCGGCGATGCTGGCCGCAATCGAGAGCAGCAAGGTGTAAATCGATTTTGCGCCAAGGTAGACATCGCTGATGGCGGTGCTCAATCCCAGGCCGGTAATTGGCGCCATCAATGGCGAGACGAGCATCGCGCCAATAATCACAGCCGGACTATTTGTAATCAGACCGATTGTAGCGATGCCGCATGAGGCGACAATAAAGGCCCAGTACGAGACGGAATGATAATTGGCGCCCGCTTCGATGCGCTGATACATTTCAATCGCGTCGGGCTTGCCAATATGCAGAGCGCGCGGCAGACGGGCCGCTAACTCAAAGAAGCGTCCCGCCCAGCCCTCGGCCTTACGTCGAAAGATATCCTCGTCGGCGGTCGGTTCCGGCCGCGGTGCGGAGCGGACTGGATCGGATCGTTTTTTGCCCATATGCGTCCCGCGCATGCCGGTCGTCTCCGCGCCATAGCGCAATCCCGATTCCTCGCGCTGCATCCCAAATCGGACTTGCCCTGCGCCGCGGTTGCGCGTCCCTGTCTGCGTGACTCGGGGCCCGGGTTTTTTTCAGAGCTTCTGGCTCATTTACCGACGCGACTCGACCCTTGAACGACGCAGTCCGGCGGGCTTCCTGTCCGCTTTGCTCTTCGGAGTAACGCTTGCGGTCATTTACCACTATGCAATGGCGGACTCTGTCTTCAAGGACGCGATCAATCTGCATGGAGCGGCCCTCGCCTCCCTGTTTTTCACCGCTTCGATTGCCGCAGGACGCAACGTTAACTCGGAACTGGAAGCCGGCGCGCTGAGGTCGGCGATCCTTGCGCCCGCCGACCCCGCCGGCTATTATCTCGGCAAAACCGCGGCGTTGTGGCAATTACAGATCCTGTTTTGCGCCGCAATCCTGCCCATATATCGCCTGTTGTTGACCGGCGCGCCGCCGGAGCTGCGAACGGAGTTTCTTGCGCCGCTTCTGATTCTAACGCTGACGGCGCTGCCGCTGTCCGCTCTCGGCATCCTGCTCGCCTACATCGCCCGCGGGACGCGCCTGAAGGAACTCCTGTTTCCTTTACTGCTTTTGCCCGCCGCGCTGCCGATATTCATTAACGCCGCGCATGCGTTGCGTGAAATCGAAACGCAAATTTACCCGACGCCCGCTGCAATCCTTGCTTTACTGGCGCCTGCGGGCCTTTACTGTGGCGTGGGTTCGCTCTTGTTTTTTGCACTGGCCGCGGAAGAATAGACCATGATGGATACCGACGCAAAGCGCATACTCTTGCGCCTCAAACCGGCGCCTCTGCGCGACGCAGCCTTTCTGGCATTCGCCCTGGCGGTTCCGCTGGTTACGCTCTTCGCTTTTACTTATCCGCCGACGATCGCCAGTCAGGGGCAGGCGCACCGTATTTTCTATATTCATGTACCGATCGCCTGGGTGGCGCTTTATGCTCCGCTGCTTTCGGCGGTCTTTGGCCTGCTCTTCATTGCCACGCGTAATGAGCGCTATGACGTCTGGTCGGAGGCGAACGCCAAGATCGCTTTTCTGTTCGCCATCGGCGTGGTGGTTACAGGCGCGTTGTGGGCCAAAACAGAGTGGGGCGTCTACTGGAACTGGCGCGATTCGCGACTCATGTCCTTTTTTGTGCTCTGTCTGACCCTGGGCGGCTACCTCATCGTTCGTTATATGACTGAGGATCAGCGTAAACGTCCGGTCTTTGGCGCCGCCATGGCGATTCTTGCTGCGATTGCATCCGTGCTGACCTGGTTTGCAATCCGGCTGATTACGCCCGACACGCATCCCACATCGGTAATGGGCGGGATGTCGCCGAAAATCCGACTCACATTCTGGTTATCGGTACTGGCCTATCACTTTCTCTTTCTCGTATTTCTGCGCTTGAGCGTGCGCCACGAATACATTGCTCGCATTCTTGCTCGAACCCGCGCCGAACGCGAGGGGTGAAACAGATCAACTCGGAGCCGCACGTATGAAATTCAGCCGCCTTGCCCTCTTTGGTCTATTCCTTGCTTCCGGCCTTCTGCACCCGGCGCCCGGGTTCGCCCAAACGACGGAAGCCGAACCGGATCTTGCCCGCGCCCGAGAATTCCTCGCCCTCGACGAAGCTCGGCTCAAAACAGAAGTTGAGAAGTTGAACGTCGATGAAGCGATTGAACTGAGTACCCAGATCCGCTTTCTCGCTCGGCCGCAGAATCCCCAGATTGATCGGCTCGCGGTGGTGCTGCAGCATCTCGAGACCTTGCGCGCTACGGACCTGGCGCAGCGCCGATTGGACCAACTTCTGCTCGTACTGGCTTGCGTACTGGCGCTTTTCGCCGTGTTTTTAATGTATGTGGTAATCGATCAGCGCCGTACAGTGCGGGCGCTGCAGTCGCTGCTCGCCAACGACCAGAGCGCAGCCGCGGAAACAGCGCGCGCGCCGATATATCGCGGGGACTGACGGCGGAAAATCGCAATGGATCTCCGGGAGACGCGCCGCATCAACGATCGGCTGGCTCAGATTCACAGCAGCGTACCCCGCCCGCGCGATCTGCGCATCGACACGTTTCGCCATCCATACGTAAAATTCAGCGCGCCTTATCTTATGCCGGCGGTCAGTCTGGGCGGCATCGAAGGCGCGGAGGCTCTCCAGCTGATCGAGGTGGTCGCGGAACGCATCCCGGAATTCGCCGCCGGCTGCCACATTTTGCCGGAGCCGCGGCCGCGCCGTGAATCCGCGCACGTGCACCTGGTGCGCGAAATCGACCACGCTGAAGGTCGGTTCCTGTACATTTTTAACCTCAACGCCGAGTACATGGGCGGCGCGGAGGATTCCGAGATCGCATCGCGCGCCCTACAAGGACGCGCGCCGTCCTTCCGTACGGATCGAATGTACTTTCATGCGCGCCTCATTCCCGTTGAAGAAATTCAACGGACCGACGGACAGATTGTCGACTTCCGCGTTCGTCGACCGCGACAATCGTACCATACGACCGTCAGCCGCGGCGAGTGGAAACCGGGCGACCTGTGGACCAACTTTGTTTTTGACGATGCCGATTTTTCAAGTTTTCATCGCGCCTTTACGGAACGCCTGGGCGGCGGCGCCCCCTGGCCGCTCAGCAAATTGTTTTTTCCATTTCTTCTGGAATATGCGACCGTGTGCCTGAATCTGGTTAACCCTGGCTACGAGATGGCCCGTGCGCTGGCGGACTGGTTTGCGCCGGCCGCCCACGAAATAATCACCGACGAACTCGACCCTGCCCGGCTCGCGCCGATTCAGGCCTTCTGGAAGGCGTACTTCGCAGCCTGGGAGTACGAACCGGCGCCCTCGCGTTCCGGAAATCCGCATTGGAAATTACTTAAATACCCTGATTTTGACTGGCTGCAACAATCAGCCCCGCAACGCTGAACGCTCCTGTCCTGTATCGCACGCACCCGTACTTATGAAACGATTCCTGAGAACTCTGCCGCTCATCGCTTGCCTGACGCTCTGCGGCGCGGCGCTTTCCGCTTGCGTACAAGCCGAGCGCAGACTTCTGGCGGATTGCAAGAAGCTGCCGGGCATGCCGGGTCCTTTTGATATGGCGCTGGACTTTTCTCAACGTAATCAGCCAAGACTGTTGATCAGCTCCCAGGAACGCACTGAACGCGATCCTGCGGGAGAGCTGATGCGGCGCGGCGCAATATTCGCTGTCGGGATCGCCCGCAGCGGCTTTGGCCCCGCAACGGAACTGCGCCTCGAAGGGCGCGACGATTTTCCTTTTCACCCTATGGGCCTGGACCTCGCGAGCGGCGGCGGCGGCGCTCGACTCTACGTGGTCAACCGGGCCCTGAGCGACGTGTTCGCTATCGAAGTATTCCGCGTGGAACGCGACCGCTTGCGCTTCGAGACCCGGCTGCGCAGCCCGCTCTTGACCGCGCCGCGCGATGTGGCGGCGACCGGAGATGGGGCCTTCTACGTGATCAACAACTCCGAATCGCTCGCCCTCGTGCGCTGGATGGCGCCTGGCGCGAACAATGTGACGCGCTTTGAACGCGACGGCGCCTCGCGGATCGTTTTTCGGGCGCCGTCGCCCGCCAGCCTTCGGGTGCGAGCCGGGGAACTCCAACTTGCCAGCGCGGGCAATCGCGTCGAAAGCTTCGCACTGAACGAGGGCGAACCGGTCGAACGCCTGGGATACGCGGAGTTTCCCGGTCGCGTAGCCGGCTTGAACGCAGAATCGGAGTCGAGTCTGCTCGTCTCCGTGCAGACGGGCGGATACGACGCCGGCGCCTCCGCCGTGTATCGGACTGGGGCTGATCTGAGCAACGTAGAACTCCTGTTCACCGACGAAGGCGCACTGCTCAGCGGAGCTTCCACGGCCGTTGTGCACATGGGCCGACTCTACGCCGGCGGTCCCTATGAAAGCGGCCCCCTGAGTTGCGCTCTGGACTAGATATCCGCCAGGGCGCGCGTCTTTGTAAACCAGCGCGCATGCAGCTCCACCGCACTTCGCAAGCCGTTGTACAAAGCGTGGGTTTTTTCCGCCAGGGCGAGATGGGGATCTTCTTTTTCCAACGCCGCGCCGGCCGTTCGAAAATTCTCCGTGATTTGAAAAATCGCACTCTGGACCGCGCCGCCTGCGATGGCCGAAAGCTCCGGCTGATTCAGGGCGCGCGCTTCGAGTCTACTCAGCTCCGCTTGTAATCGCGCATATTCAGCGCCGCGATCGCCAGCGCGTGCCAGTTCCAGACTGCGAGTTGCCAACGACGCCCCCCGCGCAAGCAATGCGCCATACTCGCGAAACTCGGAGGCCAGCGCGGCAAGCCGATCGTCGAAATCGCGACCGCGAAACTCCAGCGGCGCCGATAATCGCTCGCGTACGCAATCTTGAAAACGAACCGGTCGCGCCTCCGCAAAGAGTTGCGTCGCATCTCCCGCGGGCGCGTCCTCGAATGCCGCGCCGCCGCCCGTGAGATTCCAGATTTCTACTCCGCGCGCTCGGTCGCTGCGAAACCGCTTTGCAAACCAGCGATAAAAAATCGTCAACTTGTCGTTCGTCGCAACAGGACCGGCCGCGCCGGGCAAACCGCGTACGGGCAGCGCAGACAGCTGACGATAGTTATGCAGTTCCCGACGAAAGGTGCGCCGCTCGCGAAAGTTCAGACGTTCTTCGAGCGTGGCGCCGCGCGAGTGTGCGAGTCCGTTTGTAAACGCCAGATCCTGTCCGATCAGGAGAATGCGGCGGCAGCCCATCCGCACCGCAAGATCATACGCGTTCGTGGAGACTGAGCCGCCAAAGGCAAGTTCGCCAACCGACTCCTCGCAGTAGTCAAAGAAGAGTCTCGCCAGTGCGAAAGGCGAACTGGTAAAAACCAGCCGATCCGCGCCGACCAGCCGCGGCGTAAGATAGGTCGTAGTCGGATCAATGACGATCCACGACGAGTCCCGTTCGCCTTCCAGGTAGTACCGGTTCAAGGCCTGCGGATCCACGGAAACGGTGAGATCCGGCGCAAAACCGGCTGCATGCAGGGGCGCAAGGGCGGTATCTACCGCGATCCAGACGGCGTTTTCGCGCGCGCCTGGCGTGAGTTTGAGTCGCTCAAGATCCTCGTATAGCGATGGACCCGCGCCGCAAACGAGCGCGGTGGCGCCCGGCGTGCAGTCGAAGAGACGCGCTACGGGCCGCGCACGGCGGAGCGCACGAAAGTTAAAGGCCAGATTTTTCGCCCAGACGCGGTCAAAGCGCGCGAGCGTCGCCAGGTTCACGTTCTTCTTGTTTAAGTGTTCAACCAGCCGTGTTTCAAGGCGCGCGTAGATTTCGTCCGCGTCGGCCGATGCGCGATGCACTGCGAAAACCACATCCGCGCCCGTGCGACCGCGAAACATTTCGCGCAGGGTTTCCTCATCCGGCTCGCCCAGAAATAACGATAGGCGACCGTCCTGAACCGCGGCGCGCAGGTCGGTGACGCTCAGCGCAAGCGCCAGGATTTCAGGGTTCGGTTCAAACCAGATGCACGGGTTTGCGCGTTGATTGCAGAATTCGGCGATCACATAGGCCAGTCCGGCGCCCGCAAAAAGGACGAGCTGATCTCCATTTTCCGTTTTAATGGCGCTTGCCGCTCGTTCCGCTTCCTTTCCCGGCGCGAAGCGGCTGTGCAGGTAGCGGCCCCGCCAGAGGCAGGTGGGACGCGATTCGCGCGTTTCTTCCAGAAACTCAATCTGCCGCAGGGCCGCCAGCTCATTGATCTCAGATTCGGGCAGCCCCAGAAGCTTCAGCTGGGCGCGCAGCAGATCGCCGGACGATGCGGTCATGGCGGCGCTGCCGGGACGCAATAAAAGCGCCCGTTGTCGCGGCCGACTTTCAGCGGCGTATCGTAGAGCGCGGAAATTGTTTCCGAACGAATCATTTGCTCCAGGGGACCGGACGCCATAACGGCGCCGTCGCGCAACAACAAGGCGTGCGTGCAAAACGGCGGCAGTTCCTCCAGACGATGCAAGATGGCGACAGTCCAGGCGCCGCCAACCTGCACTTCCTCGATCAATGCGCGTTCCAGAGAGAACCTCGAAGGGATGTCGAGCGATTCGTAGGGCTCGTCAAGCAAGAGCAGTTCGGGCGATCGCATCAACGTGCGCAAGAGCAAGGTCTTACGTCGCTCGCCGCTCGATAAGCGCGCAAATTCGCGGTCCATGGGAAAACTCTCGCGCGTTCCGCGAAACTGGCGCTCGTACAGTTGTTCGGCGCGGTCCAGAGCTTCCGGCGGATAATCGACGTAGCGCGCCAGACTGCCGTCCCAGCCGGTAACGATAATGTCGAGCGCAGTCGCATCCGGATGATAAACGCCGTGATTCGACTGGAGCGCCGGTTGAAAAAAACCGATGCGGGCGCGCAGGCGCCGCAATTCCGTGTTTCCAAAAAGTTCGCCGAGCACGCGTACGCGACCGCGCGTGGGCCACTCCATGCCCAGCAAGATTGCCGCCAGCGTCGATTTGCCGGCGCCATTGGGTCCGAGTATCGCCCAGTGTTCGCCGGAGCGCATGCGCCAGTTGACTCCGCGCAGAATCGGCTGTCCGCCGCGCACATATTCTATGCCATCGAGATCAACGAGGACCATACGCCTCCGCTCTCACGCAATCCCGGACGTATAACCTGCGACGAATTCCTGCACCATACGGTCAAATTGAGCCTGATTGCCTACACCGAACTGTTCCAGGATCTCCGGCTCGACCGACCAGTAGCCGCCCTGTCCGAGCGAAGCGTTGTTGATAGCAATCGCGAGGTACATCGCGCACACGGCTTCCGCGTATTTTTCCGGCGCGGCGAGCGGCCGCTGCTGATAGCGTATCGCGACAACCAGCGGCTCCGGAAAGTTCCAACGTTCGCCCATATGCGCGCCGATTTCGGGATGACTGATGCCGATCATGCTCTCTTCAATAACGCCGCTCGAACGCACTCGTCCGGCCGCCTGTGCGCGCAACGCCAGTTTAACCACATCCGGCTTAAGCGCCATCAAAGAGATTTTACCGAGTTCGAACAGGAGGCCTGCGACTGTAACCAGATCCGCCGTTTGCGGCTTCCCGCGCACCAGACGCCGCGCAAAATTGGAAACGCGATTCGAATCTTCCCAGATCGTTTCCAGATCTTTGATGCGATAGTGTCCGCTGAGCACGGTGCGCGCGCCTGTAACCATCAGCAGGTTGCGAATCACCTTGAGACCGATCACCTTAACGGCTTCTTCAAGGCCGGGCGTGCGATTGTAGCGCAGGTACCCCGCAGAGTTTACAATCTTCAAGACCTGCGCAGTAAGCGCCGGGTCCTTTTGTATCTGCTGCGCAATCAATTGCACCGAGGCCGTGTCCGACTCGCAAAGATTCAACAGGTGACTTATGTTCTCCGGGAAGGAGGGCAGAGAGTTCACCTCAGCCAGGGCCTGCTGGTAAAAATCTTTCCGGAACGAATCGGCCGCAATCGGCATGGGGATGCGAATTTCATTAGTCGTCAGGCCGCCTTTCGAAACCAGACGATAGTTGTCCGGCGGAATACCGGCGTTCTCGAGCAGGCTCATCACCAGAAAGATGCCCAATCCGGCGCCCTCGCTTTCATCGCGAATCTCGGCAAACGCCCGATTCAAATCGCGGTGCGTGCGGTAGCTCTGAATTTTTTTGCGAATGCGATCCCATTCGATGGGGTGAACCTGCACGTTGTTCTCAATTGTAAAAACCAGCGCAGCGGGTTCTTTTTCGACAAACAGCTTGATATAGTATTTTTTGTTAACAGCGGCGCGTTTACGAAACGTTTCCCAGGCGGCCAGAGCTTCTTCCGAGAAGAGACGCATGCCACGTGCGTACTCGTCGAGGTTGTTTATATCGAGCTTGCGCTCATCAAAGAAGATGCGCTTGCCGTTGGCCTTGGAACAATTCGAAATGATTTCTTTTAGAGCTACCAGCGTGATCTCGCTGAGAAACGCCAGGTCGAAACGAGCCAGCAGTCGGAACAAAAAGCCCGAAATCGTTGCGAATCCGGCGTCCGCAACGGCGGGATATTCGAAAACAATTCGCTCTCCGGCAAAAACGCGTTCAATGTCGCGGGTCGCGTCCTTCGGAGTGGCGAATTGCGTCACGACGCGAGGAAATCGCCGGAAACCGGGATGGCAACTGATTTTCGCAAATCGCGCCAGGGCGCAACTGCCGCCTGACTGTCACAGGGCCGGTATAGGCTGGGGGCCATGGAAACGTTCACATTGACCTCAGGCGAGTCGGCTCGCGAAGCCCGGAACCGCGCCCCGCGCTGGCGTGAACTGGGCGGAGGACAGATCGGCTGTTATCGGCTGAGCGCCGACGGACGCCTCGAAATACTGGCGCGCATCCGCAATCGAACCGACGTAGACCGCCTGGTTGAACGGCTCAAGCCAAGATTGCTGAATGAACTGGACGTCGCAGCGAATCGGAAACGCCGCCAGAAAGACGCGGCAATCGCAAGCCCGAGCGCCGAGTTGCAGCCCCAGGCGGAGTTGTTCGGCAGGGCCGGGGATCGTCTGGGCCGCTCGCTGGCGCGAATTCCGGCGCTGCGTCGCGAAGGCGCCGGGGCGTAAAAAAGGCCGGCGCGCGCGGCACGCCGGCCTGCAGTCCCGCCAGCGCGCTGGCGGTTCTCCTGCACGCAAGGGTCAGTTATTGCGCAGCGGCGTATTAAACGCGTAGACGCGCTTGTAAACCAGCGGATCGATGATCGGCTCGCCCGGCTGAGGGCCGCGCTGTTGTTGTTGTATCGATGCGTCGGCTTCCTTTGCGTCAAAGATCAAGATCGCGGCGCGATTAAAAAACGAATAGTTCGGCCGGAACCGTGAGAAGTGGTGCGAACGAAAAACCGTCTGACGGCGCGTTGCATCCACGGTGTATTTGTGCTGAATGAGAGTTTTGTGTACGCGGTTGCGCAACTCTTCCTGGGTCGGCGGTATCCAGTTCGTAATTAACGCCTTGTCGGGCCCGGGACTCGTTTCGCCGTAGAGCGTGATGCGCAGGCCTTCGTTCGGATGTTTCATCATGTACTGTTCGTACTTCCAGAAAGGCGGCCGAAACGCTTCTATCGGAATATTGCCCGCGACCGAATTGCGCATGCGATTCAGAATGGTCTGCTGGCGTTGAAAGTCTGGATCCTGCTCGGACCAGATTTTTTCTTCCGCGATGTCCGCCGGACTGATCGCGATATGATGCACCAGGTGGGACTCGCGTTCGAAGTCGCGCGGGCGCCAGCGCGGGTACGGCACCCACTGCCGCTGCCGATCATCAACTGCATCCGTTTCCTGATATGCGGCGACGAAAACGTAGAGATCGCGATCCTGCGCCGTCAGGTTTTCGAGTGTAAAGACGACATCCAGAAATTCGCCCCAGCCGTTGCCTGCAAAGCGGCGATCAAAGTTCATTCCGCCGACGCGAAACTGGGCATTCGACACGGCCAGCGGGTTGTATTGTTCTATCGTCACCACGCCCGGCGGTGTCCCTGCGCCGCCCGCGCCAGAGTCCGCAGCCGCAACGTTTCCGTTGTTCGGCGCGCCGCCCGGCTGAATATTTTGACTCAAGAGCAGGGTGAACAGACCGGAAAGCAGCAGCAATGCTGCAAAACCGATGGCAGCCCGTCCGGCGCCGATTTTCTTAAACGGAAGCATGGATGCAACCTCTCGCAATCTATTATCGATAGAAGCGGCGGGATAGCTTAGCCTCAATCGCAATTTTCCTGGTCGCCGCGTGCGGCATTTCGCTTGTCGGGACATAATTCCAGACCAGGCTCGGGATATGTTTGCTCTACGCCTTGTCGCCCCCGCTTTGTGCTCGATAACCGCCGCCTGTGCGCTCCTGGGCCCCTCAGATCCGGGCGGATTGCTCAATAGACGGATCGTCGAGTCTTATGCTGACACTAAAACGTTGCCGGTATTTTTCGCTACGAACCGCCGCGGCGCCAGCGGCGGACCCGCGGATTGTTCCGATCGCGCCTTCGGGGTGACGGCGGCCGATTCCTTACGCTACGGCGTCTGCGAGGTAGGCACGCCCAAACGACGGCCGGTGGGCGTCATTGAAAGCAGCTCGGACCGTTTTTCCAACGCCGATCGGTTCTACAAAATGGATCGATACACGGGCCTTGACGCAGAGCAATTCTTCGCCGCCATCGCCGCGCGCCCCGAACGCGAGGCGCTTATATTTGTGCACGGGTTTAATGTTCGCTTTGAAGAGGCGGTCTATCGCACGGCGCAGCTTGCGTACGACGTCAAGTTTCAGGGAGTTGCCAGCGTTTTTACCTGGCCGGCGGGCGCAAGCGACGAGGCCTTCAGCGACGTATTAATAATGCGCACGTACGCAGCGAATCGGGCCAATGCAGAACGTGCGGCGCCCATGTTCGCCGAGCACCTACGTCGTCTCCGAGCGAGCGGGAAAATTGTGCACGTGTTAGTTCACAGCATGGGTCATCAGGTCGCACTCCCGGCGATTGCGCAACTCACCCAGCGTGGAGACAACCCTGGCCTGGGCGAACTCATCCTGAATGCGCCCGACTTTTCCAGCGAGCAGTTCGCAGCGCTCGCCCCGACTCTGCAGCGTTCGGCCCGACGGATTACGCTCTACTGCTCGCCCGGCGACAATGCGCTCGAAGCCAGTCGACGCGTGAATAACAACTATCGCATTGGCCTGTGCAAACGCGTGCCTGGCGTGGACGTCATCAACGTGAACGAAGTCGACAATCCGGCGCTGGGCGTGGGCGGACTGGGCCACGGTTATTATTCCGGGCGCGAAATCCTCACCGACGTGTGGCAGACCTTGCTGGGAGTCGAAGTTTCGCGCAGGCTCTTTATTCGCCGCAGCGATCCCGGCGGCGGCGAAGACTGGATTCTTCGCCGCTGAACCGGGCGGCGGGTCTAAAGCGCTTCCTGTTCCGCTTCGCTTTCGAGCAGCTTCGCTTTTTCAAGCAGCTCTGGATCGTTAAAGTCCTGGCAGCTGAAGCTGTTCGCCGCGTAGGTTTGCGTCTTGAAATTGGGTTCCACGATCCCTGACCGCGGTCCGGGCATCTGACGAACGTTCATATAGTTCAGATAGCGCAGAATGTACGGTCCGCTTTCCCCTGAATCGCAGAACATTTTTCCGTAGAAGTGCAACGTCATCGGCTGCACGCCAGCCTGTAAATCGCCGCGCGTTTGCGCCCAGCCAATCGCCTCGCCGTCTTCGTTGTAAACGCTGCCCTGCAGGTGAAAGGCGCCCGGCTTCTGCACATCAACTTCCACATCAATGGCCAGATGCGCGCCCTTCGCGTCCGTTTCAATTCGATCCGTAAAGCGGCCTGTGTGGCGGATATTCAGGCGACCCACGTTAAACGCGTTGGTAGTGCGCAACTCGCCTACCTCCGCAGTGTCAGCGACAATCACTGCAATGAAGTTCGTCGGCGGCGCGTTTTCCCGGGCGAATTCGGCCGGCAAACGGTAAGACGCCGCAAACACCAGGTCTCCCGCGCGCAGGTCGCCGGCCTGACCGTTGTCCTGTAGCGGAACCGTCGCGAGGATTCGACCGCGCTCTCCGCCCTGAGTGATCAGCACCTTGATTCCGCGGGGCGCAACCTTGTCGTTGTCGCTGTTGCGCAAATAGGCCGTAACCAGCAGCGGTTCCTCCGGATCGAACGAAGTTTTCGCCACGTAATGAACCAGATACGGGCCCTCGGGATGATTGGGGTGCGCCAGTTGCATCTCGGAAACAGCGTGATCTTGCTGCACCGGGTCGTTCTCTTTTGTGATAGGAAACGAGTTGGGCGGATACTTCGCACGCTCACGATACTCGGCGGCGCTGGAGAACAAAATCTGTCGCGGACTGATCGGCGCGTCGACTATGCCTTCCGAGTCTTCGCCGCCGCCAAATAGATTATCCCACCAACCGCGCCCCTCGCCGGCCGGAGCGCCCGCCTGGCCCGGTTGACTCTCGTCGGGTTGAACCAAAAGAAAAACAACCGCTGCAAAGAGCGCCGCCGCCGCAATTACGACGGCAATAATGACATTGCGATTCATATTCCTTACCCCTCAAATAAGAACGCGCCTGCCGCGGACTCTCCGCGCAGGCGCGTTGTAAATGGAAACTGAGGCGCAACTAACGTCGCGCTCAGAGTCTCTGGTTTAGCTACAGGAGGTATCGCCCGCCGGTTTGGTCGCCCAGATGCAGCGAATCAGTTCCGCCGTGCTCATCGCGGAGCGAACGTTGGTACCGCTGCTGTTGGAGCCCCAGCATCCGCCGGTAACCGCTTTGCGCGTATCGCGGTCGGCGTCGTTGCGGCCGTCGTCGTGATTCTCATCCGCCTGGTCGCAGTTCGCAAAGCCCGACACTTCTTGTTTGGAGCTGTTGCTGCAGATGTTCGATGTGCTGTAACTTGCCGATGCGCTGCCGTTACAGGCGAAGGTTGACGCATAAGAAAGCAGGCCGTCGTCCTCGCCGTTCAGCAGAGCGCTAGATCCGAAGATCATCTCGTAGCCGGAGATCAGGTTCGCGGTAGTTTTGGGTCCGTTTGCGTAAGTCTTAACTTGCCAGCTGTCCGCTGTTTGCAGCGAAGCGGTGCCGTTATCGCAGCTGGAGCCCATAAAGAAGCCGACCACGCCGGAAATGGCGTTCATCCACCAGCTGGAATTGCCGCAGATGCCGTCGGCTGCCGTCGTGCCGCGGTGCGCGCCCTGCACGCTGGCGTACACGCCGACTTTATTGCCGATATTTGCGAAGTTTGCTCCGCCATAGTTGTAGTAGGGGTCCGTGCTGCGCGAGTTGCCCAGGATATAGTCCATGACCGTGTTGCCCATGGAGTGGGCGACTACGACATAACTCGTTTCGCCGGCTGCGCAACGATTGCCGCCGCCGTCCGCGCCGCCCGCCAGGGCGTTGTTGATTTTACCCGCAACTTCGATTGCGCCGTCCCAGTAATAAACGGTCGAATTCCAGTTTACGATGTAGAAGTTGTTATTCGCGGCGATATAACCGGCCATGTCGCGGCCGTCTTTTTTCCAGTAGTCCCGCGCCTGTTGGTAGGTCAGGTTGGAGCTGTTGTGCCCGTGAACAAAAATGAAACACTTCGCATACAGGTTGGCCGGGAGCAGCATAGCCGCGCCGACGCCCGCGAAGATTAATCCAGCAAATAGTTTTCGCATGATCCATTTCCTCGTAAGGGTGAGGGTATTTTTGCCGTACTAAGTACCCTTTGTGACAAAACGCAATCGCAAAATGACACGGCGTCAGCGCGGCCCTTGTTTTTTTCCGTACGGGAGCGTACGGTTCGGTCGGTCTCAGGCTTTGCGGCGACCCAGCACGTACAGGGCGATTGCAGCGGCGACAGTTGCGTTCAAGGATTCCACGGCAGGGTCGATGGGTATCGCTACGCGGCGCGCGGGCGCGCCGGCCGGCACCCCGCGGCCCTCTTCGCCCACCAGGAGGCCAAAGCGGGCGGGAAAATCAACCTGATCGATCGGTTCGCCGGCCGCGTCCAGGGCGAAGAGCGGTAGTCCCGCCGCCCAGGAATCGAGTTCCGTAGTCGACGGGCCCAGGCTCAGTTCCAGCCGAAGCGACTGCGCGGCCGCTGCTCGCAGGGCCCTGGGATGGTAGGGGTGGGCGGCTTCCTTCAATAATACTATGTGGGCTGGCGGAAAAGCCGCCGCCGAACGCAGGGCCGCACCCAGGTTTTCGGGATCACCCAACGGCAATAGGAGTACGCAGCCCGGTTTACTGGCGGCTGGTAGGAACTCCTTCAACTCCGGAGTACGCAGCGCAAGCAGCGGGCCGCCGGCCCCGCTCTGGTCCAGCTCGCGAAACAGTTCGGGCGAAAAATAGAGCGAATCCGGTGCGGACGCCGGCAGCTGGAACCCGAACTGCGCCCCTTCGGCGGAAAATAGCAGCGCTTCACAGAGCCCGGGGAAATCGCGCAGGGCTTCTTCTACCAGCCGACGCCCCCCGAGCAGGCTCAGGCCTTGCTTCTTCACATTCCGGCCGATCCACAGGCTCCGGTAGAGCTTGAACCGAGCGTTGTCAGCCGAGCGGATCACCGTGTCGGCGGCGGGTCGTAATCTGGTCCCGGTCACAGCAGCGGCGTTGGCTCGTCGGCGGAAGACGACCAGGCGTCGGTCATCGGTCGAGTGCGGAAGAGTGTAAGCCTCATCGAGCAGGAATTCGAAATCGGCGTCGTCGCGCGAAGTCTGAATTTCCTCATCGCAGTTAGGCCCCTTCATGAAAATGACGAGCCCGCCAGCCGGCAGCCACTCGCGCAGTCGATCGAGAGTGGCCGGAATGGTTTCCACGGCGCGCGTAATGACGCTGCCGGCGTCCACCGGAGAGTTGCCGGAGACCCGGCCGGCATGGACTGCCACGTTCGGCAAATCCAGCAGTTCCACCGCCTCGCGTACAAAGTCCGTGCGCTGTTTGCGCCCGTCGGCCAGGACGTAGCTCTGCTCAGGATACGCGATCGCGAGCGGAATGCCGGGCAGTCCTGGACCGGTGCCGAGATCCAGCATCGGGCCGGGCGCAGACAGACCGGCGCGCGCAAGTATGCGCCCCACCAGCAACGAGTCGACGTAGTGCTTGCGCACCATGTTTTCAAAATTGTGGATGCGAGTAAGATTCAGCTCGGGGTTGCGATCGCGCAGCCGTTGATGAAATTGCCAGAGTTTGTCGAGCGCCCCGGCGGGCAGTGCGAGTCCGGCCCGCGCCAGTTCGCGCACCAGGGCCTCGCGATCAATGCGGCCGCGCGAACTATTGCGCGCCGGCTCCGTCGCGGACGCGCCGGACCGGTCCCTGCGTGCGCCGCGCGGGCCGCCGCTGGACGCGCTTTCGCGGCCCTTCCGCTCTCTGGATTCGCGCGACATGCCCGGATTCCCACGGCCATTCGAGCCCGGCCGGAGCCGTTGTCGCCTGATTATTGGCGTCCGGACCGCCTGGATCTCTGCTATCGCTCGCGGTCCGTCGACCGATATATATAGCTGAGCCCGGCCGGGACATTCCCGCTCGCCCGCTCCGGAGTAGATCAGCCTGTATGTTCGAGTGGGTGCACTATCAGTTTCCCTCGCGCGTGTTCTTTGAACGCGATTCCACGCACAAGCTGGGCTCGCTCGTAAAGGATATTGGCGCCCGCGTGCTGGTGTTATCGATTCGCAATGAGCTGTCGAACTCCGACGAACTCGCCGTCATCAAGACCAGTCTGGAAAAACACACGACCGGCGCCATTGTCTACGACGACATACTCGACACGCCGTCCACCGAAGAACTCGATACGGCCGCGTACTTTGTGAAACAATGCCGCGCGGACGTGATACTCGCCTACGGTTCGCGCAAAACGTTTTATGCCGCGCGCGCAATTGCGCTGCTCGCGCAAAATGAGGTTTTCGCCGCCGACCTCGATCAGGGCATGTTTCCGCTGCGCAAGCCGCCCATGCCTGTCGTCACTGCGCCGGTCGGTCCTTCAATGGGCGAAGAAAGCAGTCCGTCCTTTATGATCTACGACGCGGCGCGGCGCTTTACCCTGCTGGGTCACGACTATCGCCTGTTTCCCGGCCTGATTTTTGTGGATCCGAATATCAGTTCCGCCCTGTCGCAGAACGAACTCGCCCGCGCGGGCATTGCGGTGCTTTCGGCCAACATTGAAGCGATCCTCTCCAAGCGATCCAATGAGATTACAAACTCCATCGCGCTGCGTTCCCTGGAGCTCATTACGCGCAATCTCGTGCCGCTGGTGAACGACCTGAATAACGCCGCAGCGCGCATGAACGTGTCTATGGCCAGCGTCCTCTGCGGCATGGCGCATTCGAACAGCTACATGGGACTCTGCTACAGCATCGCGACGGCCACCTCCCATCTCACGGGTCTGGACTTCCAGATGGCGATGGCGATTCTCTTGCCGCACATTATGGAATACAACCTGACGACTTCCGCCGGCAAATACGTGCAGATTGCGCGCGCCCTGGATGAGGACATTCGCGATATCACGGTCATTGAGGCCGCGATCAAAGCGGTTGAAGGCGTCCGCAAAATTTATCTGGAACTCAAGGTGCCGCAGCGACTTTCGGAGTTTGATATACAAAAAGCGGACCTGCCCGAGATCGCCGAGCTGGCATTCACCATACCCTTGATTCGCAACACCCCGCGCGAACTCGATCGCAATGAGATCGAGACGATCCTGATCGCCGCCTATTGAGCGTCGTCGCAGGGGCGCAATCCTCCGCACGCTGCAAACCCGGTGCTTTTTTTATTCAACTAATTAGTTTTATAATTGACGCGCCCGCGGGCGTCGCGTTTATTCAACCCGATGGTTGAACATACTCGCAGGACTGACGACCGCCTCGATCGCGTGTTCGCCGCCCTGGCTGACCGCTCGCGGCGCCGCATGCTTGTCCAGTTGCGCAAAAAAAGCCTGAGCATCTCGGAGCTGGCGGAGCCCTTTCGCATGTCCTTCGCCGGCGTCGCCAAGCATGTAGATGTGCTCGAAGCGGCGGGCTTGATTCGAAAAATCCGGGCGCCGGAAGACGGGCGCAGTTTTCGCCTCCAGCTGGAGTCCGAGGCTCTCAGCGACGCTGCCGAGTGGCTCAAACATCATCAGCAATTCTGGACGAATCAACTCGATCGACTGGAAGCCTTTATTGAGGAGCAGGACCATGGAAGCGCAGGTCGTCAGAATCGAAAAAAGAATTAACGCCGATCGCACGCGATTGTTTCGCGCGTGGCTGGATGTGCGCGACTTTGCGCGCTGGTTTATCGCCGGCGACACGGTCTCAATCGAGTCCGTGCAAATCGATCCGCGCGTCGGTGGCGCATTTCGCATTGATATGCTCGTCAACGGCGAGATCATTCCGCACGCCGGGGAATACCGCGTCATCGATGAACCTTCCCGACTGGTCTTCACCTGGCGGTCTCCGAAGACCGACGATCGCGAAACACTGGTAACCGTCACCTTTGACGCCGTCGCGCTGGCAAATGCGCCGGACGACGCCGCCGGAACGCCGGCGACTTTAATCACGCTGGTGCATGAACGCCTGGCGGGCGAAACGGAACGGACGAATCATACCCATGGTTGGACCAGTATTCTGGAAGGCCTTTCGCGCTTCGTCGGCGGCTGAAACGCCGGACGTCCGAGACGGCGACGGCGAAAACTCCAAACAGAACTCATCGGCGCAGCCGAATCAGGAGCAGAGTATGAACGGGATATTTCACAAGGTGGGCATCAACGCGCCCGCCGAAGCGGTTTACCGCGCGCTGGCTACGCAGGCCGGTCTCGCAAACTGGTGGACGAAGGAAGTCGCAGGCGCATTCGCCAGCGGCGGCGAAGCGCAGGCCGGCCAGAAAATTCACTTTGGATTCGGCCAGCACTTCATCGACATGCAGGTGCAGACGCTCGAGCCGGCGAACCGCGTCGCCTGGGAATGTTGCGGCGGCCCGGAGGATTGGATCGGCTCGCACATCGAGTTCAGTCTGCGACCGGCGGAAGGACGCGCGATGACACTGGTCTACTTCCGCCACTCGGACTGGAAGACCGAAAGCGATTTCACCGCGCATTGCAGCATGAAGTGGGCCGTATTTCTCTTGAGCCTCAAAAACCTGATCGAGACCGGTCGCGGCCAGCCGGCGCCGGACGACATCAAGATCGACGACTGGAATTGAACCAGTCGCGATCGGGAAACGCGCGGGACGAAGGTCCGCGGACCTCGCCCCGCTTTTTCCCTTGCCGTACGGCGGTTGCCGCCGCCATTGGCAGTCATGGCAAAAATCTACTACGATAGCGATTGCGATCTTTCCATTCTGAAAGACAAAACGATCGCCGTGCTCGGCTACGGCAGCCAGGGCCACGCTCAGGCGCAGAACATGCGCGACACCGGTCTCAAAGTCATTATTGGCCTGCGTTCCGACTCCCGTAACGTTGTAACGGCGAAAGAAGACGGCTTTGAAGTCTTCAATCCGGGCGACGCCTGCGCAAAAGCGGACATAATTCAGGTGCTCGCTCCGGACCAAACCCAGGGTCAAATCTACGAAGAGTCGATCAAACCGCACCTGACGGCCGGCAAAGCCCTCGTTTTCTCCCACGGGTTCAACATACACTACGAAATTATCAAGCCGCCGGCCGATGTCGACGTGTACATGGTCGCGCCCAAAGGCCCGGGTCATCTCGTGCGGCGCGTCTATAAAGAAGGCGGGGGCGTCCCCGCGCTGATCGCTGTTTCCCAGGACGCAACCGGCAAAGCCAAACAACGCGCCCTGGCGCACGCATCGGGCGTGGGCGGCGGACGCGCCGGCATTCTGGAAACCACGTTCCGTGACGAAACCGAGACCGATCTCTTTGGCGAACAGTCCGTCCTCTGCGGCGGCCTGACCTCGCTCATCATGAAGGGCTTCGAAACGCTGGTGGAAGCCGGTTACGATCCGGACATCGCCTACTTCGAGTGTTTGCACGAAGTGAAGCTGATCACCGACCTGCTCTACGAGGGCGGCGTGGCGCGCATGCGCTTCTCCATCTCCGACACGGCCGAGTACGGCGACCTGACGCGCGGACCGCGCGTGGTTGACGATCATGTAAAACAAAACATGAAGCAAGTGCTCTCCGAAATTCAAAAGGACAAAGGCGCAAAGTTCGCCACCGAATGGATGGCGGAAGCGCGCGCCGGTTATCCGAACTTTACAAAACTGCGCGAAGCCGGCAAGCGGCACCAGATCGAAGAAGTCGGCGCGAAGCTGCGCGGCATGATGAAGTTTCTGCGCGGCTGATAGCCTGCAGTCAGGGGCGCTGGAAGGCGGGCCGGGAGGTCCGCCTTTTTCGTATCCCGCCGACCGGCCAAACGCTTCATTCCTCATACAATCGGGAGCATATCCATGACGCCACTTTTCAAAACAATCGCCGATGCGCGTTGGTTCGGCAACTTTGTCACCGGGGTGATTCTGCTCGCGAGCGTCGTCATCGGCATTGAGACTTATCCGTCTCTGGTGGAGCGGTACGGCGATTTCCTGCACGCGCTCGACAAGATTATTCTCGCGATTTTCGCCGTTGAAATTGTCGTCAAGATGGGCGCGCGCTGGCCGCGCCCGCTTGAATATTTTAAAGATCCGTGGAACTGCTTTGACTTTCTGATTGTCGCAGCCGCGCTGCTGCCCTTCGACACGCATCAACTGACGGTGCTGCGACTCCTGCGTCTCCTGCGCGTTTTGCGGCTGATTCGCGCAGCGCCGCGGCTGCAGATACTGGTTTCCGCATTGCTGAAAAGCCTGCCCTCAATGGGTTACGTGGCGCTGTTGTTAATGCTGCTTTTCTACATCTACGCAGTGGCCGGCGTGTTCCTATTTTCCAAAAACGATCCGGTCAATTTTGGCGCGTTGCCGCAGGCTTTTGGAACCCTTTTCAGCGTCGTTACCCTGGAGGGCTGGACCAATCTCATGTTTATCCAGATGCACGGCTGCGACAAGTGGGGTCTTGGTTCCGACTATTTTCAGCAGTTCTGCACCCAGCCGGAGGCGCATCCTTACACTGCGCCGGCCTATTTTGTCAGTTTCGTGCTGTTGGGCACGATGATCTTCTTGAACTTGATGGTCGGCGTGATCATCAACGGCATGGAAGAAGCTCAGACTGAACGTGAAGCCGACGAACGCGCGCGCAATCGCGTGGGCGACGAGCCGAGCGTGGAAGACGACTTGCACGGCGTCGCCGCAAATGTCGCCGCATTGCAGAAACAATTGCACGATTTGCAACGACGCCTGGCGAAACATCCCATCGCTGCGCCGTCGTCTTATGCTGCGAGCGCGGCGCTTGCTGCGGAAGAGCGAACCAGCGGCGCTGCGCCGGGTCGTGCGTCCCGCAAGTCAGCGCGGCGTACCAAGAAATAGTCGCTGCGCGCCCTTGCTTGCCGCCGCGGCGGATCAATAGCGGCCGGTGATTTCCGGATCGGCGTCGGGACTGTACTCCGTCGTCAGACCGGGAAAACCCTGCTGGCGCAGCGCTTCGTAGAGTATCAGCGTCGCAGTATTGCCCAAATTCAGGGAGCGGCACCGATCGGAAACAGGAATGCGCAGAAGGCGCTCGGGCCAGCGCTCGCGCGCCTCGGCCTTTACGGCGTCGGGCAACCCTTTCGATTCCGAGCCAAATAAAAAAATGTCACTCGGTCGATATTCAACGTCGCAGTACAACTTCGTCGCAAAGCGGGTGAAAAAGAACACGCGCGGCGCGGCGCCGTTTTCGCCGTCGCGGCGCGCAAGCGTGGCGTCGCGAAAAGCCTCCCACGACGCGTGCAAACTCAAATCCAGCTTCTCCCAGTAGTCCAGCCCGGCCCGGCGTACGGCGGCCTCGTTCAGACTGAAAGCCGGACGGTCGACAATGTGCAGGCGCGATCCCGTGCACCAGCACAGGCGACCGATGTTGCCCGTATTCGGCGGGATCTCCGGCTTGTAGAGTGCGATTTCCATAGTTCCAACGCCAGAGTTCGCGGATGCCGGCTCCGATGCAAGTCACTGGACTCCGTTCGCACGCGTGGCCGGCGGCTCTGCGCGCGGCGAATAGGCGCCAAAAATAGACTATTCATCGCCGGGCCGATTTCGATTATGCCCCTGTTAATTCTGATTTTCCGTTCACGCCTGCGAGGTGAACTATGAACTTCGTCGCCGAACGGCTCAATGTAATCGAGCCGTCTCCCACACTGGCCATTACTGCACGGGCGCGCGAGCTCAAGGCCGCCGGTCGCGATGTGATCGGCTTTGGCGCCGGCGAGCCGGATTTTGATACGCCGGAACATATCAAAGAAGCGGCGCGGCGCGCAATGGCCGCCGGTCAGACCAAGTATACAGCGGAAGGCGGCAGTCCCGCCGCGAAAAAGGCGGTCATCGAAAAATTTCGGCGTGAAAACGGCCTTGAGTTCAAGCCGACCGAAGTCACGCTTTCCAACGGCGGCAAGCAGGTGCTCTACAACCTGTTTCTGTCGACGTTGAATCCGGGCGATGAAGTCGTAATCCCGGCGCCCTACTGGGTCTCCTACGCTGACATGGCGCGCATGGCCCAGGCCGTTCCGAAGTTCGTCTACAGCGGAATCGATCACGGATATCTGATCACTCCCGAGCAACTGGACGCGGCAATCACGCCGAAAACCCGGCTCGTCATAATCAACTCGCCCAACAATCCAACCGGCGCGGCGTACACAAAAAACCAACTGGAAGCGTTGGGTCGCGTGCTGCTCAAACATTCGCACGTGTTGATCTGTTCGGATGACATTTACGAACACATCGTGTACGGCGATTTGAAGTTCTATAACCTGCTCATGCTTTTTCCGGAGCTGCGCGAGCGCACGTTTATTGTGAACGGAGTCAGCAAGGCCTACAGCATGACCGGTTGGCGCATCGGCGTAGGCGCCGGGCCGGACTATATCATCAAGAACATGGAAAAACTCCAGGGACAGAGCACGTCCAATCCGTGTTCCATTGCGCAGGCGGCCGCGATCGCCGCCTTCAGCGAATCGCAGGACTGCGTGGAAGAAATGCGCGTGGCCTTTGAAAAGCGGCGCGAACTAGTCTATCGCATGCTGCAGGCGATGCCCGGCGTGCGCGCCATTATGCCGCAGGGCGCCTTCTATATGTTTCCGGACATCCACGAAGTGTACGCCAATCCGCGTTTTCAGGCGATCCTCAAGGAAAAAAACGACGCGTCCCGCTCGCGTGCGTTTTGCGCGCATCTGCTGGACCACTACGACGTAGCCGCCGTGCCGGGCTCCGCCTTTGGCGACGATAACGCCCTGCGCATTTCTTACGCTCTGGACGAGGACAGTCTACGCCGCGGCCTTGAACGCCTGGGCACGATGATCCACGATCTGAAGGGATAAACTCCAGCGTCATGCTGTCTTCGGAGATACGCAAGTTCGTTTCAGACTGCGGCTATCGCGGCGAGTTCGAAGTTGAACCCGCGCCGGTCGAGGCCTCCGTGCGGCGCTATTTCCGGCTGCGCTTCAAAAGCCACGGCGCAGATCCGGCGACTCTGATGCTTTGCACGGGCTTGCCGGCGCCTTACAACGACGACGATCATTTCGTTAAGATCGCGGAATTCCTGCGCGAGGAAAAAATTCCCGCGCCACGCGTGCTCGGAGTCGATCGCGAACGCGGACTGATTTTGCAGACGGACGTTGGTACGCGCGATCTTTGCTCCTACTTCAAGCGCGCAGAGCGAGCCGGAGAACCCGAGTCGCGCCGACGGCTTTTGTTTCATGCAATCGACATGATTGTGCGGCTGCAGAAACTGAATGCTCCGCCAGCAGTCCGGGAGCGCCGCTTCGACTTCGAAAAATTGCACCAGGAGATGGAGTTCCTCTTTGAAGCGCTGCGCCGAGCAATGGAGATTGCGCCCGGCTTTCAGATGATCAATTTTGAACTGGCGATGTTCTTGAAGGAGCTCTGTGGTTTTCTGGGTTCCGCGGGGCCGATGACATTTGCGCATCGCGATTACCATAGTCGTAACATTATGCTGCGCGAAGATCAGGGCGTGCTGCATTATTCGCTCATCGACTTCCAGGACGCGCGGCTGGGTCTGCCTTATTACGACCTGGCCAGTTTGCTCTATGATCCCTACGCGCCGCTGAACGCGGAAGATCGGCGACTGGGCCTGGACTATTATTTCAAGAAATCCGGACGCAATCGCAGCGAATTGAATCTGTACCACGCCTGTGCGCTGCAGCGCTTGCTCAAAGCGCTCGGGACTTACCTGTTTCAAGTTGCGGTACGGGAAAACCCGGTCTTTATGGATTCGATTCCGCAGTGTCTGGCCCGCGCGGAAGAGGTCGTCCAGCTGGGCCGTTTCCCGGATTCCGCGTTCATATTCGTGTGGGAGTTACGCGAGAAATTCTTTCCGGAATTACGTCGCAAACTGGCCCTGGCCGCTCCCGCCGGCGCGTCATGAAGGCGTTTGTGCCGTGCGCCGGGTTTGGTTTGCGCATGGGCGAGCTGACGGCGCGGGCGCCCAAGCCCCTGCTTCCAGTGGACGGCGTTCCGCTGGTGTACTACGCGCTTTTTCAACTGCATCGCTGGGGCGTCCGCGAAGTCGCCGTCAATCTGCACTACCGCGGCGAGGACATTCGACGCGAACTGCGCGCGGTGCGGGCGCTCGAGCTCTACTTCTCAGAGGAGCGCGAAATTCTCGGCACTGCGGGGGGCGCTCGAAAAATCCTCGACGGCTTTCTGGACGCCGAAGAGCGTTTTGTCATTCTGAATCCGGACGCGCCGCTGGCGCCGGCGCCCGCCGATCATCCTGACCGGATAGTCGCGGACAATCCGTCCGCGGACGCCTGGCTGTACCTGAGTCGGCGACCGTCTGAACGTCGCGAAACCGGAATCAGTCTGGAAGCGGCTCATCCGGCCAACGGGCTTCATGCCGGACGCGCGCGGCTGGACGAATCCGGCGCCTGGTTTTATATCGGTTACGGGGTGCTGGGCTGTGCGCCGATCCGGGCGCTGGCGCCCGATCAGAAGCTGGAGTTTGGCCCCCTGTGGCGGGCGGCGGGCGCCGCGGGGCGACTGCAGGGGCGCGAGTTTCAGGGTGCGCGCTACGACGCGGGAACCCGCGAAGAGTACGAACGCATTTGCGGCAGCCGCATCATACCGGACGCGCTGCTGCCGGAATGGCGCGACTTTCTCCTGAAATGCGGCAAAATATGAGGGCTTTATGCGATTTTTGATGCTCTGTCTGGCGGCCCTGGCGTCCGCCGCAACTCTGCTCGCAGAGACCCTGCCGACGCAGGCGGAAACGCCCGCAAACCAGAACGCGAACGCAAATGGCGCCACTTCCGCTGCAACAAACACTCCCGCGACGCCGATTAAGACCGAGCCGCCGCCCCCGCTCGCCAGCGAGCAATTCGACGAGGACGAGCTAAAGCGCGCTCGTTCCCGAGTCGATCAGCGCCAGATCGCCGCGGAACTCACCAACGCCTACAAATATGGCTATCGCGGCATTGTTCCGGGCCTGCTGCGCCGACTGGAACAAATTGCGCCGGATTCTGGCGACCTGGAATATTTCCGCGCCGTCGAAGCCTACGATCGCGATCGCAAGGGCGATGCGCTGCTTCTGGCGCGCTCCGCCGTGCAAAAAAACCCGGCGATCTCCCGCGCCTGGAACTTGCAGGGCATGATTCTGGCGGAAGCCGGACGCACGGCCGAAGCGCGCGATATGTATGTGCGCGCCGTCGAAACCAGTCCCTACAATCCGAACTATCTCTACAATCTTGGCATGGCGTACTACCAACTGGGCGAGGACGCTCAGGCTCTGGAATCGGCGCGCCGCGCTGTGCGAGCCCGCGCAAATTTTTCCGAAGCGCACTATCTGCAGGGTCTGGCGCATCGCCGCCGCGGTGAAACGCGCGAGTCGTTTCGAGCGTTGCAGCGCGCCTACCGTTTTGGGCTCAAGGATCCGCGTTTCCTGCTGGATTTTATGCTGGCGGCGGACGGAGTCGGAGAGGAGAAGACGGCGCTTGAGGCCGCGCGCTTGCTCGAAGGCTCGCGCGATCCGCAAATTCTGCGTCAAACGGCGCGACTGCATCTGAAATACGGCGAGTTCAATCCCGCCCTCGCACGACTGCAGCAGCTCACGCGCCTGCCAGAGTGCAACTTTGAAGACCTGAAGCTTTATGTGGCGACAGCGCTGGCGGCCGACCAGAATGTCATGCTGCATATTGGTCGACTGACGCTCAAGCCTGATGAGCGGCGCGAATTGATCGCGTACTACGAAAGCCTGCGCAATGAACGCATCGAAGCGCTGGCGCCGCGCGATCCGGTCGCGCGTTCGCGCTACCGTCCCTGAGTCGGCAAATCAAATCTTGCAGCTCCATTCTCTTCGAGGCGCAGCAGGGCCGCGGAGGCAGGCGACACGTCGTGGCACTGCCAGTAAAAGTCATGCCAGAACGGCCGGGCTTCGCTCGCGCTGAGCAAACGCGCACGATTGCCTCCCGCGCGAAACTCGCCCCACAGCGGATAGAGGCGGACGCGTTCCAACGCGCCGTCTGCATTAAAGTCCATGCCCATTATAATGTTGTGCGTTTGGTCTTCGTTGATGCTGCCGAACAAAAAATTGCCCAGGGAATACGCGATAACGCCGTTGCGATATATCTCCACTCCTTGCGGCACATGCGGATGATGTCCGATTACAGCCACCGCGCCGGCGTCAATATAGCTGCGCGCCGTCGCAATCTGCACGCGATCAGGTCGGGTTTGGTACTCGTGACCCCAGTGCAGACTGACGATCACATGATCGGCCTGGCGACGCGCGGCCCGTATCTGCTGTAATGCATCCGGGGGCGGCCCCGCTGTGCCGGGCGATCCGCGGCCGGCGGCGGAACCGACGTCGCTGATCAGGTTGTACGAAAAGAGGGCGAACTTTTTTCCGCGCACGACGAAGTACAGGGGCGCGGCCGCTTCGTAGAGATTTCCGCCGGCGCCGACGCTCACAATGCCGGCCCGCCGCAAGAGTTCCATTGTGCGCGCGACGCCCGGGCCGCTCATATCCATGCTGTGATTATTGCCCAGAACGGCAAGATTGATGTTCAGAAAGGACAGTAGTTCGATCTGCTCAGGGCTGCCGTTGAAGATGTAAGCCTTGCCAGGATAGGGTTCGCCCTGGTCGGATAACGTGGTCTCCAGGTTGAGAATCCGGTAGTCCGCCGACGCAAAGAGTTCGCGCACGCCCTCGACCGGCGCCAGGGGATTAAAGCGTTGTTCGTCCAGGATGGCCCACTCGAAATGCGTATCGCCGCCGAATAAAATCTTAAACGGACCCGATCCGCCAGCCGCCGAGCGAATCAAGAGCCGGGCGCGTTCGCCGGTGACGGGCTCCGCTGGCGGCGTTGGCTTGCCGCCGGTTGCACCTGGCTCCGGCGAGATTGCCGCTTGCTCGGGCGCACTGCTGCAGCCGCAGAAACTCGCCACAGCAAAGATCGCCGCCGCGGCGCAACGGGCGCGCCTGGCCAGCTTGGTGTTGACAGGCGCATCGACAGCCTGCGTCATCCACCGTGCAAGCGATTCGATTCGGAGGCTCAGCATGACGATGACAGTTTTACGGTCCGGCGCAGCAGCGCTATTGCTTTTCAGCGGCTGCCTCTATGTTCGCGACGTGAATCTGGGCGGTCTGCCGGCGCGCGCCAGCCAGACCGAACTTGCCGAAATCCAGATCTACCCGGCGGAGCCCTCGCCCCGGAGCTGCCTGGGCGCCAGCCTCAGCGGCGCGGACGTTCTGATGATTCCCATTGACGGCGTAATTGCAGATGAAGCGGGATTATTTTCGAGCGGAGGCGTGAGCCCTGGTCACATCCGGCGCCTCTTGCTCGTGGCGGAAAAAAATCAGAATCTTAAAGCGATTCTGCTGCACATTGACTCGCCGGGCGGTTCGGCCGCAGCATCGGATCATATTTATACCATGATTCGCGACTTTGCGCGCGAGCGCGAATTACCGGTTTACGCCCACATTCGTAACATTGGCGCATCCGGCGGCTACTACGTCGCCATGGCCGCCCAGGAAATCAACGCCGACCCGCTGAGCATGGTCGGCAGCATTGGCGTCATAATTCGCAGCTTTGGCGTCACCGGCCTGATGGAAAAACTCGGGATCGAGTACCGTTCGATTGCCAGCGGAGACTCAAAGGACGCGCTCTCGCCGTTTACGCCCCTGACGCCCGAAGCGCGCAAGCTCCTCGATGAACAGATTGATCGCGCTTATAAGCGTTTCCTCGCCGTCATCCAGGCCGGGCGCGGAGACCGCCTGCCGTCGGCCGCCCTGGCTGCAGTCGCAGATGGACGCGTACTGGATGCTGAGACCGCTCTCAGTCAAAAACTCATCGATAGTACAAGTTATCTGGAAGATTACATTAAGAAGATTGAACGCGAACGCGGCCTGGTCGGAATGCGGGTGCTGGTGTACCTACCGGCCAATCGTGCGCCGCTTCAGCCGAATGTTTACAATATAAATGAAAAGGACGCCCTGAGTCTGCCGGAGAAGTTGATGCTCCTGGGGCAGTCAGCCGGTTACCGGGTGTATTACCTCTGGGAAGCCGGACTCTGATTCGCGCCCGGTTTCGCCTGCATGCAACCGAGCAGTGAAACATCCGATCTTGGCGAGTTATCGCTGATCCAGGAGTTCAAACACGGATATCAGGAGGTCATCGACCGACAGGCGGCGCTGGGTCGCAACGCCAGCCAGCTCCTGACCTCGCCGATCATCACTCCGGATGAACGGCGCGTGGTGAGCGAGCTGCGGGACACGGTCGACAAAGCTCTCACGCAAATTCAGAATCTCTGTCGAGCGGCGGTTTCCGATTTGCAACCGTTGCAACTCGATAAGGAAGCGATGCGCGACTACCACAACGTTTTCTCGGGAGACGTTACGGACCACCGCTTGTCTTTTGTGCGCTTTCTGAAGATTTATGCGCTCATCAAACGCCTCACGCTGGATCTCGCAGAACAGTGGACCCTGATACAAAACGCAGTGTCGCGCTCGGAATTGAAGCCGGGGTCGGAGTTTCGCGAGCAATTCCTTACCTACGGCGTTCGGGCCGGGCTGCGCGCGTGCGAAGCCAAGCAGGCATTCTGTCGTCGCATGGCGACCTTATTGCAATTACAGTCCGATCCTGTGTCCAGTAAGCGCTTTGACGGCGCGGGAATCTACTGCGCGGACATCGACTATGTCCTTTCGGCCGTCTTCAGAGAAAATCTGGATCAGTGGACCGCTGAAATTTTCGCCGAGGCGCGGCGCGACCCGGCTCAGCTTGGCATGGCGGGGCAGTTGCGTCAGGAGCGCTCGGCGCCGGCGGCCCGTGAAACGCCAGCGCCTCCCGGAACGCGCGGCCCGGAATGGCGCCTGGACTGCGCCGGCGCCCAGGCCTGGAACAGTACGCCGCACTACTATTTTCAGTACGATCCGCGCGCGCTGGAACAGGAACGTCTGGGCTTCTCCGAAATCGTCTATATCGACACGCACATGGGAGCGGACCAGGACTTTATTAAAAGCGACTTTATCATTAAGTTTTCGCGTAAGAATAATATTTCGGAAGCGGCGACTGTCGAGGCGCGCTACGTGGAGTTCTTACGCACCTTCTTCACGCTGGTAACGGAGATCTCGGCCATGAACATCGGCGTTTCTCCGCAGGACCGCGCCGCTTTCCTTTACCACCTGGGACCGCAGAGTTTTTATATGCTGACTTTGCGCTTCTTACAAGAGGTGAAGACCGGCTCCGTACACCAGAAAGCTCCGGGCGGCGCGATGATCCGCAAGTACATCCCGAACGAACTACTGAAGAAGACCGTCCTCGAATTCTGGCGCGACGAAATCCTGCCCGCCGTCGCCGGCGCCCGGGATGACCTCGCTCAATTCAAACGCATCGCCGCGCAGGTGCGCCAGACGCACGCGGCGCTTTCTAAACACGCAATCAGTGAATTCGAAAAATTGCCGCAATCGGTAAAGTCCGGCAAAAGTCGCCAGGATATCTTTCGCGAGAAACTGCCCGAGTGGCTGGGCGCGCCGAACATCATAATCTTTCGCCGCTTTCTGAAAGCGCCAGCGGCCCAGAACCAGGCGTGAAACCTAGCGAATCAGACGAAATTCCGTAAGACAGTAGTCGCCGCCGGGATGCACCAGGCGTCGCGTTTCCACGTACCGGCTGCCGGTCTGCACCGCGCGTTCATGTAATTGCGCGAGTCCCCGCGCATCGTCGCAATCCGTCGACAACAGGAGCGCTGCATCGAACGCGCGCCAGTCCGCAAAACGCGGCGAATCATTACGAACCCGACCCTCAAACAAGGTTTGCATCCGCAACAATAGATCAAAATCGGTAGCCCGCACCCGGCCATGAAACATGCGTTCCAGCAAACGCTCGCGCTCGACGGATGCAAGGCCAGCAAGCTCGGCCGGCGCCGTCAGATCGTGGAACGTATTAAACAAGATGTACTTGCCGCGCGGATCAATGCGACGCTGAAACCAGCGGACCGGCTCGTACAACTCGCGATCGTCGCCGGTGAAGCAGAGCGGCCGGCCTTCGGCGTAGCGCGGCGCGGGCGCCACCGCCGTAGGCGTTGCAAGCGCTCGCCGATCCAGTATTCCGCCTGGAGCGAGCGCCGGCTGGATCGCGGCCAGAGGCGCAAGCAAGGTCAACGCGAGCAGGGCATAGTGCAGCGTTTTTCCGGCCAGCCCCTGCGGCGCGCCGGAACCGCCGCCGTACCGCAGGCTCCAGGCGCACCAGAGCAAGAGACCGGCCGGAATCAGATGATACACGTGCCGGAGCTGCTTGTTGCCCGTCAGAAATTCCAGAATGAAAACCTGAAAAAGCGTTATAAGCAGGGCCGCAACGATCGGCCGCGAAAATGCGCGATATAAACGAGCGCGGCGATCATCTTCCGTTCCCTGGCCAGACCGTAAAATGTACGCCAGCACGCCGAACAGGCCGATCAGAGTGGTCAACGCCACGGCCGCCAGCGGCAGCGGCGAATCAAATACGTCCGCGCTCAGGCTGACGATATAACTCCGCGTTTCTTCCTGCGAACGCTGTTGGGTGCCCAGCACGCTGCTCAAGCGGTCCGGCTGCAGGTAGGTCCAGATCAGCATGGGCAGAACCATCACGCTGTATATCTGACGCGAGGCGGAATCAAACAAGGCGAGGAAGCGCGCGCGGAAGCGCCAGAGATAGGCGTGAAAATCGATCAAGAGCAGCAAAGTCGCCGCATAAAAAATGTATTTGAAACTCTTCGAATTAAGCCCCGGCGCCGCCTTTCCCAATGCAAACAAAACGAGCGACGCAAACACGAACGCGAGCAACCATCGTCGCCAGCCGCGATATCGTTGCGTCCACGCGAGCGTAGCCAGATCGATATATTGACCGGGATTACGCAAAGCGTCGTACGCAAAAAATGCCAGCGCCAGCATAATGCCGTAGGGGTATTTGGTATGATACAAACCCTGGCTGAAGAAAAAGAGTCCAAAGAGAAAGCGCCGGCGAATCTGCAGAGCGCGTTTGTCCTCTTCACGCAGGGACTGCCATTCATACGCCTTGTACAGGAAGTATGCGCTCCATAAGTAGAAGAACATGCCCTGTGTTTCCAGCATGCCGCTTACGCTGAACATGGGAAACTGACGGCTGTGGATAACCAGTGAGGTGGCGAAGAAAAACGCGAGCGCGCCGCGCAGCCAATCGCGCGTGAGTTCCGGCGCGATCAATAGCAAGGAAGGAAAAAGCAGCAGGTAAAAAACGAAGCTCACCGCCACATCGAGGCTGGCGTCCGGACCGCTGCCATGCAGTTGGTAAACCGCCTGCATGATGGCCGCTCTCAGCGGCGGCCAGGTCGGCGCGTCAAAGTAGGGCCGCAGGCCGGCCAGCCAATGGCCGGCGCGAAATTCCTGATACTGGTCGAGCGTATCGATCATTCGCAGGTTGCCGTCCCACGAAAGCACGTCGACATTGGGACACCGCACGCCGCAAAGCAGCCATGTTGTTTCCAGCGCCTGAATCGCCAGCCAGCCGGCGAAAAAACACAGTGGAAGCGCCGCCAGAAGTTTCAGTCGTAAGCCCATAACTCAAAACAGTTGGGCCACGTACCAGCGTCCCGATTCCTTGATAAAGACTGGATTATTCAGGTAGTAGCTCTTGCCCGGCGCGTCGACGAGGTGCAACTTCACTTCGCAGTAATCGCCCTGGCGATTCATGTACAGGTCGGCGCGCACAGTGCGCGTTAACCGCAGTATATCCCGAACCGCGAGGCTTTCCGGATCGTTTTGTTTGGCCGCCAGTTTAGCGGAATCCAGATAAAAGGTATTCAGGTAGCCCTCGGGATCCTTGAGCTCTCGTTCCAGATCAGCATAGGAGCGATGGGCCTTCACATCCACAAAGAGACCGGCGTCCCGGCTGACTTCGCCTGGCAATGCGCGCAAATCCCGGCGATCGACCATGCCGACCAATTTTTCGAGTAAAGCGCGCACCTGTTCCGCCTGCGCGGCGCGCTCGGCGTCGATATCCGAATTTGCGCCGTACCAGCGCACCTCGCCGAGCTCAATCGTGGGCGCCTGTTCGTAGCGATGCATTTCGGATGCGACTTCGTCCGCCGGCGGCGCCCGATCGCAGGCGCCCAGGGACCCCAGGACGAACACCAGACAGAGTAAATAGCGCAACGGACCTTGCATGGGTTTACAGAATCTTCTGCAAGAGTTCTGCAAACTCCATGTCGTTTACAATCGATATTTTCTTGAGATTCTGCGAGGCGGTCTCCGCTCCGGAGGTCAGGCGGGCGCCGGCCACCACAAAGCCCTGGCTGACCTTGAGCTCGTTCATATAATTCTGCTGATCTCTCAAAAAAATGTCGGAAATCGGCTGATTGCGCCACTGGCGGATGCGGAACAGGGCCTTGATCTTCTTGTCCTGCAGACTCGTTGCAATGAAATCAGCGCCGTCTCTTTCTCTGTAAGGCAGCTGGCTCTGAAAGCGGAATCCCAGATTCGCCATCAGGCTCTGGCAGGCCGCGAGAAAACTTTCGCCGCGCAAATTGTTGAAGCGTTCGATGAGCTCGTCCGGATCCACCTGAACCGCCGCCTCGCGCCTGGGTCGGGCCGCGCCTTCGCGGGTAAAAAACGACATAACATCGAAGGTGTCGGCCATCGCCAGGCCGCTCAGACGATAGACCGCGTCGTCGGGAAATCGCCGGCGAACCCAATCCTGCATGTGCGTCAGAAAGTCGAAACCCCGCGGGCTCACTCGATCCACTTCCGCAACCTGTTCCTCAAGATCCATTCGGAAGTCGGAAATTTTCATGACCAGATCGTCCGACGGATCGCGAATCTCCAGCTCCAGCAGGTGCTCGCTGGCCTTCTCCAGATCGCCGACCAGCATGGCCAGGTACGCCACGCTGAGTCGCGCATCGTACTCCTCATCTTCCCATTCCTCTTTTACGGCGGCGCTCAAGCAACGTTCGGCGCAACTCAAGGCGCGCGCGCCATCTTTGCACATGTAGTACACGGCGGCGCCGAGTCGATTGCATACATAGAGCACATAGGGATCGCTTAACTGACCAAACAACCCTTCTAACAACTCCTGCGCGCGCTCATATGCGCCTTCCCGAAACGCTTGCATGGCGGTCAGAAACTGCGCAGTTTGATTGCGCGGCTGCAGCGTCATGCCCAGGCTCAACTCTTCCAGCGCGTCCTTGTTCTTCATCATCGCCAGACCGACGCCGCGCGCGATGCGATAGTCAGCGACGTTAGGGGCGATCTTGATCAGGCGCTTGAAATAGCCGTCGGCCAGTTGATACTCGCCCTGACCGATCGCCATGAACGCAACATGGGCCAGCGCCGTTTCGTTCGAAGGATCTACGTTTAAGGCTTCGAGGTAGGCGTCAAATGCGTCGGCGTAGCGATCGTCTTCGTAGAACAGTTGCCCGATGCGAACAAGAATATCGGCCGCCTGAAATTCCTGACTCGTCCAGCGTCCGATGCGCTTGAGTTCGCGCAAATGCGCGAGCTCCTGGTCGGTGTTGCCTTCCATCGCGTATACGCGCGACATATAATAATGGGGGCGCGGGTCGTCGGGGTCGCGGTCCACGCGCGGCCGAATGATGGATCGCGCATCCATGTAGGCGCCGCGTTTGGCCAGGGCCAGGGCGCGTTCGTACACGCTGCCTCGATCGAAAAAGAGGAAATAGTAGACCGCGCCGCCGACAGCGACGATCAGAAATATGCCCAGGGCGAGCGAAAGTGCCATGCCGCTGTATTCATTATCGAACAAATCGCCCGATTAGCCGACAAAAGCGCGCTGGCCGCACACGGGAGGGCCAGCGGCCCCGCAGATTATTCAGCCGCTCAGTGCGGAATAAAGAGGCTGTCAAAGCCGCGCGTGTCACCGCGCGCCCCGGTCAGTCGATCGATCAGGCCCGCCGAGGCATCCCCGAGCGCCGTCAGTGCGTCCGCCTTCGCGGCCAGCAGGCGGCGCAGTCGCGTCGGACCGCCGGGAAATTGCAGCCCGACCCGCAGTCGCCCGAACCAGTTGAGCCGATGCCAGTTACGGACGAGCGTTTCGTGTTTAAAGAGCTCGTAGCTTTCCGGTCGATCGCCGATCACTTTCAGAAAAATCACCTCGGTCCCGGTGGACACTTCTTCGATCTGGCCCACAATGCGCAGCAGTCGCGCCGCTTCCATGTCGCAGGCCTGCGCCCGGTACTGCAGAGCCAGCTCCTGCTTATGCCAGGGTTCAAAAACCGGCCGATCGACAGTTACCAGACAATCATGCCCGGGACCGCCCGGATAGATTACGCCGGTGACGCTGTCGATGATCTGGCCGAGTTTCAGCATTGCGCCCGCCTGGCGCGGATCCTGGTCCCGCAACAGGCCGACCAATCCGGCATTAATAATCACGTGCGGCGCCAGCGTGGCGATGAGATCGCGCGTTTCGCGTTTCTTTTTGACGGCCGGGCCCAGGGTCGCGGCGTACAAATCAGGGTGACGTTGCGACCGGTACGCCGCCACGCCGCGATCAAATACAAAGGGGTGACGTTCAAATAACGGCAGCAACTCTTCCTGAATGCCGGTCAGAAAGAGCAGGCGAAACGTGGGACGCTCAAGCTCAGAATCGATAGTCAAAGCGCAGATCGAGTGAATCGCCGCGTGAAACGCTCATGTTAAAACTCTGATTCTCGGACGGGGCGAAAAGCACCACGTCGACCAGGTTCCAAACATAAAAAGCCGCCAGAGCGCTGCGGGCGAAATTCGCGCGCCGTGCGGCCGTTTCCATACTGGCCCGCGTCTGGCTGGTCTGTTGAGAGAAATAGATTCCCGAGGGATAAAAGGTCGTTACGTCAACAATCGGCACGCCGATGCCCGCCAGAAACGCCGGCGAGGTCAAAAGAAACACATTGGCGTTTTTTTCGTATTCCTGCCGGGCCTGATAGTATTGCTCGTCGAGCGCCAGGCTGCCGCCGGCCAGGCCGGCGAAAGCGGCCAGGTAAGCGTAGCCCGCCAGATCGCGGCCCTGATAAAGCTGGCCCCAACCGGGCAGAACCATGCTGCGAATAAAGGCGCCGCGCAGGCGGCTGGCCGGGGTTTCCACTGGCGCCGCGCCGGCCGGACGGCGTCCACTGCCGCCCCGCTCCAGGCGGGCCCATTCCTCTGCAAGTCGACGCCGGTCTTCTTCGAGTCGCTTACGCTCCTCGTCGATGCGGCGCCACTCCTGTTCCATTATGCGCTTGTTCTCTTCACTGATCGCCGCATCGCGACGCAGACGTTCACGACGCTCGGCTTCCTTCTGCGCATCATCGTCGGTTTGGGTGGCGCCGTAGGAAATCCGACGGATGTCCTCTTTCTGTATTGTGCGGACCGCGCCGGCCGTAGTGCGAATGGTAACGCTGGTCCGAGTCTGGGCTGTGATGCGTCCTTCGACAGTTTGCCCGGTTTTGAGTATGACTGTGTCCGCCAGGAGCAGGCCGGGAATCAATAACAGGAGCAGAATCAGTAGGTGGGTGCGCAGCTTCATCTAAAGAGTTTCCCGGGCGGAGGTTACGGTTATCTGACTGACCAGATGGTCCAAGAGCAAGGAAGCGAGTTTTTCTTTATTTTGCGGCCCTATCATGGTCGCATTTCCAGACCTGTCAATCACTAAAAGGGAATTATCATTATCGCCAAAACCGCAAGTTGTCTTGTAAACCCGGTTGGCGCAAATGAAATCGAGATCCTTCTCCGCCAGCTTACGGCGCGCGTAAGCCTCGGTATCTATGGTTTCGGCTGCGAAACCGGCGCGAAAGAGACCACGGCGCCCCCGGGCAAGCGGGATAATCGACTTAAGAATATCAGTAGTAGGGCGCAGTCGCAGCAGCAGATCCGAGCCGCTTTCTTTTTTGATTTTCTGCGCGCCGGGTTCCGCGGGCGTATAATCCGCAGGCGCCGCGGCCATGATCAGCAGCGTATCGTCGGCAATTTCCGCCTGCACAGCCTGCGCCATTTCTTCCGTGGTGTCCACTTCTATGTTGCGCGCCCCTTCCACGTGCACAAAGCGCGGATCGGCCGGGCCGCTGATGAAAATCACTTCTTCAAAGCGGGATAACCCATGTCGTGCAAGGTTCCACCCCGTACGGCCCGTTGAAGCGTTCGTCAAAAAGCGAACCGGATCCAGCCACTCGCGAGTCGGCCCCGACCCGATGACAAGGCGCAAAGACAGTCGGCTCATGCTTTACCGGGCCGCTGCGCTTGCATAAAGACGCAGAATCGCGGCTTCGAGTTCATTTATTCCCGCCATTTTTCCCTGGCCGACGTCCCCGCAGACCACCTCGCCCTCGGCGGGATCGGCGATATGGACTCCGTCCGCGCGCAGCTGCGCCAGGTTGCGCTGGACCGCGGCGCTGGCGTACATGCCGGGGTTCATCGACGGCGCCACCAGCACCGGACAGGTCGCCGCCAGATACGTCGTGGTGACAATGTCGTCGGCGATGCCGTGGGCCATTTTGCCAATGACGTTCGCAGTCGCCGGAACCACAGCGTAGACGCCGGCCTCGTTCTTGAGGTTGATATGTATCATGCCTTCTTCCCACTCGGAGACATAAACCTTGCGCCCGCTCAAGGCCTCGAAGGTCGCTCGCCCTACAAAGCGTTCCGCGTTCGGCGTAAGTATCACGCGCACCGGTCGACCGGCCTTCGCAAGGTTGCGCACAAGTTCGCAGGTACGATAGGCCGCAATGCTGCCGCTGACCGCAATAACGATGAGTTTTTCCGAAGCTGCCATAGTTCTGGGACGCTGGTCGCCGTCTTCCGTTACGCGAATCGCGCGCCGGATCGACTACGCGCGATAAAACAATCGATCCAGCTCGTCCGGGGTGATTTTGATCATGGTCGGCCGACCGTGCGGACAACGCGACGGATTTTCGCAGGCCGCAAGCTCTTGCAGTATGTCGCTCAACACCGGTCCGGAGACGTAGTCATTCCGCTTGATCGACGCTTTGCAGGCTTTCATCGCCGCATATTCATCGTAAAGCCGAACGCCGGTCTCGCCTTCGAGAATGCGATGTATCAGGTGCACCATCGCTTCCTGTTCGCCGCCCGGCTCCAGGTAACCTGGCGCTTCGCGGACAATGTAAGAACGCGGACCGAATTCTTCGATCAGGAAACCGCTTTCCAGCAGTTCGTCGCGGCGCTCCAGAATTGAGCGCAACTCATCCGGCAGGCAGTCGATCGTGAACGGATGCAGCAAGGGCTGACGCTGGCCGCGCAGAGCCTCCATTTTACGGCGCATCTTTTCGTAGTTAATGCGTTCGTGCGCAGTATGCTGATCGATAATGTACAGTCCGTCGTCGCCTTCCGCAAGAATGTACGCGCCAAAGATTACGCCAAAGTGTCGACGTGGCAGAAAGGCGCGGGCGCGCCCGGCCTGCTCTGCGCCGGTCGAGTCGTGCAAGCGGGATTCGTCGCCGACCGCCGCTTCGAAGATCTCGCCAAATTCATCCGGCGCCTGGCCGGGCGGAAACGCGCGGCTCGTCGGCTCGCGGCCGGACGGCGCGTGGATTTCAAAGGCCGTACTGACGCCTGCAAAGGGCCGCTCAATTAAAGTCGACTGATCGGACTGAGCGGGGGCGTAGCCGTGACGCATCCGCGGCGCGTGATCCAGCGAAGAAAAACCGGAAAATGCCAGGGGTGAGTCTGGCCGCAACACGCGGGCGATGGAATTCACTACCAGCCCATGCAACAATGATTCGTCGAGCAGACGAACCTCGCGTTTTGCCGGATGTACGTTTACGTCCACGCGCGCCGGATCGATCTCGAGAAATAGAAAAAAATACGGATGCGCGCCGGGCGGCAAGAGCTCGCCATACGCCTTGCGAACCAGGTAGGAAAAATTCCGGATTTCCACCGACCGCCCGTTAATAAACTGAAACTGTCCGTCCCGATTGGCGCGATGGTATTCGGGGCCGGCGACATAGCCGCGCAGGCGGAGGCCGCTCGACTCCGCTTCCACGGGCTGCAGATAGCGCTCAAGCTTAGATTGATAGACGGCGGCTATCCGATCGCGGAGATCGGCGACCGCTGGCAGATTCAAGAATTCCTTATCGTCGCGCTTGTAAATGAAATGAACATCCGGGCGCGCCAACGCCAGGCGAACAATCTGTTGGTAAATGCGAATGTTTTCGGTGCGTTCGGACTTCAGGTGTTTGCGCCGCGCCGGCGTAGCATAAAACAGATCACGGACCTGAATGGTCGTTCCTTGATTGCATGCGACGGACTCATTGCGACTGATTTCTCCGCCGCGCGATTCGATCAATGCGCCAAGTTTTACATCCGCGCGCCGGGATCGAATTTCCAGATGCGAAACGGACGCGATCGCGGCCAGAGCCTCCCCGCGGAATCCGAAACTCAGAATCGTTTCGAGATCCTCCAGTGTGGATATTTTGGACGTCGCGTGACGCTCGAGACTGGCCGGCAAGTCTTCGGCATGGATGCCCGCGCCGTTGTCTTCCACCAGAATAAGTTCCGCGCCAGCCGAGCGCGTCTCGACAACAATGCGCGTGGCGCCTGCATCCAGGGAGTTTTCGGCTAACTCCTTTATGACCGAGTAGGGCGCATCGATTACTTCGCCGGCCGCAATGCGATCAACCAGGACTGGCGGGAGCCTCTGGATGCGTTTGGAATTAGTGCTTGCCGTCATCGTTTCCAGCGGAGCCTGCTGTCGCCAGGCTGCGACGCTGCGGCCAATCGTAAATCCCTTTCCAGCGCCGGGAACTGGCGGCGGAGACTACTGTAAATGCGTAGATTTGACGATTTCTGGCCCGCCTTCTGGCCCGCCGCACTGCTCCACGTGTTCGCCGTTTTTTTGAAAGTCGAAGTGTTCAAGGGCGATTGCGAGGGCGGCGACTGCGGCGACATCCTTTACCTGGACATGCCGATCAGTTTGTTTTACTTTTCTTTTCCCAATTGGGCGATCATCCTCATTTCGCTGATTTTTGGCACGATCCTGTGGGGCGTCTACGGCTGGCTGGCCTTGCGCGGATTAAAGCTACTGCTCGCACGCTGGCGTTAGTCGTGCGTCATCGGGTTGCATTGATCGGACTCGGCCGCATCGGCTGGAGCCTTGAGCGCGATCCCCTGCGCACGCATCCCTGCACTCACGCCGGCGCCCTGCTCGCCCTGTCGCGACGTTTCGAGATTTGCGCAATCGCTGATCATAACTCTGATAAGATCAGCCAATTTTTACGGTGGCATTCCGGACGGCAGCCGCGCGCTTATGCGAACGCAGATGAGCTTTTTGCAAATGAACGGGCGGATCTCGTGGTGATTTCAGCACGCAGTGCGGCTCATCGGGATCTGGCTCTGGCGGCCGGACGCTCGCAGGCGCGGGCCGTCTTGCTGGAAAAACCCATGGCGCTTAACGCCGCAGGCGCCCGTGAAATCGCCGCCCGGTTTTCCTCCGGCGGGCCGTTATTCTGGATTAATTTTGAAAGACGCTACCATCCCGGCTATCAACGCGTTCGCGATTTTATCGCGCAAAAAAAACTCGGCGAGCTGCGAGCGGTCCACGGCTGGATGCTGACCGGCGCCACGTCGGCGCATGAAACCGAAGCGGGCCCGCTGCTGCACGACGGCGTCCACTGGATCGATTTATTAGTCTGGTGCTGCGGAATTCCAAACCAGATCGCCGCCCGGTTGTTTCCGTCAGCGGCAAGCGGCTTTGAAGATCAGGCTTTCATTGAGTTTGACTATCCCGAGTTTCGGGCCCGCCTGGAGGCCGGCGGCCGCAGACGCTATTTTGAGTTCACCATTCAGTTTGATTTCGAGAACGGCCGCATTCGAGCGGGCAACGAAGGTTTTTTTTTCTACCGATCCGCGCCGTCGCGGCGGTATGCAAAGTTTCGCGAGCTGCAATCCTTTCGGACGAAGATACCCGTGAAAAATCCGTGGCTGGAACTATACGGAGAAATCGCAAGCCACCTGGATCAACTGCGCCGCGCCGAGCGCAGCGGCGATTCCGACGCGAGCAAGCAGGTTCAGGCGCTGCGCGCCGCCTCCCGCCGTCGGATAGAGCAAGCGCTGGCCGTGCACGAAATCATTGAGCAGTGTCTGCATCCGCGACTTAAAGTTGAATGAGCACGCCGAGACACGCGGCGGGCGCCTGATACGCGGCGGCGCTCCATTCGGCGCAGGTGGCGGCGAGGATCGCGCTGGCGCACAGTCCGACTGAGCGCCGATCCGCATCAAAAACCAGGGGCAGCGTATAGGCGCGTTGGACTCCGCACTCGACATTCTTCCCGGCGAAAGCGCCCAGCAAGAGCACGTTGGATTCCTCCGGCGACGCGAGATTACGCTCGTCAGTCGTGCACGCAGCAAAAAAAGCGGACGCCAGAAGGAGGATCTGAATCGCCGCGGATCCCAAAAACTTCTTCTCTTTTTTACGCGAAGTCTCCATCTGGTTCCTGTCCATGCCCGCCGTTAAGGTTCGTTTCGATGCACGCATGCTGGGTCACTCCGGCATCGGAACGCAGGTGCAAAACGCGCTGCGACGGCTGGTCCGTGATGCGCGCGTGCGACTGCATCTGGTGGGCGATCCGGCGGTTATACACGCCTACCTTCCGGAATACGATGGCCCGGTCACTCCCTTTAAGGCGCGGATCTATTCTCCGGCCGAACAATTCTTTTTTCCGCGACCAGATCGCGACGAGCTGCTGCACAGTCCGCACTACAATGCGCCTGCGCCCCATTTGCGGAGCGCCGTGGTCGTTTTACATGATCTGATTCATATTCAATCGCGCGAGTTCGCCGCGCCGCACTACCGCGCGTACTCGTACTGCATGCTGTCTTTAGTCGCCTCTTTCGCCCGTCGCGTCGTCACCGTTAGCGAAACCACGCGACTGGAATTTTTGAAGCGATTCCCTCGCGCCGCCGCGCGGACTAGCGTCAATGTAAATGGACTCGACCACGAACTCTTTCGCCCGCCCCGCGAACCGGACGTGAGCGCCTTTCGCGCGCGCCGCAAGTTGCCCGCGGAATTTTTACTCTGCGTGGGCATCGGGAAGCGCCACAAAAATGTGGACTTTATCGTGCGCGCACTGGCGCCGGAGTGGCGGAGCGGTCGCGTAAGAACGCCGCTGGTAATTGCGGGAAGCGGGGGCGCGCTGCCCGACTATGTCGCGCGCGTTGTGCAAGAGCTCGGCGTTGCGGACCGCATCGTGAGTCTGCCCTATGTCGACGACAGCGAGCTGCCTCTGTTGTATGCAGCCGCACGAATCTTTATTATGCCCTCGCTGTATGAAGGCTTCGGATTTCCGCTGGCCGAGGCGATGGCCTGCGGAGCGCCGGCGCTCGCTTCCAATGCGGCCAGTCTGCCGGAAGTCGGCGCTGATGCCGCGGTTTATTTTGATCCGCGCAACGCTGCGAGCTTTCTGAACGCATTTCACTCGATGCAAAGCGATAAGCAGTTGCGTGCACGCACGATCAAAGCGGGAAAGCTGCGCGCGCGACGCTTCGACTGGGATCGCCATTGCGAATCTCTGGTGCAAACGTACGAAGAAGCGGCCAGGGAACGAGCGGCCCGTTAAGGCGACCTCAGCGGCGCGCGAGACTTTCGAAGCGTTCTGAAATGCGGTCCAGGATCGCCGCGTTCTCCGGCTTGCCCGTATACTCGCGATAACTGAGGAAGGCGGACCCGAGCAAATAGCCCAGCCCAATGGCGGAGTGCAGCACAAACTCAATCCAGTCGACGACGAACACAAAGCCCGGGCCGAAATCCGGAATCAGACCGCGCACGATGTACAGCGCCGTGAGAGCGCCAACGAGCGTTAGAAACAGCGCGAGACCGCGCCGACCCGGGCGCAGCGCTCCGACGTCCTTCTCCCAGGTCAGAGGAATAATCCACTGAATTAAGAGCGGCGCCTGATAGACCGCCGCGCGAACGCGGAGCGGAATTCGGTCGGCGAGAAATGCGCTGATTTTTTGATTCGTTACCAGATGAAGCGCTCCAGAAAACGTCAGCTATCGCCCTTGCTGCGGCGCGAAGTCTCTTCGCGGATTTTGTCCATAATGCGATCGAGAACGTCATCGAGGTACGGCACGCTCCACTTTTCTTCCGTGAGCGCTTTCGCTGCGGCCATGGCCGATGCGCCCAGATACGCCACCAGGGCGACCAGCCACACCGTCCGAGTAAGCGGGTGCAGCGGTTCATCCAGACCGAAAAGCCAGGCGGTCAGCGGAAAGTTCTCAATTACCCAGATTACAAAGTAGATCGCCACAATGACGATATTGAGCTTTAAGCCCTGCTTGCCGTGGAACTGGCAGAGCTCGTCTTCCTTGCGAAACAAGTACGGAAAGATCCAACCGACCAGCGGCGCATAGGCGATCGCCGCGGCGACCTGGTCGCCGCCGTGGATGTTCTTCAACAACCGGGACTGGATATCGCGAATTTTGTCTGCCATACGAGAATCGCCGTTTGAGCGAGGAAAATGACTGCGGAGAGGGCGGGATTCGAACCCGCGGCAACCTTTCGGATGCGACAGTTTAGCAAACTGCTCCCTTCGGCCTCTCGGGCACCTCTCCAGGATTCACTTCGGAGGGAGTGGGATTCGAACCCACGGCGCTTTGCGGCGCAACGGTTTTCAAGACCGCCTCCTTAAACCGCTCGGACATCCCTCCTTTTTCAAGGGCTGTCGAACAGGGGGCGGCGTCAACTACTAAGCATCACAGGGCAAATCAGGCCCCGAAAAAGGGGCGCCAGGCCGGCCGGCCGGGGAATTATGTCTTCCGCGCCGCCGGCTACAAGCGCAAATCAGCCCTTGTATTTGTGTCCGTAGTATTCGTAGTTCACGGAGATGAAGTTTTTCCATTTCTCCGGCACTTCGTCTTCTGCGAAAATCGCCTGCACCGGGCAAACCGGCTCGCACGCGCCGCAGTCAATGCACTCTTCCGGATCGATGTAGAGCTGCTTTCCGGCCAGATTGCCTTCCTCGTAGCCCTTGGAAGCAAACTCGTCTTTCGTCGGGTGGATACAATCGACCGGGCAAACTTCCACGCAAGCTGTGTCGCAAACGCCCACGCACGGTTCGGTGATTGTGTATGGCATAGACTCCCTCCGTTTCCGTGGGGACGCGTTCCTGAGTCGGGACGCGCCCCGCCGCGCTCAACAAGCGAACTGACGGGCAAGCTGTAAATTCATTTTTGAATTCGGGATTGCCGTGAGCAGAAGCTGCGCTTCGTTCTCAGGATGAGGCGCCGCTATCGAGTTGAGCGAGCTTCTTTTCCAGCCTGTCGACCGTACGCTTCATATCGGCCAGTTTTTTCAACAGAGCCATGTTTTTCATGTAGTCGGTGACCGGCAACAAGGGTTGGCCGGCGTAAACCCCGGGCTTTTCGACGCTCTGGGTTACTGCGGGTCGATGCAGCAGGACGACATCATCGGCGATTGTGAGATGATCCAGGACGCCGCACTGTCCGCTCAGAATGACGCGTTGGCCGATCCGGGTTGAACCCGCCACGCCGGTCATGGACACGAAAATGCAGTCTTCGCCGACTTCCACGTTGTGCGCAACGTGTACCAGCGTGTCGAAGATGCAGCCGTCGCCAATTACCGTTTCCCCGTAAGTCGCCCGGTCGATGGTATTGTTTCCACCGATTACGCAATTCTTGCCAATGCGCACAATGCCGGTTTGGGGAATCCGATGATGATGTCGTCCTTGATCCTGAGCAAAACCAAAACCTTCGCCGCCAATGACGCAGCCTGACTTCAGAATACAGTTGTCGCCTATGATGCAGCGATAGCCGACCACGGCGCCCGGATGCACAACGACGTTATCGCCAAGCTGCGCTTCGTGCTCGATTACCGCATTCGCCATCACGACCACGTTCTTGCCCAGACGCACATCGCGACCAAGCACAGCCAGCGGACCGATCACAGCGTCCGGGGGGACCAATACGCTCTCGTGAATCACAGCCGATGGATGAATACGACCCCACTCGGTGTTGCGCACGTCGCGATCCATGTAGGCCTGCTTGATCTGCGCATGAGCCAGGTTTACATTAGGAGCGACCAGCAAAGCAAAGGGCGGCGGCTCGGCGAGGCCTGCGAAAGTCGCCGGGTCGATGACTGCGGCCGCCGGTTGGCGCACGAGCGCGTGTTCCAAAAACTTCGCCTTGCCGAGGAAGATCAGGTCGCCAGGACCGCAGCTTTCCACCGGCGCAATGCCGGTGATATCGCGATCGGGGCCGTGTTTTTCCGTGAGTATGCCGGCGGCATGGAACCGGTTGAAAATTTCCGCGGAGGAGGCGTGCATAGCCAGGCACTATAGCCCTGGTTGCGCCGAACGGAGCAAGCCTTTTACCGGCTGAGCCTTTTACCGGTCCGCACCGTTAAAATAACCCTTGACTCGGTCCGGCCGCAGCGCTTCGTTCGACCTGCGTTGCGATGGAACTGACCTTCGTTACATACAACATACACAAAGGCATCGGCAATGATCGCTTGTACCGCCTGGAGCGCATCATTGAAGCGCTGAAAAGCATCAACGCCGATTTCCTCGCGCTACAAGAAGTGGATCACAATGCGCCTCGCTCGCGTGGAGAAGACCTCGCGCGCGTAGTTGCCGAAGAACTCGGCATGCATTACAACCTGGGGTTGAACGTGAAGCTCAAACACGGCGCCTATGGCAACGCAACGCTTTCACGGTATCCGATCATCGAATCCCGAAATATGAATGTGACCTGGGCGATTAAAAAGCGTCGCGGTTGCCTGGTTTCACGCATCCAGTTGCCGCGCCGCGAGATCGCCGTGCTCAATTTTCATCTGGGTCTCGCGGCCTTTGAGCGCATGTGGCAGGCGAAGCGTATTTTGAATTCCCATACTCTGAAGAGCATGGGACGCTTGCCGGTTGTCATGCTGGGCGACTCGAATGATCGCAATGATAAGCTCACCGAGGTTTTTGCGGAAGCCGGCTACCACGATGCGTGCGACGGTCACAAGGGCGCATTCACGTGGCCGTCTTATGCGCCGCTGTTTCGCCTGGATAAAGTGTACTACTCCGGCGACTGGAAGCTGGTGGGCCACACAATCGTCCGCAACCAGCTGACCCGCGTCGCGTCGGATCACCTGCCCCTGTCGGTGACGCTTAAACTCTGATCAGCGGCGCCTTTCTTACACAAAGTGAGAAAGCTCCGGATCGCGTTCGATAATTTCGCGCAGGTACGCGGTTATTTCCTCATAGTGGCGGGCCAGCTCCGCCGGCGAATCGCTCTTCTGACGAGCCGCGGTCAGGTCGCTCAGTCGTTTCAGGGCGGCGTGGACGTCATCGAGTCTTTGCTTGTGTTCTTTGGGATAGTCGCGCCGCACCGTCGTGCGAATTCCATATGGATACATATCCCGGATGAGCTGTGCGACGCGTTCCCGGTAATGGTCCGGGCTCAACAGTATTTCTTCACTGCGTTCCGGCATCTTGTATTTCGAATAGCTGAACGGAAAGCCGTACAGTTCCTTTTCCAGCGCGTCCCGGCGCGCATCGCCGGGCCAATTGCGCTTTATGATCTGCAGCTTTTCTTCGAGCGTGCAGGCGCTGAGCGGCTTGACCTTCAAATCGTCGCCGATCTTCGGCTTATGCACCTCGGTTTCGTTCAGATCAAAATGAGTGGAGAATATTTTCCACTTCCGGGTCAGCGGAGCCTGCAGGGCTTCCTTATCCTGCAAGGTGATAAGAAACAGTGCAAACTCGTCTTCTTTAAGGCTGCTGGTGGATCGGCTGTTGAGCAAACGGCGCTCAGGAAAATTGCGCACGTCCCGGCCGCTCATTACGGCGAAAGGGCTGTCCTGATCGCGCCGATTTGATACAAAGAGCTGCAAACGCCCGCGTGCATCCCGCAATGCGGTGACTACCACGTCGCCGCGCTCCGGATGTTGGAGCGAAGTCAATACAATCTCTTCGTCGGGTATAATGCCGGAGGTGCCGACGCCCTTGCGCGCCTGCAGGGAGTTTATCAGCGAAACCAGCGCCTTGCGAATTTCGCTTTTGTCTTCGGGAGGTATTTCTTCCTGATTCTGCATGGCGACTCCTGACACGACCGTTTCCTGCCGCAAAATTGGCATGAACGGAAGGAACTCTTAAATTATCTATGAATTTTCTTTTAGTATTTACAAACAATTAATCGGTAAGAATCAGCACGCCGAAGCAATAGTCGGCCGACGAAGCCAGAGCGAATCCGGTCCGCACAAATCGATCATCTTCCAGATTTGCCTTCTCTTGAGACGGCTGCGTCCAGCGCGTACGCATTGCGAGCAGAGGACTTTCCCCATGCTGGATGCGCGCAATATTTTCGCCCACCCGGCGGCGGACAATGCCGCGACGACGCAGGCGTTCGGCGGGCCCGGCCGCGTCGATATCGTGTCGCAATACGTTATGGGTCGCCAGCCAGCGCGCATGCTCGCTGGCCGCGCGCGCCAGGTCCGGATCGGGAGTCAACGGCCGTGCAAGCGCGTCGGAACGCATTGCGTTAATGGACGAATAAAAACCTTCGATTTCGCGCGTCGCAGCCAGGCACGCAAGCCCGCTTTGTCTGTTTTCCGTCTCATTTCCCCCGACAGTGGCGCAGCGCGCCGCCGGAAGACAGGCGAATGCCAGCAGCGTACTCAGAGTTGAACGGCATAGCCAGTCGCGCGTGCGGGTCATCAGACGGCCGATGTATCAGACGCTGGCGTCTTTCAATTGTTCATAGCGCGCCAGATTCACCCCGTCGGTCAGAAAACAGTGCCGGCAACCATAGATATGCACCTGACGCTTGCGGTTTTCGCCAGGGTCGGAATCCATCGCGCAGATGAGATACTCTTCCTGGGTGAGGCCCGTCCGACAAACCGGACAAATGCGCCGCTGCGGGGCGGCGGGCAGCCGACCGACGCCGTTCTGCGAGCCGGAAACGCCCGCGGCGCCGGGCGCGGGCGGAGTCTCGGGTTTGCCGATCCGATCGACCTTATCTTTCGCCTGAAGGAGATTCAAGAATACCACGACGCCAATAATCAGGCCGGCCAATGAAAGCAGGGTCATCATAGCAGTTTCCTCAGGCCTTCCAGAAATTCCGACCTACCGGCGTCGCTGGATCCATCCTCTGAATTTTCGGTTCGCGGGGGGGCGGAACTTTCGCGCGCCGTCGCGAAAGGCGGCGAGTTTTCCGGCGCCGACTCAAAAGGGCCGTCGTCAAAGCTCAAGCGGGTGAGCGTCAGGCCGGTTGCCGCGCTCGCGCGCTTTAATATGTCCCTTTGCAGCAGTTGGATCTCCTGTTTGTAGATCGGTTTCTGGACGCGCACCAGCAGTCGATCGTCGCGCACCCCGGACGGCTGGCAGTGTTTGTATATCGAGCCGGCAATGTCGGGCCAGGCCGACTCGAGCCGCAGCCGCGCAAGCTCCGCCGCGGGAAAGGGTTCGGCCGAGCCGAATATCGCCGCTATCGCTTCGTCGCGGGTGGGCAGCATGGGCGAAGCGTAGCTTCGAGACGGAGAAAACGCAAGCCGATTACAGACTGCGCTCAATCACATGCCCGGGCGCCTGCACCTCGTACACGGTGATTTGATCGCGCAGGTCGGCCAATTCGCGCTCGATGCCGTCCAGATCCGGCGTGGTAAAAATCGCCTGACCGCATTCTTTCAGAAGCAGCACAAACGCGGCGCGCCGCCGGGCGTCAAGTTCCCGGATCACATCGTCGATGAGCAGGGCCGGCGGAAATCCCAGACTCTTCTTTAAGAAGAAAAACTGCGCGATTCGCAGGGCGAGCGCCAGGCTGCGCTTCTGTCCCTGACTGCCAAAGCGGAGTATGTCCAGGCCGTCGCGTTCGAACATGAGATTCTGCCGGTGCGGGCCGACGGTCGTGTAGCCCAGGGCGGCGTCCCGGGTCAGGTACTTTGCAAGCGCCGCGGCGAAGTCGTCCTGCTCCAGGTCGCTCGCATACGCAAGGCGTAAATCCAGCAGATCCCGATGGCCGGAGATGCGCTGAAGCGCGTCCTTAAAAATTTCTTGAAAATCGCTTATAAACTTACGGCGAGCCGAAGTCAGCTTATCCGCACAGCCGGCGAGACTGGCGTTCCAGGCCTCCGCATCCTGCAGGCGGGCTTTCTGGGACCGCACTTTTTTCAGCGCGGTGTTACGTTGACGCAGGGCGCGATTGTACAGCAGCAACTGCTGAAGGTAATCGGGGTTCTGATAACTCAGCACAAGATCCAGAAAGCGACGACGATAGGCCGGACCGCCTTCCGCAATGAGGATATCATCCGGACTGAAAATCACAGTGACGATTGCGCCGATCAATTCCTGACGGCCGCTCAGGGTCTTACCGTTGAGTTTGATGCGACGTCGCAATTGGGCGCCCTGCATGTCGCAGCCGTAGTTTAACTCGTAGTTGCGCCCGTCTTTTTTGAATTTGCAGGCCGCGTAATAACCGCTTTCGCCGCGCCGCGTCATATCCTGATCGGTCGCTCCGCGAAAGGACTTACCGAGCGACAGCAGCGCGATCGCTTCGAGGATATTGGTCTTCCCGTTGGCGTTGGGCCCGGTCAAAAACGTGAGGCGTGATTTGAAATTGAGCTCCAATGAAGAATAGGTGCGAAAATTCTTCAGTTGGAGCTCAAGCAGTTGCATCAGATCTTCATTGGCATGACGACGGCGACAAAGTCAGGATCAGCAGGATCCTCGGTCATCGCCGGCGCAGCGGACGAGGAAAACCCGATGGCTATTTGCGATACGCCGATGACTTTCAGAATATCCAACAAATAGTTCGAGTTAAATGCAATCGCAGTTTCCTCGCCCTTATACTCGACGCTGATAACATCCTGCGCTTCGCCAATATCGGGCGTAGAAGCGGAGATAGCGAGTGAATTGTCGTTAAAAATCAATCGCACCTGACGCGAAGGTTCGGCGGCCATCACGGCCACTTGCCGCAGCGAATTTTCCAGCGCCGCGCGGTCCAACATCACCTTGCTGGAGACCTTGCGCGGTATCACCTGCTCGTAATCGGGAAATTGTCCATCGATCACTTTTGTAATCAGGTCTACGGATCCAAGCCGGAAGTAGACGCGTTTTTCCTGTTCATCAAAGGCGATTTTGCCTTCAACGCTGGCATCCATCAATTTCTGAATCTCGCGCACGGCCTTGTTGGGCAGTATGACGCCGTCTTTGAAGGGCAAGGGCTCCGGGAACTCGCGCGTAATGCGCGATAGCCGCCGGCCGTCAGTGGCGACAAACGCGGTCCGGGCGCCCTGGCTTTTTATGTAAAGCCCATTGAAGACGTAGCGCGCATCTTCTTCCGCCATCGCATACGCTGTACGCTTGATCATCTCGATCGCGATGGCGACCGGGAATTGGGTATAGCGATCTTCCGCCAGGGATGGTATGACAGGGTACTCATCGCTCGGCGCGCCCATCAACGTGATGCGCGCCTTGCTGGCGCCGGACGCATCCTGAATGGTGATTCGATCCTCCGAATCGGCTTGGAAGAGAATCTCCGAGCCGCGAAACTCGCGAATCGCCTGACTCAGTTTTTTTGCGGGCAGCGTTAAGCGACCCTTTTGCTCGGTTTGTACGTTGAGCGAGGTCTTGATGCCGATTTCCAGATCATTGGCGGTGAGGACGATGCGTCCTTGCTCCGCCTCAATCAATATGTTCGAAATGATCGAACGAATTTCGCGCGCTGGAATGATGCTCTCAACGGTCGCGATGGCCCGGTGGAACTCCTGCCGATCGACTTTGAATTTCATGCAACGTATCCCTGTGTGTTTCCCGAGCGTACAAAAGTACAGGTACAGTAGTCTGTGTACTGTACTTGTTGTTCTTGTACCCGTGTATATGTGAAAAAAAGACGCAATCGCCGCGTACAGCAGGCCGGCGCCCGCAACTACGGCGGCGCGGCGCGTGAATAAGCGGCGCGTTATTACGTCTCATTTCAGGTTCGCGGGGTCGCCCGGGCGCATCGACAACTATTTTGCCCGAAGCTGCGCTTTTTTAGCCCCTGGCTCGAGGCGTACCGTTCACGCGCGGGGGACGTTTTTTCACAGGCGGGAAGGAGTTATACACACTCTATCCGCAGATCTTCAATCAGCGAATCGAGCAGTTCCTGAAAGCCCGGGTCCCGTGCGGCGCGTCGTTGAATGTTCCGTTCGGCGTTGATGACGGTAGTGTGATCGCTTTTTCGAAAGTAGCGCGCAATGGCCGACTTGTTCAGCCCGGCGTATTTGAGCCCGAGAAACATGGAGATGTGGCGCGGCAGCGTATACTCGGCTTTGCGCGACGGCCCCAGGATCTGCTCCTTGCTGATCTGATGGCGGCGGCAAACTACTTCAATTATGCGATCGAGCGGAAAGTGCAGAGTGGCGCCGGCGGTAAGCGCGTTGAGATGCTCTTCCAGGCTGCGGGCGGAATCGAGATTGAGGCCCTGCTGGACCAGCAGCGCCGCCTTGTTCAGGGCGGATTCCAGCTCGCGCACCCCGCCCCCAATGCGGGCGGCCAGATGCTGCAGAATTTCTTCCGAGAGCGGCGGGTCGATGTCGCGGTTGCGCATCCGTACGTAGGCTTCGCGCAGCTCCTTGCCCGGATTGTGGATCCGCACCTGGAGGCCGGAGAGCAGGCGGCTCAACAAGCGGCTGGGCGCCAGGAGCTCGGCGATCGGTCGTTCCGATGTCAGCAGGATCTGCTTGCCCGTCTCGTAGTAGTGGTCAAACAGGTGAAAAAATTCCTCCTGCACGGAGTCGCCGGTCGCGCGCAGGTACTGGATATCTTCGATGATGAGGGCGTCGTAAGCGCGCAGCCGTCCGCGAAATTCTAGGGCGTCGCCCTTGTGCAGGGCTTTCAGGAACTGGTCGCGAAAATCATTAAACCCCGCGTAGTGCACCCGAAAGCCGGGGCGATTCGAAATCCACAGGGCGGCCGTGGCCTGGGCCAGGTGCGTCTTGCCGGAGCCAAAATCACCGTAGATAAAGAGCGGATTGGAGCGACCGGGCTGCAACGCGACGGATTCGCAGGCCATCGCCGCCATCTGGTTCGAGCGGTCGCGGATAAAGCCTGTGAGCGTGTATTTGGGATTGAGCCAGATCGGGCGGGAGTGGCGCTGCGGCGCCGTCGGCGGCGCGTGAAACTCCACGCGGATGGGCCGACCGGCGGCCGGTTCGAGACTGCGCTGGATCTGCGCCGCATAGCGCGAGCGCAGAGGCGCGCTGAGAGCCGCATCCTCCACTACCAGCCGCAATGCCGAATCCGCGCCGAGCTCATCGGCGGAGCGCAACAATGACTCATAAAGGAATGCGGGCAGTTCATTCTTTAACCCGGCGATCGCCTGTTGCCACGCTTCTTCCAACGGAAAATCCTGAGCTCGAGTCAGAGTAACAGAGCGGAACTAACCGTGCGCTCTCCGACGCCTTCAAGTCAAAATTGTCGGACCGCCTCCGACTGAGGCGGAAAAATACCTTTCACCTTCGGGTGGATTCTCCGTCGCCCGGCGCGTGCATTTCCGGGATTTCCTGTTGACTCAGCATCCGCTCGTTCAATCCTTGCCGGAACACGCGCAGGCGTATGGTCCGACAATGAAACGCACCTATCAACCATCCAAGACGAGACGGATTCGGACGCACGGCTTCCGCGCCCGCATGGCGACCAAAGGCGGCCGCAAAGTGCTGAACAACCGCCGCGCCAGGGGCCGCAACCGTCTGACGGTCTCCGATCAGGTCTTCAAAAAGTAAGATTTGGGCACGGCGAGGTTTCGGGCCGCTGTGCTGGCCGGCCATACGCGCTTTGAGCGGCTTTTTGCCCGGGGCGAGTATGCTGGCGAACGCTCGCTCGGAATTCTGCGGGTCTCCGGCGAGGAAGCCCGACCTTCGCGAGTTGCAGTCTGCGTTTCTAAAAAGCACGGCCGACCGGTACAGCGGAACCGCTTGAAGCGAATCACGCGCGAGGCCCTGGATCCGATCGTACCCCTGCTTTTGCCGGGATTCTGGATCGCCATACTTCCGCGCCGCGATTTTGCTGAGGCGCCGCCGGGCGAGCGCAGCCGACGATTGCGTCGCGCGCTGGACCGGGCCGGCCTGCTCGGTCAGAAGATGAAGCCCTGATGAATCGACTCGCCATCGCTCTGATCCGCCTCTACCAGGCGAGCCTGGGCAAAGTCATCGGCGGGCAATGCCGCTTTTACCCCACTTGTTCCGTTTACGCCATCGAATGCTTTGAGCATTTTGGCTTCTTTCGGGCCGCTGGCAAGGCGGTCTGGCGTATTCTACGTTGTAATCCCTTTTCGCAGGGTTACTTTGATCCGGTCCTTCCTGAAATAGGAGCGTCGGGCTGTAATCATAGCGGGCGCGGAGGCCCGATCAGTCATGGAAAATAAAGAACAAAGCCCGCTGGGTTCTTTAAGCTCGCTTTTGCCGATTTTCCTCGTTGGCGCGCTGGCGATCATCGTATTTCAAACCTGGTTTGCGCCGGAGAAACCGAAGCCGCAGCCCCAGCAGACGCAAGAGCAACAGCGCGCGGAGCAGGAAACCAGCGGACTGGCGAATTTCCAATTCGCGTCCCTGCCGGCCAATGACGCGGGTCGCATCATTAATATTGATTCGAAACACCTGTATGCGCGGTTATCCACGCGCGGCGGCCGCGTCACGGCGCTTTATCTCAAAGAGCACGACGAATTTACTCTGCCCGCGCAGGTGCTCGCGGAAACTGACGATCCAGTGGCGATTGAGCAGCGCGCTCTCGAAGTTACGCGCGGCGCCGGCATGGACTTCCAGCCGCACCTCTATTATTACGGACCGTACGGCGAACAGCTGGCGAATCCGCCCTTAAACAATGCGGCCTTCAAGCTCGACGGCGTTTCGCGCGATGAAAAGACCGGCGTGCAGGAAGTGCGCTTCAGCCTGCCCTTAACGCTCAACGGTCACCGCCTGGAACTGATTAAAATCTTTCGTTTTTTGCCGGAAGAAAACTACTTTCGGCAGATTACGGCGATTCGCAACGTCGAGAAGAAGGAATTTCGTTGGGGCGGCGCTGCAAACCTTGCGCCGATCTATTTTAAACCCTTTGGCGATCTGGGCCCGCTGCCTCCGCCGGGCGACAATCCTGCGCTGTACGCGTACGGACGCTTTTATCGATATAACAACGAGCTGCAGACGCGACTGAATGCGGCGGGCGGCGGTTCGGCCGGCTGTGCAAATCCGCTGGGCTGCGGACGCGTGGATAAAGCCGGTCAGTACACCTGGCAAAATGAATTTCCCGACAGTCTGGAATTGCTGGGAGCGAAGAGCCGCTATTTCTTCGCCTACACGGAATTCATGAACGACGGCGTCAACGCCCTGAATCGTCCGGACGGGTTGGCGTACGCGAACCAGGAAGACCCGACGGGCAAAAATGCATTCACGGCGATATTTGACAGCTTCAAGCTGGCGCCTGCAGGAGAACAGCCGCTTGATCTGGGTTCGGTAAATCGACTGACGGTCGCTGGCGGCGCACTGGCTTCCGCAGAGACCGGCAACCGGGCCCCCGTGCTCGCCGAGCAGAAGCGCCGCGCGGACGCAATGATCATCGACAACAAGGTGTATGTTGGCCTGCGTAACGACGAAAACCATCAGTTTCAGAAACCGGACCTGATGGCTGCGGAGTTTGGCGTCACCGGGTTTAACGAACACGCCCGCACCGTCATCTACAGCTCCAGCTTTCTTGCGATCTTTTCCAAAATCCGCGACGGCATTATCTGGGTCATGCGCTGGCTCTATGTTTACGTGGGCAACTATGGCTGGTGTATTATTATCATCGCCGTCGCCTTCAAGCTCATCACCTGGCCGCTGAACCAGATGCAGGCCAAGAGCATGAAGCGCATGACCGAGGTGAAGCCCGAACTCGACCGCATTAATGAGCAGTTCGCCGATGATCCGGCCGAAAAGCAGAAACGGATGATGGAGTTGTACAAAAAATACAACATCAATCCGATGAAGGGCTGTCTGCCCATGTTGATCCAGATGCCGGTCTTTATAGCGCTTTATTCCGCCTTCTCGGAATCCGTGGAACTCTGGCGCAGTCCGTTTATCGGCTGGATCACGGACCTGTCCACGCCGGACACGATCGGTCATTTGCCCTACCTGGGCTGGAGCATTAATATCCTGCCGCTGGTGATGGCCGGCTCCCAGGTCCTCCAGCAGCGCTTTACCACCGTCGTGGCGGACAAGCAGCAGCAGATGATTATGTACATGATGCCGGTCATGATGTTATTTTTCTTCTGGACTATCCCGAGCGGCGTTACGCTTTATTGGACAGTGCAGAACATTCTGGCGATCGTCTGGCAGCTTGCCACCAACAAGCTCTCCAAAGACGAACCAGCGCCGACCAGTCGCTGAGATCCGGAGATCGGTCCCGGCGATAACGTATTCCTTCTGTAAATCAGGAGATCTCCATGGGTTACTATATACTCGAAATCGAGGGCAAGGGTCGCGCCGAGGCGGAAGCGGAAGCCCTCGAATTGCTCGGCGCGAAGAAAGATGAGTTAGAGTTTGAAGCGATCGGCCAGACTTCCGGGCTGATGCGGCTTGTGAAACGGGACGCGGGCGTTGTGCGCGCGCTGCCCAAAGACGAGACGTCGTTCGAAGTTCATGCACGGGGCGTGTTATTGACCATCGTACGTAAGATGGGCATTGATGCGTGGATCCAGCAGACCGGCGAACGCGAAGACAACTACTACATTGAGCTGGGTTCAAAGGACACCGGCTATCTGATCGGCAAGCATGGCCGCACGTTGGACGCAATCCAGTTCCTGGTGAACTTGATTGTTAATACGCGCACCAAGAGCGGCCGCAGAATCATGGTCGATGTGGAAGCGTATCGCGAGCGGCGTCAGAAAAGTCTGACCCGGCTCGCGCAACGCATGGCCGATCGCGTGGCGCGTACGGGACGTCCGGTTCTTCTGAACTATATGAACCCGTACGAGCGACGGATCATCCACCTTACGCTGGAAAAGGACGATCGCGTTTATACGGAATCGGACGGCAACGGCGTTTACAAGCGCGTGCGCGTGATTCCAGTCGAACGCAAGAAAAACGGCGGGGCCGCTCCGGCGGGCGAAAAGCGTTCACGTAACGGCGGCGGACGCGGCGCGTCTGCGCCGGCACGCGACGACGAGTCGCGGTTTAATCGCGCTCCGGCGACGGAAGAGGAAGCGGTCATCGACGAGAACATTGGCAACCGTGTTCACGTCGAGGAAGAAGAGGAACTCGCAGACGACGACATCGGCAATCGTCGCTGATTGGTCGCAACAGGCGGCCTGCGACGTTTGCGAATTGATGTCCGCGCTCTGGTCCGACGGAGACACAGTGATAGCTGCGGCGACGGCCCCCGGGTCGGCGGCGATCGGCGTCCTGCGTCTCTCCGGACCGGAGACTCTGGCTATTCTGGCGCGGCATTGTCTGAAACATTCCGCCGATGCTGCGCCCGATTTTGCCGCCGCGCCGCGTCGCGCGATTTTCTGCCGCGTTGTTGACGCCCTGAACGCGCCGATTGACGAAGCGCTGGTTGTATTCTTCGCCGCGCCCGCTTCCTACACGGGCGAAGACTCCGCCGAAATTTCTCTGCACGGTAATCCGCTGCTCCTGCGCAAGGCGATCGAAGCCATGTTGTCCGCGAGCGTGACGGAAGGGCGCTCGCTTCGGCCGGCAGGTCCGGGCGAGTTCACGCGCCGCGCCTACTTGAACGGTCGAATGGATCTCACGCGCGCGGAAGCGGTGCACCGCGTGGTCACGGCGCGCAGCGAGCTGGAACTCGAGGCCAGTCGTAAGAATTTATACGGAGAGCTTACGAGACTCACCGCTCGCTTTCGATCCGCGCTGATTCACCTGAAAGCGGAAACCGAGGCCGAAGTTGATTTTTCCACCGAAGACCTGACCTTTGAATCGCGCGCAGCGCGTCAGGCGCGGGTGCGCGATTTGATCGCTCAGATTGAAGAACTGTTGCGGCGCGGGCGCGAAACCGAACGCCTGCGTCACGGATTCCAGGCCGCATTAGTCGGCGCACCCAATGCGGGCAAGTCGTCTTTGATGAACCGCATGCTGGGCTGGGATCGTTCGATTGTTTCGCCGATCGCCGGCACCACGCGCGACTATGTGGCCGAGACGATCCAGTTTGAGGGCGCAGAATTGCGCCTGGTGGACACAGCGGGCCTGCGCGATGCAACAGACGTGATTGAAGAACAGGGCGTGCGCCTTTCGCGCGAGACCATGCGTCGCAGCCAGATCATTCTGCACGTTATCGATGGCGCGCTGCCGCCCTACGCCTTTCCGCATTTGGAAGACGCTCCGGTCGTAGTGCATGTTTTTAACAAAATCGACGTAGCGGACGTTCGCGCGGCGTATCGCGACCAGGTCGGATCCGATCGCAGCGTGGCGATTTCTTGCGCTACCGGGGCCGGCGTTGATGAACTGCGTCGAATTCTACGCGAACTCCTGCTTGGCGCCACGGCGGCCCCGGACGTGCTATTGCTGGAAGACCGGCATCGCTTTCATTTTTTACATATTCAAACGGCGCTCGAGCGGGTCCTCGAGCTCTGGGCCCAGGGCGCGCCGGATGAAATCACGGCGCTGGAGATTGACCGCGCCCTGGAGCACGCGGGCGCCATCACCGGCCGCATTGACGCGGAGGAAATTCTGGGCAGAATTTTTTCGATATTCTGCGTTGGTAAGTAGGGCTGCGCTGGCCTGAAAACGGGCGGCGAGCGAAACAATGAAATCAACGGGCGAAAGCGGCGTTTACATGGAAAAAGGCGGACTCCTGGCGGGCCTGGGCCTGGGCGATTTGCAGGGCCGCGGCGGTCGCACCTGGTACTCTTTCTTCTCCGTAATTGCGATTTCATTTTTTCTCTTTGGCGATCAGCAGTTGCTGGCTCCTAACCTTTCCCGGATTGGCGCGGAATTCGGTTTTCACGACGAGGCCGAGTATCGCTGGTACATCGGCTCCCTGCCGGCGCTTTTCTTTTTTCCGGTCGGCGGCTTTATGGCCATCCTGATCGGGGTGCTGAGCGACATCTATGATCGCCGACGGATGCTCGTGGCTGCAGTCATTCTGGGCGAACTGAGCTGTCTAGGCACCGCCTTTGCGACGGACTATTGGACCTTTCTAACGCTGCGGACTCTGACAGGCGTCGGTCTCGGCGGCTTTTATCCGATTTTGTTTTCGCTGATTGGCGACTACTTTCGCGCGCCGAATCGTTCCGCTGCGGCCGGTTGGCTGGAAACTGCAATGGGCCTGGGCGTGGGCGCCGGACAAATTCTCGCCGGGGCGCTGGCGCATGAAAGTTATCTGGGCCTGCCGGGCTGGCGCTGGAGCTTTATTATAATGGCTCTGCCGTCCTTTCCGTTGGCGTTCCTGTATCTCTGGTTCGGCAATTCGCCGCAGCGCGGTTCGGCCGAGACGGCCCTCGATGATTTGAGTCCGGAGCAGCAGGCGCAATTGCTGGAACACGAGGCGCATCGCCGGATTACTCGTGCGGATGTGCGCGCCATCTTTTCAAACAAGACCAACCTGCTCGCGCTGATGCAAGGCGTGCCGGGCATGGTCCCCTGGGGCTTCTTTTTCGTATACATGGTCGACCTTTACGAAAAGACAAAAGGTTGGAGCGTGCAGGACGCCGTCTTTCTTTCGCTCGCCTTCGGCGGGTCGAGCATCTTCGGCGGCTTCATTGGCGGCTATCTGGGCCGACTGGCGTACGCGCGCAATCGTAAGTATCTGCCGTTGTTCGGCGCATTCACGGTGCTGATCGGAACCATTCCCGGGTATATCTTTGTCAACTACGAGGGATCCAGCCTTGCGTTTCTGCTGGTTGTCGCAATAGTAGGCGGCCTGGTCGTGAGTATGGCCGGCGTTAACGTGCGGGCGATACTGATTAACGTGAACCCGCCGGAAATTCGCGGATCGGCATTTGCGTTTTTTGCGTGGTTTGACAAAATCGGCGCGGGATTCGGTCCGTTTATCATCGGCGTATTCTTGCTCGCCGGTTCCGACATGCTGGCCTACAATCTGGCGATCAGTTGCTGGATTCCCTGCGCCCTGGTCTGGCTCGGGATGATGTTTACCATGGAAAAAGACGAAGATCGAGTGGTCGCGCTGCTCAAAGCGCGCGCCATGTCACCAGGAGTCTGAGGCGCCGCCGCCCCCGAAGTCGCCGCCTCCGCCGCTGAATGAGTCGGACGAGCCGGAGTCGTAGGAGCTGCTGGAGTCGCTCGAACTGCTGGAGTCATTTGAACTTGAGGATCCGCTCCCCAAAGAGGAACTCCTGGAGTCGCTGGAACTGAGCCAGTCAGCTGCATCGGCCAGGCGATTTCCGAGTTCGGATTGCGGCTCCAATTCGCCGCGTTCGCTGGCGCGCGCAAGTTGGCGACGTTTTTGCCACGCAAACTTTACAGCAAAAAGCGCGGCAGCCAGGAGAACGCCGGACGCCGCGCTTGCGACTTCCGCCCAGGCTTCCGAGAACGCGAGTACGAGCGGCAGAACAAGCGCGCCGGAAAACAGCGGGTTCAAGAGACTGAAGGCGAACCAAGCGGGCCCGCTTGTGGAACGCAGGGCTGTGCGCAGCGGAAAGAACAAAATACAGGCAACGAACCACAGAAAGACAAAGGCTTTGAAAATCTCAAGCGCGCTGCGGCCTTCCGCATGTTCCGGGTCGGCGACGTATTCGCCCTGAATCGCCTGCTGTATCGCGCGCACGCCGGCGAGCACGCCGGCGTCGAACTGCCCGGAACGAAATTGGGGCGTGACCTTTTCGCGCAGTATGCGCGATGCAAGCGCATCCGGGAGCGGACCTTCCAGGCCGTAGCCGACCTCGATCCGCATCTGGCGATCTTTGTGGACGACGAGAAATAACACCCCGTTGTCGCGCCCGCGCTGACCGAGCCTCCACGTTTCGACGACGCGCAGACTGTAGTCTTCGATCGGTTCGCCGCCCAGCGAATCGATGATGAGTACGACGACCTGGTTGGAAGTATCTTTTTCAAAAGCGGCCAGTTGCGATTCAAGCGCGCGCCGGGTGGCCGGTTTGAGGAGGCGGGCCTGGTCGACGACGCGGCTGCTGAGAAAGGGAACCTCGCGGGCTGCAAGGGCGCCAGCGAATAGCGTGCATCCTGAAAGCGCGACGACGCACCCGCTTACTACGCCGCCGCAGCGACGCAACCATTGCGGCCGGCGCCAGGCCTGCGGCCGGGCTCCGCTCACGCTTCTGAACATGACCGGCTCAATCGCCTATTACCAGGCGATCCGCCAGTTCGTTCGAATCATCGGCGCGGCGCGCAACGCCCTGTTTGTGCAGCAGCTCGCCGCATTTTTGAACGGCGGCGAGGAGGCCATCGGCCGCCTGCTTGCGACGAATGCCGTCCGTCACGAGCTTTACGACCGCCTGCCAGTCGCCCTTTTCAACTCTGGCATTGATGCCTGTGTCGCCGATTACCACGACCTGATGTTCAAAATTACTGATAAAAATCAACACGCCAGTGCGATCGCGCGTTTTGAAAACTTCCTGCTGCACGAAGGCTTCCATGGCGCGGGCATGCACGCGCCGCTCCATCAATTGCCGACCGGCGAGCAGACGGCGGATCGGCGCAACGAAGACCGACAGCGCCACGCCCAGACCGCCGATCACAAGCGTGAGCACAGCCACGCCGCTCAGTCCAAACGGCAGCCACGCATTTGAGAACTCGAAATACAGGTAAAAGCCCAGCAGAGCCAGGCCCATCCCCAGAGCGCCGCCGCGCCACACGGCTTCATCGTATTCGTCGCTGCGCTGAACGAAGTACGGCACAATCTCGCCGGATGTTGAGCCTTCGGCGCCGGATACGGCGCGCGCAATGCGATCAAGGTCGGCGGGGGAGAAGGGGGACCGGGCCATAATTGGAAATCCTCGAAGCGGATCATGGCCGCGCGCTGCAATAGAGCAAGCCGATTTTTTGGACGGCAAAAATTGTAACCGGCCCCCGGGCGGCGGTTCAAAACAGCATGCCAGCCCTCCTGTACTTCACTGATCCGATGTGCTCCTGGTGTTACGGCTTCGGGCCCGGCATGGAAGCGATTGCCGTGGCGTACGGCGATCGAGCGCCGGTGAGCGTGGTGGTCGGCGGACTCCGACCGGATGAGGACCGCCCCCTGCCCGAGCGTCTGGCGCGCGAAATCGCGCATCACTGGGAAATGGTTCAGCAGGCGTCCGGCGCCGAGTTTGATTTTTCGTTTTTCGAAAAGCGTCCTGGTTTTGTTTACAATACTGCGCCGGCCTGTCGCGCGGTGGCGGCGGCGAATTTGCTGGATTCCAGCCGCACGCTGGAATTCCAGCACGCATTACAGCGGCGCTTCTATCGCGACGCGGAGGATCCGGCGGCCCTGGAAACCTATCAAAGAGCCGCCGTCGACAGCGGCTATGAGCCAGCCCAGTTCGCCGAGACGTACGCCGCGCCTGCGACGGAGACAATCATGCGCCAGCAGTTTGAATTCGCCCGCAGCTGGGGCATCGGGGCGTTTCCGACGCTGGTTTTGAATGCCGGCGATACCAATGTCCTTGTGACCCAGGGCTACCTGGGCTTCGAAGATCTTCGGGCGCGCATTGACGCCTTGCTCGCGCGTTACTCGCCCGCGGTTTGACTCTTAGCGGAAAAAATGCGTTGGTAGGCGCGGACGAATACGCCGCGCTTGATCCAGAGGAATGCCGCCGCGAGCCAGAGCGGCGCCCACAAGATCAGATAGTAGGCCAGCTCCAGTAAAAAATTCGCCAGAAAGACGAACGCATTGCGATATGCGGGAACCTGCACCTGCTCCGGCACGTCGGGGCCGAGCAGCGTGACGCTGACGGTCGCCCAGCGCGCGTTGTCCAGCGTTCGCCAACGATTTAAGGTTTCCGCATCTTCCGCGTCTTCGCTGGCCGAAATCATTTGCTCCTTCTCCGCCCATGTGCGCGCAGTTTGCGGTCCCTGGGCGCGCCGTAGAGCGCGCTCCTGCTCGCGAGCGATGCGGCGTTGTGCGCGATAGAGCGCTTCCGTATGATCAACGACGTTAATCGATTCGCTTTCGAGCTTGCCCAGTGCGTCGAGTTCGTCCAGCAAGGGAAAGATCTTGTCCGATGCGACGCGGAAGGTCGCGCTCATCGATGCGTTGTCCGCGACAGCGTTCGCCTGTTGCAGAAATCCGTAGCGAGCGGCAAGTGCGTAGAGCGCCCGGCGCTTTTCGAGAAAGTCGTCCGTACGATAGACCAGATTGAGCTGATATTCGAGGATGCGATCCTGGGCGTTCTCAAAAGGCTTGAGTTGCAGGCGTCCGAGGTTAGCGCCGCTGAATACGGAGTTTACTTCTCCTCCGGCGGCGCCGGCGGCCCGCTCGTCTTCGGCGCCGGGGAAGCGTGCGCCCGGAGGAGCGGACGGCGCGGTGCGCGCGGTGCGCGCGGTTTGCTCCGACGCGACATCCGCCCCGCTTGCGTCGTCCGCCTGAAAAAATTCAGCCGGGCTTTCTTTATTTTCACTGCAGCCGCCAGCGAGGAGTGCGCCGACAAGCAGCAACCCGGGGAGCGAAGATCGAAGCGCAGCGCGAAACTCGGAAGCCAACATGGCTTTTGGACGGTGCGCGCCATGTGCGGGTTCGGTCGCGCGTGTGAAAACGCCCGGTTGGCAGGGTTAGCGGACTTTTTCCAGCTCGAAGGGATAGCTGGCCATACTGACGTAGTCGGGTCGATCAGCGGGACTGAGATGTCGAAACTCGCGCACCACGTCGCCGTTATGCACGAGAAAGACTCCCGGCATTTGCGCCACATCGCCCATGCGCGGACCCAGACCATGGCCCCGGACGACTCCGGCGATAAAGCCGCGCACCCATACCTTGAGGCCCAGGAGTCGATGCAGGGAACCGCGTGAAAGATGAAAGGCGCGGTAGAGTTCCTGTTCGGTATCAGCGATGCGGATGACATTGTTAAGCTGATACTTGTTAAAGATCTCTTCCGCCTCCTCGGCCGGACTCATGTGCACGAGGGCGATTGCCGCGCCTTCCAGCTCGATATCCCGGCGCTGCGCCGCCAGTTCGTGCAGGGTTTCGCGGCAAAACGTGCAGCCCAGATGGCGGAGAAAGACAAACAGCACCGGCAATTCGTAGGTGAGGTCCGCAATGTTATGTCCATTGTGGCAGTTGCGCTTACGCAAGACGTCTTCGATATTCATGCTGCTTTTACCTGCGACATTCCCGCGGGTCGCGTACGGCTGTGGGGCCGACTCCCGCTTCAGTATAGCAAAGCGCAAAAAGGTAGCCACAAAAGTTCAGCGCGAATCTGCGCCGTCATTTGTGGAGCGAATTTCCCGATAGAGGAAAGCGCCCACCGCAAGGCTCGACGCAGCTGACGCCGCCAACAACCCGAAGTAGACGCGCGGCAGCCACATGTTCCATCCTGCGTTCCACGGCCAGAGCGCCCAGGCCAGTGCGAAACCCATGGCGAACGCCGACCAGTAAGCAATGCAGCGGGAGCAGGCCGCCCACAAATATATCCACTCGACCGGTCGCGGCGTTGCAACCGCGGCCTTTGCAGCGCGGCGCAGCAAGGCCGGCCGTCGTAAAAGTCGGCCGACTAAGCGCAGCCACGCGCGGCTCAAGAGGCGCCGCCGCGCCAGCCAGTCGGCCGCGAGCCCCGCGCCTGCAGCGAGCGCCAGCAACAGGGCGTAAAATCCGGCGTGCGTTGCGAACCAGTCCGGCCAGGCGGGATTTGACCAGGCCGGGACGGACGCGAGCAGCGCGAAAAGCGCAGCATGACGCACCAGGGTGCGGGGCGAATAGTCCATGAGGATTTTCAGAGCGTGCGTGATTGACACGCACCCCCCGGCGAATTGTATTTTGCCGATGTACCAGCGCGGCAAGTCATTCGAAGAAATTCAAGTCGGCGATACGGCGAGTTTTACCAAGACGATTACGGAAACAGATATTTACCTGTACGCCGGCATCAGCGGCGACTTCAATCCCGTGCACGTGGACGAAGAGTATGCAAAAACGACGCCCTTCGGGCGGCGCATCGCACATGGCGGACTCGCCGGTTCTTTACTCGCGCCCATATTGGGCATGAAGCTGCCCGGACTCGGCACGGTTGCACTCGAGGTCAGCCAGCGTTACAAGCGGCCCGTGTATCCCGGCGACACGATCACCTGCTCGGCGTCCGTCGTGCGTAAAGTCGAACGGATTCGCGCCGTCGAGATGGATATTGAGTGGAAGAATCAGCGCGGCGAGGTGGTTTCAACCGGAGTCTGCAAAGTCATTCCTCCGGAAGCAAAATAAGTCGGGCGATTGATATCAGCGGATTTCGATCAGCGCCAGCGTGACGTCGTCAGCGAAGGCGCCAAAGTCGGGCTGCGCCTGCACACGTTCCAGCACGGCATCGATCAGAGCGGCGCCGTTCAGCGTTTCGAGTCCGCGTAAGAGGCCGGGCATATCCAGGAGGCGCGCGCCCGGCCCGCTCGTCGGACTCTCGTATTCGATCAGGCCGTCCGTGTAGAGCAGGAAGCGATCTCCGGAAAACAGCGGCCGCTCCACGATCGGCGCCACGGGATTTTGCAATTCGAATCCGAGGATCGCGCCCTGCGTGACAATTTCCGTAAAAGCGCCGCCGGCCGGGGCGTACAGCAGGGCGGGATGCCCGGCATTGGCAATCTGGACGCGTCCGGCTGCGAACTGAAACATTACATAAATGGCCGACGCGTGATGGCTGTCAAAATCGCGCGCGAGCGCGCGATCCAGGTAATTCATCAGCGCTTGCGGATCTTTGCGCACCTGATAGGGCGCCTGACCGAGAGAAATTTTCAGGGCGGCGCCCATCATAGCGCTGGAGATGCCGTGTCCGGAAACATCCGCCAGAAAAACACCGGCGTCGCCTTCGCGCAGACGAATCACATCGTAGAGATCGCCGTCCGTGCGATTTTCCGGCAGTCGCCGCGCGAAAAGCCGAAAGCGCTCGTTTTCATGAAAGGCCGGGAATAGTCGCTGATGCACGCGCCGGGCGAGATCCAGTTCGCGATCCGCGCGGCTGCGTTCCGCCTGCAAGGCCAGGTACTGCAAGGTGAGAAAATACAGCGTGAGTTCCAGGAAGAGTGCGAAACCTGCGGCCCAGGTCAGGGTGAAACTGCGATGCAGAGTGTCGATGTCGCTTTGCGGAAAGTAATACGACTCGACCGCGAAATGCAGCAATATGAAAAAAACGACCGGCAGTCCGGGCCAACGGCCGGGGCGCAGGGATTGCGAGAGCAGTGCGGCGACATACAGCAGGAATCCGCCCTCCTGGACGAGTTGCGGCGGCCACGCCAGGGGATCGTAGCGCAAAAGCAAAAAGGCGAGGATATAATAAGCGGAGTAGATTCGCGCGCTCCGGGCGGGCGGCGCCGCAAGGACCAGCGTCGTTGCAAGACCCGCCAGTCCCGCCTGACAGAGCGAGCAGATGTCGCCGGTCATCGCCGCTTCGATCGCCTTGAGAAACGCGGAACTGGCGCCAAAAGCGGCGATCCCCCAGCGTTCCAGGTTGGAAAGGGCGCGCTGTACGCCGTCGGCGCGCACGCCGGGCGGCCGCTCACGGCCGTGCCAGCAGTTTCTGGCGAAACCAAGCGAAGAGGTTAAAGTGCGGCGCACTTCGTTCACCGTGCGGCGAATGAAGCCGGCGCCGCTGCTGAGCGATCTAGCCGCCCGAAGGCGAAAGGTACTCCAGTGCAACGATCTGCGAGCCCGCAATTCGTAGCCGTATGTTCCAACCGCTCTTAAGAAATTCATCAAGCCGACGAAGCTCGCTCAAACAGGCGCGCGGGGCGAAACATTCGTAACGCAAAGGGTGCGAAGTCGCGTGAAAAGCCCAGGGACCCGGGTGAGTGGAGATGATTACTAAATAATACTTATCATCTTCCGCTTCAATTAACAGCTGACTGATATAGCGACGATTCGTCACTCTTATTTCAGATGAGCTCGACGGGCGCGGGTAAACTGTCTCAGCTCGCGTCGTGGAATGCGGTAGCGGAAAGTGCGATAAGAAAACTATATAAAACGGAATAAATACAAGCGTGGCCGTGCGAAGCGGCGGCGAGTTACTTTTTTTTCTTTTTGAGCAGATCTCCGAGGTTTTCGAGGGACTGAGGCGTCGACTCCGCGGCGCGTTTATTTTGTTCCTGGATTTCACGGTACACCTCTGAGCGATGCACGCTGACGGTGCGGGGCGCGCGAATGCCCAGCTTTATCTGATCGCCTTTGATATCGACCACGACGACTTCAATGTCGTCGCCGATCATGATCGATTCGTTGATTCGCCTGGCCAGTACGAGCACAATCAGCCTTCCAGTTGTTCCAGGATGGAGACGCGGACGCGGTGGCCTTCCTGATGTGATATCACCTGGCGGCCCAATTTCTTCTCTATGTTAATGAGGATCGGCCCCTGCAGGTTGGCCGTCATCTTTTGCGGGTTATTCTCGGGAATGGTCACAATCACATAGATCATGCAATCTGCGGCCCTCTGCACTTCAAGGGCCTCGAGTTCCCCGGGCGCCGGATCGGGTTTGTAAGGCGTGCGCAGGAATAGTTCCGGTTCGATAACGACGAAAGCCAAGCCGGGTTCCTCGGCGGACTGGAGCCATTTGAAAACGGACTCGGAACTCTCCGCAAGCAGGGCGAAGCGCCGGAATTCGTGAAAGCCAAAGAGGCCCTCCGGGAATTCAATGATCTCGTCCGGATTAATTTCGACCTTTCCGAGGGCTTTAGTCGCCAACGTCGACATGCACGTACCTGCTCTGTTATCGTTTGGAGTTTCGATGACTTTCGCCGGCGCCGCCATCACCGGAGGAAGTCCATCAGTTGCGGTTTGATGATGCGAGCGCCGACGTTCATCGCGTACTGATTGATAGTCTCCAGCCATTTGAGGCTGATGATCGTCTCCGGAAAATCGATGCCCTGGTTTTTCACCAACAGTTCCTGCATGAAGGTCTGATCCCAGGAGACGCGTTTCTCGTGCTGGTCGACGCGGTTTTGCCGCGCGCCGACTTCGGCGCGATACCGGAGCACGTTATTGAGGGATTCATCCAGATTGCCCAGGTCGCGCCCCGAGATTTCCAGCTGGTCGCCGGCCAGAAGATCGTTACGGAACTTAATAAGCACGTCGAAAATGCTGAGGCCTGAGACGCGCGCCGTATCCGAGTAATTGTTCGGCGGCTCGGCCTTGTTGGCGTTAATCAGTCCCAGGTCGCGCAATACGGTGCCGCCTTCCACGTCTTCCAACCAGATTTGATGCGGGGTAGTAGTGTGCAACGAGAGGTAGTCTTGACCGATCTTACTTGCACGCACTTCGATGTTCGCATTGTTGATCTTGTCGATGATGTCGTCGATAGTGTCACCCGCGGCGACGCGAATTTCGGCGCCGTCAATTTTAAACACCTGATCTGTAGTGGCTGAGTAGCCCGAATTGTCGACCGAACCGGTCAGAGTGACATTGGTGCCCCAGAAGACCTTGTTCCCGGGAAGATTAACATCGAGGTATTGTCCTCGGTCGAGTTCGCGAAGCTGGCGGCCGATGTCTCCGCGATATTCCACCTGGATAATCTGATTGGCGAGTTCCACGCCGCGCAATCCGCGGATGTTGGATTCAATCGGTTCAAAAGGCGGCCGTTCGGAAACGTGACCGCCAAAGAGCGGACGTCCTGTGGAGTCGCGGCCATTGGCGATTTCGATGAGCGCGCGCAAGTGCTGATCGACTTCTTTGGCAATGGCGTTTTTGAGTTCAAAAGCATTGTCGCCTTGATAAATGCCGTTGGAAGCCTGGACTGCGAGCACCCGAACGCGTTGAAAAATCTCACCGACGCGATCGAGCTGACCATCCATTAAGTTCAAGCGGTTGCGCGACTCGTCTATGTTGGACGCGAATTGATCGAGTTCATCGACGCGTGTGCGAAAGTACATCTGATTGGTCGCAGCGCCAGGGTCGTCCGACGGCGCCTGGATGCGTTCGCCAGTCGCCAGCTGATTCTGCACTCGATCCAATTCAAGCTGGTGGCGACCGAGGTTGCGCACCAGCTGATTGTTCTTCATCATGTCAGTTATGCGAATCATTGGTCATTACGCTCCCAGTCGATTGATGATCAGATCCAGCATTTGATCGAGCGTGTTGATCACGCGCGCCGAAGCGTTATAGCTGTGCTGAAACTGAACCATATTGCTCATCTCTTCGTCGAGGCTGACGCCCATCACGCTCTGGCGCATGCTGCTCAAGTGCACCAGATCGTCCTTCTGGCGCAGGGCGGCGTCGCGGGCGGTGCGCGATTCCGTACCGAGTCGGGAAATCAGCGCATTGTAGAATTGTTCCGGGTTTTCGTGACGACCGATCATCCGGCTCGCCTGTTTCAGGCCCGCGGCGATGAGCAAAGCGTTGGCGCCATCCGATTGGCCTCCGGCCTGGTTGTAGTCGCCTGTGCCGCCTACGTCCTTGCCGCGACCTGCGGCGATACTGGCCGGATCGCCGGCAACCTGCTGGGAAACTCGAAGGTAGGCAGCCGGGTGAAAGACCGGCGTCAGGGTAATATCCTGTAAGGGCGCACGGAGTCGGGATATCTCATTGACACGACGAAAGTCGAATGCGCCGGCCTCGCCGGAGCTGTTCAAAACGCCAGTGTAACCAACCAGCAGTTCGCCGGAGTCCTCGATGCGGCGGATCATGAAATTTGTCCGGCGATCGTCGTCAGCCACTGCGCCTTTGAGCGCCAGTTGGTTGTCGTGGTTCATATACGCGACCACACCAGCGCCGCTGTCGTTCACCCGACGAATGATGTCGTTCAAGGTATCGTCGCGCGAATAATCGATGCGAACCGGCGTGTTGGCGCCGTCGTTCTTATAAAAGGTCAGCGTGCCGTCGACGCCGACGCGACGCGAAGGATCGACGACGTTGACGCCGGTCGCACGAAACACCGCGGTGACCTCGGCGGTTCCATCCTGGTTCAGGTCGAAATTCGACGCCGCGTTTTGCATCAAATAGGAGCCGCGGGCGTTTGACGAGAGTGATCGCAAATCGAAGAAGTCGCGATTGGTGGCGCCGTTAAGGCCAAAGCCGTCTCGATGGGCCTCATTTACGATGTCTGCGATGTTCAGTGCGAACGTGTCGATCGCATTTATACGTTCCACGATGGATCGATCGCGCATGTCCAATAAGCCGGCGAGCCGGCCGCCGTTTAAGATCAGATCGCGATCATTATGTTCCCATTGAACGCGCGCCATTCCCTCGTTGTCCGGGTCGGGAGTGGTTTTGAGTTTGCGCAGTATCTCGCCCTGCACCAGCGCTTGCTCGCCGATGAAAACAAAAACCTCGTCGCGATCGGAGCGTCCCACTCGAATGTTCGCAATTTTCGAGAGTTCCTCAATGGCCGCATCGCGTCGATCCAGAAGGTCATTGGGCCGGTCGCCCAGCGCCTCGGATTTCAGGATTCGAACGTTGAGGTCGCGGATTTGTTCGGCCAGAGAGTTCACCTGATTGACCGATGCGATCACTTCGTTGTTTGCCCGCTGTCGGAGTTCCGACAATTTATTGTAGGTATCGTTGACTCGAGTGGCCAGACCGTTCGCACGTTCGAGAACGACCTCTCGGTGGGCCATTTCGGCCGGGAAATTCGCCAGTTCCTGCCAACTCGACCAGAATTGATCGGTCAGAGTGCGCAGTGTATTGTCTGAAGGTTCATTGAGAATCTGCTCCATTTGCGTCAGGTAGGCTTCTTGCGCTTCCCAGAAGTTTTTGGAGGTTTCGAGCGCGCTGATCTGGTCATCGTAAAACGCGTCACGCACGCGTTCAATCGCCGCTACCTGAACGCCCTGACCGATCTGACCAGGACCCTGAGCGCGATTCAGAGCCGGTTCGTAGATCGGATCCATGGATTGCATGGTTACGCGCTGGCGGGCGTAATTTGGATTGTCTGCATTAGAAATATTATGTCCGGTTGCATTCAGCGCTGTCTGATGGACGGAAAGCCCGCGCTTACCTATTTCGAATCCGCCAAAGGTGGAGCCCATTGCGTTCTCTCCTGGCGTCGTGTGAACACACGACGCCCGATCTCATCGTCGGCGGCCGAAGCTAAACCATTAGCGCTTTTTGCGGATGGAGTTCCTACCAGACAGCCGCTCAGGCGTTTGCGCTCACGAAAAGGGAACGGGTTTCGACCCGCTTTTCGCGAGACTTTTCCGCCGGGGAGTAAGTACCGTCCATCGTGACTGAGGCGGTTGCTGCAACGTCAGTCAGCAGTTGGTGAATTCTGGCGGATGTGTGCCGCAAAATTGACTCATTTTCCTCGACTTCAAGCTTGAGTTGCTGAACAGTTTCCCGGTACTCCGAAGCCAACGCTCCAAGGGTCTCAAGTTCCTCGGGATCAGAGTCGCAAGCGAGTCGAATCAATTCCGTCAGGCTTGGAGTCTCGCCCCGATGATTTGGTCTTTTGCTTTTTAAAAGCCCGACCGCGATCTTCTCGCGCTCCATTTCGAGCGCTTCTATTTCCTGGAGAAGGATTTCCGTCTTTTGTGTTAACGCCGAGATGCGTTTCCCATCGGCAGTGAGGATTGCGCGGCGCTTGATGCGTTCCGTTTCCAGACTGGCACGAAACAGAATGAGCTCCTGCTGCAAAGTGTCTTTCAAGGTGTTCATGGCCGCTCCCCTCTTCGAAAGTTCGGCCAAAATTCGTGGAAGTTAAATGAATAATTCAGGTCCAGCACTCCAGTGAGCTCATATTTTGAGGCCGCCAGGGGGCCATGGAACAATTCGATAAATAGTCTCTCATCGCGACGAATTTCCAGGCTTCTGGCATGTCGTCGTCTGCCGGGAAATATTTGCTCAGTCAGTACAAGGGAAGCAGCCTCCTGGTAAAGCAGCTGTCTGTTTGGATCGGTAGGAACTCCGTCCGTCGGACTATGGCCACGCGCGCGGTCCAGGTCAAGCTCGCACAACAAAACAAACAACCTGCATCGGGAGCAACCCAACGCCCGGGCAAGGACAGAAAGCTCGAGCCAGTCGCCCCAGAACGGCCGAAGGGAAAGACGAGTCAATTGCAGGCCTGCAGACTGGTATAATGTCCTGTCGGGGAGCTGCCCGCTGTATGAGCTGCTTTCGAATTCCGAGCGATACCGGCTGAGCAAATATCGGAGGTAGCCGCCCATACCGCGCGCCCCGGCTCTTTGCTGAATCGAAGCTACCAACGCGGCCGGCGCCAACAATGTGGCGGGCGCGGCCCGTGATGAATTCGAATGAACAGTGCATTCAATTTTCGATAAATTGGATTCCTCGCCAGCCATGGGTAATCCCCCCTGTGGTAGGGGTCTCGCCCGGAGGCTTCGTGCCGCAAAAAATCTACACAAAAATCTTGCAACGTCGATTCAGCGCCTGCCGTCAAAAGTGATTGACCCTCTCTCAGCCAGCATCGGACTTCTTGCCATGCGACGAACTTATCGAAACATCCTTCTGGCAGGCCTTACTCTCGCCCTCAGTATGACTGCATTGTGGACCTGCGCCGGCGGCGGCGGATCAAGCAGCGGCGGCCAGGGGGGCGGCTCGACCGAAGGAGTAACCTGCTCCAACGGTCAGATTACTGTGTGGGGTGAAGCGCCGATTTTCACGAGCATTGCGAGCGCGCGCGACAAAGCCAAAGAAGACGCCTGCCGCAAGGCTGTAGAAAAATGTCTTGGCGAAGAAGTCGCCTCGGTCACCGGAGTTTCGGACGGTCAGTCAATTGCAAACGAGCTCTTTACGCAAGCTCGCGGCATCTGCAAGAACGATCAGATCGTCGATGAACAACAGTACGATCTGGACACAGTCAAGATGCTGAAGATTTTCGTTCGCTTTCAGGTATCGCAATCGGATATTCGGAACAGCATCAATACCATGCGCGAGCTGGTTGGTAATCCGAAGGTTATGGTACTGATTCGCGAGGAGTATGATTTGCCGCCGAAGCGCGTCGAAGGATTCGCTTCGCGCAATTCCGTTTCAGCCAGCCTGTTGCGCGAGTCTCTCGTTTCAAAAGGGTATACGGTTCTGGACGCAAGTTCCGTTGCGCGAGCGATTTCCAATGAAGAGTATTTTGCAGAGAACCCGGCTGCGCTGACAGACGAAATCAAGGACGCAGCTGCGCGCGCCGGCGCCGATGTGCTGATCATCGGTCGCATTCAGGTGAGTCCGCAGAACATCAGCGCTTTGCGCGGCAGCGATTTTAAATCCTATCGAGCCCAGGGCAACGTCCAGATTCAGACCTTGTGGGGCTACGGGAAACTCCTTGGCGAGTTTACGGGAACTGAACCTGGCGCGCAGGTCGAGGCGCTGGCAGCCGCCCGGGCCGCGGTGCAAAAACTCGTCGCCGGTCGAGATTCCGGTCGCGCTGGAGGTCTGGCCGATTTTGTCCACAAGCGGCTGAGCGACGAATGGGCGATGATAACGCGAAACAATCAGATTAAGATGACTATCGTCGGTCTCGATCAGGCCGAAGCTGGCGTTTTCAAGGACAATCTCATTGAAGCGGCATCGGTTAAGAAAGTGGATGAGATCAGCTTCTCGCCGCAACAAGCGGTCTGGGACGTCTATTATCCCGGGCGATCCTTCGCCCTTTCCGATACCCTCGGATTCTACGGCGAAAATCCTGCGATGTTCAGCGTTCTGAAAATGAACTGTAAGCGTCTCGAGGTGCTGGGCGTGGATCGCGGCGAAATCCGTCTGCGATTTTCCAGCGGTCGTTCATGCAACTGATCGGCCTTCAAGCGCGCGGCGCAGCCCGTCTGAGAAGAAGCTTCAGCGCGCGGGCCGCGCTGTTTGTAGTCTTCGTTTCGCTGATTGTCGCCGGGGGTGCGTGCAGTCGCGAGTCCTCAAGTCCGATTGGGGCCCAATCGGCAAATCTGCCGCGCGCTGCGCTTCGAATTGGCGACAGGTCGCTGACTGTCGAAGTGGCGGCCACGCCTGAATCGCGCGAGCGAGGACTAATGTACCGGGGTCAATTGGCGGATGACGAGGGTATGATCTTCATCTTCCCGGTGGAAGAACCGTTGGTATTCTGGATGAAGAATACCCTGATTCCCCTGGATGTCGGCTTTTTTGACGCCTCCGGTCGACTGGTGAATTACCAGACGATGACCCCCGATCCCGAAGGGACTGCTGACTCGGATCGGACTCTGTATGCATCCACCGGTCCGGCGCTTTACGCCGTTGAGACGGTTGCGGGTTGGTTTGAGCGGAACTCTATTCGTCGGGATGCGCGTCTGAACCTACCGGAAAACCTGCGCGGGGTGCGCGGTCTCTGAGCTCAGAAAAGAACTTCCTGGCGTGCACGGTTCGCGTCAATCTCCGAGCCCGGGGCGATGACGCCCGGTGAGCCCGTCATCGCCGCCCCGCTTTTTTCCAGGGTCCGGACAAGCCGCCGGCGCACGGGTTGACCAAATTCCGCCGGCTCTTCCGCAATGGCGAGCCTTCCGCATTTAAGGTCGGCAATGATGTGGGCGGCGCGCAAGTGCCGCTCATCTCGAGCCGCCGACGGAACGGCATTGAGCTGCTGTTCGGCTTCCATCAGACATCGGTAGAGGGGCAAAACATCACGGTAGTACCAGGCGACGGGATTCTGGTTCGGATCGTCGGCAAAGACCTCGTCCAGATATACAGGTTCGTTGTCGATGCGCGGCGCCTCATTATGTTCATTCTGCCGCATCTCGGCGAGTCCGCGATACAGCTGCAAACTGCGATCTCGCTCAGAGAGACTGCTGCTGCTCGTCTCATTCAATCCGAGCCAACGCGCCCACGCGCGTCGTTCTCTGGCGGACAGACGAAACAAGGCGAACAATGCGTAATTGCGTTTGCGGTAAATCGGATCGCCAAGCAGTCCGTCGAGCGCTTCCGAGCAAATTGTACAGCGACGATCATCGAGCCAGACAACAAACGGATTACGCGCAAGTTGCGCGCGAAGCCGCGAGTCAAGCGGATCGACCTCGAGGATGCCAAAAGCCTCCAGCAGGCGGTCGAACGCGTCCAGGCAATCCAGTCGTTCCAGTGTTATCCATGGCTGACCCAGTCGTGCATATGCCTGACGAATCGCCTGGCGCGCCTTATCGCGCGCTACCGGGCCGACGCCCAGGATGAGTTTCAGGTTCTTTTGTATTCGAAGGAGTTCCGCTGCAGGCAGGGAGCTGTGTACATCGGCGAGACTCAGATCCATTTCAGCGCCTTTTCCCCAATATCTCTTCGGAAGAACAAGCCAGCCACCGAGAGCTTTTTCAGCTCGGCGTAGGTTATCTCGCGCGCGGCCCTGAGGGTCGACGCGGCGGCAGTGACTCCCAGAACCCGCCCGCCCGAGCTCAGGATCTCGGTCCCCTCGCGGCGGCTCCCCGCGTGAAAAATAATTATGTCGCCTTCTTGTCTGTCAATCCCTTTGAGCGGAATATTCTTCCGATAGGCGTCGGGATATCCCTCGGCGGCAAGGACGACCACGATCGCAACGCCCGGCCGGAAGCGCAGGCTCCGGTCTGGAGTGAAGCGGCCGGCTGCGGCGGTCCACATCAGGTCGCCCAGGTCTTCGTCCAGGAGGCGCAGGAGGGCCTGGGTTTCAGGATCGCCAAAACGGACATTAAATTCCACTACCCGGGCCCGGTCGTTTTCGATCATGAGGCCGGCATAGAGCAGGCCTCGGTACGGATGACCGGCCGCCTTCATGCCGGCTACAATCGGATCCAGGATTTCCTTCTGGACCTGTTCCATAACGGCCGGCGTGGCGACCGGCGCGGGACAGTAGGCGCCCATGCCGCCGGTATTGGGCCCCTGGTCGCCGTCGTGCACGCGTTTGTGATCCTGACAGGCGACAAAGGGTATGGCGCGCTCTCCATCGCAGAGAGCGAATACGGAGGCCTCTTCGCCCGCCATGTACTCCTCAATCAGGACTTTGCGGCTCGCCGCGCCAAATACCTGACGTTCAAGACTGGCCCGGACGGCCTCCTCCGCTTCTGCATGATTCTGCGCGACGACCACGCCTTTGCCGGCTGCCAATCCATCGGCCTTGATTACAACGGGCCCTTCAGGGAGGGCGCGCAGGTGCGCGAGTGCGGCGCCCGCCTCGGTGAAGGCTGCGGCCGCGGCGGTAGGAACTCCAACCGACTGCATGAACTGTTTGGCAAAGTCCTTAGAGCCTTCGAGCTGTGCACAGAAGGCTGAGGGGCCGAACACAGGACAGACGCCGGCCAGGGCGTCGGCGACTCCATTCACAAGGGGTTGTTCCGGGCCCACGACGACAAATTCGTAGCCGTGCCGCTCGACGAAGGCTCGAACGCTGGCCGGATCATTGGGGTCCAGAGAATCGGCCCCGGACCCGGCGGTGGGTGTGGACCCCGACGTCAACCCGACGGCGGCGCCTGTTGACGCCAGGGAAGGCGGAACGGATTCGAGAGGAAAGCCCCCGTTGCCTGGCCAGGCATGCAGGGTCGTGATGCGACGGCTTTGCTTCAGCTTCCAGTAAAGCGCATGTTCTCGTCCGCCGCCGCCGAGTAGGAGCGTTTTCATGCGCCGATCCTTTTCAGGGAAGCGTCAATGGCTTCGATCTTGTCGTTCAGCTCCGCCAGCTTCGTCTGTTCTTTTTCCACTACTTCGACCGGCGCTTTTGCCAGAAAGCCGGCATTTTTTAGTTTGGCATCCAGCGCATCGCGCGTCTTCGCCAGTTTTTGCCGTTCGCTGTTGAGGCGCGCGCCTTCCTTTTTCAAATCGATTACGCCTGATAGGGGGATAAACACCTGACCTTCACTGAAGGCTTGCATGGCGTCCTGTTCGCCGCCTTGATACGCGGAAAGCACCTCGAGCGACTCGGCCCGCGCCAATCGCTGGACAGCCAGGCTTTTGTCCGCCACAGCGACAGCCAGATCGGCGTTATCGGTACGCACTACAATACGCACCTTTGCATCGGGCGGGATGTTCATTTCGCCGCGAATCTGCCGCGCCGCGCCAATCACTTCCTGGAGCAACGCCAGAGCTCGCGCAGGTTTAAGGGCCGCTGGCGGCAACGTCAGTACATTTGGCCAGGCCGCGCTGATCAGGAGTTCCTCGCTTCGCACGCGCGGCTTAAACCAGTGTTGCAGGTGCGCATACAGTTCCTCAGTGATAAATGGCATGGACGGATGGAGAATCCCCAGCAACGACCGCAGCGCGTAAAATGCAACCTGACGACCTGCTTCGGCGGAGTCTGCGCCGGTTTTACCGAACATCCGCGGCTTAATAAACTCGATATACCAATCGCAAAAAACGTTCCACGCAAAGGCGTAGCTGGCCTCCGCGTAAAGATGGAGTTTGTAGTCCGCCAGGTTGCGCGTGGCGTCTTCGATCAGACGATTCAGCTCGGCCAGGAGCCAGAAGTCTTCGGCTTCGAGCGGAAGCCGTAGAATCTCATCGGGCTCAAGCGGCTTAAAATCATCCGGCAAGTTGATCAGCACAAAACGCGTCGAGTTCCATATCTTATTGGCAAAGTTCTGATATCCCTTGAGGCGATCCTCTCGGTAGTTCGAGTCCTTGCCCTCGGCCAGGGTTGCGATCAGGAAAAATCGAAATGCGTCGGCGCCATGCGCCTCGCTCGCTTCGAGCGGATCGACGACGTTGCCCTTTGTCTTTGACATCTTTTCGCCGTTCGCATCGCGGATCAACCCATGTATCAAAACGTCGCGAAACGGCGGCGCTTTCATGAGATAGAGCCCCATCATAATCATTCGGGCGACCCAGAAAAAGATGATATCAAAACTGGTGACGAGCACTGTCGTGGGATAAAAGCGCGCAAGATCCTCAGTCTTGTCCGGCCAACCCAGCGTGGAAAAAGGCCAGAGCCCGGATGAGAACCAGGTGTCGAGCACGTCCGGATCGCGCGTGAGTTTTTGAGAACCGCAACTTTCGCAGGCGGCGGGATCTTCGAGCGCAACGGTTACATGATTGCACTCCGCGCAATGCCAGGCGGGAATTTGATGGCCCCACCAAAGTTGACGCGAGATGCACCAATCGCGGATTTCGCGCATCCAGTGAAAGAAAAGGTTTTCCCATTGCTTGGGAACAAATCGGATATCGCCGCTTTCAACGGCGGCGATGCCGGGTTCCGCAAGCGGTTTTGTTTTTACGAACCATTGCGTCGAGATCATCGGTTCGACGATGACGCCCGAGCGTTGCGAGCGCCCCACGGACATCAGGTGTTCTTTTTCGCCGCGTTCCAGACCAAGCTCCCGCAGCGCGTGCTTGACGGCCTTGCGGGCCTCGTAGCGATCCATGCCGTGATATTTTCCGCCGCGCTCATTGATCCGCGCCGACTCGTCAAATATGCTTATAAACTCCAGGTCGTGCCGACGGCCGGTCTCGTAGTCGTTGGGATCATGTGCGGGCGTCACCTTGACCGCCCCGCTGCCAAATCCCGGATCGACCAGAATCGCATCGCCAATGATCGGCACCTCGCGATGCAGCAGGGGGTGGACGACCGTTTTTCCGATCAGCGCCTGGTAGCGCGGATCTTCGGGATGTACGGCGATCGCCGTATCGCCGAGCATTGTTTCCGGACGGGTCGTGGCGACGACGATCTCGGTGGCGCCATTCGGACCCATAGACTGGCGCGCGCTGTCGCTCAACGGATAGGCGAAGGAATAAAGTTCGCCCTTGTAGCCTTCCTCGTATTCCACTTCGAGATCCGAAAGCACTGTATGCGCCGCGGGGTCCCAATTAATCAGACGCGTGTCGCGATATATTAAACCGGCGTTATACAGGTCGACGAAACACTTGCGCACCGCGCGCGATAGACCCTCGTCCATAGTAAAACGCTCGCGCGTCCAATCGAGGGAAAAGCCCATGCGCCGTTCTTGTTGTTGAATGGCGCCGCTCGACGAATGTTTCCACTCCCAAACCTTTTCAAGAAACTTCTCGCGCCCGAGCTTGTGTCGATCCACGCCTTCGGCTTTGAGTTTTTTCTCGACGAGCACCTGCGTGGCGATGCCCGCATGATCGGTGCCTGGCAACCAGAGCGTTCGAAACCCGCGCTTGCGTGCAGCGCGCGTGAGCACGTCCTGCACGGTATGGTTCAAAGCGTGCCCGACATGCAGATGTCCGGTCACGTTGGGCGGCGGAATAACGATGCAAAAGGCCGGCGCGTCAGCCGGCTTTTCGTCCGCGCAGTAGTCAGGTTGAAATGCGCCGCGGTCTTCCCAGATCTTATACCAACGGCTTTCTGCGCTGGCATGGTCGTAACGCGGACTCAACTCGTAGGCCATGATTGGCCAGAATGATTTTCCAGGCGGGCGACGTAAAGAAAGACTTACGGTTGCATTTCCGCCGAACGACGCAGATTTTGTTCGGCTTGGTAGTCTTCGTGCAGCGGATCGCAAGGCGAACTGCGCGGATCTTCCTTTAGCGACAGCCAGCGTTCGAAGTCGAGCGTGCCGTCTTCACGCACCAACTCCCGTTCAAAGAAATGCGTTTCACCGTAATACACGTTGGTGGTCGGGTCGCACGGGTCAGGCGGGGCGGCCTCGGGTTGAAACAGAGCGACGATGCGCTGACAGGACGCCGTCGAAAGGGCCAGCGCAACACACAGTCCGATGGCGGCGTAGCGAGCGTGCATCACTTTCTAAATATCGACTTTGAGAGGCCCTGCGGCAAGGGCTCAGGGCAGCCGGAATCGGCCCCGAGAAAAAAGTCGGCTGCGGCCGCCCACAAATACCCGCTCGACCCTGTCAGCGCGCCGCAGGGCGCGGGAGTACAGCACGCTCGGCCGGCCCAGCTCGGCGCCCTGTTCGATACGCCATGCGTAGTCGCCGTCGGTCGCCGCGCGGGCGCCAAGCCAACCCGCGGCGGCGGCCGCCGAGGCCGTGGTTTAACATGGACCGAGTCGAGATCGTCGTTC
>JAVHPJ010000243.1:0-68333 GCA_036170535.1 Leptospirales bacterium | reverse complement strand
GCCGCGTACTTCGTCTCCGTATTCGTTTGTGTACATCTCGCCGCCGCCGAGCCCGTAGCCGGGTCTTCCGGAATGCCGTCCACCGGCGCGAACATGCGCGCCACAATTGCGCCCGGTGCGGTTTCGGCAAAAAGATACAGGCTTGACGCAAATGGCGCGTCCTTGAGGCGCCGAGTCGTCGCCGCAGTGTCCAGCACGGCGCGCGCCACGGCCCCCGCGGACTTCACCGGGGCCATCAGGAACGGAAAACCGCAAGAACACACGTTGGGCGCGCTGCCGATATCCAGAAAATCATCAGGCTCCAGTCCGAGTAATTGCGCCAGGTCGACCGGCTCCGTGCCCTGGCGGCGCAACTCGGGCCGGCGGGGCGCCTCGAACTCTGCGAAAATCGTTTCTCCGGGTTCGGTCCGCACCTCAACCGGCACAAGACCGGCCCGTTCCTCGAGTACTACGGGGCCGATGGATGGAGTTCCTACAAGTCCGGACAGGCCCGGCGGCGGGACCGGGCGCCGCGATGGCAACGATAGCAGGGCTACGGTTGCGGCGGCGCCAAGCGTGGGATGACCGGCAAAGTCCATTTCAGCGAACGGGGTAAAGATGCGCGCCCGCCAATCTGCGTCGGGTCGAGTCGGGCTGCAGAGAAACACGGTTTCCGAAAAGTTGAATTCCCGGGCGATGGGCTGGAGGAGTTCCGACGGCACGGCGTCCCCGTCCGGAATTACTGCCAGCTGATTGCCGCCGAAGGCCCGCTCGGCAAATACATCGAGAATGAGATAGTCAATTTCGCGCATACGCTTCACCTACGAGTATAATCGCGGCGGCGGGCGCAAACAGGGGCAGATTCGGAAGTTCAGGGCGATACAGACGGCCCGCCGCGCTTAACCGAGCAGATTCAAGAAGAGACCCGTTTCAGCGCCGGGCAGGGTGCGCGTAAAGGCGCGCTCCTGATAGCGGGAGCGGGCGGACTCATCGGCTTGCTGATCCTTCGATTCACGGAGAAATTCCAGCGCGTCACGCAGGGGCGCGCCGGCCGCGATGGCCGCCGAACGGGCGGCTTCCGGAGCGCGCGGGCGCGTCGCCTCGACCGCCTCAACGGGCTGGGTGTTATACTCGCGGACCGGGTAGACATAAAAACCCGGAATGCGACTGGCGTTCATGGAGCCCGCTTCGACCCTCATGCTACGATTATCGTCCGCTCTACTCCGTACTTTAACGCCCCTGGCGCTTATCGGGCTTTCAGTCTTCGCCGCGTGTCAGGAACCCTGGGAGTCAAATCCCGGGCCGCGTGATCGCAACGACTTGCCGATTCGCTTCGAGAAGGTGCGCGGCGCGGTGTATTCGGTCGAGGACTTCAACTACTACAAAACGAATAGCGCCGTGTATCTGCATCCCGACGGCGCGTATTTCTTCGATGCATCCTGGAGCTACAAAACTGCGCGGCAAATGCTCTGGAAGGCCGCCGCCAACAGCCTTGCCGAGTTTCGCGGCGTCGTGCTCACGTCGTTTCCGCTGCATCGCAGCGGCGGCCTGGATCCGTTTCGTTCGGAACGTATCCGGATAATAATGAACGAGCGTACTCCGCCGCTGATGCGCGCAAATTGGGACCGACTGCAACTGGGCATGGCGCGCAACTTCTCTACCTGGCGCCCGCTGGCGCCGCAGGGCGCCGATGAACTGTTTCGCGACGAACTCACGCTTGCCAACGGTCGCATTCGCGTAATTTTCCCCGGTGCGGCGCACACGCCGGACAACAGCGTAGTGCTTTTTGTGGAAGAGCGAGTGCTGTACGGCGGCAGCCTTCTTGCGGATCCGCCGGTCTTCACCGAATTCGCCGATCCGAGCGGTTACGCTGCGGCACTCGACCGGATCGCGGCCCTGCCGTTTGACACGGTGATCTGCGGCCACGGCGCGGCGCTTGCCGATCGCGAAATCCTGGAACGCGTGCGCGCCGCAGCCCGGCGCTTGCCTTAAGCCGGCCCGGGACGCATGTGTAAGCGCCGCCGGCGATCAGTCGGGAATGAATAGATCGATCACCGGTTGCAGGCGCCGCGTCCGGATGTTTTTCACTTTTTCCAGCTGCGCCGGATTCAACATGCCTCGCGCGCGCAGGCCGTGATCGGGCAGCAGGGTGGGGCTTTCGATGCTGCCGACGAGTTTGCGGCGGGCGAGAAAAACCCGGGCCTGGTAGTCCGGGTCCATATCTTCGTAGGTTTCGTGTAACATCATCCTTCGCCTCCATGCGAATGGAATTCTGCGTTTATCTTTTTGTCCGGCGCTGCAGCATCCGTGCAGGCTGCGCCTGATATGAGAATCGACGGGATTTCTGAACCCTGAAGGACAAAATCCCTTTCATTTCTGATTTTTTTGTGGATAACTCGGCCTGTAGCGCGGATTGCCGCTTCGTACCGGGTTGACAGCCACGGTTCATTAGACGAACTTTTCGGGCCTATGCGTAAGAAGTTGGTCGCTGGTAACTGGAAAATGTATAAAACGCCTTCGCAAGCGGAGACCCTGGCGAAGGAACTGAAGGCCGTCCTCGGCGGATTCACCCGCGCCGATCTGGCCATCTGTCCGCCTTATCCCGCGCTCGATCGCGTATGCGCCGTGGTCGCGGGAACGAGCCTGAAACTGGGCGCTCAGGATTTGCATTGGGAAGAGCAGGGCGCGTTCACCGGCAAAGTCTCCTGGGACATGCTGACCGATCTGGGCGTCGAGTACGCGATTATTGGCCACTCGGAACAGCGGACGTATTTTCATGAAACGAATGAGACGGTGAACAAAAAGACGAAAAAAGCGCTCGAAAAGAACCTGCTGCCCATTGTGTGCGTCGGCGAGACCCTCGCGGAACGGGAAGCGGACAAGCTTTTCGAAGTCGTGGAGTCGCACGTGAGCGGCGCTTATGCGGGAATCGATGCCGCCAATGCCGCTCGAACGGTTATCGCCTATGAACCGGTCTGGGCCATTGGCACCGGCAAGACGGCCACGCCAGAGCAAGCCCAGGAAATGCATGTTTTCATTCGCGGACTGGTAAAAAAACTATATAACGAGAGCCTTGCAAATTCGATGCGCATTCTTTATGGCGGCAGTGTGAAGCCGGACAATGCGAAAGATCTTTTTTCGCGCGCCGATATCGACGGCGGTCTGATCGGCGGAGCTTCACTCAAGGCTGCGGACTTCGCCGCGATCGCCGAGGCCGTCTGATTCGCTGCGATCCGGCGCGGCGCCCGGCGGGCCGACGGATGTCGGCGTCTCTTGATGGCGCGCGCCGGTCAGGCCGTCGAACACCACGATCCGATTGCGTTCCAGACGAAACGTAAACATTGGAAAGATAGGATACGATGGATCGTGTGCGGAGATAATCCGGCCGATCCACGATAGCGCAAAGGTCTGATCATACAACGCGCCCGCATCGTCGGCGCGCGTTTGCGGCGCGGCCGTGCGCAGGCCCGCGGCGAAATACAGCGTTTGCGCCACATCGGGGTTCTGCAACTCCGTCGGCGCGCTGCGTTCGCTGAAGAGCCATAATTCGCCCCGCAGGCTGTTGTATTCGGGGATAAAAACCACCGCCAGCGGACCCGGATCGCGCAAATCCTGAAGCGCCCGCAGCACTTCCCCGTCATCGGCTTCGCCGTTGTAGTGCATCCAGAGAAAATTGTTTTTTTCTTTGTAGCTGTCGTACAGCGCGAGCGCGCGGCGCGCCGTCTCGGTCAGGCTGACGGATTCCAGCGCGCGCGGCGACACGATCTCGGGCGCATCCGCGCCCACCGTCAGCCCCTCGCGCTCCGGTTCTTCCTCAAGATTGGGCGTTTCAAAAATCTGGCAGCCGGCGTCCAGCCGCAGATTGTGCCGCGTATCAAAATACGCCCGTCCCCGATCGACACCCGTGCAAATGGTTCGATAACCGATCCGGCTCAGCTCCGAAATCAGACTCGAGTTACGGACGCCGCGAAACTCATCAACTCCGTCGAGTCCTTGCAGTAGCGCTCGTAATGAATGCTCGCCGCGATCCGTCGCGAGAGCGATGGGAAAAATCTGAGGCCTGTCGGTTGAAGCGTTCTGCGGCCAGGTTTGCGGCGGTCGCACCCCGGTGAGCGTGACGAGGGTCAGGTTGCCGCGCGCCGAGAGCTCTCGATTCAGCGCGCCTGAATAGCGAGCCGCGCCTTCAAGCCGGCGCGGCGTTGGCGCGCTCGCGTTTTCTTCGATAGTGCAACGACCATTGAGATCAGCGCGAACGCAGGGGTTCGCGTCGTCGGGGTCGGCCCCGGGCCAGAGCGAATTGCCGTCGCGGTCGCCGTCGAGGAGGGCGCCAGCTGCGCTCACGATTTCCGAGGCGGCGCCGCCGGCCGTAGTAACGCGCCCGAGCGCCTGAGGCGCAAACGGATTGAGCAGAACATACAGGAACGAGAGCAATAGCGCAAAGAGAAAACCCGCCGCCTGAAACATCGAGTTGCGCACAAGCCGGTTCTGGCGATCGAGAGTAATCAGCCGCTGGCGTCGCAGGGAGTATCCAATCGCCGTCCAATGCACCGCACAGAGAAAGTAGAGAGCGAGCGGAAACTCGAAGTTTGCCGCCCCGGCACTCTTGCGCGCGAGAAAGGGCCGCGCGGCATCGACGACAAGTGCAGCGCTTGCTCCGACGTCGGCCGTCGCGCCAAACCATTCCGAAATCGAGGCGGAGGCGATCAGCAGGGCGATCCATAGCAAAAGACAGAGTGCAATCGCCGGCAAAAAGAACGAATTTGGAATCTCGATACGTTCGTAATTCGGACTGAGATGGAGTCGATAACGCGCTTGAATTACGATAAAAAACAAAAAGGCCGTTGTAAACAGATGAATTTCAAAGATCACGAAGTAAATCAGATTCGTGCGGCCGTCGTCAATCGGGCTCAGGTTGCTGTGCACGAGGCGGGCCAGCAGCGCCGCCGCCAGGGCAAAGACGGAGTTGTAGCCCTCAAATATCGGAATAAAGTAGATTAAGAGCGCGCCCAGACCAAATGAGAGCGCAAAAAGCAAGGCCAGCTTCAGGGGCGTCTCGAAACCTGCAAGTTGCGGCACAGGCGCATCCACAAGCAGGAGCGCCGGCTGCCCGATAAGTGCAAACACTGCGAGCCCGGGAGTGATGCGCGGCAGAAATCGTTCAAGGTGACTCAGCGCCGCCGCCAGGAGGCGGACAAAGGAAAAAAAGACGTTGAAAGTCGCGGCATAGAGAAACGCAAAAACGATTAATAACGCTGTCTGGTAGACGAGGCCGTCCGCGAAAAAAGCGCCGTTGCGCAGTCGGTACAACAACGCATCCGACGGCGCGAGCGCCAGAAAGGCGAAAAACGCTGTGTTGAAGCCGGAGAATGCCGAGCCCCACAGCAGCGCAAAATAGGGATAAAGTCTGACCTTCAGCATCGAATCAGCGATTCAGCGGAACCGGATTCGACACGTACAACGACGCCGGTACTCCGTTTATGTCCCAGAGCTCGCCCTGAACATAAATCGGCCGACTGCGCAAAAGCTCTGAGGGAATTTCGAGGACGAGCACGTCTTCTCCGCCTGCGGCGGCATAGTGAGTCCGGCCGGCGACGGCGAAGAGGCCTCGCGTCGGAATCACCCGGCCGCCCGGTCCCGTCGGGGCCGGGGCGTCGACTGCATGCAGGCTGACGTGCAGATTCGCGGGTCGTTCGCCCCGAAATCGGTAGCGCACTTCAACGCGAATCCGGCCGTTTTCCTCGCCGACGCGGGTCGCGGCCACGATTTCCAGCGGCGCATGGTTCGTCGTCGCCTGCTCGGGCGGCGGCGTCTGAACCGGAGTTGCAGGTGGGGTCTCGGTTTCCGGCGCGGCCGAGTTATTTCCAATACTCAGGCGAATCGCTGATTCAAAATCGGTGTGATTGCGCACATCGAAGTAGCGGCCGCGGCCGGCGGCGGCTACGCCCGACAGCTGAACGCTCGTATCGCGATTTACGGCCAGGCCAATGACATGGACCCGCACGTCCGATCCCCGCCGCGCGAGCAGGGTCGCTTCGGTCGCCGGGTCTCCGCCGCAGCTCTCCGCGCCGTCGGAAATAAGCACAATTGTGGCGCGCGGGTGTTCGGCGAGCACCGTCTGACCGATGAGCCGCAGCGTCGCGGCAATCGGCGTACTGCCGGCCGGATACATGGATTGGACGACCCGGTTAATCAGGGTCCGGTTACCCCGCGCAACGGGAGCATATAACCGGTACGAATCGCAGCCCGGGATACGATTCCCGTAGCCGACGAGACCGACCGGCGTGCGCGGATCGAGGCGCGCCAGCTGTTCTTCAAGCATGACGCGTGCGGCCGACATCCGCGGCGCGCCGTCAAACTGCTCCGACATGGAGCCCGAAGCGTCGACGACGAAAACAATCGGCGCTGGTCCCGGCGGACCGGTCGGAGTTCCTACCGACGCGGCGCCCGTCCGCGTGCCGGCCGGGCCCGCCCCGGCGGGTTCGGCCGGCAAGGGCTGGCCCAGGCTCGCCGCGAGCAGTATGAGGCCCAGGATTGTCGGAGTTCCTACAGGACCGGGGCTCAGGAATCGCAGGTGCGCCGCCATACTCCCTACTACTATCGACCGGATTTCGGGAAGCCTTAGCTGCACCGGCCGCCGCCCGAACGGACCCAGCCGGGCAAAGGGATTGACGCATGGCCGCCGACCGCGCGGGCTTCCGGCATGCCCGTCGACGTCAACGAAGCGAACTTTCGCACCGAAGTGATGGAGGCCTCTAAAACCACGCCCGTCCTGATAGATTTCTGGGCCGAGTGGTGCGCGCCTTGCCGCATGCTGGGCCCCGTGCTCGACAAGCTCGAGACGGCCTACAAGGGACGATTCAAACTGGTTAAGGTGAATACCGACGAAAATCCGAATCTGGCCGTGGCCTTTCAAATTTCCGGCATTCCCGCCGTGAAACTGGTTATGGATGGCCGGCTGAAGTCTGAATTCACAGGCGCTTTGCCGGAGCCCCAGGTGCGAAAATTTCTGGATCAGCACCTCCCGGCGCCGGGCCTTGAGGCGGAAGAAGAGCTGGCCGAGCAGAATCCCCTTGAAGCGGCGGAGCGGGCGCTCCAGAACAAAACCGAGGGCCCCGAGGCCTCCGCCATCTTGTGGCAGGCCGCGGTGCAGCTTTTCGCCGCCGGTGACGACCCGCAGAGCATTCAACGATACCTGGACGCGATCCCCGAGGTCGGCGCGGCGCAATCAGAGGCGCGCAACTCGCTGCTGGCCTATCTGGGCCGCACGCCGGACGCGCAAGAACGCGCCCTGCTGCAGAAGCTACTGGCGGGCGATGAACGACCGGCCCTTGAGTTTTTTCTCGCCCGAGTGGAAGCGGCGCCTTTTGCAGAGCGCGGCGCGGAGAAAGCGGGACTTGTGTTGTGTTTTCATTTTCTGGGCTCAGCAAGCGATCTGGCCAACGAATATCGTCGCAAGCTCGCAGCGATTTTGTTTTGAGCGCGCGCCGCCCTCTGACCCGGATCGCAGAATCAACCGACTCGCATGGCCTCGCAGAGCACGTATGGCGCCTTGTTTGTTTGCCTGGGCAACATCTGTCGTTCGCCGGCGGCGGAAGGCGCCTTTAAACATCTGATTGCAGAACGCGGAGTGGCGGATCAATTCCATATAGATTCAGCTGGCACAGCCGCGTACCATACAGGCGAACTCGCAAATGCCGTCACGCGCCGCGTGGCCAGCCGCTACGGCATCCAGATTGATTCGCGTGCACGGCAATTCCAGCGCTCCGACTTTCGCAAGTTTGACTTAATTCTCGCCATGGATCGCAGCAATTACGAGAACCTCCTTGCCGAGGCGGAAAGCGACGCCAGCCGCGCGCGAGTGCGGCTCTTCCGGGAGTTTGATCCCGAATGGCGCAAGGCCGCCAGGCCCGGCGAACTCGCCCCGGACACGCCCGACCCGTACTACGGCGGCGTGGATGGGTTTATCGAAGTTCAAGAGATGGCTCTACGCACATGCCCGGTTTTGTTGGATTATGCGCTGGAGCAAGCTGCGCGGCGGAAGTAGCATTGCATGACGAAGGAAATTCAGATCTATGAAGTGGGTCCCCGCGACGGCTTGCAGAACGAACCGCATGCGGTTCCGGCCGCGGCGAAGCTTCGCTATATTGAATTGCTTGCTGATGCGGGCCTCAAGAAAATCGAAGCGGCGAGTTTTGTTCGCGCGGGCGTGATTCCGCAGCTCTCCGACGCTTCCGAGGTTTATGCCGCTCTCGACAAAACGCGCGGCGTCGACTTTATCGCACTTACGCCCAATCGCAAAGGCCTCGAGGCGGGTCTCGCTGTCGGATTGATGGAAGCGGCCATTTTTACGGCGGCCTCCGAAAGTTTTACCAGACGGAATATCAACGCAACCATCGACGAAAGTTTCGCCCGGTTTAAAGAAATCATGCCGCTGGCTGCTGAACATACGCTGCCGGTACGCGGCTACGTCAGCACGGTTGTAGAATGTCCGTATGAAGGGCCGGTTGCACCGACGGTCGTGCGGGACGTTGTTGCGCGGCTCTTTGATCTGGGCGTTTACCAGGTATCGCTTGGCGAAACCATCGGCGTCGCCGCGCCGGATGACATCGCGCGTCTTCTGGATGCGCTGGTAAAAGCCTTTCCAGCGGACCGACTGGCCGGACATTATCACGATACGCGCGGAACCGCGCTGGCGAATGTCTTTCGCTCGTTGGATTACGGCTTGAGAATATTTGATGCAAGTTCGGGCGGGCTCGGCGGCTGTCCCTATGCGCCCGGCGCTGCGGGAAATCTGGCCACCGAGGATCTGGTCTACGCATTGGAACGCAGCGGCTACCGAACAGGCGTCGATCTGGGCGCGCTGACGCGCGCCACGGAGTTTATCACCGCGCAACTCGGGCGGGCGGCAGTTTCGCGCGTGTATCAGGCGGAAGCGAAGAAACTGAGGACGAAGTCAAACCCATGAAGTACTCTGAGCTATGGCCCTGCGCGTAGCCGCACTTACATCGGGAGGCGTCGACAGCTCGCTCGCCCTTTCCCTGCTTAAAGAGCAGGGCCACGACGTCACGGCTTTTTATCTCAAGGTCTGGCTGGAAGACGAGCTGAACTACCTGGGCGACTGTCCCTGGGAAGAAGACCTGGAGTATGTACAGCAACTCTGCGAGCGCCTCGACGTGCCGCTTGAAATAGTTCCGCTGCAGCAGGACTATCGGGAACGCGTAATTTCATACGCGCTGGCCGAGGTTCGCGCCGGCCGCACGCCCAATCCCGATATCATGTGTAACAGCCGGATTAAGTTCGGCGCGTTTTACGATCGCATCGATTCGACTTATGATCTGGTCGCAACCGGGCACTACGCCAATGCGCGACGTGAATCCGATCGCACTTTATTAACTACAGCGCCCGATCCGATTAAGGATCAGACCTATTTTCTGGCTCATCTGAATCAGGCGCAGGTCCGACGCGCCACGTTTCCCATTGGCGCTTATCGTAAGAGCGAAGTGCGCGCCATGGCGGAGGCGCGCAACCTTCCGGCCAAAAATCGAAAAGACAGTCAAGGGCTGTGCTTTCTTGGCAAAATCAGTTTTCGAGATTTTATCAAACATTATCTTGGGGAGACGCCCGGTGAAATCGTCGAAGCTGAAACCGGCAAGGTTCTGGGCGAACATCGCGGATATTGGTTCTACACGATCGGACAGCGCCAGGGCTTAGGTTTGTCCGGCGGTCCCTGGTATGTGCTACGCAAGGATCTCGGCGAAAACCGCATATTTGTCTCGCGCAACTACTACGACGCGGAAAAGCCGCGCGATTCATTCGAAGCGGGCGCTTTGCACTGGGTCGATGCGCCGCCCGAAAAAACAGAGTTGCACGTAAAACTGCGGCATGGCGAAACCAGCTACGGATGCAACGTGGAACTCCTGGGCCCCGATCTCGCGCGGGTTAAGCTGAATGGACGCGATCAGGGCATTGCACCGGGACAGTTCGCCGTTTTTTACGATGGCGAAGTGTGTCTGGGTTGCGGGGTGATACTCCACGAGACGTCGGAGCGTTAACGTGGATACGAATCAACCGAGGGCGCTCATCACCGGCGTATCCGCCGGACTCGGACTGGCCCTGGCGGAATATTTGCTTGAGCAAGGCTGGAGCGTGTATGGCCTTGCGCGTCGCACGCCGCAGAGTCTTGACTCAGCCGACTTTCACTTTCGCGCTGTTGATCTGGCGGACTTCGAACGCGCCTCCGCTGCAACGCTGCACCTGCTTGAATTCGCGCCCCGGCTGGAATTGGTCGTATTAAACGCCGGCGCGCTGGGACCGATCAGCGATATCAAGGACGTCAGTATCGCAGAAATGCAAAGCGTGGTCGACGTTAATCTCTGGGCTAACAAGGCCGTGCTGGATGCGCTGTTTCTGCATGGCCGGCAGGTGCATCAGGTAATCGCAATTTCATCCGGCGCCTCCGTAAATCCGGTGCGCGGCTGGAACGCGTACGGCGTTTCCAAGGCGGCGTTGAATATGTTTGTGCAACTGTACGCGCTGGAAACTCCCGGGACGCATTTTGTTTCGCTGGCGCCGGGACTCGTGGACACCGCCATGCAGGAGCGCCTATTCTGGAATGTCGACTTCACAAAATTCCCGGGGCTCCTGCGCCTGAAAGAGGCCCGCGGCACGGACCAGATGCAAAGCCCGGCCGCCGCCGCACGGCGTATTTTTCATAGTCTGCCGAAACTGCGCACACTGCCCAGCGGCGTTTATGTTGATATTCGCAAACTGGATGGTCAATCGGCGTTAGCCGGGGAAATTCCGCGATGAAAGTAATTCGCACGCGCGCGGAATTGCGGGCCGCCCTGCGCGCATTTCGCCGTGAGCAGCCGGACGCGACGCTCGCACTCGTGCCAACCATGGGCTATCTGCACGAGGGTCATTTGACTTTGATTCGCGATGCGCGCGCTCGCGCCGATCTTGCGGCAGTCTCCATATTCGTTAATCCCCTGCAGTTTAACGATCCGGAGGATTATAAGAAATACCCGATCAATCTGGAGCGCGACTTAGAGCTGGCGACCGCGGCGGGCGCCGATCTGATTTTTGCTCCTGAGCGCGCTGAGATGTATCCGGAAGGCGACCCCGAACTCAAGTTGAGTCTGCAGTCGCTGGAAGCCGGGATGGAGGGCGCCTGGCGGCCTGGACATTTTCCGGGCGTCATGCTCGTCGTATTGCGGCTGTTTCACTTGTTTTCGCCGGATGTGGCCCTCTTTGGAAAGAAGGATTACCAGCAATATCAGATCATACGGCGCCTGGCGCGTGATCTTGATATGCCGATTGAGGTGATCGGATCGGAGACAGTACGCGACGAGCATGGTCTGGCGCTGAGTTCGCGCAATGCGCGGCTTTCCGAACGCGGCCTGGATCACGCGCGACTCATATTTCGCGCCATGAAAATGGCGGAAAACGAGTACCGGATGGGCCTGTCCGACGCTGGCGAACTCAAGGAGATCGTGCGCGATGTGATCGAAAGCGGCACATTGAATCGCGTCGAGTACGTCGAGTTCGCCGATTGCGAAACTCTACAGCCGCTCGTAGCGCTGCCCGCCGATCGCGGGATTCTACTGGCCGTCGCCGCTTTCTGCGAAGGCGTTCGTTTGATTGACAACCGCGAAATTCCGCCGCGTCGTGGAAGCCAGACGCTCTGATCGCGAAACTGTAATAACACAATAAACAACAGACCTGGAGTGAACATGAAAGCAGCTCGCATTGTTATTCTGGCCTTGCTCGCCCTGCTCGCCGGTGCGCCGCTCGCATCGGCTTTAATCAGCCCGCCCACCGGCGGCGAAACGATTGCCGCCGAGCTCGGCGCGCCTTATCCAGCCGTCGTCGCTCATCGCGGACTCTCGTGGAACGCTCCGGAAGAAACCGCCGCAGCCTATCTTCTGGCGCGCGAGATCGGCGCGGATTATCTGGAAGGCGATGTGCAGCGCTCGCGCGACGGCGTGTTGTTTCTGTTCCACGACGATGACCTCAAGCGCACCACAAACATCGAGGAGCTGTTTCCTGATCGTCAGGACGCAACGCCGGACGAGTTCACATGGGCCGAGCTGCAGCGACTGGACGCCGGCGCATGGTTTAACGAGAAAAATCCTGATCGGGCGCGCCCGAGCTACGTCGGCGCCAGAATCCTGAGCGTTGCGGAGTTTCTCGACATCGCCGATGGCGGCCGCAACAAGCCGGGAATTTATCTCGAAACCAAGAGCGCAGCGCGCTATCCTGGCATTGAAGCGCAATTGACGACTTTGCTCACGCAACGCGGTTGGATCGGTCCGAATGCAACGACGGTAGAAGCTGCGTCGGGCGCCGTTGCGGTTCGTAACACAAAAGCTCGCGTGATTTTTCAGTCTTTCGAAAAACCCAGTCTGGAATTATTCCGGCAGCTGGCGCCGGAAGTCCCGCGCGTGTATCTGGTAGGCGTGGAAGAGAAGGACGCGCAGGGCTGGGACGCGCTGCTTCGCGACGCGAAAGCTGTCGGCCACGGAATCGGCCCCTCCGGCTATCTGGGCTGGCCCAATTACACCGGACCGGCGCATAAGGCCGGACTGCTCGTACATACCTATACGATCAACGCTGTCTGGCAAATGCGGCTGATCAGCTTCTTTGGCGCCGACGGACTATTCACCGATCGCGCGGATCTGGCGCTGACTTTCTACGGTCGCGCCAAACCGATCGATCTGACTCCGATATTCTCGTCGCTGGCTCTGTGAGCGTGTTGAAAAATAAAGAGTAAAGACAGTATTTGTTCAATCTGGATCGCCCGCCTTCCACTGGGACTGAAATAGTTCCTGGGAAGGCGCGGGCAAAAACCCGGAGTCGCCCGGGCGATCTGTGAGCGTCGTCAGCAGTCGGTCGAGAAGTTGCGGCGTGACTGTTTTTTCCTGCGAGCGTTGCAGGGCGCCCATGAGACCCGGCAGTATGAACACGGGATGCGGTTCTGCGCCCTGGTACCAGCGTGCGGCCGGCGGTCCGTCCAGCGCGTCTGGATCAAAGGCCGGAGCAAACGATAATATCAACTGCTCGCTGCGAAAGATCCGCGCGTCCAGTTTGCCGGGATACTCGGGCGTCACAATTACAAAGTCGGCGTTCTGCGCCACGTGATCCAACGACGAAGCGATTCCGACGCCGCGTTCGAAGCGCGTCAGCTGGCGTGCGTCCGGGTCGAGGCCGTAAATGCGAGCGAGCCCCATCCGTTCCAGAAACTTCGCCAGCCCATGCCCGGCCGGGCCCAACCCCAGGATGGCGGCTGTGCGACCCGACAATTCCAGATTATGCAAACGCGCTGCGTTCTGCAGGGCCGCCGTCATCAGCAGCGCAGTTTCCGCAAACTCCGCATGGATTACAGGAATCGGCAGGGCCTCCTGAATCCGCTCGGCGATCTCGACGGCGGTTTCCCGCTGCAGTCGAGAAAGTCGCAATGCGAACACATTGGGCGCAAGCGAAGCGGCAGTCTTGATAAACTCCTCTTCGTTCCGGGCATCGACCCAGAGCGGCCAGGCAAAGACGTTCGCATTGCGCGCGGCCAGGTAGGCGTCGCGTTCCAGTTCAATAGCCGCCAGGTGACGCGCTTCAAACGCCGCACCGTCGGATAAAAACAGGCAACGTTCCGAGGATAATTGCGCGAGGCTTCCCGGCGCGGAATAGAGCGTCTCCTGGGCGAGTCTGAGCGCCGCGGGCGCAGTGGTGACGAAGGACTTCTTAAATTCAATCCGGCGCGCAGCGCTGAGTTCCACAAGCGGCCGCCGGTACATGGAGAGCTCTTCGCGAAACTTGCACTGGATCTCGTCGCCTTCGGCGGACAATGCGCTTTCGAGTTCGCTCTTGAGCGTCTCGTTCGCCACAATTTCCAGTCGATAATACGCGGCGCGCAGGTCGGAATAGAGCAAACTGGTCGAGATCACGTCCACGCCGGAGCGCCGCTCAAAAATGCCGAGCACATGCGGCGCGCGTTTTCGCGGCAGTTGTATGTCAATTGTATAGAGCGACATCGATCGGCGGGGCGGACATAATCCTTCGCCCGGCGGGGAAAGACCCCTGGCCTGATTATCGACGCCGGCGCCCGCGGCTCTTGAAGGGCGGCGCGCGGTATTCTGGTAAACTTGCGTTCGGATTCAGTTTCCGGCGTCTGAATCTTCCGGTCCGGCCTCTACGCGATACGTGATGCGTTCAGCCGACCAGTCCCGCAGACGCTCTCGGCGAATCCGGGTGCGAATCGCGCTGAAAGTGCGGCGATCATCGCGGCCATTTTCGACTTGAGGAAACAACTCGGACGCGTACCGCTCGCGCATCTGAAAAAAATCGACGGGTTGTGATGTGACAATTGCCTGAATACTCTCTGCGCCCACCGGCGGCACCAGGGTCCATTCGAAGTCGTCTTCCGGCCGCGGCAGTTGGTATTCCCGGCCCGTTTGAATTTGCAATTGCGGGCTGAATTTGTTGGGATATATCATCGTCATCGCACCGGCGGCGTCAATGGAGTACAACTGGATGAAGACTGAATCCGGCGCATCCGGTTTTAATCTTTCTACCCGGAATGTTAAGGTGAGCGTGTCGCCGGTCTTGTAGGTTGCATTGGCGCCGCGATCCAACTTCAACAGGATGGAATACGGACTGTCCGGGTTGTCCATCAAAAGGTAGATGCCCAGTTTTTCGATCGCGACGCGGGCTAATTCGGCGTGCACTGTCGATTCCGCGCCGACGGCGGACGCAGCTGCAATGAGGACGCCCGTTTCGATCTTTACGATGCGCAAACTTGCGTTGATCCGCCCCGCGCTCTCGCGCTGCGCCTCGCCCACAACCATGAATTGCGCGCCAACCTGCCGACCCGCGTCGATGCGATCCTCGTCGCGCACCAGGCCGCTCTGACTTACGGCGATTTCATCCAGAACGCGTCGCAACTGGCCGCGCTCGATCAGCGTAAACTGGCCGCGACTCTGGAGCGCCGTCGCTACGCGCGCGGCGACAGTTTCGCCGAGATTCGCTTCCGCCGATTCGAATGGCATCACAGCGACCGGCGGCGTTGCGGCCGTCAGGCTGCTGAGTGCGGCGGACAGTAAAAAGGCAAGACCTGCCAGGCAGGTCGCCGGCCCGAGAGCGACGAACCGCGCTCGTCGGCTGCGGGACGAAAATAAAAAGGGCGCGGGACGCATGCTCACAGTCCCGGTCGCGAGCTGCGTGCGTTGACTTCGTAGCGCAACAGGGCGTAGAGTCGGACCGCCTGGGGCGAAAAGTCGCGGTACGCCTTTTCTTCGTACGCCATAAGCGTGTTGCAGCGAAAGGAAAACAAGAACAGGCTTTTACGTTCGGGCGATTCGCGAAACTCGACGCCATATTCCCACATGGGCAAGCAGCGCGCAGTGAATTGCTGTTGATAGTCTCTATTTTCTGATAGCAGCGCGCGAATGTCCCGGATCACGTTCGCTTCCGTTAGCTGGCGGCGGGAGTCGAAGCTTGTATACGGGTCAAAGGCCTCCAGGCTCTCGGCATAGGTGTACACAAAAACGCCCTGCGCGCGCTGGATGGTCTCGATGGCGCGGAGCGAAATTTGCCCGGGATTCGTCGCCGCGGACTGCGGGTCGCCAGGCGCATCCCGCTGCGGCCCCGGCGCGGCGAGATTTGCAGACTGGATTGCACAGGAGCAGATGATTGCAGCTGCAAATAGAAAACAAGCGCTCGTAATAGTACGCATAGGGTTGAAACAGGCAGGCCCCGTCCAGGTATTAGAGCGCGGAGGCGCGGCCGGGTTCAACTAATTTCACAACCCGGCAGGGCCCGCGGGACCCTGCCGGTTGGAAAAAACTCAGAACATGTGGCTGAGTTTGAATGCAGTGAAGCTTTCGTACTGCGATTTGCCCAGAAAGATCGTAACAATCGTAGTTTTTTGCCAGATCAGGCCGATGCCCGGGCCCCAGGCGCGGTGCAGGCCGTGCAGATCGAACTCCGCCATGCGCGGCGCAACGCGACCCACGTCATAGAAGTAGAAGCCCTGGAAGTCGATGCCGCCCAGCGCCTCGACGCGTCCGAAGGTGTAACGCATTTCCATGTTCGACATGGCCATGAAGCGATCGATGAACTGATTCGACGGATAGCCGCGAATGCCGCCGGAACCGCCGAGTCCTTCTGCGCCTTCGTTCGGGTTCATATTGTAGATGCGACCCAGTTCGAAGAAGGGCACGTCGCCAAAGGTTTCCTGACCGATGATGCGGTAAGCGAAAATGGCCTCGTCGCCAAAGTCATTGAAGAAACTCGGAAAGAGTTCAATGTACTGGCGCCAGGTCGCCGTTACGCGCTGAAAGCTGTAATCGCTGCCGGTCCCTTCGCCCACGCCTTCATAGTGAATGTCCGTGAAGATGCCGGAGTTCGGATTGGGCTCGCGACTGCGCGGACGCGAATCGTAGGCAAGCGCAACGCGTACGCCGTTCACGTAGCGCGGCTTGGCTTCCAGGACGGCGTCGTAGCCGAATGGTTGCTCAACGTCGATGAGCGTTTTGGAGTTCGCTTCCGCCTGACCGTCATCGCGCTGCTCGTAGTAGCTGTTGATGCGGTAGCGTTGGCCGCGAAAGCCGACGAACCATTTGAAGTTCGTGCTGCCAAAGAAGTCTTCCGCGCTGGTTTCAAGATACGGCCGCACGCGATCGTAGTTGAAATACTTATCCTGACGTTCGCGCAAAATCCGCCGACCGGGGTTGATGCCGCTGCCGTTGAGGAAGGCGTCAAAGCCGCCGGTGAGCACGTTTGCGTTCAGGTCGAACTCTTCAGAAAACTTTTTGTCGAGCCAGTCCACGTCTTCCGCAAGCTCATATCCGCCGAGCACGGTCCGCGTCCGCGGAATATTTTCGCCGATGGCCACCTGGCCGGCGATGATGTCCTGCTGGCGTTGAACGTCTTTGTAGTTGCCAATACCGTAGTACTGGGCGTTCAGGGTGCGCGAGTAGCCGGCGCGCACTTTCAGGCGAAAACCCAGGCCGAACGGATCCAGTACGTCCAGGTTCGCTGCATGGTCTTCGTAGCCTTTCGTGGAAGCCAGGTATTGCCCCCAGATTTCCATCTTGTAAGGAGCGTACGGATTGCCTTCCGGATCGAGATCGTAGTAGGCGGTGGTTAAACGCACGCCGTAGGTAAAGCCAATGTCGTCATTATACGACGGCAGCGGCAGAACTGTGAAGCTCCAACGCGGCAGCGGCTTGTCGGCCGGCTTGTCCTGCGGTTCATTTTGCGCAAAAAGCGCAGCTGGCAAAAGCAGTGCGCCAATCAAGAATAGGTTCAGTGCAAGTTTGCGGAATTTGCTCACAGTTTTTTCTCCGCATTGAAGTTCACGCGCAGGTTGACAAAGCCGTTAAAGCTCGTCGAGCTGAGCGACAATAGATACGAACCAACCATCTGAGTCGGTTGCAGTTCGCCGCGAAATCCGCTGACGACTGCGGTCGGATTGGAAGGGCCGTCCGTCAGAGCGGCGGGCGTCAGGTTTACAATGTTGCCCTGAAATTCTTCGCCCGGGCTGACCGTCCCGGTGACGGAAAACGTGTACCGTTCAATGGTGTTCGAGACCTGCGGCGTTACAAAGAACAGGGTTCCCTGCAGACGATTGTCCGCCACCACCAGCGTGGTTTGCACATTTTCGGGAAATTGCGCCGTAACCGCGTCGCGTAATGGCGGCAGCGTGGTTCCGCAATACAACAAGGCTTCCGTGGTCGTGCCGGTGCACTCTTCGATCTGGGCGCCGCCCGCCCAGTAGTAGCCATTCAGGAATTGGACGTTGGAACCAAAGAGCGCCGAGAGGATCAAATCCTGATCGGAGTCGCCGCGTCCGCCAGGGGACTCGTCTCCGCCCCGGCAAGCGGTGGTAAACAACGCCAGACAAACGGCAAGAAATAACAGCTTTCGCATAGCGCGCAATGCTCGAAGCGTGTGCAAGGTCGGGTCAATCCTTTTTCCGCGCGGTGAAAAAACGCGTGTGACGCGGCGCAATAAGAAGTGATATTTCGTGTTGCACCGCGCACGGATGGGCGCTGAGTTCGTCCATTCCCGCGATCTTAAATGAAAAATATACGTGAACTACAAGGGCAGCCGATCGCTTCGCGAATGTTGGAGCAGTATCTGCAGCGTCATCCGCCGCCGGTGATGATATTCAGCGGTCCGGAGGGCGTCGGTCGCTGGTCGGCCGCGGAGGCCTACATTCAGCAAAGCTTCTGCGAGACCGGCAACGGCTGCGGAGTCTGCGCGGCCTGTCGCAAGATCAACCGGGGGGAGCACGCGGATTTGATCCGCTTTCCCGAGGACCGGGTGCTGATCGGCGAAAGCGATGACCCCGAGCCTTTCACCATTCGCTGGCTGCTGCGCACGCGCGTCTGCTATACGCCGTTTGACGGCAAGCTGCGTTTTGTCTTGTTTCCCCGCGCAGACTTAATCCAGCATGAGGCGGAGACGGCGCTGTTAAAGACTCTGGAGGAGCCGCCTGAACATACCCGCTTTCTGTTGCTGGTGCGTAATCTTTCCGAAATTAAACCAACCATTGTAAGTCGCGGCGTGGTCATTCCCTTTCAGCTGTTACCGGCGCCGGTGCTGGAAGGCCTGACGGGCGATCTGGGCGCGGCGGACCGCGAGCTGCTCGGCGGCAGTCTGGCCCTGGCGGGATTTTTGCGCAGCGCCCTGGCCGTCAGGATGCGCGATCTTTTGCGCCAGGGCCTGCAGCATCCCAAGGCGTTGGGCGATCTCGAACGCTGGCTCGCCCAGGGCGAACGCAAGAACTTCGCCGATCAGGGTTATGACGAAGAGCTCACCTATCTCGAATTGCTGGACGCCTTCACCGGCATGATGTTGCAGGAGATTCAGGGCCGACCGGAGCGGGCTGCGCTTGCGCGGGCCGTCCTCGAATTTAAAGGCGATCTGCACCGGGAATTATCCGGATTGCATCCGTACCTGCTGGGGCGAATGTTCCAGCGGCTGGACTGGATCCTGTTTCGCAAAAGCAAAGCCGCCAGCCGTTAAGCGGCGGCGTGCAACGTTGGCTACGCTTCGCGCACGTTTACCAGAACGGTTTTTAGAATTTCCCGATCCTTTTCCCCCGGGGACACGCGCCAGCTGATGCCGGCCGGCGTAAGCGCCATGGAACGCCCGCTGGCCGGCTGGCCGAGCAGGGCGCCAGCGCCGCAGCATACCGCAATATATAAGCCGTGCTGTTTGGCGCGGGCGAGCAGTTGATCGGTGAGCGCCTCGTCTGCGAAGCTGTTATCCGAAGAGAGCACAAAGATCAGTTTTACGCCCTGATCGACGATGGCCTGCCAGGCGGCGTCGTCCAGCGCGTCTGCGCCGACCAGGGTGCAAAAGCGAAAACCCGCGAGTATGAACGGGTTATTCTCCGTTCCCGCGCGCGCCAGGCCCGATTCGGCGGGACTCAACTTGCGCTTGGCGTACCAGTCCACAATCTGGCCGTCATAAACGACGGGAGAACCGACAATCGAACCCTGCGGCGACGCAGAATGCATGGCGCCGCCGATGATTACGCCTTTATAACTTTCGTTTAGTTTCAGCAGCCAGTCGAGCGCAAAGGGGCTCTTATCGAGCAGGCCTTTGTAATCGCGCAGGGATGCGTCGGCGAAGAAGTACTCCGGCAGCAGCAGAAAATCGGATTTCAGCGCAGCCAGTTTTTTCAGAATGGTCAGATTCAGACCGTCAGTCAGCGTTTTCTGATAAATGCTGACCCTTACGATGCCCATCCGCTCCCTCGTCTTGCGAAAATGCTGAAACGTCAATCTATTTCCCAAACGGGATTTGCGGCCGGCGCGCTGATGAACTTTGCCAGCGCCTGGGCCTTCTATCTGGCGACGGTATTTGTACACGCAAGTGCGACGCAGGGCCGCGGCGATGGAGTCTTTTTTGCGTTCGCGCGCTACGCGCTGGGATTCGGACTGTTCGGAGTTCTGTATGCGGGTCGCTTTCGCGCGCCGGCCCGCGCATCCGTGAAGTTTATAGCGTTGCGCGCAATCTTTAACGTCGCCGCGGTTTTCTGTTTTTACCGCTCCGTGGAACTGGGCGACCCGGCGCGCGCCAATGTCTTGAACATGACCTATCCGCTCTTCGTGGCGATGGTTGCAGGCCCGCTTTTACAGGAAAAACTGAGCGCAGCCGTCTGGGCGCTGATTGGATTATCCGTTTGCGGAATCCTGATGACTTTGCATGAACCCGGCGAGGCGCTTTTCTCCCTGCAGGCCGGAAATCTTTGGGGACTCGCCTCCGCAGCCCTGGCTGGCGTTTCCGTGGCCAGTTTGCGCGGCGCCGCGCTGGCTTCGGACACGACTGAAATCCTGTTCTGGATGTTTGGCATTGGCGCCCTGGCGCTTTCGCCCGCCCTTGCGCCGGCGTTGCAGTCCGCGGAAACGATCGATTGGGTCGCCCTGGGGGCGGCATCAGCCCTTGGCGTGGTCGGACAATGGCTGTTGACGCTATCCTATCGTTCGCTCGATGCGGCGGCGGGAAGCGTGATTTCCACGACCAGGATTCCAATTGCGCTCATTATGGGCTGGTTCTGGCTCGGCAACCCGATTAACCCCGTTACGGCGGTTGGCGCGGCCTTGATCACCGCGTGCAATGTTTTACTTGCAATCAAAGCGAAGCGTGGAAAGAGTGGGGCGGCCCCGGGGCAAACGAGCGAGCGACTTTGAATGATGGGCGGCGATGATGCTCTGGTCTCTCGACTCGTAGAACTTGGCGATGCGGGTTGTCAGGGGAATAGCAAGGATTTTGAGTCCTGGCTGAACTACGTGTACAAAATCGAGGCGAGCGCCCTGCGCATCGAAAGCGCGCTGGCATCCCTGGTTGAAGTCGGCGCCTTTCGCCCCCATCCGGACGTTCCCGGCGAATTCCTGGCGGCGCGGGTCCCCCGCTTTGGCGCCAGCATCCAATACGAGGTTTCCGGCGAACTGGCCGACGCGCCGATTCAAATGGTGCGTTCGCGGCTCGAAGCCTTTCTGCGTTTTCACGGCGCCAGTGAATCGGACATTATCGATCTTTCCATCGCCACAACCGAAGCGGTAGAGAATGCTGTTAAGTACAGCGATCATACCATCATTCACGTAGAGTACGAAATTTCGGACGCCGAGTTTCGTATTCGCATCGTCAACCCTATCAAGGAAGCCGCTCCCGAACAAGACATCGAAGCGGGAAAATACAATTCCGCCACGACTTTGATGCGCGGCATGATGGTGATGGTGAAGCTCTTTGACGCTGTTGACCTCGACATTTCCGAAGAGCGCCGGCGCGTGACCTTCAGCGCAACGCGCAAGCTGCGCACTCGCTGACGCTTTTCGGTTGCGCGTCCGCCTGTGCGATCAAGCGTCGGATGGGAGCGCCAATCATGACAAACGAGCGCAGATTTCGTCTTATATCCGAGTACCGCGCCGCCGGCGATCAACCGGAAGCCATTCGCCAGTTGACGGAGGCGTCCGTCGCAGGGAAAGAAAAGTTGTGCCTGCTGGGCGTCACAGGTTCCGGGAAGACGTACACAATGGCGGCCTTCATCGAGAAGACCAACCGGCCGGCGCTGGTGCTTACCCACAACAAGACCCTCGCTGCACAGTTGTATCGCGAATTCCGCGAGTTCTTTCCAGACAATGCCGTCGAGTATTTTGTATCGTACTACGACTATTACCAGCCCGAGGCTTACGTTCCGACCAGCGACACCTACATCGAAAAGGACGCGTCCATAAACGACGAAATCGATCGGCTGCGGCTGCGCGCGACTTCGTCTTTGCTCGAACGCCGCGACGTTGTCATTGTTTCGTCGGTTTCGTGCATCTATGGCCTGGGTTCCCCGGAAGAATACCGGCACAGTCTTGTGATTCTCGACAAGGGCGTGGAACTGGACCGCAATGAAGTCATCCGCCAGTTGTTGCACGTGCAGTACAATCGCAATGATCTGGATTTTTCGCGCGGGAACTTTCGCGTGCGCGGCGACACCCTTGAAGTTTTTCCGGCCTATCGCGAAGAAGGCGTGCGCATCGAATGGTTTGGCGACGAAATCGAAAATATCACTCTGTTTGAACCGTTGACCGGCCGGGCGATCGATCGGCCGCCGCGCGTAGTAATCTATCCGGCGAAGCACTTCATAACCTCCCCGCCCAAACTTAAAGAAGCGGTCGAGCGCATTGAGCAGGAACTTCAGGATCAGATTCGCCTGTTCAAAGAGCAGGGTAAACTGCTCGAAGCGGAACGCATCGAGCAGCGCACGCGCTACGACATGGAAATGCTGCGTGAGCTGGGCTACTGCAATGGCATTGAAAACTACTCGCGGCATCTTACAGGCCGCGCGGCCGGCGAAGCGCCCGCTTGTTTGCTCGACTATTTCCCGGAAGATTTTATTACCATTATAGATGAAAGCCACGTTACCGTGCCCCAGGTGCGCGGCATGTTCGAGGGCGATCGGGCGCGAAAACAAACCCTGGTTGATTTTGGATTTCGCCTGCCGTCCGCACTTGATAACCGGCCTTTGAATTTTCCCGAATTCGAAGCGCGCGCGAAGAGCGTGCTTTTTGTAAGCGCGACGCCGGCCGATTATGAAGTGGCTAAATCGGAACTAACGGTGGAGCAGATTATTCGCCCGACGGGCCTGCTTGATCCCGTTGTTGAAGTGCGTCCGGTGCAGAATCAGATTGAAGACCTGATGCGAGAAGTGCGTCAGTGCGTGGAACGCGACGAACGCGTTCTGATCACCACTCTGACCAAAAAAATGGCCGAGGATCTCTCCGACTACCTGGCGGAAATGGACATCAGCGTCGCGTATCTGCATTCTGAGATCCAGACTATTGAACGCGTCGAAATCATTCGCGACCTGCGCAAAGGCGTCTACGATGCGCTGGTCGGAGTGAATCTGCTGCGCGAAGGTCTGGATATGCCGGAGGTCGCGCTGGTCGCGATCCTCGACGCTGACAAGGAAGGCTTTCTGCGCAACGCACGTTCTTTGATCCAGACCATGGGCCGGGCTGCGCGCAATGTAAACGGGCGGGCGATTCTCTACGCTGACCGAGTTACGCCTTCGATGGAAGCGGCCATAGGCGAGACCCGCCGACGCCGCGCGACCCAGGAAGAGTACAACCGCGCAAATGGCATCACTCCGGAGACCATTCGTAAGGCGATCCACGACATCATTGAACGCGACGCGGATCCGGCCGGCGAAGAAGAGCGTCTGCTTACGGAGATCGAGCAGGAACTGAAACTGCCGGCTGGAGCGTCGCGCAAAGAAGTTATCGAGGGCTTGCGGAAGGCGATGCTGGAGGCGGCGCGCAATCTGGAATTCGAAAAGGCGGCGCTTTTACGGGATCGTATGCTTGAAGTGGAAGAGGGCAAACCGTCCGCCGACGCCGCCAGAAACAAGGCGCCGTTTCGCCCGCGTTCGGGCGCGCGGGGGGGCGGCGGTCGCGGGAATCGCGGCGGTTCCCTGGACCCTACGCGTACCAAAAAGAAGCAAAAGTAGGCCGGTCCTCTCAGGGGAGCGGGGCTTCGCAGGCCGATTGGCACTGCTCTTCGGTCTGAAAAGGAACCACGCCGCCGCAGCCGCCCCAGAGGAAGCTCTGACAGCGTCCGGTCGCGCCATTATAGTAGAAGCGAACCATAGCCGCCCGACATTCGCCAGCATACGGCGTCAGGCTGCACCGGTCCTGGTAGGAGTTCCTACCAGCCTCTCCGGAGTCCGGTCGCGCCGCGCAGGCGGCCGGCGCCGCCAGAGCGACGCAGAGCGAAAAGATTGCAGCAAAGCGATAAGTGCGCCAGTTCATGTCCGTCGGCCTGTTCCGGGATTCGCAGGACCGGGTTGACCGCCCGGCCGTGCGGTAGGAACTCCTTCTATGCTCAAGCTCCATGGCTTTCCCGTCAGCAACTACTACAATAAAGTGCGCTTCATTTTGCTGGAAAAGGGACTGCCCTTCGAGGAGGTTCGGGCCGCGCCGTCCCGGGACGAGCAATACCTGAAAATCAGTCCCATGGCGAAAATTCCCGTCCTTGAAGTCGACGGGCGTTTCCTGTTTGAGTCGGCGGTCATGCTGGAATACCTCGAAAGCCAGTTTCCCGATCCGCCCTTGATTCCCCGGGATCCCTTCGAGGCCGCCCTCTGCCGCGAGTGCATGATTCTTATGGATTGGTATCTCGATCAATCCCTGCGCCCGCTGCTGGGCCAACTGCGCAAAGGCGAAACGCCGGACGCGCGTCAGCTGGCCGTCGCGGAAGATCAAACGAACCTTGCCGTAAGCGCCCTCAAACGCGTGGCAAAGCTCGCGCCCTACATGACCGGGACTAACTTCAGTGCGGCGGATATTACCGCCTGGTCCACTCTGCCTTTGTTCAGCGATGTGGCCCAACGCGCTTTTGGACGCGACCCCCTGGCGGAAATTGCAGGATTAAAAGAACTGATTGCGCGGGTTGGCGAACGACCGGCCGCGCAAAAAGTCGAGCGCGCGCGGCGCGCGGCGGAACGGGCGCGCGAGATGGCGAATCGTAAGAGCTAACCCGAAGTTTTCAGATCAGCCGGCGATTCGCAAGCGAGGGCATTTCGCGACGAATTTGCAGCAATCGCTCCGGATCAATGGTCGCCAGCGCAAAACCAGGCGCGGCGCCCGCGTCCCCAAGAATCTCTCCCCAGGGATCGACGATGAGCGCATGCCCGTACGAACGCCGCTGGCCGTAGTGATTGCCGGTTTGCGCCGCCGCGATCACGTAACACGTGTTTTCGACGGCGCGGGCCTGCAGCAAGAGTCGCCAGTGCGCGCGGCCAGTGAATTCCGTAAACGCGGATGGAACCAATAAAACGCCGGCGCCCGCGGCTGCCAGTTGGCGGTACAACTCGGGAAATCGCAGATCGTAACAGACGGACATGCCGATTCGGCCGATCTGCGGAGTTTCAAAGGTCGCGACCGAGTCGCCGGGCGCCACGTTCTGCGATTCGCGATACTGAAGTCCGTCGGGAATGGCCACGTCGAACAGGTGAACTTTCCGGTACCGTCCCAGTTCAACGCCGTCCGGGCCAAAAGCCAGACAGGAATTGTACAGCCGGCCGTCCGGCGCGGGCTCGTAAACGCCGCCGCAAAGCGTCACGCCGAGTCGCGCCGCAGTTTCGCGCAGAAACTCCGGGCCGGCCTGGGCGACCCGCTCTTTTTCCGCGGCCAGCTCGGTCTCCGGGCCCATGTAAACAAAAGCCTCCGGCAGGCAGATGAAACTGGCGCCGGCGCGGGCGGCCGTCTCGACCAGGCCTTTTGCCGAACTCAAGTTGCGCTCGATGTTCGGCACGGAACTCATTTGAATCGCCGCCGCCGTAAAGGGCCCCGCCGGGAGACCGAGCGCGCTCATCGGGTCAAGTCTCGCGCGTTGGCAGTCTTAAAAAACTCAGTGGCGCCTCGCGCGAGGCATTCGTCGATGGCAACCCGCAACGGCGCCCGCGCGTCGCCGGCGAGCACATCGGTCACAATGCGGGCGGCGAATTCGGGGCGCTCCGCGCCGTTATGCAACACTGCCGGAAACATGCGTTGGAGAAAGGAACCAGTCATGGCGGCGTCCTCGCTTTCCCAGCTGCGGCAGTTGATAAAGCCTGACTCGGGCGTCCAGGCGACCGTGCCCAGGGGCGTTGAATTGAAGTACAGGCCAATCACCGCACTCCTGGCATCGAGTTCGACGATCAGGGCGCGGCGAATGAATTCCGGGCGCTGAAACTCCTCAAAAATGAGCTCGCGCCCGCCCTGGACCCGGGCGGCAGTACGGGTTAGTTTCACAGGCGACTCGCTTTTGTAAGGCGCCCGGGCCGCGACGGATTGGCAAGCGATTCCCGCCTGCAAGCGGACGCCGGTCCGGGGACCGACCGGCAGCGTCGGATATGCAAAAAACTTGCTTCAAGCTGCAAGCGTTCTGTTAAATTGTGCCAGCGGGGAATCGTTTCAGCGGGGTTCCGCAACTTTTATGGACGAAATGGAATTTGACCGAACCCGCAAGGCCATTGGCGCCGAGCAGCTGGGTTCGAAAGACCGCAAGGAACTGATGCAAAAGCTCGCCGGCGCCGGCGGGGAAGTGCTCAGCGAGCGTGCGCTCCAGAAACAGCGGGAAGCCGCTGCGGGCGGAGCTTCCGGTTCCGGCTCGGGCCGGGGCGGCGGCGCAGGGGCCGGCGGCGGACGCGGCGGCGTCGATGTGCGGCTGCCCTCCCAACTTGCGCGCGAACGAATGCTCGAAGAAGGCGAGCGCGCCGCGCAGATTCGCCGCCTGCGCGAACAGGAAGAGAAGGCCGCCACCAGCTTCTTTGCACGGCTGGGTCTCAAGATTCGCTGCAAGATGCGCGGACTCGCGCCCTACGGCGCCGACATGGTCATGCCGCGCTTCCTTTCGCGTTTGAACCTCGATGCAAAACGCGCCATCATGGAATGCCAGATTCTCGGAAACGACCTGTTTTTGAGCAATCGCAAGACCGCCGTTACGATCGTTAAGGAACTCGACCAGAAAAATCCTCTGCTGGCGGAACTCCTGCAACGCGCCGCCGATTTGTATGATCGCAATGAGCTGTCCGAGCTGGTCGCCGGCTACTCGCCCTCCGCCGAAAACTCCGTCTCGATCGACAGTATGCGCGCGCCGATGTTTTCGCTGCTGCGCCGGCTCTACTACCTGAAGCCATTTCAAGAAACCTACCTTAACGCAGCGGAAATCGCGATTGATATCCAGGAACGCGAAGAGCGCAAGCAGAGCAGTCTCTACTCGCTCAAGAAGAAGCGCATTCGCAGCGAATGGCTCAAGCTGATGAACGACATTTATCCCGACCTGGCCCTGCTGGCCCAGCGCGCCGAGATGAAGCGCTGCGAGCCCGGTTCGCGCCTGTTCGAAGAAATGATCGGATTTGATCCGGGTCAGCGAGTGGGTAATCGTAAAGCGGGCGAACCCCTGTCCAATCGCCTCGCGACCAAACAGGAAGAAAAAAAAGCCGAAGAAAGCGCCCAACAGGATCAGGAGAAACAAGAAGAAGCCGCTCAGAACGAAGTTAAGGAAACGCAGGAAAACAAGGAGCTGCTCTACGGCTACCGTCTCATGCGCATTCTGACGCTGAGCGCCCTGCGTGCAAAGCTGGATCCCAAGGGCGAATGGAAGGAACTGGACGATCGCGACAAGGTCCTGATCGCATACCTGTTTTTTCGCGAGTTCGAAGAAGAATATTCGTTCATCCTGACCACCCCGCAAATCAAAATCAATGCGAGCTACCAGGGCGGCGTCAAGATCGACTATCGCCAGAAAATGCGCGACGTTTACGAAGAATCGCGCATTACCGAGGAGCACTACCGCAAGTATCTGCACGAGGCGACGGAATACCGTAAAGTCGTCGGCGAACAGGCCGCGCCTCAAAACTACGTCGAACATGCGAAAAAAGTTTCGCTTCTGGAAAGTCGGCGTGGCGTTTCCGGTCGTGAAGTGCGCGTATCCATGAAGGATCATGTGGACAAGGTGAGCGAGCTGCTCAAAGCGCTCATTGCCGACATGCGCGGCGCCAAACAGATCATCGCCAACCGCGACGACCCCATAAAATTTGAAATCGAACGTGATCGCCGCAAACGCTTGAATGGAAAGCCGGTGAAGGATTGCATCATGCAGGCGTACTGCTTCACGATCGCGCTTTCAGATCGCCTGGCAAACGGCGATCTTTTCGGCGGCGTGCTCGAAATGAGCGAAGAAGACTTCCAGAACGCGTTTGTGCAGCCTGAATGAGCGCCTCCAACGACGCGATTTTTCGCGAAATTCGCGTCGACCTGCCCAAAGCGGATTCCCTGGCGCTGGCCATCGCGCTGGACGAGGGTCAGGCCTTGCCTGACCTCAGCGGCTATTTCGAAACGCTGTACGACGAGACCCGGCCTGGAGACGATCGCACGCAGTTCACGCTGTATTTTCCGATTCACGAAGAGCTGGCGGCCGTGCGCGTCGAGGTGCTGCTTGCTGCGCTGGCCCTGGCCGATGCGCACGTTGTCGAGAAGACGATTCGCCGCGAGGACTATCTCCAGGCGTATAAGCAGCACTATGTGAGTTTTGATCTCTCCGATCGAGTGCGCATCGTGCCGTCATGGGAACGCGACAGCTCTGCAAATGACGGTTCCAACCCGCGCACGCCGCTCTTTCTGGATCCGGGTCTCGCATTTGGAACCGGCAAACATCCCACGACCGCGCTGTGCGTGCAGCTCTATGATCGCCTCGACCCGCGCGATCTCTGCATCATCGATGCGGGCGCGGGCAGCGGCATACTCTCGCTGGCGGCCCTGTTGCTCGGCGCCGCGGAGGTCCTGGCCTTTGACGTGGACAACAACTCCCTGGCGGCGGTGCGTTATAACCTGGAAGCGAATCAGGACGGCGTTCGCCGCGCCCGACCGGCCGATCGGCGCGCTCCCGAGGAACGCCTGCGACTTTTGTCCGGCGGTTTTGAGTTGCCCGAGCTGGCGCAGTTTCCGGCGGACCTGATGCTGGCGAACATTACCGCGAAGACCCTGCTGGCGGCCCGGGACAGAATCAGCGCCATTCCTGCCGCGCGCCTCGCGCTCTCCGGCATACTCGAAGAGCAGGCCGAAGAAACCGCCGCCGCCTTCGCCGACGTCTGGCGGCGGACGGATTTGCACGCCCAGGACGGCTGGGTTTTGATTGAATTCGAGCGGCGCAGCGACTTGCATAAATCTTGACAGGGTCGCTTCGGGGATTGCAATCCGACTGTCATGGCCGAGTTTTCCGTCAGTAATCGCGACTCCAGGTCGGTGCTCAAAATCTCCGGTCGCTTTACAATGGAAGACAAGGCGCGTTTTCAGGACTGCTTCCAGCAGATTCTCGAAACCGAGGGCGCGTATCTGGCGGTCGATGTGAGCGAGCTGAGCTACATCGATTCCTCCGGCATTGGCGACCTAATCAAGATCAAGATGGAAGGGGCCAAGGGTTTTCAGCGCGTCTTCCTGATGGATGTTCAGGAAGCCGTTGCGCGCGTTTTTCGCGTCTCGGGTCTCAATCAAATCTTCGAATCGATTTCCCAGGCTGAATTCAAGGCGCTCTGAGTACGCGGACCGGCGCCTTTTCGGCCGATACTCAGTACATGGGACTGGGTCGTCTCTGGATCGCGTTGGGGACAGGACTGGCCGCGACCCTGCTGTGGAACTTTGAGCTTCTGCAACCGGTGAAGCTCCTGATCGTGCTGGTGCACGAATTCTGGCACGGCGCAGTCGCCTTACTGAGCGGCGCCATGCTGGACCGCATCAGCGTCCGCTTTGACGAAGGCGGCGAGACCCTGGTGCGCGGCCTCTACAGCGCGCCCGGATTTCTCCTGACGGTGAGCGCCGGCTACATTGGCACGACCGTCACCGGCGCCTTCCTCTTGAATCGCGGGCTTGCAGCGCGCTACGAACGCCTGACCCTTTTTGCGTTCGCCGCAATCCTGCTCTACATGAGCTACTTATTCACCACGCCCGGCGAGCCGGCTTTTTTTACCGGCATTGGCTGGTCGCTTGGTTTTGCAGTCCTGGCGGCCGCGGGCGCGCTGACGGCGCGGCTCACACTGATCGTTTTTGGCGTACTCTGTTTGTGGTATTGCGTTTACGATTTGCTCGACTTCACCCGCGAAATTACCCGCACCGACGCCGGCATTCTCGCCATCTACATGCAGGCCCAGAATTGGCCGCTGGCCGACTCCGTCTCGGTAACGACGCTGGCCGGCTTAATTTCCATAGTCTGGACCGTCCTCAGTCTTGCGGCGCTCGCGTTAACGCTGGCGCCGGCGATTTTTTCGCGCCCGCCCGCGCCCGCGCCGGCCAGCGTTTCGCCGCCGCCGCCTGATCCGGCCTTCCCGGGAGAACTTACGCCGGAGGTGCAGAATTGGCTTATTGATAACGGTTTTGGACTGGACGGGCGACCGCTTCCGCCTGAACTGATGAACGCGTCTGCGCCTGGCGCCCTGCAGTCGCCGCCGGGCGAAACAAAAGGCGCCGAGCTAAGCTTATGACCAAAACCGTAGTAGTCGCCGGCGGCGCCGGATTTATCGGATCGCATTTATGCAGGGAATTGCTGGCGCGCGACCGGTATGTGATCTGCGTGGATAATTTCTTCACGGGTCGGCGCCGCAATATCGCCGATCTTCAGCAAAATCCCAACTTCGAAGTCATTCGTCACGACATTACGCAGCCGCTGTACGTTGAAGCGGACGAAGTGTACAACCTGGCGTGCCCGGCCAGTCCGGTGCACTACCAGTACAATCCGATCAAGACGATGAAGACATCGGTCGTCGGGACCATGAATCTGCTGGGCCTGGCGCGCCGCCTTGAAGCGCGCTTTCTGCAAGCCAGCACAAGCGAAGTTTACGGCGATCCGCTGGTGCATCCGCAGTCTGAAAGCTACTGGGGCAATGTCAACATCGCCGGCATCCGGTCCTGCTACGACGAAGGCAAACGCGCGGCGGAAACGCTGTGCCATGACTATGCGCGCGTCAACGGCGTCGATGTGCGCATAGTGCGCATATTCAATACGTATGGTCCCAACATGGTGCGCGAAGACGGTCGCGTGGTATCGAACTTTATCGTCCAGGCGCTGAACAACGAAGACATAACCGTTTATGGCGACGGTTCCCAAACTCGCTCTTTTTGTTACGTAGACGATCTGGTGCGCGGCTTTCTCGATTTTATGAGTCAGGATGGATTCATGGGTCCCATGAATCTGGGCAACGACGGCGAGTTCACGGTGCTGCAACTCGCCGAAGAAGTGATACGACTGACCGGGTCCAGTTCCCGAATCGTGTTTCATTCGTTGCCCCAGGACGACCCGGTTCGGCGCCGTCCGGATCTGACGGTGGCCCGCGAAAAAATCGGTTATGAACCGCGCGTGCCGCTGGAAGCCGGCCTTAAAAAAACCATCGAGTACTTTCGCAGTCTGAACTAGGAGCGCGCCCCGTGCGCCTCTTCTGTTACCGGCCCGGCGCCATCGGCGACACGGTGCTGACTGCGCCGGCCCTTGCGTGGCTCGGTCGGCGTTTTCCGGATGCCGCGCTCACGCTTGCCATCCGCCCGGATCTGCACGAGGTCTTTCGCGCATCGGGTTTGGCCGCCGCCGTAGTCTCGCCCGAGGATCTTCGCTTTGCGCCGTACTTTGCGTCGGACGCGCCGGAACTGGATTTTTCGCACTCTTTCGGCTTTCGGCCCGATCGCGCTTTTGTCTGGATGAACCGCGCCGCCGAGTTTTGCGAGAATCTGGTGCGCTCCGGCGTGCCGCAGATTGATGTCGCCCGCGCGCGGCCGTCTGCGGACTCCGCTCGATCGGCGGCGGAAGTTTTTTGCGAATTTTCATCCGCCGCGGACCCGCTGACTGATTTGGAAACAGCGCGGCCCGGTCCGGATTTTTTTCAGCGCAGTTTGCTTTGCGCCGCGCCGCGCGCTGTTGCGGCGGCCGCCGCCTGGCTCAGCGAGCGCAATTTAAATCGCGCTGCGCCGCTTCTGGTTCTGCACGCGGGCGCCGGCGGCGTCGCTAAACAACTGCCGGCTGCCGTGTCCGCCGCGCTCCTGCGGGATTGGTCGGCGAACGGGGGCGAGTGCTGCGTGAGCGCCGGTCCGGCGGACGAGGCTGCATTGGCCGCGCTGGCGGCGGAGCTTGCGCCCGACTGGCCGGAAACGGAACTCGAGCGTCGCACGGCGCGCCTCAGCCTTGCCGATCTGGCCGGCCTGTTGACGCTCGCATTCGCGGCGGTCGGCGCCGACTCCGGGCCCCTGCATCTGGCGGCGTCCCTGGGTGCGCGCACCCTGGTTTTTTTCCGGGCGTCCAATCCGGTTGTCTGGCGTCCCTGCGGGCTGCGCGCCGTCGCCATCGATTGTCGCGAGTTCCATGACCAGCAAAGCTTCCTGGATCGCGCCCGCGTCGGTCTCCGGGCTCTGGAGTAATTCGACGCATCAGGGGCGGAAGCATTGACGGCGCAGAGCGAATGCGCGGCCGTTGCGGCCATGCGCGCCGTTCGATCAGATCAGGTGTTCCTATTGCTTGCCGCGGCCGGCGCCCTGGCCTGGTCGGTCGGCTTGCTTGCGTGGGTCGACGATCCGCGTCCCAATGCCATCGAGCGCATTCTCCTGTTCGGCGTGCTGGTGATCGCGCCGCTCACGCTCGCCCTGATTGGTCTTACCGACCCGCCTGCGAATGCGGCTCGCCTGTATCGGTATGCCGCCCTTCTCGCGCTTGCCGGCGCCCCGGCCGCCGCCCTGGCCTTCCTGATAAAACCCGGCGCGCTCGCGGGAGCGCTTGCGGTTCCGTGGCTCTGCACGGCCGTTCTGGGCGCCTTATTCGGCTGGCAACGTTTGTTGCATCGCGGCGCGGCCCCGCTGAGCGAAAGCGCCATTGACGCCGGGTTGTTATACTGGCCGGTGGGCGCCGTCTGGATGATCGCGGCCCGCCTCGAAGATCCCTTGTTGGGCTTTTCCGACGACATCGTGCTCTTAACCGGCGTTCACTTTCATTTTGCGGGTCTGGCCGCGCCGGCGCTGGCGGGTTTTGCGGGTCGTTGGCTCGAACGCGAATATCCGCGCGCCTATTCGGTCGCGGCGCTGCTGGTTGTGGCGGGCGTTCCGTTGACTGCCGCGGGCATTTATGCCTCGCCGCTCATGGAGTGGCTTTCCGCGACTGCGCTTGCGCTGGGCGTCTTGCTTCTTTCCAGCTTGATCTTGCGGAGCGCCGCGCCGCGAGCGTTTCGCAGCCGGCGCTATTTCGCCGGCGCGTTATTGGTTGTGTCCGGCCTCTCTTCGGTCGTCTCCATGGCCTACGCCTCGCTCTATGCGGCGGGCGCCTTTCGCGGGACGCCGTTGCCGATCCGCGAGATGATTCTCTTTCACGGCTGGTGGAACGCGCTCGGATTCGCCGGCGCCGGTCTTGTGGCCTGGCTGGCTTTGCGGCCGATTCCGCTGGCAACGACAACGCCGATCCCGTTCAGTCGAATTCGCGCGCGCGCGCGCGTGGGCGGCGATTTTTTTGAACGGACGGGACTGGTCGCGGCTGTCGTCGGCGCCGGGCGACCGCGCGGATTGGTCGACTCGCTGGCCGCCTATGATCGCCCGGATTTTCAAAGTGCGACGCTCGCGCCGGAACTGCGGCGTTTCTACGAGCGCACGGAGGAGTATGAGCTTCTGATTCGCCCCGACTGGCGACCGGGTTTTCGCCTCGCGGCGCGCATCTACAAATTCGCCTTCAGCTCGCGCATTGAACAGATGAATTTTCCGCTCGCTGCGGAGTCGCATGAGGATCGCATCACGAGTCGAATATTGCCGCTTCGCGACGAACTGGACGGACGCACGCGCGTGCGGGCCTGGGTGCGCACTTACAGCGATACGGGGCGCGCGGTTTACGCGGCTGCGTATTCGGATCATGAGCGCGACGGAAAAACCTTTATGAATATCGCCTTTCCGCTGCCCGGCGCAAATATGACCAGCGTGCTGCGACTTTCTGCGCCGGCCGATCGTCCGGGTTCGCTCGCGCTGACGAGTTTTCCAGACCCGATCGAGCGCGGCGATGAAGGCGTCTATCTGGCGACGCGCTGGTTCTATTTTCGCCTGCCGGTCAACGAGACCATTGCCGTCTACCCGGCCGCGGGCGCCTCGCTGCGAAATCAGCCTCAGAAACCGGAAATCCTGCTGACAGCGCGCCACGACATGTATTTGTTCGGTCTGCGCTGTCTGACCCTCGAATATTGGATTTATCGTACTGAGAATTAACGCGCCCGGGCCGCCGATGGCGCGAAGCAGGACGGGAACGATGCTGGAACGAACGCTTTCACAAGCCAGGGGCTTTCTCTTCGATCTGAATGGCGTCTTTTATATCGAGGATCAGGTGTTGCCCCGCGCGGCGGAAGTGATCGCGCGGATTCGCGAGCGCAATCTGCCCTGTCGCTTCCTTACGAATACTTCGACAGCGTCGCGCGAAACGCTGCATAACCGTTTGCACGCCATGGGTTTGCCAATTGAAGCGGACGAAATTTTTACGCCTTCGCGAGCGGCCGCCCTCTTCTTAAAGAGTCGCAATCTGACCCGCTGTCATTTGATTCTTGCGGAAGATGCGAAACGGGACCTGAGCGAGTTCAGCGAGGACCCGACTCATCCCGAGGCGGTGGTCATCGGCGACATAGGCGATCGTTGGAACTACTACGTGATGAACAAGGCGTTCGAAATGCTCATCTTTGGCGCCGAGCTGATCGCCCTGCATAAGGGTCGCTACTGGCAGGTGGAAAGCGGACTACGCATCGACATTGGCGCGTTTATTACCGGCCTCGAGTACGCTGCGGGCAAAGAAGCGACAGTAATCGGCAAGCCGGCGCCGTCCTTTTTCGAAATGGCGCTCGCGTCCTTAAATCTTCCGGCGCGCGAAGTGGTTATGATCGGCGACGATCTGGAAGCGGATGTGGGCGGGGCGCAGCGCGCCGGACTGCACGGCGTGCTGGTTAAGACCGGCAAGTATCGCGCGGAACTCGCGGCGCGCTCCGACGTGCGACCGGCCGGCGCACTCGAGAGCATCGGCGAATTGCTGCAATATTTGTAAACGCAGTCCCCGTCCCTGCAGCAGCGTCGGACTTCCTCTAATGGCTATGCGCCGTAGCGCAGAAAATACAGCGTGGAAAAGAAGCTCAGTGCATTGTTGAATGCGTGCATGACGATCGGAACATACAGCGAATTTGTGCGCAGACGAGCGACGCCGAGCAGAATGCCTATAGCAAACGCGTAGAGAATATCGACCCATTCGTATTGCAGATGGATCAAGGCCCAGACGGCCGCGGGCGCCAGAATTGCGCCTGCAGCGCGCAGAGGCGACGCGGCGAGACCCGGAAACAAAAAGCCGCGAAACAAAACTTCTTCGCCCAGCGGCGCGGCTACGACGAGAGCGACGAACAGCAGCGCGTAACTCCCCGGGTTTTGCATGATGCGCAAAACGAACTCCGGCATAATGTCAAAATTCAATAAATACTTGGCCCCGTCGAAAAATACAATCAGCGCAAGCGTCGCGCCGCACCAGGCCAGGCAGGTCTGCCAGGTCGCCGGGTTCAGTCCGAGTTGATCGCGAATGCTGACGCCTTTGCGCAGGGCGGCGAACAGCAAACAACAACCGAGGAGCGCCGGCAACGCGCCAATCGTCACGATGCTCAGCGCGAAGCCGTTGTAGGCGAAATCGCTCAGCGGCGCATCCGGCGCAAGTCCCGGGATCGGCATGCCGGCCCGACGTGCAGCTTCCAGCAGACTGAAAAGCAGCGATTGCGTAAGCAGCCAGATAAGCAGGCACAGGGCGCCGAAACCCGCGGTGGCGAATGCGCCCCAGGGCCGGCCGTGCGGCTCCTGGGTTTGAACTTCCGGACTGTCCAGCATGCGGTCATCTGGCCCGCGACGCCGGTCGGGTCAACCGATCCCTGACTTGACCGCCGCCGCAGCGCGGACCAGGCTGTGTGCGTGCTGGACGACTTGATTATCGGCGGCGGCATCATCGGTTCGTGGCTGGCGCTCCATTGCGCGCGGCGCGGGCGCAGCGTTGCGGTTGCGGAGGCCGCTGAAAAACCGGGCGACGGGATCAGCGGGCGCAACTCCGGAGTGCTGCACGCCGGACTGTATTATCCGCCTGGCTCCCGCAAGGCGGAGCATTGCATTCGCGGCCGGGCGCTTGCGATCGAGTTTGCCGAAAAACACGGCGTGCCTTTCGAACTTTGCGGCAAGTTGATCACGACGGGCCGGACGAACACTGCTGATGAGCGTGCGGCGGCGCTCGCCCGCCTGGAGACGCTCTACGAGAATGCGCGCGCCAGCGGCGCGGTCGGTCTGGAACGCATGCCGCGGCCCGGGGATGTCTATCCCGGCGTGCAGGGCGAGCTGGCATTGCACAGCACGCGCACCGGCGTGATAGCTGCGCCCGACTATCTGGCGGCAGTGCGCGCGGCCGCGGAATCGGCCGGGGCAATATTTCTCCTGGGCCGGCGTTTCGTCGCCGGCGCTGCGGGTCGTGCGGAGTTTCAATCTCTGCGAGATGGCGGCGCGGAACTTATTTGCGCCGAGCGCATCTATAACGCCGCTGGATTGCATGCGGATGAAGTTGCAGCTGCGTTCGGCGTTCAGGTCTACGAGGTGCGCCCGAATCGCGGCGAATATTATCGTCTCGCGCGCCCGGCGCCCTTTCGCAAATTGGTTTATCCCTTGCCCGCGCGCTCATCGACGGCGCTCGGCGTGCACTACGCATTTCACGTAAACGGCGACGCGTATGCCGGGCCCAATTCCATGCCTGCCGATCACAAGCGCGACTACCGCATCGTAATGTCGCGCGAAGAATTCCACGCCTCACTGGCGCGCATTCTGGAGGGATATAAGCCGGAAGATCTGCAACCTGGCTACGCGGGTCTGCGGCCGCGCCTGTTTCGCCTCGGCGATGCGTGTACGGACTTCGTGCTCCATGAGGCGCCGCGCGGGGTATTGCATCTGCTCGGCGTCGAAAGTCCCGGCCTGACGGCCGCCCCGTCGCTCGCCGAAGAAGCCGCGCTCTGGTTTACAAATTGACCTGACCGTTTAAGACAGACGACATGAGCATCCGAAATCGCATTCGCGTATCCATCGTCCTCGTGGCCTGCGCCAGCCTTGCTGCCATCGCCTGCAAAGGGGAAGACCGCCCGGCCAATGCGTCGACCCTATCCGTGACGGTTCAGATTCAAGCGGAGGTCGCGGGTCCCGCGCATGCCGTGGAAGCCCCGGCCGGCGCTACGGCGCTTGATGCGCTCGCCAGGTTGCAGAGCGCCGGCTCGCTCAGTTATACGACTCAAGGCGCCGGGGCGCAAACGCTCGTCACGGGCATCGACGGGAAATCGAATTCGGCGGAGGGCAAAAACTGGCTCTTTGCCATCAACGGCGAGCTTTCCGTCCAGGGCGCGGGCGCGTACCAGCTTCAGGCTGGCGACCGCATCGTCTGGTGTTATGTCGCGTGGGCCGACCGCAACTCCTGCGGGAAAACGGCCGCCGGCGTGGCGCACTGAAGCAACAGTTCCTACCCGCCGCCGTAGAGCGGCGGCCGCGATCTCCGTCCCTTGCGCCTCAATATTGGTTGACGCTCGGCTTTTCTTCCGATTTCTGGAGGATCTATGCAGAACGGAAAAGTTCAAAGCGCCCTCATCATAGCCCTGCTCGTAGGACTCGGCGCAGCCGCGCGCCTTTTGCCGCTCCCGGCCAACTTGCAGGCCGTCGGCGCGATTGCGCTGTTTGCCGGCTTCTACTTTCACCAGCAGCGCCTGCTCGCGTTCTGCATCCCGCTGGCCATCATGCTGTTCAGCAATATTCTGATTGGCGGGTACGATTTCTGGCAAATGCTTCTGATCAATCTGGCCATTTCTCTGCCGGCCCTCGTTGGTCATCGCCTGCGCGGCCAGATTGAAATCAGCGAACGTTTTGCCGCGTACACCGCGTGGCTGCGCCCGGCGCTCAAGACTTTGCGCGTCGCCGCGTATTCAATTGGCGGCAGCCTGGTATTCTTCGCCGCTTCGAATTTTGGCGTATGGCTGTTCGGCGGCCTGTACGCGCACACCTTCGAGGGCCTTGTGCTCTGCTATCTGATGGCGATTCCGTTTTACGGCGCCGATCACTCAATGGTCTATCTGGGTGGAACGGTCGTTGGCGACCTGGGCTTTAACGCACTGTTGTTCGGACTTTATGCGCTGGCGACGATGCTGGTGCGCGAACCGGCCGCCGAAAAATCCGCAGTCTGATTCAGATCTGTTCTCCCGCCGCGCGTCGAGCAGCCACGCGCGGCGCGGCAATTCGATAGTAGTACGCAAATCCGGTCAGCGTGAGCGCGATCCCCGCGAGCGACTGCAGCGGCGCGTCGTACAGAGTGACCGCCATAAACCACGCGTGAATCAAGAGCGTGAGACCCAGCGTTATCGGAAAAAGCGGCGTTTTGAAAGGACGCTCGGCGTCTTTCATTTTTCTACGCAAGACCCACACGGCGGCGAAGGTCGAGATATTAAACACCGCGGATGTGAAGCTGAAAAAATCGATCAGCGCCTCGTAACTGTTGCCGGAAGAACTCGACCACGCAAGCAGCATAGAGGCCCAGCCGGCCTGAAACCACATGGCGCGATTGGGCGTGTGGTAGCGTTCGCTGACTTTTGCAACCGGCTCGAAGAACAAGCCGTCGCGCGCCATCGCATGCCACGTGCGCGCTTTCACCATGATTTGCGTGCTGACGTTGCCAAACGCCGATAAAAGCACGATGCCCGCAATTACCGCTCCGCCAATGGCGCCAACGGCGGAATTCATGGCGGCGGCCGCAATGCCGCGTTTCGCCACGATAGCATCCGCTGCGCCCAGTTGGTACAGGTATGCGGCGTTAACCATCAAATATACGATCATCACGCCGCCAATTCCGAACAAGAGCGAAAGGGGCAGATTGCGGCGCGGATTGCGGACCTCTTCCGCAACGTAGGTTGCGCCTTCCCAACCCGAATAGGCGAAGAATACGTAGCGCAGCGCCTCTCCCGCAGCGATCATTGTCGCGAAAGTCCACGCTTCGGGCCAGAGCTGATTGGTAAATACGCCCGCCTGACCGTCCGCCGAAAAACACACCGCAACGATCGTCAAAAGTGCGAAGAGTTTTAGACCGCTGAAAATATTCTGCATCACCCCGGACAAAAAGACGCCAAAGCTGTTGGCGAAGGTGAGTCCCCAGATCAGCGCGAGGGCGATCAGCGTCGTGGTCGTCTTTGAGTAAGCGGCGCCGTAAACCGCAGTCCACAGAACGTTGCCATACTCGGCAAAAACGATCGAAACGCCGACGATCGCCGCCGTTTCGCTGACGAAAAACATGGCCCAGCCGCGCAGAAAGGTCCACCACTCCGGATAAGCCGCGCGCAGGTAGGCGTACGGTCCGCCGGAGCGGGGCAGCATTGCCACGAGTTCGGCATAACATAACGCGCCCAACAGAGTTGCGAATCCGCCCAGGATCCAGACGAGAAAAAAAAGCCCGACTGAGAGCTGAGTTCCTGGAATCTGCTCGCGACTGTAGTCGAGATCGGAATTGAGTCCCGCGACAATCAGGAGCACGACGCCCGGCGTACGAAAAATTCCGGAGCCGATTATGCGCCCGACGACGATCGACAGGGTTTCCAGCAGGCCGAGATCGCGACGTAAGCCGTCCGCGGGGTTTACCGACATGATCGCTGAGCCTGCCAGAAATGCCGCATGCAACTTTCAGAAAACCGGCGTAAGCCAGCCTGCGTAGCGATCCTCTTCGCCGGTCACAGTCGCCAGAAAGGTTTCGCGAAGTTTCGCGGTGATCGGCCCGATTTCGCCGTCGCCGACGATGCGGCGATCGACTTCCGACACCCAGGCGACCTGGGCGCCCGTGCCGCACAAAAATACCTCGTCGGCTATATAAAGTTCGGTGCGGGCGACATCGCGCTCGACGACCGGCACGCCGGCGTCTTTTGCGAGTTCGATAATGGTCCGGCGCGTAATGCCTTCGAGAACAGCCGAAGAAAGCGGCGGTGTAATCAAAGTACCCTCGCGCACCAAAAATATATTCTCTGCGCTGCCTTCGCTCACGAAGCCGCGCATATCCAGAAAGATCGCCTCATCAAAGCCGTTCTGCACGGCTTCGGATTTTGCAAGCGCCGAGTTGATATAGCCGCCGGCCGCCTTGCTGCGCGTCGGAATTATGTTCTCGTCGATTCTGCGCCAGCTTGAGACGGCCGTGCGCAGTCCGCGGGTGGTGTCAAGATAGTCGTCCAGCGGAATCGAGTACATGAAAAAGTCGTCCGGAACATCGTGCAGGCGCGGGCTCAACTGCAGGGCCGACTTATAGATGCAGGGCCGAAAGTACGTGTTGCTGCGGCTCTCGTTGCGCCGGGCGAGTTCGACGGCGACAGTCGCCATTTCGTCGGCGGAAAGCGGGGGCTTCATCTGCATGATGTGCGCACTTTTGCTGAGGCGGCGAAAATGATCGGGCAGTCGAAACAGGAAGAGGTTGTTTTTGCGGGCGTTAAAATAACCGCGAATGCCGCCGAACACCATGGTGCCGTACTGCAGGGCGTGCGTGGCGATATTCACATTGCACTCGCCCAGTTTGCGGTACTCGCCGCGAAAGTAGGCGACGCTTTCCAACTGAATGGCCATGCGGAGCAGCCTGGGCGCGGGTGGAACGCTGTCAATTCCTACCGGACGCGAGCGCGTCGGCCTCAATAACCATAAAACGCTTCGAATTTTATGCGAGCCGGATCGACGCCCGTGCGCTCCAGCAGGGCGAGCGCGTCCAGGGCCATGGCGTCCGGCCCGGCGATCAGATACAACGGATCCGCGAGTTCCCGGCCCGCCTCGCGGATGAACTCCTCCGTCAGGCGACCGGTGGAATACACATGCTGCGGGTCCGGCTCGCGAGTAAAACGCGCCAGAATCTCAAAGTCGGGCAGCGCATTGCGCCAGCTTTCCAGATCCGTAAGAAAGGGCGCCTGAGCGCGCGTGCGATTGAAGTACAGCAAGCGAATCTTGCGCGGATCGCGAGCTGCGGCGAGTTCTTCCAGCATGGCACGCAAAGGCGTGATGCCGATTCCGCCGGCGATCATTACAAGACTCGCCGGCGTTTCAGGAAGCGTAAAACCGCCCTGCGCCGCCTGAACCGGCAGCTTTGTCCCGGGTTCCAGGGCCAGCAGGCGGCGCTTGTACTCGCTGCCGCGATCGCGCGTGGCGAAAAGCAACGAGTCCGTCACGGACGGGGCCGAGGCGATGGAAAACAAACGCGATTCGTCACCGCCCGGCAAATACAGGTTCACGTGCTGGCCGGCGCGAAACCGGAAGTCGGCGCCGCGTCGATCGAGCCGGAACGCGAAGGCGCCTTCTGCGATCGGCCGAATATCGAGCAAGGGCAGTTCGAACGATTGAACCGATGCGAGACGAATTGCCGGCGCAACGGGCGCAATCGGCGGCGCCGCGCTTTCCGCCGCCCGCGCCTGTTCCGTTCGACGGAGACGTTCGCGCTCCATATCCTGCGCCAGTTCCCGCCCGGATTCGCTCAATCCAGTTACGTTCAGCATGCGGTAGTCGCCGCTTTTGCCCTTCAATTTGCCCTGAAACCTGCGCGCCACGAGCACGTCGTGGGCGATTTCGCGGTGAAGATCTTCCGAGATCAAAAGGGATACGCCGGCCTTCTTGGTCGCCGATTCGATGCGGCTGGCCATATTCACGTTATCGCCCAGCGCTGTGAACTCGCGCTTGTCCGGATGGCCGATCTCGCCGACAATCGCCTCGCCAAAGTGAAGGCCGATGCCGATTCGGAATTCGTGATCGATGTGGCGACGCAGGTACTCGTTAACCTCTTCCAGGCGTTGGAGCATGTCCAGGCCCGCCTGAACCGCCGCCAGGCAAACGCGGCGCGGATCATTTTCCTCAAGTCCGAAGAGCGCCATGAGGCCGTCGCCGATGTACTTATCAATGTAGCCGTCGTTGCGCTTTACGGCGTCGCCCATGCGGCGGAAGTAGCGATTCATACTGTGCACGACGTCGTAGGGCAGATTCTTTTCGGTAAACGTGGTAAAGCTGCGCACGTCGCTGAACAGTATCGCCAATTTGCGCTGGCGGCCGGCGCTGGCGCCCGCGCTCTCGGCTTCGATCAAGTCCTCGTCGTCGATCACCAGGCGACGAATGGCGACCGATCCGCGCAGCCGCAGCTGACAGGCCAGGCGAATATTGTCCGCGAAACCTTTGCGGCGAGCGAGGGCGGATTCAGCCGGATTGCGCGGTTCGCAGTTCTCCGGATTTTCCACAATGGCGACGCGGCAGGTGGAGCACTGGGCGCGGCCGCCGCAAGCGTGCGTGTGCGGGATTCCGTTCTGGAGCGACAACTCAAGCAGGGTTTGGGAAAGGTCGTCGGCTTCGATCGCACACTCGTTCTCAAAGCGGATTTGAATCGCCATGCAACAATAAATGTAATCCGGCGCCGGACGTCGACTGCATTGTTCCGTCGGGGCGTCGCTCAGCGCAAACGCCGGAAAGCGAGCATCGCGATATCATCGTTCAGATCAGTGGGGCCTTCGCCCAGGACGCGTTTGCCGCTGAAGGCCTGGACCGCTTCCGCAATCGATTGCACAAGTACGGCCGGTTTTTTGCGATACAGCTCGCCGAGCAGACTCTTCAGACGCGCCTCGCCAAACTGTTCGTCAGCTGCATTCATCGCCTCCGTGACGCCGTCGGTGTATTGAAAAAACAAATCGCCCGGAGCGAGCCGGCGTTCAGCCGGCGCAACCAGTTCCCGAAACATATCGTTATCTACGGCGCCGATGGGCAAACCGCCGGTCGGCAGGGCGGTCACTGCGCCATCTTTGTAGTTTACGATGAACGCCGGCGTATGCCCGCAGGAGACGTAGCGAATGACTCCTGCGTCCGCGTTGTAGACGCCGAGAAACAGCGTAATAAAAATATTCTCCGGCGTATCCAGATACGCGCGCTCATTTAACTCCAGGACGATCTGCATGGGATTACGTTCGCCGCGCCGGACAATGGCGTGCAACTGTGAGCGCATGAGCGTCATGACAATCGCCGGACCTACGCCGTGATTGGAAACGTCGGCCACGCAAAACACGAACTCTCGCGGACCGGCCGAAACATAATCAAAGTAGTCGCCGCCGACGCCGTGCATCGCTTTGTAAAAGGCGCCGAAGGAAAGCTCCTCGTCAAAGCCCGCCGGCGGAGAGTCCGGAATCAGACGTTTCTGGATTTCCTCCGCGGCGGTCAGCTCGCCGCGCAGCTCTTCGCGATCCTTGAGATCCGAGACCATCGAGTTCAGCGCCTGCGCCAGATCGCCCAGTTCATCGCGGCCCTTGTAAGCGAATTTAACGCTCAGATCGCCGTGTCCCACGCGGGCCGCGCCCGCTATGATCTGCCGGATGGCGCCCGCCAGAAATCCGGATGTCAAAAAGGCGAGAAAGAAAATGCGCACGCCGATTGCTACGGCAACATCCACAAAGCGCGAACGTTCGCTGTACAACTGTCGTTCGTAGTCGGACGGATCCACGAGTATGCGCGTAAAGCCGGCGGTGTTTTCAAACAGGAGGCGCTCGGCGAGCGCCTGGGCGGGCGTAGAGTCGAGCTCAAACAGGAGTTCCTGCGCTTCTTCGCGGGTGAGCGCGGGCAGCGCCCAGCCAGCGCGCCGCGTATTTATGGCCGTTTCCGCACGACCGGATAAAATCCATTCGCGCAGGTATTTCCAACGCGCCTGCCAGTCGCGTCGATCGCCTGCGGCGCGCACATAGGACTCGTAAGCGCCCTGATCGGCGCGGTATGGAATCAACGCGGCGCGGTACAGAGCCGCGTCGCGCAAAAACTCAAAGGCGTCGGCGAAACGCTCTTCCGCGTTGAATTCCGCGTCCGGTATCGCCTGTTTGATTTCGCCAATGCGCGTAGCAATTTGATCTACGCGCGCCGCGTTCTCGCGTCGATTAAGCCCGGCCAGTTCGCGCCGGAGAGCGCGCAATTCTTCGAGCAGCGCGCTGAACTTGGGATCCTGTTTTTCTATCGTCGCCAGGCGAAACTCGTCCAGCAGCGCGCGTCGTTCGTCGGTTCTATGCGCATACGCAGCAAACAGCTCGCGCAGTTCCGCGTCGGCGTACGGCGGAATGGACGGCGTCGCCGCTTTTAAGATCTTCAAGCGCGCGCGAATTGTGTCCGCCAGATCGGCGAATTGTCGCGTAAAGCGCAGCTCCTCTTGAGCGTAACGCCGCCAGGCCGGCTCCGCCTGCAATGCATTTTGCACGGCGAGAGCGCGCTCGCTTACCTCTGGATTCCGGAAGAGCGTGCGTGAAACCAACAGATAGTTTTTTCCCGCGACGGAAGCCTGAGTCTGTTGCGGTTCGATCAGCGGACGTTGGCCGTCGTAGTAGGGAGTGTAGATGGCGTCCATCGCTGACTTGAGAGCGGCTTCGCGTCCCCACAGAAAATCATTGATCGGGGCGGCGCGGCGCTCCGTGGGCGGCAGCAAGAGCGCCGTGTCAAAGCGCGGCCAGCGATACACGTTGATCGACTCTGCGCGATAACGCCGCAAATCGAGGCCGCGAAATGCAAGCTCAATGCGGTTGTTGTATTCCACCGCGGCGCTGAGCGACTCTTCCAGCTCCTTGCGACGCATGGCGTAGGGGCTGCTGCGCGCCGGCGTTACGGCCAGTCCGCGAGCCAGGTTTTTCAGGTACCCGTAGCGAGCCTCATCGATCGAGTCGCCGGATTCGCTCGCGCGAATCGATTCGCGAAAGATAGCATCGGCGCCTTCCAGCGCGTCCCGCGCAAAATAGGTCGCGTAATAGTCGCCGCGGGGCGGCCCTGCCTGCGCGCGACGTTCAATCTGGATGCGCAGCGCTTCCACGCGAATCAAGTTTTCGGCAGTTTGGTCGATTTCGAGCGTGAGCGCCTCGACCGGCGAAAGATAGCGCGTAACTTCCCGTAGTGTGAGGTCCCCCATGGCGTCTTCTTGCTGCTTGATTGTAACGGCAAGAATCACGCTGATCAGCGCCGCGAGCGTAAGGCCCACGAACCAGGCGAGCTTGCCGCGCAAACCGGGTCGGAGTCGATGTAGCAGGGCGCTCATCGGCCGGCCGTCCGAAGTTTCTCAAGAGTAAGCGCGTTTCCGCCGCCTTCACGCGGGGCGTGACTCGCTTCCATAAGCGTGGTGTACAGAAACACTCCCAGGCCGCCAGCGTGATTGGATCGTGCAATCTTGTCGAGATCGGGCGGCGGCAGTTCAGTCGGGTCAAACAAGGGCGCGCGGTCGAGCAAACGAAAAACTACGCGGTCTGCGCGCAAATCCATTTCCACCTCAATAGGCGCGGCGTTGGCCTGACCATAAGCGTGTTCAATTATGTTTGCGAGCGCTTCGTCTACGGAAAGCACGATACGATTTGTCTCAATGGAGTCAAACGCGTCTTTAATGTAAGATTCCACTTCGCTTCGCACGCGGGAAAGCTCGCCGAGCTCGCTTTGCACCGTGATCGTGCGCATGGCTCAGAAACCTTTTGCCGCCGCTTCTGCACTGGGCAAGATCGCAAAGAGCTTGGTAAAACCTAACACGTCGAATACGTCTTTCACTTCCGCGCGCAGGGCCGCCAGTTTCAGATCGCCCCCGTTTTTTTTCGCGTCGATCAAACTGGCCTTGAGCGTTCCCACTCCGGCCGAAGCGATATAAGTTACGCCGGCCAGATCGGCAACGATGCGACTCCGGCCGGATGCAATCAGAGCTTTGAGTTCTTCGCCCAATTTCGGGGCGGTCTTTGCATCCAACTTGCCCGCAACCTTGAGCACGCTGACCTCGCCGATATCGGCGCGCGATAGTGTAATTTCAGAGTCCGCCATGTGAGCACATCCTGTCGTAGTTCATCGATAATTTCCCCGGGCAAGCATGGCTGGTCCGGCGTCGCTCAGCTGTTTTTCAGTTCTTTCCACATATCCTTGCGGGTGATCAGATCGTACAAGCGTTGTTCCAGCGCGTCAATCTCGTGAAAATAACGCACGGCCGGCTCGCCCTGAAAGATATGGGCGTATTTACGGATTCCCCTGATAGTCAGCCGCAAATCGCTTGCGACGATGCTGTGCTGAATTTCGTAAAAGAGATTGATGGCGATTCCATCCTCAAGGCTCTTGCGGAAGCCTGTGCTCCGCCGGCCCAGCGCGTCAATCAGACGATCGACTTCTTCGCGATTATTCGTCTCCTGATCCCCGTACTGAATCAGGTAACGCGCAATCAACTTGCGGCAGCGATCAAAGTCTTCGTTCTTGCTGGCAATGACGATTTTTTGAAAGAGATTCACCGCCTGGCGTTGCAGTTCGACTTTCTCCCCGGTGCGACCGAGCTGCACGGGCGCAAAGGCTTCGCGCAGGTCGTCGGTCGTCAGCGACTCCAGGCCGGCGGCAAAAAGCTGCTCGCTGCGGCGCTGGTGCAGATCGCGAAACTCGTTCAGCGGCTTTTGTACGGCATTCAGAAACTCGGCCGCTTCCGGCGCGGCGGCGACGCGCGCGTGCCGTTGCATACGTTCGAGAAAGAAGATAGAGGCGTCCCCTACGGCGGAAAGCGTATCGTTCATCGCCGCCGAGACCAGCCGGCGTGCGAGCGGGCCGGCCGTATGCACCGCAGCGCTCTGCACGACCACGCGATCGATGTGCTCCATAAGTCGTCGAACTGTTTCGTTAGTCGGGCGACGCTTCCATCCGTGAAAGTCCAGGGGATCGTAGAGGTGCTGGATAAAAAGTCGCCGCCCGGTGCTGGCCAGCAAACGGATCGTCTTTACGAGATCCTCGGCAACGGTCGCGGGCGTGCGCGGCCCGGCTTCGGCTTCAATTTGCGTCATGAGAGCTGTGTTCACTGCGAGACGATCCAATGATTGGACGAAAACAAGCCCGGAAAGCCTGGGCCTTTTGCTAACTGAAATCTCTAACTTTCCGACGCAGAGCGCGGGCAAAATGATTTGCGCGTGCGCGTTGCATGCGGCAGGGTCGCGATTCAGTTTTGCGGATTGCGTGGATAGGCACAGGAGTGATGGGCGGCGCCATGGCGGCGCGCCTGCAAAGGGCGGGACACGAGCTCTACGTACATTCGCGCACCCGCGCGAAGACGGAAGCGCTGCTGCAGGCTGGCGCCTTCTGGGCGGCGTCGCCGGCGGCCGCGGTACGCCATGCGGAGGCGTGTTTTACCATGCTCGGCCTGCCGGAAGACGTCGAGCAGGCGTATCTGGGCGACGGCGGCATTATGTCCGCCCTGCATCCGGACTTTCGCTTCGCTGTCGACATGACTTCCACGCGCCCCTCGCTGGCGCGGAGCCTCTCGCTGGCCTTCGCACGGCAGGACGCCGGCTTCCTGGACGCTCCGGTTTCCGGCGGCGAACCCGGGGCCCGCAACGGATCACTGTCGATCATGGCGGGCGGCGATGCGGCAGTTTTCGCTCAGGCCTTGCCGCTCTTTCGTGAGTTGGGGCAAACTATTGAATTCGTCGGCGCAGCCGGCGCCGGTCAGCAAACCAAGCTGGCCAACCAAATCCTTGTAGCCGGCAACATGATTGGCGCGTGCGAGGCGCTGCTATTTGCCAGCCGCGCCGGCCTTGATATGGAGAAGACCCTGAACCTGATCGGCGCAGGAGCGGGCGCGTCATGGTCGGTCAACCAGCTGGGGCCGCGCATTTTGCGACGGGACTTTGCGCCCGGTTTTTTTGTGGAGCACTTTGTAAAGGATATGGGCATCGCGCTGGAAGAAGCCGATCGTATGAACCTGGCTCTGCCGGGGCTGGCGCTGGTGCGTCAGCTCTACATCGCGCTCAAGGCCCAGGGCGAAGGCCGCAGCGGCACCCAGGCGCTGATACTCGCGCTCGAAAGAATTAACGCCAGCCCCGCCTGACCCGGAAAAGGATTGCCCTCTGAAACGGCGCGGGCGCACATCGGGCTCCCTTTCCAGGAGCGAACATGGCGCCGCATAAACATCCATTCATCTTCAGTCTGCTGCGTTCGCACAGACTCCTGCTCTCGGTCGGCCTGCTTTTGATTTTTGTCGCAAGTCAGCAGTGGCTTCTGGCGCAAAACTGGCCGCGCGGAGTCCAGCGCATCAATGCGCGTTCGAATGCCGTTACCACCGTCCGGGGGGACCTCCGGCGCGGCGCGCCGGTTGCGGACCTCGCGTGGGCGACGAGTTCAAGCGTGGCTTGTTTTCCTACGACCGTTTTTGAGAGTTATCGCGGCGCGCACGTGTTTTACGGCACAGCGATTCCGCCCCGCTCGGTCATGAAGATCAAGGTGCAGCCTGAGGCGGGCGTGGATGTGAATCTCTACGCGTACATTCTGGGAACCAGCGACTTTTCGACGCTGCCGCCCAATATCACCGGCGTCACCACCTGCGAGTCGAGCGAGAATTACGGACAGCCGAATCCCGGCGGCTCCCAGGAAGTGGAGTTAAATGCCATTGCAAACGGCTACAATGTAGTCATAGTTGTGGCGGGTCCGGCGGGCGTAACTTCCGGTCGCTATAGCTTAAGCGTAGATCTGAAAACAGCCGCCGCCGAACCGACGGCGCCGACCGGCATGCGCTCCCAGATAATCCCGACCGTCAGCGGCCAAACGGCGACGGTAAACAGTCGGCTGGATGGCGGATATATTCTGCCCCTCGATTGGGCGAACACCAGTCAATTGGCTTGCTTTCCTTCGCATCACAATCCGGCCTTTCGCGGCAAACATGTGTTTTTTCGAGCGGCCTTGCCGGCGAATTCGCAAATGAAGATTGTCGTTCGCCCCTCCCGACCCGACCTCGATCTAAGCATCTATGGAATCCGCCTTTCGGCGAACGATGCGACGACCATGCCGCCGAATATTCATGCCGGCGTATGCGACGCGAGCTACGCTTCGAGCGGCGGCGACCCGGGCGTGGAAGAGGCCCTTGACTTTATTGCGATTCAGAACCCCTACACAATTCTGATTGGCGTGGCGGGTCCGGCGGGCGTAACGTCCGGCGACTTTACGATCAGCGTGGAACTGAAGCCGCGCTGATGTTTCGCAGCGCGAGGAGGTCGGACTAGCTCAGGTCCGGCTGCCCCGTCGACTCGCGCACCATCGACCAGAGGTATCCGTCCGGTTCCACCTTGCGCCGCTTGCCCGCGACCAGTGCGAGCGGCGTGAATGTGAAATACGAATTCCAGAATCCAACCAGACAGCCGGTCTTGCCCGCCATGGCCGCATGCACCGCGTTTTGCGCGAGCATGATGCAAAATACCGCATCCTCGGGCGCCGCTGGCGCGCTGCGGATCAAATAACTCGGATCAATGTACTTCAGGGTGATGGGAAAGCCGATCTTGCGAAAGTGGGCGCTTATTGCGTCTTTTAAGAATAGCCCGATGTCGCCGTTTTTCACGTTGCCGGAGGCGTCGACTTCGCCGGGTCGGGTTGCATATTCCTGACCCGCGCCTTCTGCGACGAGCGCCACCGCGTGGTGTTTCGCCATCAAGCGTTCATGCAGCCGATCAAGCAGCCCGCCCGCCCCGTGCAATCGAAACGGAGCTTCGGGTATCAGACAGAAATTCACCTCGCTCGAGGCGAGCGCGGCGTAACTTGCGATAAACCCCGAGTCGCGACCCATAACCTTTACAAGGGAGATGCCGTTGTAGGCGCCTTTCGCCTCCGCGTGCGCGCCGCTCAGGGCCCGCGTGGCTTCCGCCACCGCAGTGGTAAAGCCGAACGTGCGATAAACATAACAGATATCGTTGTCGATGGTTTTCGGAACGGCCACCACGGCGATTTTCAGGTTGCGTCGCGAGATTTCTTCAAAAATGGCCTGGGCTCCGCGCATGGTGCCATCGCCGCCAATCGTAAACAAAATTGATATTTCATTCTTAACCAGAAAGTCGACCATTCTGGCCGGGTCCTGATTGCCGCGCGAAGAACCGAGCATTGTTCCGCCGCGCGTATGTATATCGGCGACGCTATCGGGCGTGAGAGTCAGCAGCGGCCGGTCCGGATTGGGAATCAGTCCTTCGTAGCCGTAAAGCGCGCCGTACACGCGCCGCAGACCGTACTGCAGCAAGAGCATGCGCACAATGCTCTGAATTACATTATTCAGGCCCGGACATAATCCTCCGCAGGTTACGACCGCCGCGTCAGTCCGGGCGGGATCGAAGAAGATTTTGCGGCGCGGGCCGGCGTTTTCGAAAGCAAGCTGGGAATGCGGCGCGCCGGCCCGATCGATCACTCCGTCGATCAGCACGCGTTCGTTGTCAGCAATCCAGCGGTCTATTTGCAACGGCGAATCAAATTGCGCTTCGCCCAGATTCGGAACACGAAGGGATTCTTCCGTCATTTGCGCTATTGCGGCGCCGAAATTGTGCGCCGGTCAACTATTATCACGCCGGGCGGCTGTTGGGCAATCGGAGGCGGCGCGGATGTCTTGCGTACAATTACGCAATGCGCTTCCGGAGAATACCGGCCGCGTTAATCGCCAAAGAGATCAAAATCGCCAGCGAGTACGCGATCCAGGCGCCCGGTGCGATAGTTACGCGCAGAATCACGGATCAGCGGCGCCGCGCTCAACCGATAACGTCGCACCGGGTCTGCGCCGCTCGCCTCGTCCGCTAGCGCCGCCAGAGCCTGAATCGCAGCGCGGGCGCGAATGCGCTCCGGATCGGGAGCTTCAGATTGTGCGAGCACCCGCACTCGCGCCCGCTGCCGTTGCACCGAACGGTCGTCGGCGGCCACTTCAAAAATATGCCAGCCGGATTCGGGACGCAAAATTCGAAAGCAGCCGAAGCCCGACAGGGCGCACGCATAACGCAGCGCCGCCGGGTCCCGCGCACGTTCGTCTATCAGCAGCTCAAAACGCATGCGTCGCGCTTCCGCCCAATTGCGATACATATCCGGCAGTCGGCGGCGGATTTCGTCGTTATTCGCGCTCTGCTCAAAATCGATCACGAGCAGGGCGTCCGAAGCGAGATTCTCATTCAGTGAAAGTCGTGTCTCTTCCAGAAGATATAATAAACGCGCCAGGCGGCGGGCCAGATCGGGAGAGTGGCGCTGCGCGGCGCGTGCGTTACGTCGGTCGGGTTCTCCGGCGAGTCGGCGCGCCAGCGAGCGAGCGGTCTGCAGCGCGTTTTCCACCCGATCCATGAGCTCGATGCGACCGAGTATGCGATACCGATCCGGGCGCTCCCAGAAAGCTACTGCGCCGGCGTCGCTCATGAGCTCCAGCTTTTCGCGGCGCCAGTCTTCCGTTTGCGTCCAGTCTTCCAGTCGCACGAGACCGGCCTCCAGCAGCTCGCGTTCTTCGCGCGTCCCGGTCGCCTGCAATAGTATGCGGCGCAAGCTGTGCCCGTCGGCGAGTTCCTCGGCGTCCGGAGCTGCGCTTTCGCCGGGCGCGTCCGCCGCGTCCGGGTCGACAAAATCCACGTGCAGTTTCTCCGCCCCGCCTCGTACAAACAAAAATTGGCGGCCGCTGGGCGCCTGATGGTTGACCATCGTCAGCGCGAGCGGCGACAGCAGATATCGTTCAATTGCGCGGCGGAGCGGACGCGCGCCAAGATCCACTGTGAAACCGCGTTCCAACAGAAATTCCACTGCGGAATCATCCCACTCGGTTTCCCATCCGCGACTCAGAAAGCCGCGGCGGGCAAGCGCGAGCTGCAACTCCCTATGCAAAATGTCCCGCATGACGCCGCGACTCAACGGACGAAACACCACGACGCGATCGATGCGATTGATGAACTCGCGTCGGAAGGCGGCGTTCACGGCGCGTTCCACTCCTCCAGGGGAGAACTGTGCGCCTTCCGAGCCAAAGCCGATGCCTGGACCGCGCGCAATGGTTGCGCCCAGATTGGAAGTGAGAACAATGATCGCATGGCGGAAATCAGCGCTTACCCCGCGCTTGTCCGTGAGTCGTCCGTCGTCAAAAATCTGAAGAAATAGATCGTAAACGTTGGGGTGCGCCTTTTCGAATTCGTCGAGCAGTACAACGGAGAAAGGTTGTTTGCGGATCCGATTTACCAGCGCGTCAGAGCGGCCCGGCTCGCCGTCGCCCACCAATCGATCCAGCGAATCGGGCGTTTGAAATTCGCTCATGTCCAGACGAATCATGCGTTCTGGAGCGCCGAACAAAAATTCGGCGAGCGCCTTGGTGATTTCCGTTTTTCCGGATCCAGTCGGACCCACAAACAGAAATACGCCGTACGGTCGGGCTGCGTCGGTGAGGCCGGCCTTGATCATCGCCACGCGCTCCACCAGGCACTCGACCGCTTCCTGCTGACCGATCACGCGGGCATGGAAGCGCCGGCGCAAATCTTCAATGTTGAGGCTCTGGCGATCGTCCAGAATCTCTGCAGGAAGACCGGTCAGCTGAGCCAGGGTTTGGAGGAGATCTTCGCTCGCCACGGGCGCCAGCGCGCCGCCGCTCAGTTTTCGGTTTAACGTAATTTTTAAGAAGTCAAAAAGCGCACCCGGTTGCTGACGTTCGCCCAGATATTGTTTGGAATACTGCAGGGCCTCGCGAATAATCTGATCCGACAGCGGGCATTGCGAGTGCAACGAGTTCGCCCACACTCGACCGAGTTCCAGCGATTGTATGTCTTCCAGGGGCTGCAAACGAATGCGCTCGGTGATAGTGCGTACGCGCGGCCGCTCCTGCAACAATCGCTCTTCGGCGCTGTCGGTGATCTCGCCGATCGCGACAATTGCGCCGCTTTCCAATGCCGGCAGCAGCATGTCGAGCAGACTCACTGGATTGTAGCGATGTTTGGCCGCGTGCGCCAGATCCTGGAAGTTCGGCACGTACCACAGGACTTTGCGTTCGGAACTCAGATGACGCAGTAATTGTTGCACGCGTTCTTCAATCTGACCGATGTACTGCTGGCCGGCCTGAACGTCCGAGGCGGTCGCTTCGAAAATCGTCCAGCCGCGAGCGGCCATTTCGCGCGCGACGCCGCGCACAACGGATGTTTTCCCGCAACCCGGCGGACCGGAGATAAGCGCGGGGCGCAGAGGATCGGCGCTGTAGCAAGCCTGGATTTGTTGGAGGGCGGCGTCGTGCGCCGGGTGTGCGAATACCGGGACTGCGAAATCATCTTCGCCCCAGAGGCGACCAATTGACGAGAGAAACGCACGATCGACGCGGACTCGACGGAACTCGTCGATTTCGTTTATCAGCGGCTGGAGTTCCGGCAGCGCCAGCGCGCGCAGCATCTTTTCGGCGGCTTCGATCCGATCCAGAGGGGCGTGTGACAATGCGCCGTGAAAGCCCGCCGGTCCGGGCCGACGCGCCTCCTCACGGGCAAACTCGCTGACAATCTCGCGGTAGAGCGCGTTTTCCGACCACCAGGCCTGGAGTTCAAGCAAGGCGCGTCCCAGGGCGGGCGCGGCGCTCTTTTTATGCACGGTTCGCAGCAGGAAATAGAGTTTCCACGCATACGAATCGCGAGTTTGGGCGAGCAGAGCTTCGGCGGCGACGAAGTCTTCGCGCAGTTCGAGCGCGTAGAGCGACATGCAGGCGAGTACCGGTTGTTCGCCTGCAATGTAGCCAAACAACGCGTCGGTCTGAAATGCGTCGGACGCAAGGAGTCGCGCCCCGCGCAGGAAGCTTTCGTTCAACAAAAGTATGCGCGGATGGGGCCCGCTTTCAAAATCATCCTTGAGCGCGCCGGCAATTTGAAGGATTCGCGGGACAGCGTCCTGGGGATCGGCGCTGGTTTCCGGGGCGCGGGTTGTCGCTACGGCGGCCGCAGGCGTCTGAAAGCCGAGGCTGTCGTCTCTGAGCGCGCGCAGCAGGCGGCGAGTTTTTCTACGCTCGGGCCAATCGCGCCACGCCCGGGTTGCAAGCACGCCAAGCAGAAAACAAACGATGCCGACAAAGATTGCTTGCAGGGTCACAAAACAGGACGCGCGTCACTAATCTGTACGGCAATCAGATTCCCGGAGCGCGCAGTCGGTAGACGCCGCCGGTATAATCCAGCGCATACAGCTCGCCGGCCAGATCCTCGCCAAAGGCGGACAATTTTAAGTTGCTGCGTATGAGTTCGCGCGCCTGACCGTTGGCGTCAAGAGCCCAAATGTAGCCGGAGCAGAAGTCGCCAAAAATATACGCGCCGACGAGAGTCCGCAACTCTGAACCTCTGTAGACATATCCGCCCGTCACCGAGCAATGCGGACCGTGGCGGTATTCGTGCACCGGATCGATAAACCCGGGTCGGTTGCAGAGCTCCGGATCGAAACAGGCGCGGCCCTCTTTCGCGCGCCAGCCGTAGTTGCCGCCGGCCCGGATCTTATTAATTTCTTCGATAGCATTCTGTCCCACATCCGCCGCCCATAGCTCGCCGCTTACGCGGTCAAAGCTGAAACGCCACGGGTTGCGCAGGCCGTAGGCGTAGATTTCATCCCGACCCGCGCGGCCTACAAACGGATTGTCCGGCGGAATGCGGTAAGGCGGCGCGCGACTCACATCCAGGCGCAGAATGGAACCAAAGAGTGTTTCCATATTCTGTCCGTGATTCAAGGGATCGCCGCCGCTGCCGCCGTCGCCGAGCGCAAAATACAACATCCCGTCCGGGCCAAAGGCAACCTGTCCGCCGTTGTGGTTGCTGTACGGCTGCTCCAGAGAAAATATGCGCTGCTCTGAATTCCGATCCAGGTTTGCGCCCCGATTGCGGCTGCGAAAAATTGCAAGGGTCGACACAGGTTTACGCCCGGGACGCGTGTAAGAAACAATCGCGCGATAGCGAGTCGTCCAGTCGGGATAAAAAGCGAGTCCGAGCAGGCCGAGTTCGCCGCCGCTGCGCGTGCGATCCACAATATCCAGAAAGACGCGTTTGCGTCCGGCGCGATCGACGGCGATGACTGCGCCGCGTTGTTCCAGTATATAGAACACATCGCTTACGCCGGGCGCCTGCAGCATTCCGAGCGGCTGGGTGAAGCTCGCTCCGCCGAACTGTCGCTCCAGGCGCAACGCCGCCGGGGCTGGCGTCTGTGCGCCGGTTGGTGCGCAGAAGGACAATGCGAGGAACGCCGGCGGCAGAGCGGCAGCCTGCAGGAGGGTGCGAGCCCACGGCGCTCTGGGGAGATTTCGAAACACGCGGCGCAGCGCTGGGTTCATAGACCGCATGAGGCGGCGGAGTTTTTTTCTGTCAACAGTTGTGAACGCGAGCGGCGCGGTCGTCGGCCGGGCTCCAGACGCATATTTTTTCTGTAATCGCCGCGCCTGCCCGGCGTCTGAGGTCTACATGCAACAAGCGTCGCCGGGAAATTCCATTCGCACTCAAATCGCGCCGTGCGCGCTCCTGTTCTGCTTTGTCGTGGCTCTAGCGCTGCCGGGGCCGCTCAGCGCGCGCGAACCCGATCTTACGGCCTACACGGCCCTGCTGCGGGCCTACGTGAAGCCGGCCCTGCGCGAGGGGGTGCAGCTGGCGGTAGTCGACTATCCGCGTCTCAAGGCGGATCCGCGATTTGCGCAAACAGTGGAGACGATCCGGAATCATCCATTCGCCGCGCTGCAAAGTCGCAATGAAAAACTGGCGTATTATATCAATCTCTACAACGTTGCCGCTTTGAACGTGGTCGTACAGAACTGGCCGATTCGCAGCATCAACGAATTGACGCGCGGGCAGGACGTGATCTGGAAGCGGCCGGTCATACAGGTTGGCGCGCGCAATCTGAGCCTGGACCAGATCGAACATGAGATCCTGCGGCCGCTGGGCGAGCCGCGGATTCACTTCGCCGTGGTTTGCGCCTCAATTTCGTGTCCGGATCTGCGGCGCGAAGCCTATGCCGCTGCACAATTAAACGCGCAATTGGAAGACCAGACACGCCGGTTTTTCGCAAATCCGACCAAGGGCGTGCGGGCGAATAGCGCCTTGCCGTATTTTTCCGCAACCAAACTGCTTGAGTGGTTTGCAGCAGATTTTCAAGCCGCGGGCGGGCCGGCGGCCTTTGTGCGCCGCTATCGACGCGATCTGCCGGCGAATCTGGAACTGCGGACGGATATAGAATATAACTGGAATCTGAATTACTGATCCACGCACGGCGGTGCGGCAATGCGTTCACTGCGCCCTTCCGGATGTTCCACGCGCAGCTCGCCGCAGGCTTCGCCGTTGCGATAATCAGCGACCAGGCGCAGCGCATTGCGAAACAAGGTGAGACCGTCGTCGCCGTGGCGCCGACCGGAGCGAAAGGTTCCGCGAAACTCGGCGTCCAGATCGCGAAAAAAATACGTTCCTTTGCCGTCCATCAGACCGGCGCGCCATTCGCCGCTGTAGCGATCGCCGGCGCGCTCGCCCGCATACCATTCATACTCGCCATAGCCGGAGCGGCAGTCGCCGCGCACGCACGCGCTGTCCGGACCGAGCCAACTCAGGCAGGCGGATGTTAGCGCAGCGGCGATGACGGCGCCAGATAAAGCAAAATACCGACGCATAGTTTTCATCCTGCGAGATCCCTTAATTTCTCGTCGCGCTCGTGCTGCAGCAGCGCTTCCAGCAACGCGTCCATTTCGCCTTCCATAAAGGCGCCCAGGTTGTAAGCGGTGAATCCGATGCGATGGTCGGTCACGCGACCCTGGGGAAAATTATACGTGCGAATGCGTTCGCTCCGGTCGCCGGTTTTAACCTGTTCTTTTTTTTGCGCTGATTCGACGGCGTGACGCGCCTCGGCCTGACGTTCCGCCAGACGCGTGCGCAGGACGCGCATGGCCTTCGCCTTGTTTTTGTGCTGCGAACGTTCATCCTGACAGGTGACTACCAGCCCGGAGGGAATGTGCGTGATGCGAATGGCCGACTCGGTTTTGTTCACGTGCTGACCGCCGGCGCCGCTGGCGCGATAGACGTCGATTTCGAGGTCTTTGTCCTCAATCGCGACTTCTTCTTCTTCGACTTCCGGCATGACTGCCACGGTCACGGCGCTGGTATGTATGCGGCCGCCGCTTTCCGTCGCCGGAATGCGCTGTACCCGATGCGCGCCGCCTTCCTGGTGCAAAAGATCGTAAGCCTCCGGCCCGGCGAAGGACAGGGTGATCTCCTTAAACCCGCCGAGCTCGGTTTCGTAAGCGGAAAGAATTTCGTATTGCAGCCCGCGCTTTTCGGCGAAACGCAAATACATGCGCTGCAGGTCGGCGACAAACAACGCCGCTTCTTCGCCGCCGGTGCCCGCGCGAATCTCCATCAATACCGGACGGCCGGAATTGGGATCGGGCGGCAACAAAAGATATTCGATTCGTTCGCGGCGTTCGCGCAACGCGGCTTCAATCGTCGCCAGCTCCTCGGCGGCCATGGCGCGCAGATCGGAGTCGCCGCCGGCGTCGGCCAGAACCGTTTCCGCTTCGCCTTTCTCACGTTCCAGACGTATAAACTCTTCAATCTGCGATACGCGCGGCGCAAGCTGCGAGTGCTGGCGTGAGAGATCTTTAAAATCGCCGGCCGAGAGTCCGCCTTCCGCGAGTCGGTGCTCCAACTCGCGAAAGTGTTCCACTTCGCGTTCGAGTCGTTGTTGGAGAGATAGGGAAGCCATGGAAGTGTTGAAATATAACGTGGAGTCGCTCCGGCGATCGTTGATCGGAGCATAGGTCAGTTTGCGTTGAGATTCGGTCCGGCCAGGTTCGCAGACAAGGATTTTTCCGGGGAGGCGGGCGTCGTCGCAAAAAATGGAGCGCGAGCGCCTCAGCCGCCGGTGCAAAATCGCCGCCGCTGCAATCTAATTTCCGCAACTGCCGTTCGCGGCGCCCAGGTTGTATTGCGTTCGCAGGTAACAGAAGATCTTATCGATTTCGTTTTGGGGAAGGGCGGTATTGAAGTAAAGCAGTTCAGCCACGTCGGCGTTCAGGCCGCCGAAGGACAGATTGACGGCGCCCGCCGTGATGTAAGTCGGACAGCAAGCCGGCGCGCCGCTTCCCTTGAGCTCGCCGTTGTGAAACTCGCTGATTAACGTTGCTCCATTCTGCACGACGCCGAGTCCAATATAGGCGCCGTCCGCAAAACTTGCCGTTGAGACGTAATTAAAGCCGACTCCATTGCGACCCTGACTCAGCGTGGTGGGCCCGCCGCCGCCAAAATCGAACTGACGTCCGTTTCCGCCGCCCAGGTTCAAGAGGACCTGTCCGCTGTTGCCCTTGCTCGCCAGAACCGCAAAAAGTGATCCGTTTTGATCGGCGCCGGCATCGGAATAGAGCGTTCCCGATGGCGCAGCTATCGTCATGTTTGATGTGCTCGCCGCAGACAACTCAACCGCGGGCAAGCCGTTGATCTGGTTGGCCCGAAAGACGGGTTGATTGGCCAGAACAGCCTGACTGAAAGCATTGCCCCGACCGCTGAGGTCCGGCCATGCAGCCACCGCCGCTCCGTCGCTCAGTGCGAGTGCGCTGGCGCGCACCCAGATATGGAGCGAGCCTCCGCCATAGGTAAGCGGCGCCGTAACAGTGACGGTGTAGTTCTGAGTTGATCCGTCTGGCGCCACTACCGTGTACAGCAGATTCGTGGAAAAGTCGTTAGGAGTTACGCCGCTTAACTGGGGGACGGCGCCAATGCGCACTTCTGAGCCGGTCGTCGTGAACTCCGCGATCATCGGCGTGAATGATGTGAGGCCCGGCGCAATGATTGAAATTTGGGCGCCGCGTATGACGCCTACCAGTCCCTGCGAAGGGATGGAGAATGAAGTAATGGCCTTGGGACTGGAGTAGTATAATACGAACAGCGCCCCGGGCGAACAATGCGCATCCGCCGGTTTGCAGACAGCATCAAAGAAGCCGCATCCCGAAAATGAGCTGAACACCAGGGAAGCAAGCCAGCTTGCGCGCGCCTTCACGTGGTCATGGGCGGCAAGTGTTCCGCCATTCGCAATCGGAAAGGACCGGCGCCTGACAGCTCGACGCAGAATATTCTCGATCGGTCGCCGCGCGATAGGCTCAGCGACTTTGCCCCCACCAGGACTCGAACCTGGGCGCATGGTTTAGGAAACCACCGCTCTATCCACCTGAGCTATGGGGGCGTGGCGTACGTGTAAGCGGAAAAGGGCGCTGCGTCAATCGCGATTCAAAGCGACGCGCTTTAGCGCTCCGTTTGCAATATCGCGAGGAGTAAAGACGCCCGCATCCAGGATCCACGCGCTGACCAGGGCGGCCGGCGTGACATCAAAGGCGGGATTATAGACTGGCGCGTCCGGCGGCGCCCAGGCCAGCGCGCCCGCAAAGCCGCGGACCTCATCGGTCTTGCGCTGTTCAATGGGAATGGAATCGCCGTTTTGCATCTCAGGGTCGATCGTCGTGCGCGGCGCCGCGCAGTAGAAGGGCAGGCCATGATGCATCGCGAGCGCTGCAACTGAATAGGTGCCGATCTTGTTGGCAAAATCACCGTTTAACGCGATGCGATCCGCTCCGACGATGACGCACTGAATGCGTCCGGCGCGCATCAGGCTCGCCGCCATGTTGTCGCAGATCAAGGTGTACGGTACGCCCGCGCGACGCAGTTCCCAGGTGGTGAGGCGCGCGCCCTGCAGCAGGGGCCGCGTTTCGTCGACGTACACGTGAATATTTTTGCCCTGTGCGTGCGCGCGCTGAATCACAGCGAAAGCTGTGCCGAGGCCCGCTGTTCCAAGGCCGCCGGTATTGCAGTGCGTGAGAATCTGCGCGTTGGCGGGAATCAGGCGCGCGCCGTGTTCGGCGATCGCTTCACAGAGGCGCACGTCCTCTTCAAAAATTTCAACGGCGACGCGCGCGAGGCGTTCGGCATCGAGCGCCGCCTCCGAACCGTCGCCGAGCATGCGATCCAGGGCGCGCATCAAGTTTACCGCAGTGGGTCGCGACTGGCGCAGAGCCTGCGCTGCGTCGCGTAGTTGTGTTGCGGACGCGCCCTGCTCCGCGAATCGCGCCAGCGCCACGCAGGCCGCCACGCTGATCAGCGGCGCGCCGCGCACGGCCAGGCGTTGAATCGCTTCAATCATCGCCGCGATCGTCGGCACGGAAAACCAGATTTCTTCCAGCGGTAATCGCGTCTGATCCAGCAAGCGGATCTCGTCGTTCTGGACCGTAAGCGCGATGCTGTGCAGATCTTTCATGCCGGCCGAATCCGATTGTGCAATTCGCCGCGCAAGCCTTCGCGCAGAGCCTGCCAGTATAATTTGAGTCCGCCAGGGAAACGGACCATGCGCAGGAACGACACGGCGAGCAAACGCGCGTTTCTGATCCACGCATGATTCATATGCGTGCGATTTACATACAGGCCGTTACGCAGGGCGTAATACGCCTTCCAGAGCGGCAGCGATCCTGGTTTTGCCTCGGGATGACGATGCACGGCATCGAGCACGGTATAGACCGGCGCCACGCGCCACAGCCGCCAGTGCATGTCCTGCTCGTCGCCCCAGATAAACATTTCCGCGCGCACATTGCCCGCCTGACGCACGGCGGACGCAGAGAGCAGGGTGCCGTTAAAAAACGCTCCGGCCGGAACGAGCCCATCCGCATCCGCCCGCATTTTCAGATCAGCGAAGGTTCTCAGCGGACTCCGCAGTCGCGGCCTTTGATCGTCGCCGATGACTGGCATGCCGAAGGCGAGCCGGGTTCGATCCGATTCCGAAAGCAGGACGCAGTTCAGTGCGGAAGCGTCGCGGTCGGAGTGTTTGAGCAGCGATTCAAGCGCCGTCGACTCCGGAAAGCCGTCGTCGTCCATGCACCAGATCCAGTCGAAGTTTTCCGCCAGCCCGGCGTCGATGCCGCGCGCAAATCCGCCGGCCCCGCCGGTATTTTCGTTTTCGATCAGGACCAGGTCGCGCTGCGTGCGCAGCCATTCGCGCGCGCCGTCCGTGCTTTCGTTGTCGACAACGAATATGGCATCCGGCCGCCGCGTCTGCGCGCGCAAGGCGTCAAGACAGCGCTCCAGCAGTACGCGCCGATTGCGCGTTACCACCACCGCGCAGACTTTTGCACCAGAACTCACTTTGCGTAATTCGCGTTGGCGACGTTGGGATAAGGATAGGTCACTTCTGGAACGCCGAGCCGAATATGGTTCGCCCACTCCACGCCCTGCATCAGGCTGTGGTCCTGATTGGAAACTTCGTATTTCCAGCCGCCAAAGCGACCGCGCGAATACACGCCGAGTTTTTGCAGTTCCGGATGCACCTGTTTCAGAATATCATCCCGATAAAGCGAGGGCGTTGGATAGCCGTAGTCGGCGTTGTACATCCAGGTGGATACGATCTGATCGCGCGATTCAATCAGCTTTGTGTTCAGCAGGCCCTGAATCGTATCTTCAATCAGGCGCGCGCGATCGAGCGGCTTATCCGGCGATTCGCTGGTCTCCGTCATGAGCGACCAATAGCGCGAAATGTCGGGCACGTTGTTCGGGCTGTAGTTGGAAAATACGGTGACGCGATAAAACGGGCAGTTGGCTTCCGGGAAATACATCCAGCATTTCTTTTTAAGGTCCGGCGCCGGCGCGCCCTTAAGTCCGATGCCAACAATGTTAGACGAGGAATGCAGAAGTCCGGCCGCCGTCTGTTTGGTTTTTTCGCCGAGTTCCGGAATCAGGCCGCAAAGTAGATCAATCGGCATTGTCGAAAGCAGTTGTTCGTACTGAAACTGTTCCCCGGAGGCGAGCGTTACGATCCGCGCGCCAGCGTCCACCCGCACAACCTCGCTGTTCAAGCGAATGCGTTCATGGCCGACGAGTTTTGCAACCGCATCCCAGATTCCGCCCGTACCGCCGAGTTTGGGAAACTGGAAGGTATTGTTGGGTCCCCAGGAAAGGTCGTCTTTTTCGTAGAGCACGTTTTCCGTTACGCGCTTGAGATCGGTCACCGCCACGCGTTCGCCGATCCAGTGATAAGCCATCTTTTCCGGCGGATAAGCCCACACCTTGTAGTTGTAGGGCTCCATAAAAACTTCCGCAAGACCGGGCCCGAAGGTCGCGTGAATCCACTCTTTGAAATTGTTCGCGCGCGCGCCCGGATTGCGCACGGCGTCGATGACGCCCGAAAGACACTTCCACATAAGGTCTTTCGGCAGATAGCGGATGTTATTCTGGAACGGATACGGAACAAAGCGATTAGCGATCCAGACCCAGCTTTCGCGTTCGTGAAAGAGCCAACCGTCCGCGCCCAGCGCCTTCAGCATCAGCTCGTCGAAGTACCGGTAATGGGAAAACTGCACATGCCCGCCGATATCCCAGGTGAAACCCTGGTCGTCGACAAAGCTCGCTGCGAGTCCGCCGTAGTTGGGCGACTTTTCAAGGATCAGATAATCCGACTCGCCCAACTCTTTCAGACGATACGCAGCGCCGAGGCCGGTGGGGCCGGAGCCGATGATGAGGTAACGTACGGCGTTCATGGATCTACGACTTCCTGGCGGAGTAGGATTCGCTGCGCGTGCGCCAGTATTGGAGATCCCTCAGCGAGGGAAAGCTCTTCCGCCAGGCGGCGGCGGCTTTTCGCCAGCGCAGCGGATGCAGCAGCACAAGATTCAAAATTTGCAGAGTCAGCCGGAGCCCGGTGAGCATGCGACGTTGGTATAACAATTCCACTCCGTCCGGCTGGCGGCGGATGTAGCGCTTTTTGAACAGCACGCGCCCCCATTGCGGGCTTGCCGAGGACACCGTCGGCGTCTTGTCGATTCTGGCGTCGCGTGCGGTCGGACCCGGAGCGGCCAGACGTTCAGGATCGGACTGGTAGCGCTTCATCACGGCCATGTGCGCCGCCCCTGGGTCGGAAACAGGCAAAGCCTCAGGTCCGGCGAGAAAATCTGCGAATCCGTCCCGCATATAGCGCAATGCGTCGTACATGTTAAAGCAGACTGCGCGGATAATCATGGGCAGCGCCGCACTGAGCGCGGTCCGCCAGGTCGGAACGCCGGAGTGCAGACTGGCTAACAGGAAGTTGCGCGCGGAATAATACCAGGCCCACGCGTTCACTTTGGAATAAAAGGGATCATGCCATACGGCTACGCCGGGAAAGGTTTGCGTGGGCGCTCCGAGCGTCTTCATCCGCACGCCAAACTCCACGTCGTCGCCGCGTATAAAAATCGGCAGGCAGGCGCCGTGCCGTTGGATCAGCGTAGTTGGAACGCCGCATAACCAGAAGGCGGCGTAGTCGGCCAATGGCGCAGAAAAGACCGGCGTCAGGTTCGCCGGCCGGGAAAGATCCAGCGGCCCCACAACCGACCGCGTTCGCAGGCCATGTGAGCGAAATCCGCCGCCGCACTCCGTCAGCCGCAGCGGCGCCATCGCATCCAGCATGCCGCCGGAAATCAGAAACTCGTCGCGTGCGTATGCGAAAAGCGCGGCCGTTCTGCGCAAACTTTCCGGCTCAACTACGACATCATCATCCATCAGGATCACGTGCGTGGCGCCAGCCTCCACCGCGGCGAGCATGCCGCGACTGAAGCCCCCGGCGCCGCCCGAGTTTTCGTTCGGAAGGATTTTGAATTTCGCTCCGGCATCCGCTGGACCCAACGTGCAACCGTTATCGACTACAAACGCGCTCCAGTCGTCTTCGTTAAACCATTGCTCATTACGGAGGCGCGCCAGGTTTTCGCGCAGCGCCTCCTCGCGACGAAACGTGCAAATCACGATTGCGAGTTTCAGTTTTTCGGGCGCCGCAGAATCAGCGTAAAAACCAGCCTGGGTGACTTCTACCGGACTCGTTGCGAAAATCTTCAGGCTGATTCGGTCCGCGTCCGCGTTCTTCAGGTCGATGCAAATCTCCGTCGCGTCGCCGGAGTCTGAATGAAACGCTTGTTCCGCGATTGGCTGCACGCGGCCCGCGCGGTCGCACGCGTTAACAATGGCGCGGCCGGATCCGGCGACTCTAAGACGCAGCACAACCGACTCCAGGCGCGTGCGCGCGCGCCAGAGCGCCGCCGGAAAGGCGTTAAAAAACGAATCAAAGTCGATTTCGCCGCCGGCCGCAATGCGCCAGGCGTCTGCATCGACGGTCGCGCACTCCGGCGGAGCCGCACGCGCGTACAGCGCGCCCACAGCGGAGTTCGCAGGCGTCGAAATCTTGTGCAAGAGCGCGTTCATCGAGTCAAAGCACAAACTGGCTTCCAGAGTTAAAACGAATTTCAACGCCGCGCCAGTCGGCGACCGGGCGAAAATCAGCAGCGGTTATTTCGGGTCCGCGATGTTCGTACAACAGGAAGTGCGTCGGGCTGGTTTCGCGGCCTGCCGGGCGAATCCAGCAGAGCGGTTTTTGCCCGGCGAACGCCGCCCATCCAGAGAAGGTGCTGGGCGGTCCGGCGATGTAATCGCAACGACTCAACCCGTGCATATCCTGAATCGGGGAACGACTGCGCCACAGCACCGGCGCGATGTCCTGCCAGGCGTCGGGGTCCGGCGACTCGTCGGATGCGATAAAAAACGCGATGTTTTCGCCAAAAATGCGCCGCATTTCCAGCATTCGTTTTCGGTAGTCGGCCTTTGTGAGAAAAAATCGGCCGCCCAGCCAATCTTTGAAGTCTGTACCGCGCATGTGCAGTCCGATCAGCACGCGCCCGGCGGCGCGCATTGTTTCCAATTCCTGGTCGACCGGCGCCGTCAGGCGAGCGTCCGGCCGCAGGTACTCGCGCACAAAATCCGCATCCGCCAGAAAGCCCTGGTAATCGCGAATGCGCCAACCGTGCAGGATCACAAGGCGATTGCTACAGCTGGCTTCTTGAAAACGTGCGCCGCTAAAGTCCAGACAGCGATCCCGACCAAAGTCGCTCGTGTCACCCTGCGCATCCGCCTCGTCAAAGTCGTAATGCGCCAGAGAAATTACCTCCACGCCGCGCGGCCGCAGCCAGCCGCGGGGCAGTCGCACAAGGCTCTGGCCGATCAGTGCATAAAAGCGGCGCGCAAGACGCGAGCGCGGCAGGCGCATTTTTTGCGAAGGATAGCCGCAGATCGGTTCGTCGGTCAAATTGGGAAAAAGCTCCGCGTAGCGACCGACCGAAAAATCAAGGGTCGGAAAACCGAGGCGGCGACTGGCGGTTATGCAATGACCGAATCGCACCAGCGCATTGCCCAGCCGACCATATTCGCCGCAGACGACGACCAGCGGAGCGGAGCTTTTGCGCGCGCGCATAAGCAAAAAACGCGTCGCGATCAGCGCCAGTAATGCGGCGAAGAGTCGTCGCAATCGAATCAGAATAAGCTGAAACGCGCGCATTCCCTCAAGGTACGGTTTCGGCCAGCACGGCGGCGAGATATTCGCCGTAGCTGCTCGCCTTCAGCGCTTCCGTGAGGCGGGCCAGATCGGCGCGGTTAATAAATCCCTTGCGATATGCAATTTCTTCCAGACAGGCGATCTTGAGTCCCTGCCGGCGCTCGAGGGTTTCAACAAACAGCGACGCTTCCAATAAGGATTCGTGGGTGCCGGCGTCCAGCCACGCGAAACCGCGCGGCATGACCTTCACCTGGAGCTGACCCCGCTCAAGATACAAACGATTGAGATCGGTGATTTCAAGTTCGCCGCGGGCCGAGGGACTTAAGGATCGGACCAGATCCGTCACCTGCGCGTCGTAAAAATAAAGGCCCGTTACCGCATAGTTCGACTTCGGCTGAGCGGGTTTTTCTTCAATGCTGAGTACCGCTCCCGATCGATCAAACTCGACGACGCCGTACCGTCGGGGTTCTTTTACGCGGTAGGCAAAGACCGTTGCGCCTTCGGATTGTGCAGCCGCCTCCGCAAGCAAGGGCTGTATATTGTGACCAAAAAACAAGTTGTCGCCGAGTATGAGACAGCTGGGCGAATCCTTGATAAAATCCGCGCCGAGTATAAACGCCTCTGAAAGACCGCCCGGCTTAACTTGTTCCGCGTACTCGAAACGCAGGCCCCATTGCGAACCGTCTTTAAGCAATTCGCGGTACATGCGCGCGGAATCAGGAGTCGTGATCACCAGGATTTCGCGAATACCCGCGAGCATCAGGATCGAAAGCGGATAATAAATCATCGGCTTATCGTAGATTGGCAGCAGGTGTTTTGAAATGATCTGTGTCGTGGGATACAGACGGGTGCCGTATCCGCCTGCGAGAATTATGGCCTTACGCTTCGTGTCGCCCATTCAGCTCCTACCTGTCGGAGTATTGCCGCTCATAGTATTTCAAGTAGTCGCCGGAAAGTATGCGATTGCGCCAGTCGGCATTGCTGATGTACCAGTGAACGGTCCGCTCGAGGGACTCGTCGAACGAATACGCCGGCTTCCAATCAAGCTCGGTTTCCATGCGTTCCGGATTAATTGCATAGCGACGATCGTGACCCGGTCGGTCTTTTACGAAAGTAATGAGATTTTCGCACGGCTCGGCATGCGGCGCCAGTTGATCCACAATGCGACAGAGTTTGCGCACCAGATCAATATTGCGCACTTCGTTGCGTGCGCCAATTGCATAGGTTTCGCCCGGTTGGCCTTTAAACAGGCAGGCTTCCAGCGCCAGACAGTGATCCAGCACAAAAAGCCAGTCGCGTACATTCGCGCCGTCGCCATAGACGGGAATTGACTTGCGTTGCAGGCAATTCACAATTACAAGCGGAATCAACTTTTCCGGGAACTGATACGGCCCGTAGTTGTTCGAGCAGTTGCTGGTGATGACCGGCAGGCCAAAGGTGTGAAAGTAGGCCCGGGCGAAATGGTCGGATGCGGCTTTGGATGCAGCGTAGGGCGAGTTGGGCTGGTACGGACTCTGCTCCGTAAAAAATCCCTCTGCGCCCAGACTTCCGAAAACCTCGTCCGTGGAGACATGCAGAAATCGTTTTTCGCCGAGACGTCCGTCCCAGGCGCGCAGGGCGGCTTCCAGCAGCCGAAACGTTCCGATTACATTCGTCTGAATAAACGCGCCCGGATCGGCGATGGATCGATCGACGTGGCTTTCAGCGGCGAAGTGCGCAACGTGGGAAAAATCGTGCGCCTCAAAGAGCCGGCGCAGGCTTGCGTCGTCGGTGATGTCGATTCGCTGAAACGAAAAACGCGGGTGCGACTCAATCGACTTGAGATTTTCCAGATTGCCCGCATAGGTCAGACTGTCGATGACAACGACCTCCGCGTCCGGCCGGCGTTCGAGTATGCTGAGTACAAAATTGGAGCCGATAAAGCCGGCGCCGCCAGTAACAAGCAATCGTATCATTTGTGGCGTGCCCGGTCTGCACGGTTGGGCAGCGCATGGACTCTGTCAAGCCGGTTCAGCTGGACAGTTGCTCCGATGCTGACCGAAATTGTTTTGTTGTGGTTGTTTCGCTGCGGAACCTGTCGTCTTGTGACGACGGGAGTGAGCGGCATGAATGCGGGAAAACGTCAGCTTGTGATCGACTGTCAGGGCGTGGAACTGCGTTCGGCCGGCGGCGTTGCGCGGTACGCAGCTGAACTACTGGCCGGCCTCCAAACGGGCCCAGCCGCTCGCCTGCTGCCCGATGACGTACGGCTTGCAGCGATTCGCACGGGCGCCGATCGGGCGTCATTCGTGAAACGCCTGATTCGCGCGACGACGCCGCCGCTCCTAGCGCGGGGGCTCGCCCGCTCGCCTTTCGTAAAACGGCCAGCCGAACACCCCTATCCCGAGCTTGATCCAGGGCGCCCGCCTGCGCTGGTGCACTGCCTGTCGGCTTATCTGGTGACTCCTGAGTTAGAGACGCTCTTACGGGCGCACCGACCGCCCCTGATAGCAACGATCATCGATATTCAGGACCGATATTATCCCCAATTTTTCAGCGCAGCCAGTTTGTTGGAGCGAAAGGCGTCGTATTTGTATTATCGCGAATACTGCGACGCGTTTATTTCCATCTCTCGACATGCCGGCGAGAGTTTTTGCGAATGGATTGGAGCGTCGGTTGAGAAGCTGCACGTGGCCCAACTCGCCGCATCGACGCCGCCGGTTGCAGACGTCGGCGATCTCAGTCTGCGCGCCGACAACAACTTCGCCGTATATCCGGCGCGTCCCTGGCTGCACAAGAATCACGATCGCCTTCTGCGCGCGCTTGCACCGCTCGCTCCCGAGATGCGCGCGCGAAAATTCAAGCTCTATTTCACCGGAGGATTCGGCGGGGCGGACGGTCGGCGGGTGCGAAAGCTTATTCGCGATTGCGGGCTGGGCGAAAGCGTGGAAATTCTCGGGTTCGTATCCGATGAGCGATTGTTTGATCTGTTTGGCCGTGCAACCTTCTTGTTTTTTCCATCTTTGTTCGAAGGATTCGGAATGCCCGTAGCGGAGGCGCTCGCTGCGGCCTGCCCGACAATCGCGAGCGATTTGCCGGCGATTCGCGAGTTTGCAGCGGACGCTCCGATCTATATTAACCCGGAACGCGAGGACTCAATGCGCGACGCGTTTGCCGCCGCAATGCGCGGCGAAACGGACTGGGATCCGCGGGTGCGCATCGGGTTGGAACGGGCGCGCGTGATTACCTGGCAAGCCTGCGCCGAAAAAACCGCGGCCGTTTATCGGCGTTTCCTCTGAGCGCCGCCTGGCGTTCCTGTGCAGCCTGTCCCGCGCGCCGCGCGGGACGTTCCGGCGGCTTAGAATTCTTTCAGTTCGTGCGCGTACTCTTCGGCGGGATAGATAAAGTCCGATCCGTCAAGCACGCCGTTGCACACAATATCCAACGCTGCGTCGACGCCGGGCCGCAATTCATCCAGGCTCTTGAGGCAAATCTCCAGCGGCAAGCGTCCGGTAGGCGCATCAATCGCGCGCAGGGGGATCATCCTGCGAAAGAAAAAGTGAAAGGCATACATGCGCGCGCGCCGAATCGCATGCGCCTCCATTTTTCGCCTTAACGGCAGTTGGTCCAGCAGGGCGAAGTAGTCCGCGCGATCCGTCGGATCAAAAGTCACGCCCTTGTTCTTAATCCAGGCTTCACCGGCGACTATGACGGGCAAACCGACGCTGG
>JAVHPJ010000242.1:0-75996 GCA_036170535.1 Leptospirales bacterium | reverse complement strand
CAGCGAACCGACGCCCGCCCCGGTGACGCCGAGCGCCGGCGCCGGCCCCCAGCCGAAAATGAAGACGTAGCCGGCGAGCACGTTCAGTATCTGCATGAGGAAGATCACCATCAAATAAATCCGCGGTTGGGAAATCCCGTTGAAGAAGCCGCGGAAGCTGAACGTCAGCATTATAAAGACCCAGTTGAAGTTGCGCAGCGCCAGAAAGGGCGTCGCCTCGCGCAGTATGCGCGGGTCGTCTGTAAGCAGAGCGGCCATGCCCGGCGCGATTACGGCGCCCAGGGCGGCGAGCGGCAAACCGAAGATCAGCGAGAGTTTTAGAGCCTCCGTGAGCGCCAACCCGCTTTCGCGCGCACGGCCCTCGCCCATGCGCCGCGCCGCAATCGTCTGGACGCCGGCCCCGATCCCGATGACAAAATCGGCGACCACGCCGGAGGCGAAACCGCCGAATCCAAGGGCGGCGAGCGCAAGCGCGCTTTCGTCCAACTGACCGACCATGATCGTGTCGGCGATCATCATCACGAGCTGGCTGGTCATGCCGCCGATGATGGGCAGGGACAGACTGAGGATGCGTCGCAAACGCGCGCCGAGCGGGGGAAGTTCGGATTCTGGCACGCCGTCGAGATTTTTGACGAGCCGCGAGAGCGCAGCCCGAATTCGGCCCGCCTGCGCCGTTCGGGCTGCGAACGCGTTATGGCGAGATGGCGTTCATCCGGGGACGCAGCGCTTCGATCCCGCTCGCAATTTGCACGCGCGCATAAGTTGAGAAAACCTGCGTCACTGCGCCCTGGGCGACAACCTGACCGCGATTCAACACCATGATGCGGGCGCCATTCCGCAACCGTGCGTTAACATCGTTCCCGGTAATCGTGATGGTTTTTTGCGCAGCTTGAATCAGAAAGACCGCCCCGGCAAAACGCGGAACGGCGCCCGCGTCTTGCGCACGAGCCGGCGGAACCACGCGGCGGAACACCATCGGCGCGCCGGCGAAACTCCAGCGACTGATGTCAAGCGCGAGCGTATCCGGGGCGATCAGGTCCAAACGCACATCGCGTCGGCAATACACGTCCGACAGCTGATTACATTCTTCCCGCGTTTGCGTTTGCGTCCAGGGTCCCATCTGGCTTTCTTCCCAATTGTCCAGACGCGCAGCGGAGCCGTTGTATTCTCGGCTGCGATCCAGGCGCAGCATGCCGGCGGCCACGATCTCGGTGGCCGACGTGGCGACGCTGCGCGGATCATCCAGCGTGAACACGCGTTGAAAGCCGCGGCCCATAGCGCGACCGTTGCCGTGCAAAGTCAGTTTGAGAGTCAGACCGCCGCCGCTTGCACGCGCGATATCCAGCGCTCCGGTAAAATAAAACTCGCCCAACACTGCAACGTCGCCGGAGGCCGGCTCAAGATTCCAGCTTCCCAGAGCTTCGAAGGACGGCTCGCCCGGCGCTTCGCGCAGCGCATACCCGGCGCAAGCCTGAGACGCAGCCCCGAGCGTAATCGCCAGCAGAATCGATACTTTCCTGAACAATTGCATATGCTTCGCCTCAAAATTTAAAGTCTGCGTTCCATGTTGACTCGCGTTCGCCAGCGTCCGGTCAATCGGCGCCGAGCAGTCGGTCGATAGCGCCAGAATTCATGTCATACTCGCGTTGCAGCCTGACCGCATCGGCCTCAGGCGTGATGCGCAAAAGAGCCGGATGACTTTCGATTTCGAGCGCCTGAACCAACCGCAGGTCCGGATCAGCGATGATAGCGCCGGCCATGCCGAGCTTTGCAGCCGCTTCGCGGATCACGTCCGCCTCCGGTTCCGGCTCCACAAATACCAGAAATACTACGCCAGACTGCTCGGCGGCGACCGCGGCCTGCGCCCGTTTTGAGAGTTCGGCGCAAGGAGCGCAATCAGCCGTCCAGAAAATCAGCAGCATGGGTTGTTCGGCGTAATCGGCCAGCTTAAAGCGAACGCCGTCAAGAGTCTGCAGATCGATGCGAAACGAGTCCGGCAGCTTGCGTTCGGCGCACGCCGCAACAACAAGACTCAGCGCGACCGATGCGAATAGCATGAAGCGATGCATGAATGTGATCTCCCGAAAGATGATATGCACGCTCAACAATTTCAGCTTCTGCAAATCATTTCGAATGCCATTGTCGCGCGCGGATGAATTAATGTCCCAAACAGGACATAGCCGATCGAGTTTCGCACGCACTCAATCGGCGCCTTGCCTGTCTAAAGCATCGGCGAATTGAATCACTGGCGTATGATCCTTGAAAAAACTCATCTGGACACCTTGAGCCGTGATGTTCTCACGGGAGCGGCGTGGTGGTCAGCGTGTATTGCGGCCCTGCAATGGTTCGGCGCAATCATGGAATACTGGCGCGATCAGCCGGTCTTGTTGTGGCTGGACGTGGCGTCCGGAATGGCTTCCGCGAGCGCGGCGCTCGCGTCCGTAAGCCCGCTGCCGATTTCCGCCCGAAGGAATCTGGCCGTAGTGTTGATCGCACTCACTGTGCTGCTCGAAGTGGAAACCGCTTTTCATGATCCGGAATATCATTTTTCCGACGCACGCCTGTATTTAATCCTGATTGTTTCTATGCTGTTTCTTGCGATGATTTTTCCGCACCGGCCCGCAGTCTTTATCGCCAGCGCGCTGGCGTATGTGGGATATTATATTGCGCGCGGCGCAATGGTCGGGAATTCCGAAGGGCAGTCGCATACGGCGACTGTATACGTGATTCAGTTGTTATTCAGCGTCGTGGTTTGTTCGGGAATACACTTCTGGATCTTCAAGTTGCGCTACTCGAATATTGTTCAGGCGGAAGATTTGCGCAGGGCCCAAACCAAATTAGGGCGACAGATGATGCTGCGCGACATACACGATCATCTCGGCGCGCGACTGGCGGATCTTTCGAATCTGGTCGCTCGTGTCCGCCGGGATCGCTCCGACGAGATGTTCGCAACGCTGGAGAAGGCGGCGGCCGAAGCGGCGACGCTCCTGCGCCAGGGCCTCCTGATCGAACATGACCGCGAACTGCTTGCGGAGGACTTTGCCGGCGCCATCCGCGTTATACTCTTCGGCCGCTACGAGGCGGCGGGCCGGCAAATCCTCTTCCGATTTCCCGATGAGCGCACGGAAGCCGCCCTTGCCCGGCTGGGCGAGGAACTCAGAGGCGACCTGTTGGCCATGGTGATTGAGATCACAACAAATGATTTGAAATACGGACGCTTGATGCCTGTGCTCGCCATTGACGTGCAAGGCGCCGCGCTACGGATTCGTTTCCTGGCGGAGACGACGCATCCCTACGCCCGGGGACTGGGCCGCGATACGCTGCGCAAGCGCGTCGCCGCGCACGGCGGCCGGCTCGCGAGCCGCAGCCTGGGTCGCAAACTCTTTATTCGCATCCAGCTGCCCGGCGTGAGTATGCCATGATCTGCGGCGTCGTTGAAAATGATCCGAAATTCGCCGCCGCGCTGAAGGCCGAGCTGGAATTGGTGTCTGCGGTTCGACAGGTGCGCCTGTGGAATTCGGGCGAGGCATTCTGGCGGGGCGGTTGGCGAAAACTCGATCTGTGCCTGATTGATCCGGGACTGCCGGGCATCGGCGGCATCGAGTTGATCGAGTTGATTCGCGCCGAAGGCGGTGAATTTCCCTGCATCGTAATTTCCGCGCTGAACGATGAAACCACCATCGTTCGAGCCATTGAATCGGGCGCGGAAGGTTATATCTGGAAAGGCGAACTGCGAAACCTGGCGGAAGTCATCGAAATTGTAATGGGCGGCGGCGCAGTGATTTCTCCGTCCATTGCGGTGCGCTTGATGCACTCTCTGCGCAAACGTTCGCCGCGCGTGGACCTGCTGCAATCCCTGTCGACGCGCGAAATGCAGGTTTTCCAGGCGATCGCCGAAGGCCGCACCCCGGCCCAAACCGCGGCGCTGTTTGGAACAACCGAAGGCACTGTGCGCAATCAGATTAAGAGCATCTACAAAAAACTGGCGGTCCGAAATCGCGTGGAGCTGATGAAGGCGGCTGCGCGCTATGGTTTGCTCGACGCGAGTCGCGATTAATAAGCGCCCCTTTATATCCCAATCGGGATAGTCCCTGTCTTTCGTTAAGCTTGCAGTGTCCCCCCGACGCTCCTCGCTGAAGCGTGAGCAAAGCGTTTGGATGGATTCCGCTCCCGGCGTCGACTGGTTTCGCACGCGTCGCAGCGACAGCGTTCCTGCTCTACGCCGCCGGGTCTGGCGCGACCGGCGTACAAGCGCGCCCCGCAGCCCCGGCGGAGGATTCCAAAACCGTTGTGGCGCTTACGGACCGCGGACGACAACGTCCCGCGCGCTTCGGCTTGCGGCGCGATCCGGCGCGTACCTCTACCGCAGAAGATGCGCTGCGTCTGCGTCTGCGTCTGCGTTCAGGCTGGCAAACCTACACTGCGCCGACGCGCCTGGCTTCCAGCGCGGGCGCCGCGACCTGGCTGCGACTGGACCTGCGCAACGACTCGCAGGTCGGCGAATACGTAGTCGAATTAAGCGCGCCGGATACCTCGCACGCAGAAGCCTTTCAGTTTCACAACAATCGTTGGATCCCATTGAGAATCGTCGGAGTTGCGCAAGCGGGCGACGCAGGGCGGCGCGAGACAAGCCGTCGCGTGACCGTTTCGTTTTACGCTCCGCCCGGCGAAAACTGCATCTTGCTGGTGCGCATCCCGGGAAACCAGTCAACCCTGATTGACCCGATACTCTATGCGGCGGAAGACGCCGCTGACGATCTGCGATTCGCGTTCATCGCCCGCGGACTGTGTTGCGGGCTGCTGTTGCTTGCACTCGCCTTTAATCTGAGTCTGTATATGGCCGCGCGCGATCCTGGCAATTTATGGCTCGCAGGGTCGGCCCTGGCGGCGGCGTTGTCGTACGGACTCGCTGCGGACTTCGCCGCTCCCGTTCCTGGAAGCGATGGGAGCTTCGCAACGATAAACTACAGCGCAATCCTGGCCTCGCTGGCCCTGGTGTGCGCTCTGGGTTTTTCTGCAAACCGCATGGCGAAACTCATACGACTGCCAGGTGCGCGGCGCCTGACAGAGATCGGTTGGCGTTCGAATGCGCCGGGCGCGCGGCCCATCGCGCTGGGTTGGGGCGCGCTCCTGTGCGGAATTTTATGCTTCCAGGCTTACAACTTCGGCGTCGTTAAAGTTTCACTGCTGCAGCATGCGCCGCTGGTCGGGGCCGGCCTGGGTCTGTTGTTTTTGCATCTGGCGAGCTTGAACAGCATTCTTGCAACGGGCAAATCGGCGGAGCGCAACGAGAGTGCGTCCGAGAGGGTGCAGGCCGGCCCGCCGGGCGAGGCCCGCTTGCGCGGGCTGTGCCGTGCCGCGTGCGTGGCGGAGCTTCGACGTTTGATGGAAGTCGAACATCTTTACTGCGACGAGGATCTCAGTCTGGCGCGCCTCGCGCAGGCCCTCGAGGTGCGTCCGGATCAGCTTTCGCTGCTCTTAAACCAGGAATTGCACACGGGCTTTACCGACTTCGTCAACAGCTATCGGACGCAAGCCGCTCGCCGGATGCTGGCAGCTGAGCCGGAGCGCAGCGTGCCGTCCATCGCGTGTGCGGTCGGATTTAATACCCGATCCGCATTTTACCAGGCGTTCCGCAAATTCACCGGCAAAACGCCCGGCGACTTCAGACGGCGACCCGCTCCGTCAGCCGTAGGCCGCACGAAGCAGGCCGGAGCGTCCGCTCTATTGCACGGACAGGGTGAAGCCGCCGCCCTGTGAACTGGAAAACCCATTCACCTGAATGTAGCGGAATTGCGCAACAGTTCGACTCAGCGAGTCGGTTCCTGATGAGGATGCAGCCTGATTGGTCCAGCCATTCGACGGATACGACGCGAACGTGGTCGGCGCAGTGGGCGTAGCCCCGTCGTTGGAAAGGTAGAGATCCACATCGCCGCCCTGGGTCGGCGTCAAAACAAAGTTGTAGCTGGCGCCGGACGCATTATCAAATCTGTAGAAACAGTTCCCGTTTGTGGCGACCGAAGCGGTAATGCCCTGAGTTACGCCCAATTGGATGGCTGCCGCCGTTCCGATGGATGTGGAAGCGCAGGTGGTCAAGTTTCCCCGCGCGGCGTTCAAGACCAACAGAAGCGCCAGATCTTCCGCCGGATCCGACTCCTCGACTTCCACGGAACAGTTTTGCAATAGCAAGGTCGACAGTACCGCCAACATCAGAATGCTGAGTTGCGCTGTTCGCCAGCGCTTCCAGCCCGCGGACGGAGTCGCCTGACCGAGCATGTTCGAATTATCTTTCACAATTATCTCCTGTTCGGCGCACACAACTGGAAACCGAACGAATCAACCCTACCATGTTCGGAGTTTTGCTTCGTCCGGAATCATGATTCTGGACGACCGGAGGCGCAGTATCGTGCTCTACTTGTACGTCCACGCGAGGTCCGCCGCGGCTCGCACAGACGCAAAATGATCCGTAAAACCGGGAATCCGAATCGAGGAAGATTATGAGATACAGCATTCTCGCCGCAATGACTGCGCTACTTCTGGCATCGTGCCTTTCCTGGCGCACCAATCACGCCGATGAACCGCCGGAGTGGCCGCTCGCCGCTTCATCCGATGAACGACCGAGCGTCCGCCTGCAATTTAAAGATTTTCAGCTTGTCCATGTTTCCGATGCATTTGGCGAGGTAACTACGAATGTGACCGCCCTGCCGGAAGAACGCGACGGCTCCTGGCATGTGGAAGAATTCATGACCACGCCCGAGCGGCGCGCCCTGCTTGTACGCGTTCTCAAGGAGTCGGGTCTCTTCAGCGAGGTGACCACGGATGCGGGAGCGCGCACCGATCTCGTTATCACCGCTTCTTATTACAAGAAGTGGAACGCTGACACGGACTGGAAGGCGATCCTCTTCGCGCTCACGCTGACGGTATTTCCACACTGGTTTTCGGAGCAAAACATGCTGACGCTTGAGGTGGAACGCAATCGCAGCGCAATCGGATCCGTCGATAATCTGGAAAACCAGAACAAACTTGTCACGGCCCTAATTTTGCCGCTCAGCATACTCCAGTATTTCCCCTACGTAATGCCGTACGAAAACAGTCAGATGGAACGGCTGATCCAGGGCGCTCTGGCGCAGGGCGTGGCGCAGGAATTGTTCGTGAAGCGGGCGCCGGCGGCCGCTGACTCGCGCGCAGCGACGCCGCGTTTTATGAATGTGGGCCGCGTTTTTCAACTGTTCGGGCAGCGGCGCATCGTCGTTTTTGCGCCGGGCTCGTCCCGCCTGCGTCCGGGACAGACCTTCTCACTCTCGCGCGACGGCGCGAATGTGGTCGGTTCCATACGCGTGGTCAGCGTCCAGGAAACGCGCTTCATTGGCGAAAAAGTCGGCGGCGAAGACGCAGCCGTGGGTATGTCCGTGGGAGTAGTACGATGATTCAAAAAACAAACAACGATTCCGCCATTCGTCGGCGGCGAATCCTGGCCCTGCTCGCGGGCCTGCTTCTGGCCGGGGCCGCCGCCGGCTGCAAGGCCAGTCGCTTCCAGGAAAACCCGGCCCTGCTCCTGCAGTCGTCGATGAATCGCGAGATTCAAGCTCTGCATCAGGCGCTGGACGGCGCGAGCGACCCGTATGCGCGCGGCATAACGCGCGGTCGCCTGGCTCTGGCGCTCTGGAACAAGGGCGATCGGCCTGGCGCATTTGCAGCGGCCGCGCGCGCCCTGCAGGAACATCCGCTGGCGCCAGAGGCCCTGAGCGTGTACTCGTTCGCGTTACAACGCGCCGGACAAGCGCAGGCCGCCGCAGTCTACAGCGAACTCTGCGTGCGCAGCAACCTGAACTGTGGCCGGCCGGATGAGTTTCAGCCGAACCTCCGCGCTCCGGCGCGCGACGCCAGCGCGCTTAAAGCGGCGCTCGCGGCGCTGCTGGCCGCGACTCCCGTAAATCCGGCGGACGCAACCAATGACGCCGGACCGATCCTGGAAGCCCAACTGAAGCAGGACAACGGCGTGCAGATCATAAGCTACGCCGTTCGCGAGGGGGCCGAACTGCGCGGCGAAGGATTTGTGGAATTCGTCCAGGAATCGAATCGCGACGCGGCGCTGGAAACAATCCTGTCCGACGTGGAAACGTTCCTGAACGCCCGCCAACGTGTTGAACTGAGCTCAGCGAGCGGATTTTTACGCGGCGCGCTGAGCGGCTGCGTCGATTCCCCGCTCGAGATCGCAGCGGAACGCAGCGCAGTGTACGTGCAAGGCGCGCCGTGCCGATTCAGCGGCGAAGTATCCGGAGGCGCGACAGAATTTGAGGCGGCCGCGCTCGCTGCGGGCCAGTACCAGGCGCCGGCTGCACAAACGCTGGAGGACGCTGAAGGATTGATTGCAGAACAGAAGTATGAGCAAGCGCTCGTCCGGCTCGAGGAAGCCGGCGGCGACAGCGAGCCGGGCGCCGAAGCTCTGTTGCGGGGCGGCGGAGTAATTCAGACGTACCTGAAAGATCAGGCGCGCGCAAGAGCGTGGTATCAGCGCGCCCTCGAGCGTACGCGAAACGCGGATCTGCATGCGGAGGCCCTGATCGGCCTCGCCCGCGCAGCGGACTCGGATTCCGCACGGCGTACAACCCTGGGACTGGTACTCACGCACCTGCGCGGCACCACCGCATACGGGGTCGCGGAGCGGGAATTGCGATAAGCGCAAAACTGCTTGCCGATTTCGTCAGGGGGCGCGCGATTACGGCCGGATCCGCGCCCCATGCCTCCGCGCTACTTTCGCACGCTGAGTGCGCCCATGTTTGCCCTGATTTTGATCGTGACGGCGGGCGACCTGACAAGCGCGCCGGAGCCTCGGAGCGCTGCACAGACAATCGAATTTCACTCCAGCGATCAAGAAGTCGCCCCGGCCGGATTTGAGATCCTGGTTGATAAGACCGGGGCGCTCAGCGCCGAGTCCGCGCTGAACTCGAAGGAGGGTTGGCAAGTTTCCGACTCGCCGCTCGCTTACGGGTTCAGCGACGCCGTTTTGTGGATTCGACTGAGTTTACGCAACGCGTCAGAAGCGCGCGGCTTTTACCTGGCGAACCCCGCGCCCTATGTGGAACGCATGGAACTCTTTGTGTTTCGCGACGGACGGCGCGTGGCGCAGGCTGTCGATGGATCGCTGTTGCCGGCCTCCGAACGCGTTCGACCGCGCAGCCCTGATCCGGTCGTCTACTTTCAAGTTCCGCCGGGAAGCGAAGTTATCTTGTTGCTGCGCGTGTCCTCCAACAGCAGCATTTATGTTGAACCGATTTTGAGCGCCAGCCTGGCCTATGGCAAGAGTAGCGCAACGTGGGCGGGCTGGCAGGGACTCTACTTTGGCGTGATTGGCCTCGCGTTTCTGGTTAATCTGGCGCTGTACGTGCGCACGGCCAATCCGGGATTTTTGCTCTACTGCATCTACGCGCTGGCGGCCGCCGCTTACCAGCTGGCCTACGTGGGCTATGCCCGCGTGTTATTGTGGCCGGAGGCGGGTTCCTGGAACAGCCGTTCGCTCGTCGTCCTGGGTTCCGCGAGCTTTCTGGCCGTGGCGGCTTTTTCCGCCCATTTTCTGGCCCTCAGGCGCCGCCGTCCGTGGGCGCGCAATGTTCTGCTGGTTTTGTGCGTCTTGATTGCCGGAAACGCGCTGGCCAGCTTTTTTGCGCCGCTCCGGCTGAGCGATCAGCTTACGCATTTGCTGGCCACGACTACTTCGCTTTTTCTGTTGTTTCTCGGAATCCTGAGCTGGGCGCGCGGACTCAGCATTGCACGCTACTACGTATTCGCCTGGTCGGCGTTGATTGTATGCATTGTCGTATTCAATCTCTTTGCGCTTGGAGTGATTGAATGGCCGCTGGCGCGACACTCGATCCAGATCGGCACCGGCCTGGAAATGCTGCTCTTTAATGCGGCTTTGCTGGATCGCATCGCCGCCGCCCGCGAAGACTATTCCGGCATGCGCGGCTCCCCCGGGAGCGACGGGAGTGTTGCGCCCGCGGACGCAGGCGGCCCCCCCGCCGCGCGACTGCGCGGCCTGGACATTCCGGCCTGTCTGGAAGCGCTGCGCCGCCAGATGGAAGACAAGCAGCTCTACCTGGATGAGGACCTGAATCTGAATATGCTCGCCAGCGCGATCGGCGTGCGCAAGGATCAACTGTCCTTTCTTCTGAATCAGGAGCTCAATTCGAACTTTTCGGACTACGTAAACCGGTATCGTGTCGACGCCGCGCGCGCCATGCTTCGGGAAGATCCGGAAAGCAGCATACTCACGATCGCCTTTTCCGTCGGGTTCAATACCAAATCGGCGTTTTACGAAGCGTTTCGCAAATTTACCGGAAAAAATCCCGGCGACTTCCGCCGTTCGCCGGCGCCCGGCCGCGCCAACTGAACGCAGACCGGCCTCGCTCAGGGTCGCGGCCCGCGCTCGCCAATCATCCGGCCGCCCTGTCCGGAATCTTGACTCCGGACGACACCCGATCGTCGGGCATGCAATAATTTCCGAATGAAATACAATATCTACAGTCACGGCATCCCCCTGGCCGGGAACGCCGGCAGACTTTCACCTGCCTTTATGCTGGCAGCGCTGCTGCTTGCAAACTGCGCACCCTATATGGGCGTTGTGCGAAGCGATCGCACGGAGTTTGAAACTGCGGGCCGCCCCGCGCAGGAAACGGAGGTCATCATCCTGACCAAAGGGCGCTATTGCAGCTATCAGTTCGGGCTGAGCTATGAGCAACGCATGAAAACCGGCGCGCGCGAGGTTTCCTGTCCGGACGAGACCTTACTCAGCGCACCGATGCACCTGCCGGTTGCGCAGTGGGAATCCAGTTATGGATCAAAGAGCAGTCCGGAAGGCGTGGCGGCTGTCGACGGGGTCCTGCGGGCCCTTCAGTTTCCGGATCAATCTTATTTTCAATCGGTGATCGCCGATGTCAGCGGGGCGCTGGGTCAGGGCCGTCAGGATCGCCGCTCGCCGCTTGGCTACGTCTACCGCAATCGCAGTTTCGCCAATCCGGAGCAATTCGAGCAATTCCGGGCGGAGAATAAGAAGAACGTACTCTACGTCTACCTCGAGTACGAACAGGACGCGCACTGGTCGGCGTATGTATCGGCGCTCACTCTGACCCTGTTGCCGGGCTATTACACGGTTAATCTAAAAATGTCGGCGGACTACTTTGACGAACGCGGCCGCGTTCAGCAACTCGCCACGCGCAATGACGTATCCGTCCGTTGCTGGATGCACCTGGTTTTTTCCGGATGGGGCGACTTGCTCTATTACGTTTCCGATACGCCCAGGGCTGCGGAGTTGTTAACGCGCGACATTGGCGAACAGTTGAACCCCGCGACGCGATAGTGAATAAGAAAAACGGAGGATAAAAACAATGACTCGACTATCCAGTTTCTTGCGGGGCCTGGGCGTCGCGGCGCTGGTCAGCATCCTGCTCGCCGGCTGCAGCAATAGCGACGAGCCGAAGCAAAGCGAAGGCGAACTACTCTTGATCCTCGGAATCACTACGGATCGCCCGCGAATCAAGTTCATCAACGCGCTCTTAACCGTCGAAACCTACAGTGTGTACAACGCTGGATGCAGCAGCACTCCCCTGGTTTCCTCCGGACCGGTGGCCGCCGGCGCGGAAACTCAGGAGTTTTCAATCCCGGGAACGCTCAGCTTCCTGGTCTTCAGCTACAATTCCCCGGCGACGAGCAATTGCACGCAAAGCGGCGCAAATTTTGCAAACGGCATACTGCTCGCGCCGGCCGTGTACACTTGTCGCTCCCGCACGGGGGCTATCACCTGCGTACGGCCCGGCGAAACGGAAATACAATTGCTGAAGTAGCCTGCAATGCATTGATTGCAGGCCGCGAATCGCATGCCGGGCGCGGCCGACCGGCGCGCCGCTGTTCAGGCGTGCAAGCGTCGATCCTGAGTCGCCGCACGTAAGCGCACGAGGCGCGCCTGGCCCCGCGGGCGACGATTCAGGATCGACCTGTCACTGCTGCACGCAGATCAGTTTGCGCGTATTCGTGCAGGCGACGTTGGTAATCGACGTTACGTTTCCAGTCGAACCGCCATAGGTCCAGGTCTGACCGAAGTAGGTCGGATTCGGACTCTCGGGCGCATTCTGATAGGTCCAACCCGCGCAATTATCTCGATAAGCCGGATCAAGCGGCTGGGCGGCCGGCGTGGACGATTGCGTCGCCGCCGTCATGTTGGCATTCATGCCGGTCCAGTACTCGTCCGGTAGATTGGTCGAGAAGTTGCGATCCATGGCGAACGGAATCAAGCCCGCCGAGGTCGCGATAAAGAGGCGCGAAACCTCGTCGCTGCAACTGCCGGATTCGCAACGGTAGTAGTGATAACTGGGTGAGAGCACCCATCCGGTTTGCCCGGCGCTGGTTGAGCCGTCCGTTGTGGCAATCCGGCGGCCGGTAGCGGAGTCGCTGACAATCAGCGCCTTGTAGGTGCCGGATGGAGCGTGACCGGGTCGGCCGGTCTGGCAGAAGTTATCCGCGCCGCCGACGCCGGCCGCCGTCATCTCGCCCACAAAAGAGCCAGAGGTCACAAAGATCGCTTTGCCCGGATTTTCGTTATCCGCGTTGCTGATCGTCTGGTTCGCCGGACCGCCCGTGGAATAAACGGGGTCCGTGTTGGCGGTGACGCTCCAGGTCACCGAGAAGTTCTGCGAACCGTCGGCAAACGAATCGTCGGCTCCATGCACTGTGAAGGTCACGGCGTTGCCATCCGACGCGCAACCCGAGTTGCTTGCATTGGAGAGCGATACGGTCTGGCCGATCGAAAAAGTCCGGCTGGCCGGGCTGATCGAACCGCACTCATCCGCCGGGCAGTTGGGCGTAATTTCGATCGCTTCCGTGTTGCTGGCTCCCAGGCACACGTAAATCGTCGCGGTCACCGAGTCGCTTTCGTTGGTGCTGCCGGAGGTGGTCGTGTAATACTTCTGCTCGTTATCCGTCGTGGTCGCGAACACATCCACCGGATCGTAGGTCAGACCGCCGCTGGATGTATCGGTGGTGACCGTCCAGTTCTGCGAGCCGTCGAGCAAGGTGTCGTCCTGATGCGCGAGCGCGATGCGGTTGGTTCCGCCCGCCGTCATGCGATTGTAGTTGCCGCTGTCGATCGAGACGCTCGCGGCCACTGTGCCCTCCGAGGTATCCGTGCTGCTGATCGGCACGGTTACAGCGGAGCCGGGGCTCGCTTTGGTAATGAGCCACATCTGAGTGGTAGCGCCGGGCTCCGCGCCGCTCAGGCGGTTGCCGGCGGTGCCAAAGGGCGAACCCGAGAAGTTACAGGTATGTATCGCATGCGTGCCGTCGTTATCGCACGAACGCACCGTAAAGGTCGGGCGCGCCAGCGAGCTGTAGGTGGGATCGGCCGTGGTCGTGGTAAAACTGACCGTGAAATCCACATTGGCGCCGTCCGTACTGTTCGACTTGCCCTCTACCTGGACCGTCTGCGCCACGTTCCAGTTGCTGGGCGTAAAGGTCAGCGTGGGCGTGAGCACGGTGCTGATGGCAGTATTATCCGTAGTAAAGTTCAACTGCACGTTGGAAGCCGGTTTCGACCGCATCTGGATCTGCCACGTCGAATATGTGGTTCCCATATTGTTCTCTTGATCGGTGGCAAAACCGGTTACGTTGCCGCCGCCGGCGCCGGTGTTGCCGCCGACCGCGTCCCAACGCGTGTAGGTATAGCCCGGCACGCTCTTGTCGTTATTCACCACGACGACGTTACGCGGCTTGAAGCCGTTGTAGATCGGGTCGGCGCTGGTTGCGGACTGCACTTCCACAGTATACGTCTTGGTGCCATCCACCTCAAGATCGTCCGCGCTGTTGATGGTGACGGCCTGTTCGACTGCAAAGTTGCCGGTCGTAAAGGTCAGACTTGTGGGGGTCGCCGTGCCTTCGCGACGGCCGGCGTTGGTGGCGTCGTAAATATCATTAATCGGAATAGTCACGTTCGCCGTGGGCGCCGTACGCAAACGCACCAGAAACTGAGCGCTGGTATCGCCGGTTCCGCCCGGTTCTTCCATCACGCGCGAGATGCTCGAAACGCGCACGCCGGGGCTTTCGTCGTCTTCGACGCTTGCGGCAATATCGCAGGCGTTCTTGTTAAGGTACACGCCGCCGTTATCGGCGCTGGTGATTTCGTCAAGATTCACGCGCAAAGCCGCCTCGGCCGGATTCTGGAGGGCGTCCTGTACGCGCGTAAAAGTAAAACACTGCCGCGCGGCCGAGCCGCTGGCGGTAAAGGTCAGGCTCGTCGGCAGAGGGTTGCCGGCGACGGGAAAAGAACTCTCCACTGTAATGCGGCCATCGTAGGTTCCGTTGGTGCTGATCGGCACAGTCACCGTTCCGGTAAAAGCTTGCATGGGATAGATGCAGGTCTCGACGGACACAAAGCCGTACGGCGTGCCGCCGTTGCCGTCGACGTCAGTATAAAAGGGATCGGCCGTGTTGTAGGTGCGCGTTACGTCGCCGTCTTCCACCAGCTCGATCTGCGTCGTGGTCACAGCGATCTCGGAGGCGCAGGCGACGGCCGGCGACTGAGAATTCGCCAGCTCCGAATTGTCCGTAATGCCGAACAAATCCCGCGCGGAGAAGTCGGAACCGCCGCAGGCGGCGCCCGCCAGCAGCGTAAGCAAAATTACAGTAGAAGAAAAAATGCGTTTCATGGCCGACTTCCAGTATCCAGAGGTGTTCCGCACAAGTAGACGACATTCCCTATCAGAGCCCTGGGGATTTGTGTTAAAAGTTGGTTTGAGTTTGATGCGGAATCGGAGGGGCTGGCCGCCAGGCCGAAAAGACTATGAAACTGATACTTTTTGATATCGACGGCACCCTCGTACGCGGTCAGGGCCAGGGTCGCGGCGCGCTGCTCGCCGCAATGGAAAGCGTGCTGCCCTGCGAGTTCCCGCGCACAAACAATATCGCCGGCAAGACGGATCTGCAATTTCTCCATGAATGCCTCGAAGAAGCGCTCGCGCCGCATGAACTCCAGACCTGGATTCCGCAAATACTTGAGCGCTATATGCAGATTCTACCGGAGCGCTACACGCTCGATTCCGGCGTGTTTTTGTTGCCCGGCGTCCGCGCCTTGCTGGATCACCTGACGGCGCGCTCAGACGCGCTGGTCGGCGTGCTTACCGGCAACATCGCCGCCGGTGCGCGACATAAGCTCGAATTATTTGAGCTGTCCGCATATTTTCGCGTGGGCGCGTACGGCGATGAGGCGCGCTATCGGCGTGAACTCCCGCCCCTCGCCGTCGAGCGCGCCCGGCGGATCGTCGGACGCAACTTCGCCGGCAAAGACATTGTGATTATCGGCGACACGCCCAACGACATCGACTGCGGCCGTCCGGTGGGCGCACGCAGCCTCGCCGTTGCAACCGGCGGCGATACGGCCGCCGAGCTGGCCGAACACGAACCGGATTATTTGTTTGAGACGCTGGCCGATGTGGACGCCGTGCTCGCCGCCGTCTTTGCCGATTAATGGACCGGCGGCCAGCGCCGTTGAAAGAGCGACCGATCGCTCAGGCGTTTGCGCCGCGCGGCGCCAGCCGCCCGGCCAGCCACGCAGCGAGCGTAGCCAGCCCGGCAGAGGCCAGGAGCGTCAGCGTCCAGCCGGGTTTGACCGGCAGTATGTGGTTGGCGACCACGGTGACTGCCAGTCCCGCGCATACGCCGACGACTATGACCGGCAAGCGCAGCGCGCGTTTTCCAAATGTAAAGACCGTAAACAATCCGATCATGCCGCCATGGATGTAGTTAAAGGCGCCCATGGCCAGATCCAGAAAACTGCGCGCGCGCGCTTCGAAGTAAATTCCGCCGAGCGCCACCAGAAAAAGCGCGGCCAGCGAAAGGGCGCTGTAGAAGCGGCCCGGCAATTCGATCTTGAGCGCCGCCTTCCAGACCGCGCCGGTTGAGTGCACCGTCGAGTCCAATGCGGACATGCCGGTCGCAAGCAGGATCATCGCAAAGGCGCCGGAAAGAAAAGGCGAGTTGCGCGTCAGAATGAAATCCAGCAGCGGCGTTTTGTCGCCAACCTCGGGGAACGCATTCTGTTTGAGGAGCCAGCCGCAAAACAGATAGGAAACAATGACCACGCTTGCGCCCAGGGCCGAATACACCAGCGCGCGACTGGCCTGGGAGATATTACGCGCGACCAACACGCGCTGCAACATGTCCTGATCGGCGCCATGCGTTCCAATCGAAAGCGTGAGCCCGCCCAAAAACAACAGCGGCGAATACTCGGCATTCTTCCAATTAAAGTCCAGATTATACCAGGCGGGCGACGCTACGTTCGCCCAATCCACGCCGCCCGCTAACAGCGCGATCAGGATGGCGGCCCCCAGAAAGATCACAAAGCCCTGCAACTGATCCAGGAGGATCACTGCCTGGATGCCGCCGCTCAGACTGTAGAGGCCGGCCACGGCCGCCATCACGATCAGCCAGAAGGGTATGCTCTGGCCAAACAGGGCGTGCAGGGCGTAGCCGCCCATATAGAAGCGCACGCCGCTGGCCAGAAACTTGGCGCACAGATACACGGCGCTGAGGGCGCGCGTGGCCGCCGGATCGCCGCCGGCGATCGTCTCGTAAATGGAAAGACGATGTCGTTGGTAAAGCGTCGCCAGATAGAACCGCGCGACCAGATAACGACCCGCGATATAACCCGCACACAGCCAGACCAGCGCCAGGCCGCCCGTATAGCCCGCCTGGGGAAAAACCAGAATGGTCGCGACAGAGGTTTCGGTTGCGATGACGGAAACGAAGGCGAGCAGCACGCCAACGCCGCGGCCTGCGAGAAAATAGTCGCCGTCCGAGCCGGTCTGGCGTGCGCCGGTATAGGCCGTAATGGCGACAATCGCCGTTCCATAGAGGCCGGCGGGCAGAAGCAGTAAGAACAGGTCCATGGCGGGCGCGCGAGACGGCCGCGCCACCCTCGGGGATGGATGCGACGCAGTCCACCAGAACGCTGCGAACGTCCGTGTTTCGCAAAAACCGGTCCGACTTGACGCCTTCCCCGCAGCGCGGACCGATGCTTCAGGGGCGACGACATCTTTATGGAAGCGACTGAGCTGAAAGACGAAGCCCCTCCGCCCGATCCGGAAACCGTGTTTCTGCATCGCGAGGACCCCGACTGGATCGAGCACGTCGTCCAGCTCCTGCACGAAGGCGAATCCGAGAAGCTCGCGAAATTTCTCGATGAACTCTTTCCTTCCGACATCGCGCACCTGATCGGCGCTCTGGAATTCGACGATGGGCGGCTGTTATTCGAGCGCCTGGAACTCGAAGAACAGGGCGCGGTGCTCTACGAACTCGACGAAGAGCTGCGCAAGCGCTACTTCCATTCCGTCCTTTCGCCCGCAGCGATTGCGGGCATAATTGTGGAAACGCCCTCGGACGAGGCGCGCGAAATTCTGGCGGAGCTGGAACTGGAACGCGTCTCTCGCATTCTTTCGCAGCTGCCGCACAATGATCGAGTCAAGGTTACGGAACTCTTAAGTTATCCGGAGAATTGCGCCGGCGCGCTTATGGCGAAGGAGTTCGTCGCCGTCCAGGAAAACGACACGGTGCAAAAGGCCATCGCGCGCCTGCGTCGCAGCTCCCACGATGCGGACGACATCTACATGATCTACGTGGTCGACGAGGAAGGCCGTTACAAAGGCCACGCCAGCCTCAAAAACCTGATCCTGGCCCGGCCCCAATCGAAAGTAAAACGCATTATGGAGGAAGAACTCCTGCCGATTCCGGCCCTGACCGACCAGGAGGAAGTGGCGAAGTTCTTCACGCGCTACGACTTTATCGCGGCGCCGGTCGTCGATACGCGCGGCGTCATGCTGGGGCGCATTACGGTGGATGACATCCTCGAAGTCGTTCAGGAAGAAGCGAGCGAAGACATTCTGCGCATGGGCGGTCTTTCGGGCGAAGAGACCCTGACCACGCCGATCCTCAGATCGGCTGCGCGCCGCGCGCTGTGGCTGATTATCAACCTGGGCACCGCCTTTCTCGCGGCGAGCGTCGTGCGCTTGTTCGAACAAACTCTGGAAAAGGCGATCACGCTCGCCGCATTTTTGCCGATTGTCGCCGGCATGGGCGGCAACGCCGCCGCTCAGAGCATGGCCCTGGTGATCCGTAACATAGCGCTCGGCGAACTTACCGATCAGAACGCGATTCGCACCCTGCGCCGGGAAATGTTGATCGGCCTGATGAACGGCGTGAGCCTGGGCGCGCTGACCTTTCTTATCGTCTGGTTTCTGACCGCGTCGCCCGCTCTGGCGACGATTATTCTCGCCGCGCTGATCATCAATCTGCTGGTGGCTTCGTGTTCCGGCGCCTTAATCCCCATGATATTGCGTGCGGTCCGCATTGACCCGGCGCTGGGTTCAAACATAATAGTAACGACCTTTACCGACACTGCCGGATTTTTCGCCGTGCTGGGCCTGGCCTACGTCGCCCTGCAGAGCGGGTGGCTGGCGGCCTGAGACATCCATGCATTCGCAGCAGTCCGCCTCGGTCGCTCCGCGCATCGCCCGCGCCGGTTTCGCCGCCGTAATTATCGCCAATGCCGCCTTGCTGGTTTTGTTCGCGCTGCAGCTGAGCGGGAACAATTTCTGGATCAAGCTCTCGGGCTATGCGTCGGGCGCGTTTTTTGTCAGCGATCGATTGCTGCAAGTTTTGACCTGGTCGCCGCTGCTTGCGCCCCTCTGGCTCTGGCTCCTGCGTCGCGCGGGACTGGCCTTTTCGAAGCGCGCGCTGGCTGTCCTTGCCGGCGCGATCGCGCTCCTGTGGATTGGTTCCTTTCCAGTACTGCAGTTGAATCTCGCCGCGCCGCTCCCCTGGCGGCAGCTCTGGACGCTCGCCTGGACCCTGGGCGTCGCACGCAGCCTCGCCGCGGCGTTTTTTCTGGCGGGACTGTACGCCTGGTTCCAGCGCGACGACTCCGCGTTGGACCTCGAACGATTCGATGCGCGCGACGCTTCGCGCATCCGCCCGTGGTGGCTGATCGCCGCCTTTGGCGGCGTCGTCCTCGCGCGTTTTATGTTCGAAGGTCCGGCGCTGCCGCGGCTCGAAGACGAACTTGCCTATCGACTGCAGTCGTTTCTGTTTCTTTCCGGCCGATTGATGGGCGCGGCGCCGGCGCCCGCGGGCCTGAGCCAGGAGCGCTGGAACGACATTTTGCTTTTGCCCTTTATGCTGCGCGACGGCGCGGCGTTTTACAGCGCGCATCATCACGGTTGGTCGGCGATACTGGCCGTGTTTGAAGCGGCGCAGTTGGGCGGCGTCGCGAACGCCGTGCTGGCCCTTGCAGCGCTGGCGCTGATCGGTCCGCTGCTTCTGGCGATTGCGCCGGCCAGCGATCGCGCCGACCGCACCCTCGCCGTGGCGCTTACAGCCAGTCTGCCGGCGCTCTACTTTGCGTCCGGCTCTTACATGTCCCACGTGGCCACCCTGTGCCTGGAAATTGTCTTTGTCCTGGGCTGGTTTTTGTTTCCCCGGCGACGGGGCGCGCTTTTCGCCTTATTGGCGGGACTCGCGCTGGTGTTTGTGCGCCCCCAGTCTGCGGTCGCATTGCTTGGCGCCCTGGTTGCAGCGGACCTGCTCGCGCTCCTGCCCGCGCGCGCCGCGGCGAAAGGCGCGCTTGCACCGCGCCGCTTCTATTTACTGCGCGCATTCCAGACCGCAGCGCTGCTTGCGCTCGGACTTGCACTGTTACGCGCTTACGGCGGACTTTTTCCCGCTGATCGCCTCTTTTTTACGGAAGCCTTTCTGGCGGAATATGCCGCGCCGGGCTGCCAGGCCCTGGGCTTTGGTCCCGGCCACGGCTGTTATCCGACCTACGGAACTCTGGGCCACTCAGGCCGCAAATTCCTGTTCAATAATCTCGAGGCGCTGCAATCGCTGTCGGCGGATCTGGCGCTTTTTGGCGCGCCGACCGCGGCGGCCCTCATCGGACTCGGCTGGCGCGGACGCGGTCGTCTGCATTTCGGGGGCCCGCCTTTCGCGCTGCTCTGCATTCTGGGCGCGCACCTGGCGTTGTTTGGCGCCTACTGGCACAACGGCGGCGAAAGTTATCGCGGGCGGTATCTGCTCGATTGCGCTTTTGCGCCGGCGCTGCTTGCAACTCTGCTCTGGCGCAGTGATGGCGCTCGCGCGGCGGGCGGCGCGGCGCTGCAACGCTTTGCATTTACTGCGGGCCTCGCCCTGCTGGCGCTGAATGCGCTGGCGCTTACGCGCGGCGGATTCGTCAACGTCGCAGCGCCGCCCTTCCGCTCGGTGAATGAGTTCAGTCCCGCGCCGCTTTCCGGGACCTTGATTGTTACGACTTTGCAAGCGAATTCGGGCCCGCTGAGCGCGCCGGATGAATTCGCACCAGGTCGCGTCCGCACCCTGGACCAACGCCGCGTACGCGCCTTTTTGAATGACGGCTATGTCACGCTTGCGGCGACCGCGAAAAGGTTCGACGAACGCGGCCGATTGCGGGATGCGTCAGAAAATGTATTGGTCGGCCCGGCCACGGATCAAGAAGCTGCACGAATTCAGGCTGAGTCCGGCGCCCGCGAAGTGCGCCGCCTCCGTTTGCTGCCGCCGGAATTCGAACGCCTCGGCCGCGGCCGCGGCGAATGGACTGCCGGACGCTTCATACTGGAATCGCCGAACCTGGAACGCGCGCAAGCGGAGATGAGAAACTGACACGCTGGAAGCAAATAGCGGCCGTCGGCGCCGGCCTCGCAATTCAGGGCGCCTTCCTGGTTTCCGGAGAGTTTCGCAAAAACCTGGTTCAGGACTCGGTCGGTTTCATTGTTCTTGTAACGGCTATCGCCCTGTTTCTTGCTCGCAAGCGCCTGCAACCCGTCCGGGTCGCGTTTCTGATTCTGAGCCTCGCCACCTTGCTCGTGCTGAGCCTGAACGGCGTGTACTACCTGCAACCCTCCGACGTGCCGCGCATGTCCGTTTATGTGCGCGCCGTCTTCGCCTTTCACATCCTTTACCTGCTTTATATCTTCGTGCGCGGCGCGGGCCTGCGCACCATGTTTCTCATAACGGCGCTGGCGACGGTCGTGCTGTTTCACCAGTCGTATCTATTGGGCGTCACCTTCCGGACTATTCCGCTCTTGCTCTATGCCGCGGCCTATCTCTTGATTCGCCCGCGCGCCACCGGATTTCGCCCGCGCGATGTGGACTGGTTGGTCGCGCTCATGATCGCCTCGGCGATGCTTTCCACTCTGGGAGCGGCTGAGCGCTTTCGCGCCGTCACCGGTCTGGCGCTCCTGCTCTGCGCCGCGGCGCTCTATTTTGTAGGCCGCCGCTCTCCGCGCACAATTCGCCGCGCGGTATGGCGCTTTTTCGCGGCGCAATATGCGCTCGCCGCCGTCCTGTTCGCCGCATTCGCCTTCATCTTGCGGGGCTGGGACGTGTTTCAATCGCCCATGCAGGTGCACCTGATCGGCGGTTACAATGTAAACAGCGTCGGTTCCGCCATGGCCTTTGGTTTGCCGGCAGCCGCGTACGTTGCGCTGACGGAACGCGGTTGGCGGCGACTGGCGGGAATCGTCAGCATCGCGGCGGCTGTGTTCGTCATTTATTTTTGCCAGGCCCGATCGGCCGCGCTGTCCGGCGCGATCTCGGTCGGGCTCCTGCTGGTCGGTCGCTATGTCGTGCGGCCCGAGGCGCGGTTGTTTGAACGGCGCCGACTGATTGCGCTCGCGGCGGCGGGAGTCGGAACCCTGACGGCAGCCGGTTTGATCTGGATGAATCAGAGCCTCCAGTTCGTGGATCTGCACACGTTTTATATTCGCCTGGATATCTGGGGCTTGTTCATCCAACGCACGCTCAGCTTTGCGCCGCTGCTTGGTTTTGGTCCGGAGAATTTGCAGATCAACGCCTACCTGCCGATCGAGGGCCTTCCGCCTCAGGCGATTGAGGAGTACCGCGGGTTTATCAACGCCTTTGGTCCGGATCTGCACGCCCACAACCACGCGTTGATGCTGTTGTTTTTTTACGGCATCCCGGGATTCGCAATTTATCTGGCCCTGGTGGCGGCGATCACGCGCATCGCCTTTCAGTTGTTTCAAAAGGGAATGAACGACGAGCAATTGGCGCTGCTCGCTATTCTGTGCGGGTTGTTCGTCTCGGGACTTCTGGAGTACACGCTCTGGGAGGCGAACACGCTTTTACCGGCGATGCTCTGGCTGGGATTTTTCAAACGGCTGGGGCCGCGTCCTGCGGCGCCGCATCGTTCGACGCCGGCGCGCTTCTTTTTTGGGGCGTCGCGGACCGTATTCTGGCTGAGCCTGGCGCTTTTTTTGTTTGTGGCGTACAATTTTTCATTTTACGTGCAAAAATGTCGAGTCCTCCGACCGTACCTTTCCTTTTCCGTGTTTAACTTTGTCCAGGTGCATCCGGACATTCCGCCGACCCTGGCGGCCGAGGCTCTATCGATTTCGGGTTGGCCGCACCGCAGTCTGTTTCTTGCCCTCGATGAACAATTAAGCGGCGAACTGGAATTGCGCGCCGCTGAGCCGCAATCCCCGGACGCGCTGCGGCGCGCGCTGCGACGCTTTGAAACCTGCATCGAACTGAACGAGTGGTCGCCCTACTGCCGATTACGCTCGGCGGAGTTATACGAACAACTGGGCGACCGGGCGAGCGCCGAAGGCCTGCGGGAAGCCGCGCGCCGCCGCGATCCGCACGGACTCCTGCAGCGCAATTATAAGCCCAGCAACTGACGATACGCGGCGAAGGTCCGCTCCAGCACGAGCGCATCGGAGTATTCGCGCCCCACGATTTCACGACCGGCCCGGCCCAGGCGGCGGCGCAACGCGGCGTCCCCCGCCAGCGCCTCGATGGCATTGGCCAGCGCCGGCGCATCGCGCAGCGGAACCAGGCAGCCGTTGACGCCGTTGCGCACAATCTCTCGACAGCCCGGCGCGTCGAACGCAATCACCGGCAATTCGCAGGCGGCGGCTTCCAACAGGAAACGCGGCAGCCCCTCGCGGTAGCTCGGCAAAACCGCGGCGTGCACCGTGCGATACAAGGCCGGCATGTCTTCCGGCCGACGCTCGCCAATAAAGTTTATCGGGCCGGCGCGCCGCCATTCTTCCAGCGTCGTCTCGGAAATTGCGCCCGGGTTGCCCGGGTCGGCGATGCCGGCGGCCAGCAGCTCGCAGTCCACACGGCGCGCGCGCAGCAATTCCGCCGCCGCCTGCAGCTCGTAAAGACCCTTCTCGCGCAAAAGCCGACCGGCGAACAAAAAGCGCGGCCGGCCGGCCGGCGGCGAAAGCGCCGGCGCATATTCGTCCAGATTCACGCCGGCGCCGGGTATCACCCCCGAACGCTCCGGCCTCACAGCGCCGCGACGAACCAGCTCCGCCCGATCATCCGGATTTTCAAAAAGAATCAGCGCGCGCCGCGCGCCGGCGAGAAAGCGATACAGAGCCAGCGCTGCCTGGCGCGCGAGTCGCAGTTTCCAGCCGCTGACTGCAGCGTCGGTGAAGAGAATGCCCAGGCCCGTCACGCTGGCGGCCTGGGGCAGACCCAACAGCCGGGCCGCGGCGCCGCCGTACAGATTTGGTTTGATCGTAAGGGTGTGAATCAAATCCGGCCGGAGCCGCCGCGCCAGACGCACGAGACCCAGGAGCGCCGCGACTTCGCGAAAGGGATTGAGTCCTTTGCGATCCAGTCCCAGGGGAAACGTTTCAAATCCGAGGGCGCGAATTTCAGCAAAACGTTCGCCCGGCGGCGCCGCCACCAACACGTCCGCGCCGGCCGCCTGGATGGCGCGCGCCCGGGCCGCCCAGTGCAGGAGAAAGTACCAATCTTGATTGGCGACAAAGAGTATGCGCCGCCCGGCGAGCCAGGGCGCTCCGGATTCAGACTTCAAGACGCGCTCCGGGATCATAGAGAGTGGATCGAAATAACTTCCAGTAGGCCTCCGCCAGACGACGACCCGGCGGGCCCGGCAAACTGCGCAGCATGTAATACAGCGGCCGCAATACCGGTTCGTAGAGCGGCGCCTCGGGACCGGTGAAGAGTTCCAGCAGTTCCGCCTGGGAGCGCGGTTCCGCATCGCAAAGATTTTCGATAAAGCGTCCGCGCACGGTTTCGTTCGCCAACGCCAGAGTGCGCGCACACAGGGTTTCGAGTGAAACCAGACTGTGTTGCGGCGGCGGCAGAATGCGCAGCCGGATCGGCGCGCCAGGCAGAAACACGCGCACCGCCAGATTGCGCAGTCGCTCCGGACTGTAGACGGGCGCAACGCGCAGGATGCGAAAGTCGGCGAGTCCCGAGTCGATCAAAAGCCGTTCCGCGGCGAGCTTGCCCGCGCCATAGGCGTCGACCGGACGCGTGGGATCGCCCGGCCGGGCCGGCGCAGTGCGGCCCGCTGCCCCGTACACGGCGACCGAGCTGAACAAAATCACGCGCGGCGCCACAGGCGCAAGCGCATCCAGCAAGGAGCGAATCATCCTGAGATTCAGAGCGCCCGCGTCGCTGCGGCTGGAGACGCGCGAGGCCGCGTGGATGACAAGATCGGGCCGGGGCTGATCCTTGAGCAAGGCGCCGACCGCAGGCGCGTCCGTCAGATCGCAGGCCAGATGCGTATAGCCCGCGCGCGGGCCGCCCGTGCCGCCCGGGCGACGGGACAGACCGATGACCCGCCAGCCCCCGGCAAGCAGGGCCTCCCGCAGCGCCCCGCCGGCGTAGCCGCTCACGCCGGTTAAGAGGACGGTTCGTTGGTTCATGCGCAAAAAAAGTTCCCGGACGATGCCATGTAAGGGCCGCCCGGAGCGCGGAATCTGTCAATATTTCCCGACACAGGTCGACACTCAGATAGGAGCGCTCCCGCTCCTGAGCGCCGCGGAGGGCGCATGCCGATGGAACTTCCCGCAAATAGCGATCTGGCCCGCACAGTTCCGCTGACCGCGTCCGCGACGGCGCGGCGTCTGCGATCCCGGAAGCTCTACTTTGCGCGCCCCGATATTGGCCGCGAAGAAATCGCCGCTGTGACCCGCGTCCTGCGCTCCGGCTGGTTGACCTCCGGTCCGGAAACCCTGGCTTTTGAAACCGAATTCGCCGCACGCGTGGGCGCAAAACACGCCATCGCGGTAAACTCCTGCACGGCTGCGATGCATCTCGCAGCGGCCGCCTGGAAGATCGGCCCGGAGGACGCCGTGCTCATTCCGGCGATGACCTTCACGGCGACCGCCGAAGTCTTTGAATACAGCGGCGCGCTGCCGATCATTCTCGATGTAAATCGCGACACCTATCTGTTCGACATCGAAATCGCTCGTGAGTTTGTAAAACGTCAGTGCCGTTGGAAAAATCGGGCGCTCATTCACAAGGCCAGCGGTCGCCGCATACGCGCGCTGGCGCCGGTGCATCTGGGCGGACGCCCCTGCGACATGGCCGCCCTGCGCGGCTTCGCCCGCGAATACGGCCTCAAGCTGATCGATGATGCGGCGCACGCCTTTCCCAGCGAATACGCCGGCAAAATGATCGGCGCGGACGGCCTGGCCGACGCAAGCGCCTTCAGCTTTTATGCCACCAAAAATCTGACCACCGGCGAAGGCGGCATGCTTACGCTTTCCAATGATCGCGATGCGGAACGAATCCGCCGCATGCGCCTGCACGGCATCAAGGGCCAGACCTACGGCCGCAAGCGCTGGCATTACGACGTGACCGAGCCCGGTTACAAATACAACCTGACGGACATGGCGGCCGCCATGGGCCGCGTGCAATTGACGCGCAGCGCCGATATGCTGGCCGCGCGACGCCTTATCCATGCGCGTTACTCCGATGCGCTCGCGGAGCTGCCGGGCCTGCGTTTAAATCCGGAGTCCACGGGAAGCTCCTGCCATCTGTACACGATTGAGATTTCGCCGGAAGCGGGAATTACGCGCGATCGCTTTGTGGAAGAGATGTATGCGCGCAACGTCGCGGTGAGTCTGCACTTTATTCCGCTGTATCGGCTCACTCGTTACCGCAAGAGCTACGGCCTGAAAAAGTCCGACTTTGCCAATTCCGAACGGATTTATGCGCAGATCGTGTCTCTTCCGATTTACAGCGCAATGACCCGCGAGGACGCCGACGATGTGATCCACGCGGTGCGCGAAACCCTCGCGCGTTGAGACCGCCCCGCAGGCGGACCCGGCGACCAGGCGGCGCGCCCCGGACCCCGCTCAGGCGTCGAGAATGCGCGCCGCATCCGCGGAACGATAAAAGGTTTCCAGCCGCTCGCGAATGCGCGCTTCCAGCAGCCCTGAATCGCGCGCTGCGACAAAGAGCGGTTGCAGCGCGCGTTCTCCTTCCTCAATAAATCGCTCGCGATCCAGCCCGGCTGTGGCCAGCAAATCCAGAACGCTTTCTTCCCCGCGCAGGGCGTAGAACCGGCGGGTCGTCGCGCGCACAACCGCTTCGAATAGCGGCTGGCGGCGCAGTTCGGACCAGAACAGGGCGAGCGCTTCCCCGTAGCGCGGCAGTTTCTCGGCGGGCAAAAATGCCCGGGCTTCGGACACGGGACGCGCGGCGAAGTCCCGCCAGATCTTATCCGCCGCGTCGCGCACGGTTTCGGGCTTCAGGCTGCGCAGCAGAAACTTCTCGGAAGTCTGGATGGTTCGATCCGCATTCTTCTGGATAAATTCCTTTACCGTCCTTTCAAAACCGGCGCCCAGCAGGCTCTGCCCCGCCTTCAAGAGACTGGCCATGCCGGGAATCATTTGCGTCACGCGTCCGCTTTCGTTGAGAAAATCGCTGATGCCGTTGTAGAGCACCTCCGCGATTAACATGGCAAAAACCGGGTTATTCACGCTTGCATGAATCAACGTCGTGCGAATCAGTTCGTCTTCCGCCAGGTCCTCCGCAAGATGAAACCAGGCGTCGCGCGAAAGCGCATCGCCGTACGTCTCAGGACGCGTCGCCAGCTCCTGGACCGCCGCCAGCAGCAGCTCTTCGCCCAGGCGCCCGGCCGCGCCGCCGCTCGGCGATTCGCGCAGAGCCGCCAGCAGGCGCACAACCGCCTCCGCTTCCGGCAGCAGTTTCGCAAACGGCGTGACTGCGAGCGTATCGCAAATCGCGGCCAGTTCGACGCGCAATTCCGTCGTCAGCGTTGCGTCCGAGAAACGGGCCAGCTCGTGAGCCAGATGCGCCGCGCATAAGCGTCCGGCGCGCGATTCGGCGAAATCGTCTCCGCTCCGCTTTGCGCTCATTGCAGCCGCCCGCCCAACCGACTTTCGCGGAAATACCCGGCGTGCTCGCGATCCGCAAGCGACGGCGGCCGATACGGCGTCGTGATCGGATTGGAGCGGCCATCCGCGCCGATAACGTCGGGACTGAACTCGGCGCTGAAGCTGAAATAAACGTGGGTTTCGCCGGCCGGCCCCGTCCCGCGCGCAACGGTAAGTTTCATTTCATTAAACGCCAACCAGAGGATATCCAGATTGAAGGTCAAAGCGGCGCCGTACGAAAGAGTCCAGTCTTCGCGATACGGGCGCTTATCAAATACCGTGCCGTAGTCGGCGAACAGATGCAAGCCGCTCTGCCGTAAGCGCACGGAAGGGTTTTCCTCAAAAATAGACGTGATCATAAAAAATAACGGCAAGCGGTACTCATACGTCAACGCGGCCGCAGCATGATCGCGCGGCGAGCGCGTCGCCCCCAGACCGCGCACCAGGCGGCTCAGCGGAACGCTTTGAGTCTCGCGGTCGGGTCCGTAGCTGCCGTAGCCGTACGCGCCCAGATGATTCACATGATGCGCCCAGAAGGACGGCAAATACACGGCCAGCCCGCCCTCGGCGACGCCGTACTCCACGGAATGCTGTACGTCGCGCTCCAGGCGATCTTTGCTTTCCGGCCGCGTGTAATAGTCCGTTTCGAGAATCAGCGTCCAGCCCAGCTCCGGACTGATCGACTCCGGAAAATAATTCACATCGCCCAGTAATAGCGCGGCGCTGGGTCCGCTGAGATTCAGATCGCGCGCCTCGTAGTCGATGCTGCGCAGTTGGCGCGCATTGCGGATTTTCTGGTGCGCGTACCCCAACAGAATCTGACTCGAAAAAAACCGACCTTGATCGATGTATCGCAAGTAGGCGCGCGCCTGTTCAAAGCGCGCATACTTGTCGTCGCACAGGAAACGCAGCGGATCGTCTTCGCGCTGGCAGCCCGGATTGCGATCGCTTTTAAAATAGTTCGTATAATAGACGCCGCCGATGCCGGCGGAGAAACGCAAATAATCGTACGCGACGACGGCGACCGGATCGGGATAGCCCAGGCCGATCCCGGCGACAAAAAGATGGCGAAAGAGCGGATCACGGCCGAACAAGACGAGATTCACACTGCTGACCGGCCCGAACACGCCGCCCAGATAGGGCGTAAAGCGCAGCAAGGGATTGTAGTCCGCAATTGCGCCGTCGGTCGAGCCGGCGCCAGCGCCGGGCAATTCGCCGTCCGCGCCGAAAAAATTATCCTCTTCGGCTTCGCCCGGGCCGGCGCCCGGCGGCGCGACCAGATCGTCTTCGCCGCCGCGCAAAAACAAGTCGCTCGGCTCGGACTTCAGATCGGCGTAGTTAAAGCGCACAATGTCAAAGCCGCCGCCGAAATACCCGATCGCGTAAAGCCCGTCCTCGGCCGGCGCCGGATAAAAGGCGCCGCCCAGCAAATTTGTCACGCGCCGTACAGCGCCGTCGCTCAGGCCGACCCGATACAAATTGTAAACGCCGTCCGCGTCGGACGAAAAATAGAGCGATGCGCCGTCCGTAGAAAAACGCGGCTGCGCCTTTACGCCCGGTCCGCCCACGAGTCGCCGACACGTCGCCGGCGTCCGCGTAAGGTCGCAGAGCGCCAACGATCCCTCGCCGCGTTCGCCGCTGCGCACCAGGGTCGCCAGATATCGGCCGTCCGGAGAAATCGCCGTGAACTGCAGAATGCCGGTAAGCGGCGTTTCCAGCAGCGTGACCTCTTCGGCCGGTTCGCCGTCTTCGCTCAGCGTCGCCGACTTGAGATAGCGCCGCCGATCATCACGCTCAATATAGTACAGGCGCGCGCCGTCGGGACTCAACGAAGGATAGCTGATGCTGCGTCCGGGCGCCAGCCGCTTGAGAAACAGCGACCGGTCGCCGTCGTACAATTCGTAGCGAAAGGCGAACCCGTATCCAAAATAATGCTCTTCGCTGTAGACGCTGCGACCGCCGGCTTCGGCGAAGCCGCGCGCATCGCGTAAGCGCCGCAGGCGTTGCGTCTCACCGTCGGGATTCAAGCGGTACAAGCCCGACATCCGATCGGAGGGCGCGGCGAAGTAACGCGGGGCCCCGTCCGCTCCGATATACAGAAAGTCCTTAGAAAAACCGTCGGCCGTCAAACGCTCAAAAGGCGTAACTCCCCGCGCGCGAATGGCGGCAATTTCGCGATTAAATTCGGCCAGTTCTTTTTCACGGTACTCCGTGTACGCGCGACCGAGCGTCGTTACGCGCATGCGGCTGCCGACATCGATCGGAATCGCATCCCGCGCCCAATAATCGGGCGAGAAATTGTGGCCGTGTTTTTCGCTCAAATACGTCAGCAGACGACCGCCATATAGATAGTAAGTGTTGCCCAGCGGCCACCGAAACGAACCGATCATGAGCTCGGTGAGCGACGGAAAGCGATCTTCCAGTATGGCGCTGCGCACGATCATGCGCGTGCGCGGATCGTCCACGCGTCCCTTGCCCGGGCGACTCTCTTCGTAAACCGCCGAACCCTCGATCATCGCCGGCGGCGAAAGCAAATTGGGCGGAATGCCGAACAGGATGCGCAGCGCGGCTAGCGTACCGCGCTCAAAGTCCCATTGGCGCAGCGTGAGGATATGGACGTATTCGTGGCGGATCAATAGCTCCGCCCAGAGATCATACCGGGAAAAATCGCCCGCCTGGGGATTATCCAGAAACAACACAATCTGGTCCAGTCCGGCCGGCGTCGCAAACGCATTCACCAGGTCGGAACCAAAAACTAATGCGATGTGGGTCTCGCTTGCGCCGGACTTATAGCGCGGCTCAAGTTCGGCGTGGATCTTTTCGGCAATCGTTGCGGTGCGACGCGCAAAGGCCTCCTGGCCCTCCGGGAAGTGGATCCAGAAATGCTCCGTGCGCAGGCTTTTCCAGCTGGCGAAACCCTGGGGAACCAGTTGGGCGTAAAGGGCGCCGGACGGCGTCAGCATGAAAATCAGCGCGCCCAACAGGGCGCCGAACGTCAGTATGCCCCGTTGTTTCACCACGCAGACTCCCGAGCGGGAAGACTCGCGCGCACTCCGACAAGCGTCAACAGAATTGCAGCGCACGCCCGCTTCCCGACGCTCGTTCAACGCAGTCGATCGCCCGGTTTCGCGCTGCGATGCGGCGTAAACAGACTCAGCGACTCGCCCTCGCCGGCCGCCAGTAACATCGCTTCCGACACGCCGAACTTCATCTTGCGCGGCTCCAGGTTGGCGACGGCCGCAACTGACAGGCCGATCAGATCCGCCGGCTGATACGCGGCGCGTATGCCGGCGATCACGCTGCGCGGACGCTCCTCGCCCAGATCGACGCGCAAAGCCAGCAAACGATCGGCGCCTTCGATCAGCTCAGCTTCAAGTATCTTACCCACGCGTAAATCAACGCGGGCCAGATCGTCGATCGTGATGAGGCCCGGCGTCTGAGCGGGGGCCGGTTGCGGCTTTGCGGGCTGTGGCGTTGCGAGCGCCGGCGCTGCGGCTGCGGCGCTGATTTTTTTTTCTTCTTCCAGCATGGCGTTAAAGTCCGATTCCTCGATGCGTTTTACCAGATGTTCGTAGGCATTAATGCGATGGAGCGGCGCAAAGCGATCCGCAAAGTTCTGAAAATCCAGCGGCGGCGCGGCAAGCAATGTTTCCAGTCCGGCGGCGAACTGCGGCAGAATCGGTTTGAGCGCAACGATCAAGGGCCGCGTCGCCTGCAATGCGTCCGTGAGCGTCTGGCGCGCCGCCTCCGGATCGGTTTTAATCTGATTCCACGGGGCGGCGTCGTTGACAAAGCGATTGATAGCTGCGCCAACCTGATTGATTTCGCGCACAACGCGCGCGTAGCTGCGGCTCTCGTAAGCCGCGTCGATTTCCTTCACGGCGGCCGCGCTGGCGGCGAACAGGGCTTCGCCTTCCGGCGAAAGTCCTGCCGCCAGCGTAAAGTCGAGTTTCTTTGCAATGCCGGACGCCAGGCGCGAAAAGATGTTGGCCAGGTTGCCCACCACGTCCGCGTTCCACTTCTGGATAAAGTCAGTCGCGGAAAGATCGATATCATCCAGCGCGCCGCCCAGACGCGCAGCATAATAGTACCGCAGCGCTTCCGGATTCAGAAAACGCAGGTACGTCTCCGCGCGCAGCAGAGTGCCGCGGCTTTTGGACATCTTTTCGCCGTTCAGCGTAAGAAAGCCATGCACAAAAACGGCGCTCGGCGCCCGGTAGCCGCCGGCATGCAGCACGGCCGGCCAGAAAAGCGTGTGAAAATAAACAATGTCCTTGCCGATGAAGTGATACACTTCGGTTTCGTCGTCGCGCTTCCAGAATGCGTCCCAGTCCGCCGCGCGATTTTTCCCGACAAAGTAGTTGCGGGAGGCCGCCATGTAGCCGATCGGCGCATCAAGCCACACGTAAAAAAACTTGTTCGATTCTTCCGGAATCTCAAAGCCGAAGTACGGCCCGTCGCGGCTGATATCCCAGTCGCGCAGCTCGCCGTCCAGCCACTCGCTCATCTTTTTGAGCACGCCCGGATCGACGCGCCCCGGCGCGCTGATCCAATCTTTAAGGAACTTCTGAAAGTCGCCCAGTTTAAAGAAGAGATGCTCGCTGTCGCGCAGCGTCGGAACCGAACCGCATAACGCACAGTGCGGATCTTTTAAGTCGTGCGGCGAGTAAGTTGCACCGCAAACTTCGCACGAATCGCCGTACTGGTCAAGCGCCCCGCAATTCGGGCAAACGCCCTTGACAAAACGGTCCGGCAAAAACATCGGCTTGTGCTTTTGATTGTTTTCGCAATACAGCTGGCTTACGTTTCGGCGCGCAATATGGCCGGCGGCTTTTGCTTTGAGATAGATGGCGCTGGCCAGTTCGCGATTTTCAGGCGAGTTCGTGGTGTAATAGAGATCAAACTCAACGCCGAAGCCGCTCAGGTCGCGATAGTGTTCGCGCTGTACGCGCTCGACCAGTTCGTCCGGCGTAACGCCCTCCCGGGTTGCAGCAAGCATCACCGGCGTCCCGTGCGTATCATCGGCGCAAAAATAATACGCCTCGGCGTTCTTCAGGCGCAGGTAGCGCACCCAGATGTCCGTTTGAATATACTCCACCAGGTGGCCCAGGTGAATGGGACCGTTGGCGTACGGCAGTGCGGAGGTGACGAGTACCCGACGTTTCATAGGAGAATGCGCACCGGCAATGAATCGCCGTCCGGGCCGCCTGTCATGGTTTTTTCAAGCGGCCGGGTCCGCGGTCCCACGCCGCAACCGCGCTGTCAGCGTTCCAGAAAACTCGCGAGAAAGGCGCTGTAGCGGCGGGCGCCGCAGGGACTCAGATGCGTGAGATCCTGGAAATCGGTCGCCGGATCCAGCAGCGCGGCCGGCGCAAGCGGCGCAACGAGGGCGCCGGTTTCCGCCGCCAGAGCGGCGATTTGTTCATCCGCCAGCCGATAAAATTCCGCTGCGCCCGGCGACCGCTCCCAGGCCGGCGAAAAAGGCGGACGAAACAGGACGATGCGGTAGCCGCGCGTCTTGAGTTCGGTCAGAAACGCGCGCCACGCCTCCACGGCTTCCGGGCGCGGGCGAAAATCAAAACCGGGCGCCCGGCCCGCGAGCGCCGCAGGATCGGAGCGACATTCCGCGCTGACGGGGTTTGCATAATTGCGCCAGGTCCAGAACCCGCGAAACTCGCGCAGTCGCGCGCGCAGAATCGAGTTTTGTTCCAGCGCGGCCGCCAGCGTAGCCTCCGGCGCGCCGGCCTTGCGCAGATATGCGTTGTACTGCGCGGAGGGCAGCAGCGTCGGGTTTTTGCGCAGCTCGAGAAAGGGAATGTCGGCTACAAGCGTCCGTTCGCCAGGCGCAATCCAGGGATGCAAGGCGAAGTGCAGATCGTACGCTGGAAGATGCAGGAGCCCCTGATGCAACCACGCGCCCGCGCCGCCCGCCAGCGCACGATGCCGCACAATCGCCCGCCCCAGATCGTACCGCAAAAGCTCGTCGCGATAATAGCTTTCGAAGGTGCGCGTCACGTGACTGCGCATTAGCGAATACGGACCAATATTGACCAGAGCCAACGGCTCGCCCGCCGGAGCGCGCGGCAGATGGCGCAGCAGCGCGAGGTGCGCCTCGGGTTGCGCAGCGGGCAAACCCAGATTATAAAAGCGACTGCGCTCGGCGACGAAGGCGTCCGGCCACAGCGCGCTCATGGTTTGACTGTCGCCCAGGGCCAGCCGCTCAACGTTCGCCAGGCCTCCGGAGCGCACAAACGCAATCTTTTCGCGCCACACAAAGCGATCGGCGTCGCGCAGCGTCGCCAGCGTCTCGCGCTGGCTGTATAATGCGAAGTTTAATCCGGTAAACAATGCGAGCGCAAATAGCGCAACCCGGAGGGCGCGCAGACGCAGCCTGACAGAATCAATCCACACGTTGATAGATCTTCCCTGTGCGCAGGTTTCGCGCGTAATAGGGCTTGTTGGCAAGTATATAATCGGCCAGGCCGAGACTCGCGTCCGGCGCGTTGTCCGCCTCTTTCCAGAAATGAAAGTTGATCGGCTCGATGCACAACTCGTCGTAATACAGCTCTCCCGACAGGTAACTTCTGCCGCAAACGCGGCAACGCGCGTGATAGCCGCCGTCCGAAAATCGCGTAAGTATTTGGGCTGAGTCCTTCTGAACGCAGCACTCGCCGGGAGCTTCCATGCCTCAATAAAACCAGCCGAGCGCCGCCGCCAAGCCCGATTTCCGGGGAAAAGTACGAGGCCGCCCTGGCCAACGACTTCCAATTTGTAATGTCTTTTTAACGTTCTTCTAACCCGTCTAAACTGCTGCGGTGTCGACTTTAGCGGACTGCGGTCGTCTCCTGACGATATGCTTAAGTCCACGCACGACGGCTTGCGCGCCGATTTCCTTTCGAAACTGTATGGAATTACGACGGCGGTGACGCCCGACTCATGCGGCGTACTTTTTTCCCTGAGAAATTTCGGCGCGGTCGGCGATGAGCTGGTGTTCCTGCAGCAGGATCCGAATACGCACATCACGCGGCCGATTGCCTACTGGAAACTCGGCGGGGAGATCTCCATTCTGGCCTTGCAACGCCTGGAGGAGAAGCTCTCCGCGGCCGGCGCGCGCGCACAGCGCGAAATCATCGCCTGCCATGTCCAGCTGGACGAGGTCGTCGCCGACAGCCGACTGACTAACACCGGCGCGCTGCTCTTCGCGGCGCTGCTCCCAGAGGCGGACTGGTCCGAATTGGACCCGCTCGACTTTCAGCTGGAGCATTTGAACTGAGGACCCATGCCGCAACGGGAACGACTGCTCCTGATCGTCGATGATCATTCCGCGATCCGCTCTACGTTTCTGTACGTTGCGCGCGCCTGCGACATTGAAGCGACGGCTGCGGCCACCGGACTGGAAGCGGTCGCATTCTGCCGCACCCGCCGGCCGGCGGCGATTCTGATGGACTTATGGCTGCCGGACATCGACGGCTTTGAAGCGACGGCGCGCATTCTGGCGGAGGCCGGCGATGAACGCCCGATCGTTCTCGGCTGCAGCGCGTACAACGACGCGGAGTATCAGCAACGCGCGGTCGCCTGCGGCATGATTCGACTGCTGCCGAAGACCCTGGATATGTCCCAGTTTCGCGAGGCGATTGAAGGCGCCTTCCGGCTGGCGGAAACGCACGCAAGCGCCGGTTGAAGCGTCGCGAGTCGCCGCGGCGAGCGGACGGCGCCTGGTTTATCGGGGCTACATCGGTTTGCGCACTGCGCTGGCGAATGCGCTTTCAAGATCGTCTTTTACGCGCAAGACTTGATCGAGTCGACTCATCTTGAGCGCAAGCTGGGTGTGTTTGGGCGGGGCCGCGAGCCAGAGTGCGCCGCCGGCTTCTTCGCAACTTCGATGCAACTGCAGCAATGCGGCGAAGCCGCTTGAATCAATCAGGCGCGATAGCGACAGATCCAGTATTAACACGCCGGCGAATCCGCCCGCCCGCTCCGCGGCGAGACCGGGCAGATCGAGGGCGCTGGAAAAATCAAGCCGACCCAGGAGCCTCAGGTGAATGCAATCGCCGGCGGCGACCAATTCGAGATCCATATGGGGGGCCGCTGACACGGGTTCGAACTCGCCGCCAATCATCGCCGCGTCATCCAAAAAACGCCGATCGCAGGGAGCATTCTGAAAAACTGAAATACGGAAAACAGCGTAATCCGCGCCGGGCGGCCCGCGGCAGGCCGGACGCGGCGGGCGTGTTCAGAGGATCAACTACTTCGAATCGAGCGCTTCCACCGGTTCCCAGTCCGGCGGCGGACCGTACATCGCGTACGATAAAGCACGGTCGTAGTAGATGCGAGCCGCGCTATCGTCCGGATTAAAATCGATAACGCGCTGGAACTGATCGCAGGCCTGGGGAAATTCGCGTTGCATGTAGAGGGCCAATCCGTTCTTAAAATCCTCGCGCGTGGCGATTTTTTTGTCCGCGTTTTCATCCGCTTCGGGGGCCAGCAGTTCAATCACCGCCACCGGCTGGGACTTGCCCTTTACGCGCACAATATCCAGCAGGCGCGTCTGGTACCGGTCCGATTCCTCAAGCATCTGAAAGGTGCGTTCCGACATGACAATCAATGCGCCGTAGCGCCGCGTTAGCGACTCCAGACGCGAAGCCAGGTTTGCGGCGTCCGCCATCACGTCGCCCTGCATGCGTTCGCCGTCGCCTACGGTGCCCAAACGCACCACGCCGGTATGCACGCCGATTCCCGTACGAATCGGTTCGCGATCGCGGCTTATGCGATCACTGTTGTATGCAATCATTTCCTTCTGAAGCGTGAGCGCGGCGTTCAGCGCGTCTTCCGGCCGACCCGGGAACAGCGCCATGAGTCCGTCGCCGGTATATTTTGCGATGAATCCGTGATTGGAGCGAATGATGGGCCCCACTTTTCCAAAATATGAGTTAACAAAATCGAAGTTTTCTTTAGGCGTCATGCGTTCGGTGAGCGTGGTAAAGCTGTGAATGTCGGTCACCAAAAGCGACAGCTCCATCTCCACGTTGTCGCCCAATTGCACGTCAAGAATGCTCTTACGCTTCAAAAACTGCAGAAATTCGCGCGGCACAAAACGTCCATACGCCTTGTTCAGTCCGTTCAAATCCCGGTTGGCGCTCTCCAGCTCGGCGGCGTAGTCGCGCAGGGCTTCGCTTGCGAGCGTCAGACGTCGTTCGAGTACGTAGGCCAACGAACACAGCAGGCCGGCGAGCCCCCAGTGAAATGTATAACGTATCCAGGGCAGGAGGCCGAACCAGCCGGCCGCGATATCGTAAATAGACAGGGCGGCGAACAAAAACAGGCCGCCCGCGTACACCGCCGAACCGCCGCGACCGGCCTGCGCGTCGCGCACCGTCAGCGTAACCAGCGTCGCGTGAGTTAAGAGCAGGGTGCAAAACAGCGACACGGTCAGATAAGGCAAAGCCTTGAGGCCGTAGAGGGCGAAGGCGGCGGCGAACACTGCGCCCTGGGCAAGATGCACGCGCCAGACAAACTGCAGCGTGCGGTTGCGTTCGCGGAACAGGAGCCGATCATTAAAGACAGTCAGCGCGGCCGGCGAGAGCGCCAGACCGATAAACGCCGCCACCGACCACAGAGCCTGACCGCCCAGCAGGGCCGCCGGCGCTCCGCTCACCGCCAGGCAAAATACGCCGATCGAAATTCCGAAGACGCCAAAGGAACCCAGCAACCGCCGCCGACCGGCATGCGCGATGCCGAAAAACGCGGAGAGCGCGCCGATAAAGAGCGCGATCGCGCCAATCAAGGGCAGATCCATTTGCGAGCGCAGCGCAAGCTCCGCCAGCCTCCGCTCTTCGCCGATGCCGATTGTATCCAGAGCGCGCGGCGCGCGATCCATCGGATAAACTCGCAGATAGGCGTAGCCGCCGGAAGCGGCGGCCGGCAAGGGTACGATCAAGGATTGCAGTCGAAAAAAGTCATACGGTTCGTCGTCCGTCGGCCATCCGCGGCGCAGCAGCCGGCGACCTGCGACATACACTTCGAGTCCGCCGCGCAAACCGGAGGCATACAGGGCCGGACTGCGCAGATTCACAAACTCCGGCAGGGGCAAACAAACCCAGAATACGCCGGTCGCAGGCTTGCGCGCCGAGGGGTCCGGCATCCAGCGTCCGTCGCGCTGGCAGTCCTCGCGGGTCCACTGCGGCGCCCCGTCCGGCGCCAGCGGCGAATCGCCGGCCCGAAACAGCGCGGGGCCGCGCGTATTCAGCAGGGGGGCGTCCTCTGCAAAGACCGGCCCGGCGCCGAAGAACAGCGCCGTCGCGGCCAGACTGAAACATGAAGCGAAGAATCGAAGCCGCACAGCGCCCAACAAAGGCGCAGGGCGCGGCAATTATCAATTAAAAATGCAGTCCCTAACTTATTTCGCGCGCACGGGTTGCGTGCAATACTGCGTTTTACCCGTTAAAAAGTATTGCTTGAGTTCCGGCCTTGAGCGAAACAAGACGGCAATTGTCGTCTACGGGCGCAAAAATATGATCTCCTCACGTTCGATCGCTGACAGTTTCCTGGCCGCCTTGCGCGTCCTTGCGCGACAGCTCTCGCGCGTGTTTGATCTGGGCGCAGCCCGCGTGCGCGATCTGGATCAAAAGCGCTGCATACGTTTCGCCAATCAGATCTTCCTGCTCACGCTCGTGGGAGAGATACCGTATGTCGCCTTTACGTACTGGATTGGATTGCCGACTGCCGCAGTGGCGTCCGCCATCATGGGCGTCGGATATGCAGTTGGCCCCTGGCTCAATAAGCGCGGTCGGCACGCGGCGGCCAGTTTGTTCTATATGCTCTGGGGCAACCTGCATGTGGTGGTCGGAGTCTGTCTCACCGGCGAAGAGTCCGGCGCCGCCGTTTATTTTTGCATCATGCTGTTTGCGCCGATTCTGCTCTACTCGCCGCAACAGAAACGTCAGCTCGCCGCGGCCTTTGGCATCACTATAGTTGCCATGCTGCTGGCGATCCCGCTCGAAAACGCAAGCGCCGGCTGGCGCACGCTTAGCGACGAACAGGGCGACATGGTGCGACCGCTCATGTACGCGCTGGTGGCCATTATGTTCATACTCTTTCTGCTCGCAGTCATTCAAACCAATCAGCTGCACGCCCGCCGACTCGCCCGCGCACGCGGGCGCGTGGAGCGACTGGCCCAGGCGCGCCTGCGCACGATTGATGAGATCGAATTGCGCGTGGAGACGGAGCTGAACCGCCGTACCGGCGCGGAAGCTCAGCTGCGCGCCCGAAACGCCGAACTGGAACTGGCCAAACTCGCAGCCTTGCAGGAACGGATGAGTCCGCACTTTCTGCTCAACTCTTTAAATTTGATTAATGTTATGCTGGCGCGCGGTCGCATCCGTCAGGCCGAAGACGCAATACTTGCGCTCGGCGAGAATTATCGTTTTTTTGTGCAATGGGCGGACCATGCGCTGATTCCATTCGAGGCTGAATGGAACTTTCTTCAAAAGTACGCAGCAGTTGCGGCGGGCCGCGCCGAGGGCCGGCCGAGCGTCCGCTTTCGCATGCGCGGTCAGCCGGACGCCCAATTGATCCCGCCGTTTTCCCTGCAACCGCTCGTCGCCGAAAGCCTGAAACGCAGCGCCTTTGCGCGCGAATCGTCCGCCCCGCTGCGCGTACTTGCGCGCCTGCGGGACGCGCGCCTTGAGGTGCTGGTCTTTGATCGGAGTTCCCAGCAGACTCCGGAAAAACTGGCGCGCGCTCTTGAAACCGTGCGTAAACGACTGCGCTACTTTTTCGACCGGGTGGAACTCACAACCGCCGCAGGCCCGCGCGGCGGCATTCGCCTCCGTCTGCGCCTGGCGGATCGCCGGGCGGAACCGTCGCTGGGCGCCGGGGACGCCGAAGTCCCGAACCTCGCGCTGCACGGCGGCCGCGACGCCCGGCCTGCCGCGCACGGTGCGGAGTCCGGCCGATGAACGCGAGCCTGCGAAGCCTGGCCCTGGGCGTGCTGCTGTGCGCAGCGGCCGCAGCCTGCGCCGCCGACCTGGCCCCGCCGCCCGGGCCGCTGCATCTTGTCCTCGACGCCGGTTCCTCCGGTTCGCGGCTGTGCCTCTTCGGCGTGACTCGCGTTTGCGAAAACTCCGCCTGTATTTGTCGGGCGCCGGCCGGGCGCGCCGCCGCTACGGGCCAGGCGGAAGCCGGCGCGTGTCGCGCGGTGCCGGCCGAAGGCGGCCTGGCCGCGCTGCCGCCCGAACGAGCGCTGGCCGTCGTACGCGATGCGCTGCGCGAACTGCCCGCCGAAACGCGCGCACGCATACGGGGCGCCGCGCTGCTCGGCACCGGCGGCTTTCGCGCACTGCCGGCCGCTGACCGAGAGGCGCGCACATCCGGCCTGCAAGCTGCGCTCGCGGCGGAATTCCCCGGCGCGCGCGTCAAGATCATCTCGGGCGAAGAAGAAGGACGCCTTGCCTGGTATGCGGTGCGCGAGCGTCAGTCCAGCGCCGAACATAGCATTCTGGAAACGGGCGGCGCCTCGGTGCAATACGCCAGCGGATCGCAGGACCGCGCCAGCGTGGCGCGCACGGCGCCCTGCGGCATGAATGCGACGTTTGAACGGCTTAAATCGCAGGCCGGATTTCAAGCCTGCTATGCGCCGGCCTCTGGCGCGCCGGCGGCGCGCGCGACAATCAGTTTTGATCGTTGCTACGCGCTGCTCGCGCCCGAGCTGGATTCCGCGCGTTGTCGCCTGTACAGCGGCGGCGAACGCGCGGGCGCGGCGCCCCTGTATGGACTTGGCGCGCCCTGGAACAAGGTTTTTGATCTGGCCGGCGCAGACGCCGTGAACCGCGCACGCCTGAATACTCTGGGTCGGGAAATTTGTGAAAAACTCAAGCCCGATGCGCAAAACGAACTCGAACGGCGCGCATGTTACCTGATTGCGTTTCAAGCCGCGCTCCTGAACGCCGTGCGCGGAGAAAGCATCCAGCGCGGCGGAGAGTCCTGGCCGCGGGGCGCCGCAGTTTCAGCAGATTACTTCGAGGCGTGTCGCAGCCCGACGCCGTGAACTTTAACGTACGGCCGTCCCGGTCGGCGGCGGAAACCCGCGACGAATAAGCGCGGGCGCAGGTTCGAATTTTTTTTCCCGGGCGTCGCCAGGGAAATAGCGAAAAACTAACGTCGGATCAATTTCGGCTCGCCAATATTTGAATCCACGCGTCGGGTCTCTATATCGTGTCTTCACTTGCGGGTTACCGAACATCGGCAGAGATTTACTCGAGCAAAAGCTCGGTCGTGGTCCGCGCGACGCGCCTGCGCGATAACGCGCCCGTGCTTATTAAGATGCTGCGCCAGCGCCATCCAGCGCGCAGCGAGGCGGCGCGCCTGCGTCGCGAATATGAAATTGGCGCCGCGCTGGATGCGGCTGGCGCGCTCCGCTACTACGCGCTCGAACCCTGCAGCAACGGCTTCGCACTCGTCTACGAAGACGTCGGCGGCGAGTCGCTTGCGGAGCTGCTGCACCGCGAGCAACTCGGACTGGATCGTTTTCTCAAGCTGGCCGTCTCCCTCGCACGTGCGCTGGATCAGATTCACCGGCGCGGCGTAATTCATAAAGATATTAAACCGCAGAACGTGGTAATCGCGCCGGACGGCCAGACGACGCGTTTCATCGACTTCGGCATCTCCACCCGCATCGCGCGCGAAAGCGCGGCAGTGGATGCGCCGGGACGCCTCGAAGGCACGCTTGCTTACATGTCTCCCGAGCAAACGGGCCGCATGAATCGCCAGATCGACTACCGCACGGACTTTTATTCCCTGGGCGCTACCTATTACGAAATGTTAACCGGCGCGCCGCCGTTTCGCACGGACGATGCGCTTGAAATGGTGCATAACCATATCGCCCGTCCGCCCGCCTCGCCCGCGCACAGCGCAAATGGAGCGCAAGTTCCGCCCAGCGTGCAGCGCATCGTATTAAAGCTGCTGGCCAAGACGGCAGAAGAACGCTATCTGAGCGCGGCCGGACTGATCGCGGATCTGGACCGCTGCCTTGACGAACTGAGCGCGAGCGGCGCGATTTCCGAATTCGCCCCGGGCGCTCACGATTTTTCAGACGCGTTTCAACTGCCGCAGAAGCTCTACGGTCGCGAACGCGAGATTGATCGACTCTTCGGCGTCTTTGGAAAGATTACGCAGGGCGAACGTCGACTCATGCTCATCGCCGGACATTCCGGCGTCGGCAAGTCCGCGCTGATTAACGAAATTCATAAGCCGATTGCTAAAAGCGGGGGCGTCTTCGTCGCGGGAAAATTCGATCAGTTCAAACGCGACGTTCCCTTCAGCGCGCTCATTCAAGCGCTTTCCGAATGGGTGCGTTCCGCGCTCACGGAAAACGAGGCCCGCATCAAGCAATGGCGCGATCGGCTCGTGGAATCCTTCGGCATGAACGGTCAGGCATTGATCGATCTGATTCCGGAGTTGGAATTGATCGTGGGCGAGCAGGCGCCCCTGCCGGAACTTTCGCCGACCGAATCGCAAAATCGCTTCTTTCATGTGTTTCGCAGTTTTATCCGCGCCCTCGCACGCGCCGATCATCCGCTCGTTTTATTCCTGGACGATTTACAGTGGGCCGATCGCGCAACGCTGGCGTTGCTCAAGGCCCTTTTAACCGATCCGGACAGCGGGCATCTCTTAATATTCGGCGCGTACCGCGACAACGAAGTGAACGAGGTTCATCCGCTGGCGCATTTGCTCGAGGAACTGCGCAATATGCAGGCGCCGGTCGAGTCGCTCACGCTCGCGCCCTTGCGCCTGTCGGACGCCGGTCGTCTGATCCAGGACGCATTTTACAAAAAAGCCGGCGCGGCGGAAGACCTCACCCAATTCGTCTTTCAGAAAACCGAAGGCAATCCGTTCTTTATCGGCGAACTGCTCAAGAACCTGTGCGAGTCGGAGTTGATTCGCTTTGATCAAGACCGACGCGAATGGACCTGGGACATGGCCGAGATCCAGGCGCGCGGCATGTCCGGCGACGTGGTCGCCCTGCTCGTAGAGAAGCTGGGACGTTTCAGCGACGATGTGCGCTATTTGTTAAAGCTCGCCGCATGCATGGGCGCGCGCTTTAATCTGCGCCTCTTCAGTCTGGCGCTGGCCGACGCTCCCGCGAACGTAATCCGCCGGCTCTCCGCGCCGATCGCTGAGGGCCTGTTGATTCCCGGCGACAGCAGCTACAAATATGCTGCAACCGACCCGGAATCCGCGGCGCAACTGAGCCTGCGTTTTGCGCACGATCGCGTGCAGCAGGCGGCCTACGCGCTCCTGCGCGAAGACGAGCGCATGGAACTGCACCTGCGCATCGGCCGCACGTATCTGGACGGACTTTCGCACGAAGAACGCGACGAGCGCATCATCGAAATCGCGAATCATCTCGATGTGGGTCGCGATCTGGAAGACGATGCGCAGCGCCGCATTGAACTGGCGGAATGGAACTTCGCCGCCGGGCGCAAGGCGAAACACGCCACGGCCTACGACGAGGCGCTGCGTTTTTTCGGTATCGCGCTGGACCTCTTGCCCGCCAACGCGCTCGAAATCCGCTACGAACTCTACATTCAAACCAATCTGGAACTGGGCCAAACCTATTACCTGCTGAATGATCTGCCGCGCGCCGACCGTCACTTTGAGGTGGTGCTCAAAAAAGCCCGCACCGGTCTGGAAAAGCTGAGCGTCTACGAAAGTCGCATTGCCATCAGCACCGGACAAAATCGCCCGGAAGAAGCCGTGAACGCCGGACTCGAAGCGGCCGAGGCCCTGGGCGTGAAGCTTTCCCGCCGCGCAGGCGACGCCGTCTCCGAAATCTTGCGCATGCGCAAACGCATCGGCGGTCGTTCGCCGGAATCGCTTTTGAACATACCGCCCATGAAAGACGAATCGGCGCTGGCGGCGATGAAACTCCTGATGCAGATTAGTTTGCCGGCGTTTCTGCTTTCGTCGCCGCTTTATCCGCGCATCATCGCCAGGCTGATTGAACTCACGCTGGATAAGGGCCTCGCCCCGCCTTCGGCGTTCGCCTTTTGCGCTTTTGGCGCGCTTCTGGCGGGCGAATTGGATGATCCGACGGGCGGCGCCACCTTCGGCCGACTGGCATTGGATCTTACCGAAAAAATGAACGCGCGCGAACTACGGTGCCGTTCGCTGTATCTTTACGCCGCTGCGATCTCGCACTGGACCAGTCATGTAAGCCAGAAGGAAGAGCATCTGCAGCAAGCCTTCCAGAGCGGCCTGGACGTGGGCGACCTGGTCTACGCCTCGCAGTGCCTGCATCTCTTAAACGCCACGCCGCTCTGGACCGGATATCGCAAACTCTCCACAACGAGCCGCAGCTTTGAAAAATATTACAATGCGCTGTTTAAGTGCGGTCAACGCCACGCGCTTGAGCTGAACAACATCGCCTGGCAATATCTTTTGAATCTGCAGGGCGACTCAAAGAGCAAGTGGCGTCTGGTCGGACAAAAGTTCAATGAGGAAGAAACGCTGCAACAGTGGCGCCAGTCGGGTAACGCCAACGGGCTCTTTTATCTGTACTTCACCAAGGCCTCGCTCGCCGCTCTATTCGGCTCCTACGGTCACGCCCTGGAATTTGCGGACCTCGCGATTCGCTACCAGGGCGCGGCGGCGGGCTCGCTGGCCGTACAGATGCTGGTCTTCTACCGCGCGCTCGCGCTGCTGGGACTGGCCGCCGAGGAACGTTCGGATGCCAAACGCAAACACTACCTGGATCAGCAAGCCGGGCATTATGAAAAATTGCGCGTCTGGGCCGAACGCTCGCCGGCGAATTTCAAACACTTGCTGGAACTGATCGAAGCCGAGCAGGCCCGCGTGAGTCACGATCACGGCCTCGCCATGGATCGCTATGATCGGGCGATCGCTGCGGCGCGTTCCGGCGGATTTACTTTGTTCGAGGGCCTGGCCAACGAACTCGCTGCGCGGTATTATCGTTCGCTGCGCAAAAATCGATTCGCTGCTTTGTATCTCGAAGATGCGCGCGCCGCGTATCTCGCCTGCCGCGCCTCCGCGCGCGCCAACGATATTGAACTGGCCAATCAGGAATTAATACGCGCTCTGGAGGCCGGCGAGTGGAACGAAGAAACCGCGCCGCGGCCGGCCCTGGAAACCGAGCAGGGCTCCATGACTCTGACGGCGCATGCGACCGCGATGACCGTCACGTCAAGCGGCTCATCCAGCGCGCTGGATACGCACACGGTCTTAAAGGCGGCGGCCGCCATCGCCGGCGAACTGCATTTGCCTGAGCTGCTCAAAAGCATGATGCGCATTGTCATGGAAAACGCCGGCGCGCAGCGCGGCGCCCTCGTGCTCGAAAAAGACGGCCGACTGTTGGTGGAAGCGGAGGGCGAGATCACGCGCCAGGAAGCGGCGGTCATGTTGTCGACGCCCCTGGAAGAGGCGAAACATCTGCCAGCGTCCATTATTCACTACGCCGCGCGCACGCGCCAGCCGGTGGTGCTGCACGACGCCGCCAACGAGGGCGCGTATCGCGAAGATCCCTGCGTGGCGGAAAACCAGACCCGTTCCGCGCTCGCCCGACCGATCATCCTGCAGGGCAAACTCATCGGCGTCTTGTATCTGGAAAATAACAGCGCGCCCGGCGCATTCAGCCCGGAACGTCAGGATGCGTTGAATATACTCAGCGGTCAGATAGCATCGGCGCTGGAAAATGCGCGGCTGTATTCCAATCTGGAAGCGGCGCTGGAACAGGAACGCCTGGCGCGGAGTGCGGAACGCGAATTAAATCGCGCCGCAACGTTGTTTGTGCCGACGGAGCTGCTCTCCACGCTGGGACTTAAAAGCATCGCCGACGTGACGCTGGGCCAGAACATCCAGCGCGAGATGACGGTGCTTTTTTCGGACATTCGCGCCTTTACGGCGTTGTCCGAGCAGATGACGCCGGAAGAAAACTTCAGGTTCATTAACAGCTACCTGAGTCGCGTGGGACCGGCGATACGTCAGCATCGCGGATTTATCGATAAGTATATTGGCGACGCCGTCATGGCCTTGTTTGAAACGGCCGACGACGCCCTCGGCGGCGCCATCGCCATGCAGAAGTCGCTGGCCGATTACAACGATCAACGCGCGCGCGCCGGCTATCGCCCGGTTGAGACCGGCATCGGCCTCAATACCGGCGAACTGATGCTTGGCATGATCGGCGAGGCCACGCGCGTGCAGGGCACGGTGATTTCAGACGCGGTGAATCTTGCGTCGCGACTGGAGAGTCTGACGAAGGTCTACGGCGCGCCGATCATTGTAAGCGGCGCGGCCTACGAGCGGCTGAAGACGCCGCCGGCCGTGCAGTTTCGCCTGCTCGACCGGGTGCAGGTTAAAGGCAAAAAGGCGCCGGCCATACTCTACGAAGCGCTCTCCGCGGGACTCCGTGACGCGGACGCCAAACTCGCGACTCTGACCGAGTTCGAGCAGGCGGTGCAATTGTACACGGAACAGCGCTTTCGCGACGCGAGCGAGGCCTTTGCAACCGTGCTTGATCGGAACCCGCACGACCTCGCCTCCGCCATGTATCGCGACCGATGCGACAAGCTCGCGCGCTCGGGCGTGCCGGCCGACTGGAAGGGCGTGGTGGTGATGCGCAATAAGTAGGGCGCTTTTGCTTGCCAGCGGCGCAACCAGCGTCAGAGTAGAGTTAACGCGCTCGCTGGCGCGGCGGGAGTCCGACAAACATGCACACAAGGCAACTGGAAAGCATCCGCCGCCGCTCCGGCGGCCCTGGCGCCTGGATCGCCCGCGCGGCGGCGACGCTGCTGTGCGCGGCCATCGCCTGCAGCGCATTTCCCGAAGCGCCGCCGGAAGGCGAACGCCCGTATCGGCAACTATCGGCCTATGACTTTCGCCCCGGCTCTGCGGCGCAAAGTCGCGTAGGCGCGCCGCCGCAGCCGGCCCTCGAATACCTGCGCGAGCTGGACGGCCTGGATTATACGCCTTATACGCCCAATGCTCGCGAGCTGGAGTTAATTCGCCGCTGCATTGCGGCCCTGCCGCGCCTGCATGCGGAGATCCTGCAGCGCCGCGTGGTCGGCCTGTATTTTGTAAACGACTTCGCGTCAAATGGCCTGACCGACTGGGTGCTCGACCACAATGGCGGCCTGTACGCGTTTATCGTCTTTCACCCGCGCACCTTGAATATGACAGTCGCCGAGCTCTTGACCCGTCGCGAGCAGACGATTTTTGTACCGGACGATTCCGGACTGGAAGTGAAGATTCGAATGAGCGGCGACGATCCGGCGTGGCTCTACATTCTGCTGCACGAAATGGCGCACGTGGCTGATTTAACGCTGCGCATCTCGCCGTACATTGAACCCGCCGTGCGCACGTACCAGGAACGCCTGCCTTCCGCGGGCAACTATATTGCGCCCTACTGGGCCAACTACAATACGCCGCGCCCGGCCTTCGATTATCCCCTGCGCCGCGAGGTGACCTTTTACGGCTTTAATGACGGTCCCAAAATCCCGCTCGCCGAAGCGCCGCGACTCTACGCGCAGTTAAAGGAAAGTCCCTTCGCCTCCGTCTACGGCTCGCAGATCTGGGCGGAAGACCTCGCGGAGTTGATGAGCCTGTATCACCTTTCGGAAAAACTCGGCCGGGACTACGTGATCGAGGTCCGCAAGGGCTCACGGCTGGCGGTCGAATACCGGCCGTTTAAGGAAAACGAAGTCCTGCGCGCCCGGCTGGCCGATTTGCAGATGTTTTACTAGCCGCGCCGTAAGCGACGTTCAGCCGAAGTTTTAGCGGGAAAGACCACTCAGTCGCCGACGATTAACATTTTCCGTCTATTAATGCCACTTTTTGTTTGACCCGACGCGGCGGTTCTCTATTTTTCAGAGCCCCGCGCGATTGCCTGCCCAAGAGGTTCAGCATGATCAGACTCACAGTCCGCGCCGTGACGGAAAAGCGCCTCTACATTATAGCCATTGCTTCCATAGCCGCTTTGACGCTGCTCAATCAGATTGTGATCCATGCGATGCTCGTGCATATCCGCAGCGACGGACGGGCGATCAATCTCGCGGGCCGGCAACGCATGCTGAGTCAACGCATTGCGCTGCTCGCTGGCCGCGCGGCGCTGGATCCAAATCTGATCCCGGAGCTCAAGGCGGCCAACGAGTTATGGAACAGGGTTCACCTGGGCCTGCAGCACGGAGATCGCGATCTGGAACTGAACGCCAACAGTTCTGCGGCGATTGGCGCAATGTTTGAGACTCTCACGCCATATCAGAACTCGACCTACTCGCTTATCGCCGCGGTCCAAACCTCCAGGGATATTGCCGCGGCCCTGCCGCAAATTAACGCCAATACGGAGTTGTTTCTGCCGCTGATGTCCACGATTGTTGCGGTGTACGAGCAGGAATCTCGGGAAAAGATCCATCTGCTGCGGGTCGTTGAAGTTCTCCTCGCCTGCCTTTCCTTGCTGATATTACTGGCCGAGTTCTGGTTCATTTTTCGCCCGATCGTTCGCGAGCTCAAGCGACAGAAATTTAAACTGGAACAGCTTAACGAAAGCAAAGATCGAGTTATGGCGGCCGTGGCCCATGACATTCGCACGCCGCTCACCGCAATTCAAATGGCAGTGCAAATGCTGAAGCTGGACATCCCGAATCTTACAGCAGAACAAGCGGGCATGTTAAAGATTGCAGCGGACGCCTGCAAAAGAAGCGAAGCGCTGATCCAGGAGCTCCTCGAAATTTCGCTCCTCGAGAGCGAGGAATATCAAGTCGACCGCGAACTCACCCGGCTTGAACAATACTTTGCAAATGTGCTCGCGCCCTTTAAGTGGCAAGCCGACGAAAAGCAAATCGACCTCAAATGTACGGTGCAACCCAGCGACCTGTCCGCCGAAATTGACCGCAGTAAGTTTTCACGCGTAATTGGAAACCTGGTGACAAACGCCCTGAAATTCACTCCTGAGTCCGGCAGAATAGACGTCCGAACCTACAAGACGGACGACCACATTGTGCTGGAAATCCGGGACACCGGCATAGGCATTCCCGCTCAACTGAAGGAGGTCATCTTTGATAAATTTTCGACCGCGCGCCGCCTGGGCACCCACGGCGAAACCTCGACCGGGCTCGGCATGTCCATCGTGAAAGCGATCGTGGAAAAACATGGCGGTCGGATCTGGCTGGAAAGCCAGGAAGGCGCCGGCACTGTATTCTACGTAAGCCTGCCCGCGCAGCCGCCAAAACGGCGCCCATCCGCGGCGTAGGTCCAGGGGCGGCGGAGCGCCTTGCAACCCAATGCAAGGCGCGCCCATAGCCCAGAGCGCAATATGGCATACCAGACGACTAAACAGGTTCGCATCCAGCACTGCGACCCGGCCGGCGTAGTGTTTACTCCGCAGTACTTTAACCTGTTTGTGGAAGTGATCGAAGACTGGTTCGCCGGGCCGCTCGACTATCCCTTTTCCCGCATGATCGCCGAAAAAGCATCCGGGACGCCGGCCATGCGCATCGACGCCCGCTTTCACCGTCCCAGCCGCATGGGCGACGTGCTCGACTTTCAACTCAGCGTGCGCCGCCTGCGCAAATCCACGGCGCTGCTGGCGATTGCCGCAGACTGCGCCGGAGAAAAACGCTGCGGGATGCAATTTTTGTACGGATACTCCGCGCTAAACTCCGGCGCGCTTACGCCGTGGCCGGAGGAGTTGTACACGCGCATGGCGGGGTTTTTGGGGTGAGGGCATTTTGATCATCGCTTTTTCTGTGAATTATTGTTTTTTTTGATTGCCGCAACATCTTCGCAACGTCTCCTCATTAGATGAATTCAATAAAGTCCCAAAATGACATTAGCTGCGCACAACCCTATGGAAACCGGAAAACCTACCCTGAATTTCCGACATCGATCCTGAGACCGACTATTCAGGCTTCTTAGACGCGCACAAGGTGACGCAGAGACTTCACCAGCAACGATCCAAAACGAGTCATACAATCGAAAAAATATGCCACCAGACTTTGTAGTTCGCGCACCTGGCTCAACCCGAGAGCATCTGGCAGGATCAATAACAGGTCCTCAGCAAATCGGAGGCGAAATAAAGTTGGATTTGATCTTGATGGAAGGCAAATCAGAACTTAAGTACCAGAAGAAGCTGCATTTTTTGCGACTCACGAACGACCAAGAAGTTTATGCTCGTTTCCGAACTGGCACATGGTATGAGACATCCGCATTTACCATTACCGACCGCCCCGAAATTCAAATTACCGACTACCGGGAACACCATGATTTCTGGAGCATTCTGGAAAAAAGGGCCAACCCCCTTGCTGTTATGTTGGCCGCCATAGTGTCCTCGTTCGTTACTCTGATTGGAACCAACATAGCAAGCCTTCTACAAGAAAGAGCGGCCGACGAGGAACTCCGCAGATTAACTGAAGGTACGAAAAGTCTGGGAGAGAGGGTCAACATTTTGGAGAAAAGACTGTCAGGTATTAATAATGCGCCAGATCCAAACTAGCCTGCATAGCCTCCTTGGCTTTAGCTGTCCCGGGGTTCGCGATGGGCGAACCCCCACGGTTCAGCTGCTTGCCATCCGTCACTGATCCGTGGCCATTTGCGCCTCCAAAACGCAACGCGACCAACATCCTTAAATAGGTCCATCTTGATAGTAAACTTCTTCCAGTTTAACTGTAGAACGATATACAGTAGGATTAGAGATAAAACCGAATGGAGCTTCGAAAACATGGATCTACATGTTTCCGAACGCATCAGCCGCGGACGCAGCAAACCTTACGGCCTTTGTGAGTCATCTCCGCACCCGGCACCCGAGGCAAAACACCCATGCAAGAAATTAACCAGTACGTTAGCGAACTTCAGCAGAGCGAACTCCTGCACGCCCTGCCTCTGGAAACTCTGCTGCCGGCCCTGCCTAAAGCCGGCAAAAACTACCGGCGCCGCAGGGGCGTGCTATTCCTGGGTCAGGATCCGGGCGTCTTAGTCGAACAAAAGGATAAACCCGAAAAGACGGCGGAGTTTTTCCAGAAGCACCACAGGGACTGGGATGCTTTTTGGTTTGAGGATCCAGTGAACAGCTTTCTGAATTGGTACTTAAACGATCGATTTTACTTCTGGGAAGTGCCGATACGGGTGATGCTGAAAGATAAAACCAAGACGGGCAGCTCGTTCTACAAGCAGGAAGAACTGAAAGAGCAGCATGAAGCACTATCGAGTTTCGCCTGTGGAAATATCGGCGCCTTGATTTATCCTGACTACTTCGCAAAATTGCAGCCGCGCGAAACCTACGCATGGCTGCGCGCATTTAACGCACAAGACTACGAGAGGGCCTTTAAGTGCGCCCAGGCGATTTTCGGAACCTTTGATTTTTTTCAGCGGAACCTTGAACCCAAGCATATAGTCGTTATGACAAATCGCTTTGAGCCCGAGCAATTCTTCAAGGACAAGCAGAACGTCCGGGAGACGCAAGCCGATGACTTCTTATGGCACTACACGATCCCCGGTGAATATGATGTGCATCTTCACTGGACCTATCATCCTTCCTATCTAAAACGAAAAAAGAAGGTCGATCGGGTTTGCTCCCAATTGATCGATCGGATTGCGGCGCAATAGATACAGCCCGGCGCCCGCCTTGTGCGGGCAAGAACCCTCAATCCGCAAGCCATTGATGGCTTCTCGAAAGCGAGCCATGGAGGGCGAGCCGCCCAGCGATAAGCGCAGACGCTTTCCGCGCCTTGCGCGGGAAGCGCACCCCTTGCAACGCGAATCCGTGGAGCGTTGCCCATAGAATCAGTGCGCCTCGCTGGGACGAGAAGCCATCCATCCGCAAGCCACTGACGGGTTCTTGAAAGCGAGCCAGGGAGGGCGAGCCTCCCAGCGATAAGCGCATGACGCTTTCCGCGCAAAGCGCGGGAAGCGCACCCCTTGCAACGCGAATACATGGAGCGTTGCCCATTGAATCAGAGCGCCTCGCCTGACCGACAAGCGGCCCGGCGCCCGCCTCGTGCGGGCAAGAACCCTCAATCCGCAAGCCATTGATGGCTTCTCGAAAGCGAGCCATGGAGGGCGAGCCGCCCAGCGATAAGCGCACGAGGTGCGCCTCGCTGGGACGAGAAGCCATCAGTGGCCAACTTTCCCCAACATCTTAAACATGTTATTCTTGTACGCCTCAACACCCGGTTGATCAAAGGGATTGACGCCCAGCATGTACGCCGACACCCCGCACGCGTATTCGAACATATAAATCAAAGCGCCCAGACTCGTCGGACTCAAATCCGGAATCAGAATGCGCGCGGCTTCCACGCCGCCGTCGCGGTGGGCAGCGAGCGTCGCTTCCAGGGCGGTGCGGTTGACGGCGTTTAAGGTTTTGCCGGCCAGATAGTTCAGGCCGTCGTCGTCGTTGTCCTGGGAGAAGAGCGTGGGTCCGGGGACGTTTTCCACATCCAGCACGGTTTCAAAAATGATGCGCTCGCCGTCCTGCATCCACTGCCCCATCGAATGCAGATCCGTGCTGAGCGAGACCGAAGCGGGAAAAATGCCCTTGCCGTTTTTGCCTTCCGATTCGCCGTAGAGTTGTTTCCACCACTCGTGAAAATACGCGAGCCCGGCCTGGTAACTGGCGAGGATTTCAATTTTTTTGCCGTTGCGATACTGCGCGTTGCGAAAGGCCGCGTACTGCAGCGCGGGATTTTTATCAAACGTTTTGCCCGGTCCTTCGAGATACGCCGCCATCTGCTGCGCGCCTTCAACCAGCGCGCGGATATCTACGCCGGCCGCCGCAATCGGTAACAGTCCCACCGGCGAAAATACGCTGAATCGTCCGCCGACGTCGTCGGGAATCACAAAGGTTTCCAGTCCGGCCCGATTGGCGAGCGAACGCAGGCTGCCTTTTTTTGCATCGGTGGTGGCGTAGACGAGTTGTTTTAGCGCAGCGGCGTCGTAGCGCGCGGAGAGTTCTTTCCATAACAGACGAAATGCGACGCCGGGTTCGGTCGTGGTGCCGCTTTTGCTGATGACGTTCACCGCGTAACGCTTGCCGGCCAGATGTTCCAGCAGTGCCGCATGATAGCGCGCATCCATCTGGTGGCCGGCGTAATAAATTGGAAAGCCGGCGGCGAAAGGCGGCGAGAGCGTTTCAATCACGGCTCGCGCGCCCAGATAGGATCCGCCAATACCGACGACAACCAGCGCTTCCGCCGAGCGAATCTGACGCGCGGCCGCTTCGATAACATTCAGCTGTGCGGCGGTGTTTTGCGCCGGCAGATCCAACCAGCCCAGAAAATCGGCGCCCGGGCCCTTGCGGCCGACCAGCGTATCACGCGCCGCTTCTGCAGCCGCTGCCAGGCTTGCGCTCCGCGCGGCATCCGCATAGGTGAAATCAATTCGCAACAGTTCGCTCATACTCAGGCTCCGCTTTATGCGCCGCGTTAAGTCGCAGGCCGTCCGAGCCTGCCCGCCCCCTGCTTTTTGTCAACCGCGCCAAAAAGGCGCTTTACAGATGTCCATTCGCCTTTGAATCCTGCAGTCACACTGCGGCGACGCGGCATGCGCGCTTGCAACCTTACCCCGCACGGAGTCTTGTATGTTGAGGAATCGCTCTATTTTTTCCGCTTCGCGTGTTTCGTCGGCCGCCGCGCTGGCGCTGCTGATCGGCCTGGTTTCCGCCTCGCCCCTCTTTGCAATTGGAACCTACAGCGAAGGCTGGGCCTTTGTAACTCTCAAGAAGTTTGAACAACGCGGCATCTTCATCGACTCCTGGGAAGGCGACGTGGCGCTGGCGCATTTCGACTCCGGCGAGGCCTGCGACGAGGCCGCAAATCAGTGTTACACGCCGACCGAACGCATCGAAGCGATCAGCGTGCGCCCGGAAACCCACGAAGCCGTGGACGTGATGCGCAACAACATCGGTCGTCAAATTCTGATACGTTATCGCACCCACCGCATCGAAGCCCTGGCGCTCGACTCCGATATCGAAATTCTGGAAGCGAAACTGCCGGAAACGCGCAGCGAAGCGCGGGTCGCAGAGCGCAAAGTAGTCGATCGCTCCGGCGGCCGGCGCAACTTTTCCGTCCGCGGCCGCATACTGCAGATGGAACGCCGCGGCACGGCTGTGAAAACCTACGAAGGCCTGTATCTGGACGAACAAAACAACAAGGTGCATCCCTTCTCCGTCACCGACGGCGATATGGCCGAGCACATCTACGCCGTCATGCAACAGGGCGGCAGCTACTTCATCGGCGTGTCAGTGGCTTACGTCACCGGCGTGCGCGAGTCCGACTACGACATCTTTGAAATTAACTTTAACGAAGCCGCTGGCGGCGCGAACTGAGGTCTGCGTTTATGCGCAATCTGCACGGCGAAATTCGCAAACTCACGTTTGGCCTCGCGCTGGCGCTGCCGGGTCTCGCGCTCGCGTATCCCGCAAATGCATTGTTTGCGATCGGGACCTATTCGGAAGGCGCGGCGGTCGTGCAGATTGTCAAGCTGGAGCAGTCCGGCATTGTGTTTGATTCCTGGGAAGGTCAGCTGAAACGCGCGACCTTTGATCCGGCGGAGGAATGTTCGGAAACGGACAACCAATGTTACAAGCCGGAAGCGGAAACGCTCGAATTCAGCGTCGACGTGGACAACAAAGAGACGGCCGACTTCATCCGGCGCAACGTTGGTCGCGAAATGCTGGTGCGCTTTCGTATTCACCGCATTGCGCCGCTGTCCCTCGATTCTGACTTTGAGGTCGTAGGCGCCGAGTCCTGGGCGGAGGCGCCGCCGGCGGATCTGCCGCTCGTACAGCGCGTCGACCGCAGCGGCGGCAAGCGCAGCTTTTCTATTTACGGCCGCGTGCTCCGGCTTGAGTACCGCGGCACGGTCGTGGGCACCTGGGAAGGTCTGTATTACGATCAGGAACGCCGCAAGGTGCATCCCTTTTCTCTCACGGACGAGGTCATGGCGCAGCACATCCTGCGCGTAATGAACTCCGCCAAACCGTACTTCATCGGCGTGTCCGTCGCCTATGTCGCCGCTGTGCGCGACACCAATTACGATTTGTTCGAAATTAACTACAACGAGGCGGCCGGCGGCGAATAAGCGCATATTGTGCGACGGCGCCTTCGAATAATGGAATAGTCGCGCGTTTGCGCAGCAAGGCGGCCGGCGCCGGCCCCGGCGCCCGCACGTCGCAGAAAAACCGCGCGCGAAGGTCCGCGCTGCCCGGCCGACCGCCCCGCCCCCGCCTGGCGGAATCCGGCCAATTCAAGCTGCGGCTGCCGACCGCTGAACTTCCACTTGACGCTCGCCGCGCCCGGGGAAGTCTGGACCGGTTGCATTGCGGGCGTAGTGTAACGGTAGCACAGCAGCCTTCCAAGCTTCTGGAGAGGGTTCGAGTCCCTTCGCCCGCTGCACTTTTCCGCCGCCCGGCCCGGAGCGGCCGCCTCCGCTTCCCCGTCGCGTCCCACGAAAAATGCCGGCCACTTCATCAGTCCGTCACGAGATTGTAACATATGCGGGCGTTAATAGCCGGGACGGATTGCCATGCACATGCCTTCGACCGTGGATAATAGCAAGGCGCAAAAACAGGATAATCGCACCCTGAACGGCTATCGCGTGCTCGTCGTCGATGACGAGGCGGACATCTGTAATATTATCCGCTACAATCTGGAAGAAGAGGGGTTCCTCGTCACGGTCTCGGAGAACGGAATCGACGCCTGGAACCGGCTTGAACGCAACCTGCCGGACGCCATTATCCTCGATCTGATGCTGCCTGGCATCAATGGTCTGGACTTCTGCAAAAAAGTCAAATCGGCCTACGATGTGCCGATTATCATCCTCACCGCGCGCTCAGGAGAAACCGACGCCGTGCTCGGCCTCGAGATGGGCGCGGACGACTACATTCGCAAGCCCTTCAGCCCGCGTGAACTGATCGCGCGGCTGCGCGCGGTGCTGCGTCGGCGCAAGCCCGCCCAGGAGACGCGCAGCGGCAACCTGGCGATCGGCTCCATCGTCATGGACACCGCCGCTCACCGCGTGCAGGTCGGCGGCGAACTGGCGGACCTGACTCTGATTGAATACAAACTGCTCAAGCTCTTCATGGAAAACCCGGAGATCGCCTTCACCCGCGACCGCTTGCTGGATCGCGTCTGGGGTCGGGACATTTACGTTTCCGATCGCACGGTGGACGTGAACATCAAACGCCTGCGCGAGAAACTGGGCGACGAAAAGCAGCGTCTGGAAACCGTGCGCGGCGTCGGCTACCGTTTCCGGGGCGACTGAACGCTGAGCCATGCGCAACTTCTTCGTGCGCAACCTGTTTGTCCGCATCCTCTTGATTCACCTTGCGGTCATCAGCATCTTCCTGCTGGGGCTGCTGATTCTCTTTGATCTCTTTGCGACGATCCAGGAATCGAAGTTCAGTTTTTTTCTGCTGTTGAGCGCCGCGCTCTTGCTGGCGCTGGTGCTTTCGCTTTCGGCGGCCCGCAACCTGACGGTGCCGCTGGAAGCGTTGTATCGCCGCATCAAGAGCTTTCCCAACGCCGGCTCGACGCTTTTGCACAAGTCTTCGATTCAGGAGATGGACAACCTGTCCATCGCGCTCGACGGCCTCCTGCATCGCTTGTCCAGCGAGCTGGTCGGCCACAAAATCGAAAAAGAACTGCTGCAATCTCTGCTGGGCGCCCTGCGCGACGGCGTGTTGTGCCTGAATCGCGACGGCCTGGTGCTCTACCAGAATCCCGCAATTCACCGGGATTTGGTGGCGCCGGCTTCCAACGGGAAGCCATACTTCAAAGCGATCGTCAACAGCGCCCTGCTCGACTTTGTGCACTCATCCATGCGCGGGCCGGTCGCCAACGAAGCGGCCGCCGACCGACCGGAGCGCGAAAAACAACCGGAGAACGGCCGCGCTTATATTGAAATCCATCAGGGCGGCCGGCATTTTCGGGTGCAGGCCTATCCGGTCGCCGCCGATCCGGAAGTCGACATGCAGCTGATTCTGATTCAGGATCGAACGCAGGAGTACAATGCGCGCCGCCTGCGCGAAGACTTTCTCCAGAACGCCAGTCACGAACTCAAGACGCCCATCACGAGCATTCGCGGCTACGCCGAGACGCTGGTTGTGCGCGAAGAACGCCAGCCGCAGAAGAGCTTTCTGGACGGCGTGTTGCGCAACGTGGAGCGCATGGAAGCGATCATCGAAGACATGGTGATGATTTCCTCCCTGGAGAGCCGCAGTTTTCCCTTTAATCCGGCGCTCCTGAGCATGGACCGCTTCATGCGCAATATTGAGTCCCTGGCCAAAGGCGCAGTCGAACGCAAATCCCAACGTCTGGTTATCGAAGACTCGCGCGAACTGCAGTTGGAAGCCGATCCGCTCCTGCTGGAACACCTGCTCTTGAATCTGATCTCAAATGCTGCGCGCTACAGTCCCTCCGACACGACGATCACCGTGCGCATCCGCGTCGAGGGCGCCTTCGCGGCCTTTGAAGTGGAAGACGAGGGACCCGGCGTGGCGCCGGATTTACGCGAGAAAATCTTTGAGCGCTTCTTTCGAGCGGATGCGGATCGTTCGCGGGTCCAGGGCGGCACCGGCCTGGGGCTGAGCATTGTGCGCCAGATTACGCGACTCCATAACGGCCGCGCCTGGGTGGACGAGGGTCGCGGCGGCGGCGCCCTGTTCAAGGTGCTGCTCCCGCTGGTTGTGCCGCGGCCGGAGTCGGCCTGAGCTCGCCCGGCCCTGATTCCGACCCTGCCGCCCGGGCGCCACGGGATTCCAGGGGATTTTGGGGGCGCAGGGTTCGCTTTTTTCGCCGGCCGGCCGGAAAAAAGGCCCGCCCGATCACCGGATTTTCAGCCCCGTGTCATCAAAATGACTTGTTCTGAGGGCCCAATGGCCCAGTCAATGAAGCGCACTCCAGCGAGCCCGGTTCCGGCGGAACCTTGCTGGCCGAACCCGCGCCGTAACATACAGAAAGAGAGGCAACTATGTCTGGAACAACTACGAATAAAGCGAAACGGCAGCTCGAAGTCCGGCTGGCGCAAAATCAGTTCGAAATCGAACAAACCCTGAAGCTGCGCTACGACATCTTTAACCTGGAACTGCAACAGGGACTCGCGGAGTCTCACGCCACCCAGAAGGACCGCGACAAATACGACATGTACTGCGATCATTTGATCGTGGTCGATCGCGGCAACGACGACCGCATTGTGGGCACCTATCGCATCCTGCGCCGCAGCGTGGCCCTGGCTAACGAAGGTTTCTATTCCGAAAGCGAGTTCGATCTGACCGGCATCTATGATCTGGATGGCGAACCGGCGGAAATCGGTCGCAGCTGCGTGCATCCCGAATACCGCGACGGTTCTGTAATCGGTCAATTGTGGATCGGCCTGGGCATGTATATGAAAGAGTTCAACGTACGCTACCTGTGCGGCTGCGGCTCGGTGCACTCCCACGATCCGGAAGACGCGAATCGCATTTACGCCTATCTGCGCGAAAACGGCGCCTTAAAAGACGATCTGGGATTTGTGGCCCGTCCGCTGGAATCCTATCGCATTCCGGGTTTTGATCCGAACTATCCGATCGCCGACATGAAGTCGATCTCGAAGCAGATCCCGCCGCTGATCAAAGGTTATCTGCGCGCCGGCTCCTGGATCAACGGCCTGCCCGCCTACGACCACGCCTTTGGCACGACCGATTTCTTTGTGATCTTCGACGCCAACGAAGTGGACAAGCGCTACGGCCGCCACTATCTCGAAGGCTCGAGCCTGAGCCTGCGCGGCGGCGAACTCTAAGCCGACCCTTCTCCTGCTTCAACCGGCCCGACGCAGTCTGCGTTTCGGGCCGGTTTCCTCGTTGACGCCGGCTCCGCCGGAGCGCGCGTATTCTGGAATGCGACGCGGCATCCTGATTCTCGGCGGTTTATTCGTGCTCTTTGGCCTCTGCGCCTGCAGCGCCGAGCGACGCTACAACGACGGCCTGTGCAGCGTCGGCGGCGAGGAGCTGAACGAGCCCCTCGACTACTGGATTCACGATTTTAAGCGCAGCAGCCAGCCGCCAGATCTGTTTGTACACGATACGCAAATTGTTCCCCCGAACCCCGCAGACGGGTTTATGCACGAAGGCCGCGGCAACGCGGTAGCAAGTCGCGCGTTATTGAGCGGCGTCTGCGACCTGGGCGCCCTGAGTCGCCCTATGACAGACGCGGAAGTCGACGGCTTTGTGCGGACCTACGGCGCGCCGCCCATCGCCATACCAGTCGCTGTGGAAGCCCTGGCGATCCTTGTGCCGGAGGCGTCTCCGCTGGAAGCCATCAGCAGCGAACAAATTCGCAAGCTCTACGTGGAAGCCCCGCACATACTCGCCGAAGTGTTTCCCGAACTCAAAAACGATCCCGAGTGGGAACTGCGCGATCTGAGCGTACACGGCGTCAACAGCGCGTCGGATCGATATCGCTGGTTCCGCGAGGCCGCGCTCGGCGGCGCAGAAGTTTCTGATCGCGTGCGCGAAGAATCCGGTCCGCTGGCCCTGGTGGATGCGGTGGCGCGCTCGCGACACGGCTTTGGCTATGCGCGGCCCGCTGAAATCGCCAACGGAGCGCGCGCCCTGCCGCTGCTCGCCGCCGACGGCCGGACGCGCATCGCGCTCGACGAGGCCGCCCTCGCGTCGGGCGCCTATCCCTTGAGCCGGCACTACTATCTCTATCTGCCGCCCGCCGGCGCCCGTCAGGTGCGCCCGGAGGTCTTCGCTTTTTTACGCTTCATTCTCACGCCCGAACGGCAGAGCGGTCTCGGCGCGCTCGGTTTGTACCCGCTCGCCGAATCCGCGCGAAAAAAGAGCCAGGCCGCCGTGGAAGCGGCGGCGAACGCGGCGCCGGCGCCCCGATAAATTGACACAATTGCCGGCGACTTAGGGATTGACCCGCGAGAAAGTCGGCGCGAGCGTACAGCCGGCGGCGTTCGCCTGACAGCGCCCCTCCCTGCACCATGGAAATTACGCGTTTTGTTGAAACACTGAAAACCTCGATTGAAGAGATGGCGAGCGGCGCGGAAGAAATTTTCGCACTGGCCGTCGTCGCCCTGGAGTCGCGCAGCCCGGACGCCGCGGCCGCCGTCGCTGTGAAAGACCGCTCCCTGGACAATCTCGAAATGAAAATCGACGAGCTGTGCATGGAGCTGCTTGCATTGCGCGAACCGCTCGGCGGACAGTTTCGTTACGCATTCAGCGCCGTGAAGCTCACCCGCGAACTGGAGCGCGTGGGCGATGAATGCAAAACGGTGGCGAAGTGGTCGGTCCGGCTGCCGGCGCCCGCCGGACCGGAACTCTCCGCGCTGGCCGGGAAGGCCGGCGACGCGTTAAAAGCGGCCGTGCGCGCCATACGCACCAACGACCGCGCCGCCGCCGAGCAAGTGATGGAATTGGAATTTCAGGTCGACGACATGGAAGACCGCATCATCGAGTCGCAACCGAGTCTGGCGGAGGCCTTTATCGCCAAGGCGCTCGAACGCATCGGCGATCTGGCTACGAACATCGCCGAAGCGGCGATTTTCAACGCAACGGCCCAGGACATTCGTCACGGCCACTTTGGTCCGGAAGAATAAGCCGTTTCCGCGAACCGTTTCCGGAGAAATCCTTGCCGGCCCGGCGGCCGCGCGCGCTGCTCAGCAACAATACCGGCTTTCGCCCCAGGGCGCCGACCGGAAGAGCCTGAGCGACGCGCGGCGGCATGGAATACATTTATCTCAGTCCGGCGTCCATTGGACGACTCGCAGCGCTTCTGCTCGGCTTATTCTCCGCAGCCTACTTCTTTCGCCTGCGCCGCAATTCCCCCGCGACGCGCATGCTGCTCTATTACACGGCGCTGCTTTCCATTTTTCTCGCGGCGAATTTATTCTCCGTCTCCGCGTTGTATCCCGAGCTCACCCTGTTGCAACAATACGCTTTCACGCCGGCCCTGGCCGGTCTGGTCTTTTACATCCAGTTTGCGTATCGTTTTTCCGAGAACTGCTATCCGCTTGAAGCGCGCATCGCGGGCTTCGCCAGCGCCGCGCTGGCAACCGCAACTGTGCTTCATTACGCGCTCAAGACGGCGAACCTCGCGCCGATCTACGTGTTTGATCTGCAAAAGTACGGCGTGGTTGCGGAAAAAGAAATCGGACTCGCGTCATTCGTATTTCTTTTGTGGTCCGTACTTGTGTTTCTGCGTAAGACGCTGCGCTGGCGTAAAAACCGAACCGGTCCGGCGCGCGCCGCCGCGATCTTCGCCCTGCTCTCCGCCGTGCAGATACTCATCGGCGGCACGGTGGTCTTGATTTATACCGGAACGCTTTCCGTTCAGGCCTACGACTTGAACTACGCCGTTTTCACGCTCCTGACTGTTTTTGGTCTCATTGTGATTCATGCAAATTATTCCAATGAGCCGGCGAGCTTCATGCAGCGCTTTGTCGGCATTGCACTGGTCACCTTGCTATTGATGACAACCGCATCGGCGGCGGCCGCCGCCGCGCATTTTGAGGACGCGTATCGTCAGTTGCGCATGGCAGCGGCGCGCGCGGCCATCCAGTCCGTAGAGTCCGGGCAAGCGATCGATCCGACGGGCGACCTGCGTTACATCGTCTCCTTTGTTGCGCACGAGGATGTCCCCGGTTACGCTCAGCCTCAGGCGCGCGGAAACGCCGGCGCGGGCGAGACGCGCACGCTACACCCGCCGGCAGACTTCCCCTACGCGCAGGTTATCGCCGCCACGCGCGAAAACTACGCGCGGATGAAAAGCCGACACGCCGCGCCGCTATTTCGCCTGGATCTGGATCGGGATTTTCGCGAACTGGAGACGCGCATCGATCCCGCCGCAATTACAGGCTTTCGCCTGGGCGACGTGTTCAATCGTGAGTCGTACTATGCCGCTTACTCCGTCCAGGGCGCGGATCAACGTTACGAAGTCGGGTTTTCGTATCTTGAGTATCGGCGCTATATGCACGAACGCATGCTGGCCCTGGCCTGGGTGACGCTGATCGCCGCGGTCGGCATCGTCGCGCTTTTTCCGCTGTTCTTTCGTTTGCACCTGACCGGCCCCTTGAACCGCCTGCTGACCGGCGTGCGCTCCGTGAATGAAGGGGACCTTGCGGCCCATGTAAAACCGGAATTCGACGACGAAATCGGGTACCTTGCCGTATCGTTCAACCGCATGGTCCGCTCGCTGCAAAACGCCGATCGTTTAAAGGATGAATTCCTGGCTAATACCTCGCACGAACTGCGCACCCCGCTGCACGGCGTAATCGGCATTGCGGAGTCCATGCTGGCAGCGCCGGAATTGTCCGCTGCGGCGCGCGCCAATTTGCAAATGATCGCCGCCAGCGGCCGACGCCTGGTGTCGCTCGTGAACGATATTCTGGATTTTTCGCGATTAAAAGGCCGCGAATTGAAACTCACGCCAGAGTCGCTATCGCCGCACCGCGCCGCAGACGGCGCTGTCGCTCTGCTGGCGCCCCTCGCTCGCCAGAAGGGGCTGGCTCTCGTAAACGCAATCAGCGCCGACGCGCCGGCGATCCGCGCCGATTCGAATCGATTTGAACAAATCCTGTTGAATCTGCTGGGCAATGCGATCAAGTTCACCGCCGTCGGCGAGGTGCGCCTGTCCGCCCGCGTCCACGGCTCTGCTCTCGAAATTTCGGTGGAAGATACCGGCGCCGGCCTGCCTCCGGATCGACTGGAAGATGTGTTTGCTCCCTTTCAGCAGCTGCACGCGTCCGCCTCGCGCGAATTCGGGGGCGCCGGAATCGGCCTGAGCATTACGCGCCAGTTGGTGGAACTGCATGGCGGCCGCATTCATGCCGAGTCGCGGCGCGAAGGCGGCGCGCGATTTGTATTTACGCTCCCGCTCTCAGGCGAGCCGCCGTTGGCTGAAGATCCAGAATCGCCGCGCCTCGCTCATATGGCCGGCGAACCGGCGCGCGCCGACTTCGCATCCGCCGACTCTGCAGAGTTCACGCACACGCCAGCGCAGACAGGCGGCGCGCTGGCCGGCGCGCTGATACTCGCCGTCGACGACGAACCGGTCAATCTGCAGGTGCTGAAAAATCTCCTGGCGCTGGAAGGCGCTGCGGCCCTTTTTGCAGATGGCGGCGAACAAGCGCTGCAGATAATTCGCGAGGCGGAACGCAAACCGGACCTGGTGCTGCTCGACCTGATGATGCCGCGCATGAGCGGCCTCGAAGTTTGCCGCGCCATTCGCGCCGAGCGCTCTCGTCTGGAAATGCCTGTTCTGATGCTGACCGCGCGCAACCGCGCAGCCGATCTGGCCGCCGGTCTTGCGGCCGGCGCAAATGATTTTCTGCCAAAGCCCTTTGATTCTCGCGAATTAATCGCCCGGGTCGGAACCTTGATCGACATAAAGCGCGGCGCCGAGGCGCAGACGCGGCTGGTCGCTCTGCAAAAGGAACTCGGCGTCGCGAAGCGCATGCAACTATCGCTTATGCCGGCCAGTTTGCCGGAACGGGCCGGGTGGTCGGCCGCCGCCCGCTACATCCCGATGGAAAGCGTGGGCGGCGACTTGTATGATTGCGCAGAAACAGAGGACGGCGTCGCCCTGCTTATCGCGGATGTGAGCGGCCATGGCGTCGCCGCTGCGTTGATTGCTTCGATGGTGAAGCTGAGTTTCGCTCAACAGGCGCCGGAAGTCGCCAGCCCCGCGGCGATCCTGCGCGGCATGAATGCGCTCTTAACCAACCGCGTGGGATTGCGTTTTATTACGGCCTGTTGCGTCTATTTTGACCTGCGGCGTAAGCTGCTGCGCGTGGCGCGCGCCGGTCACCTGCCCGTCTTCATCCGCCGGCGCGCGACGGGCGAGTTTTTTCAGATCATGCCGCGCGGCAAGCCGCTGGGCTTTCTGGTCGATCCTGAAATTGGCGAAGAAGTTTTTGATCTTGAGGCCGGCGATCGCGTGGTGCTGTGCACGGACGGCCTTACGGAAGCCCTGGCTGACGCAAAGGACGCCTCCGGCGAACGTCGCTTTGTCGAGCTCTTGTGCGCAAGCGACGAAATTGATCGGGACGCGCTGGCGAACGCCCTGATTCTGGCCAGCGCGGGCGAACCGGCCGCCAGCGCGCCGCTCTCCGACGATATCACGCTGATTGTCGCCGATTTTCAGGACGCAAAAACACACCGCTCTTCCGCGCCGGAAGCCGCGCAGGCTTCATAGACAAAAGCAGGAGCGCAACATGTCGACTCCGTCGCCAAAGCTCGCGCGCGGCAGATTTGAACCGTAGTCTTCGTCAAAAGCGTCCAACGATTTCCAGAAAAGAAAACGCTGCGGAAAATACTGCAGCAGATACATGACGTCGCCGCGGCCGCTGCGATTGATGCGTTTCAAATCAATTTTCCCGTCGGCGGCGCGAACCTCCGGCAGACTGCGAAAGTATCCGTAAACGTCGTTGACGAACCAGAGCGTCCCGTACAGGGCCGGCTCGGGAAAGCTGTCCGCCTCGCCGCGCGCCATGCGCCGAAAACTCATGAAGCCCGGGAACTCCGCGTCGTTTTCGCCGTTCATGCTCATATAACGCGGCATGTGCAGATTGTCCCCGTCCATATGCACGGGCGTCATTGCGCCCGCAGTCCAGAGATGGTTAAAGGTAAAAGCGATCATTTCGCCTGGCACTGCGGACTTATTAAATCCGGTCGGCGGAACCGGCGTGACGTCTACGGCCGCGCATCCCTCCGGTATAGCCGCCTCGTCGACGCGCGCATCGCAGATGACGCGATCCAACATCGTTTCCGCAATGGGGTCGTCATAAATCGCAAGAGTCTGCGCGCTCCGATGGGCCGGCGCGAGGCTCGTCGTGCGCCGTGACAGCGGTCCCACGTACGGCGCAGAAAACGCCGCCGCCAGAGCGCGGAGACAGGCCGCGTCGCCAACGCAGGCCGCCGCAGACTTGAGTCCCAGATTGTCCTTGTTGCATTCGATGCCGGCGCACGGGTTCAGCGGACAGGGCGCCGTTCCATCGCAGGGCCAGTCGGTCGGAACCTGATAGCCCAGCGCCTCAAGCGATGCACGCGACGAGTCGCCGCGACGCAGCTGGTTCAGGCGCGCACGCACGCTGGCGATATCGCCGTGCGGTATGTAAATATGAGAATCCCAGATTTCCATGTGCGCCACCGGCGGCAGGCGCGAAACGACGGTTTTCTCCGGATAGTCGGCGTACTTTTTGTTCCAGCGCGCGGCAATTCCGTGCAGCGCAAGAAAATCCTCTACCAGAGCCGGCATCATGTGATGCGCAGACGACCATGCAGCCACGGCCCAGCCGTCGAGCGTGTGTAACATCGATGCGTGCAGGAAATAGGCGGACTCTTCCAGGCAGATTCCCGAGGGCGGCCGTTGGATCCGGTCGTTGACCGTGGCGCGCCCCAGGCGATCGCGATGGGTGGAAAATGCGCTGGCGTATAACATGGCGCGCACGGCAAAGCCGGGCATGCCCGCCCGTTCCGCGAAAACGTTCTCCCCCTTCGGGGCGTCCGGGCGCAGTCCGAATACCCGAAGCGTAATCGGATCGTCCGTGTAGCGCAAATCTTCGTACATCACAGCCCACGGACTCCCGTTGACAAATTGATGATACGCTGCGTTGTTCATGCCCACGGAAAACTGCGCACTGTATGCGCCGCTGTAGTCCGGATTCGTCTCCGCAAGCTTCTTTAAGAAATGCGGCAGACCGACTGCAAACGAAGGGCGCGGCAAGTTGGCTTCGCCGGCATGTTCGCGAAACATCATGGCCGGGACAAAGAGTTTGCCCATGCCGGAGAAATGATTATTCAGCAGCGGCGGCAACGCCCGTCCGGCGATTTCAGTTATGCGCGCATCGCCTTTCAGCCACGAAATGATTTTGTGCATCTCTCGAAGTCGCTTATCCGGATCCGGTAGACTTTCAACGTGCAGGATCAGTTCATAAATGTCCTTTATGGCCGTGCGATATTCGCCGCCAAAGGCGATGTGCGAAGGAAAATGCAAAAACACGCTCGCTTGCGGCGGCGCTCCGGCGCGATTGGAGGCGAGCCAGTTTTGATACGCATAATAATAACTGACCGGACTGCACATCTGCTTGCCTGCCAGTCCGGGAACTTCGCACTCGTAGGTGAAATCGCGCTGGTAATAGTCGTACCAATGAGACGCAAGGGCGGCCAGACTGCGGTCTTTAATGGCCGGATCGCCGGCGGCGACGCTGAGGAGCTGACCGGGCGCCGCCTGGATTTCGCGCAAATCGCCGTTGGCATCGAGGCACACGGGTCGGTACTCGCCGTCATAGCTCGAATGCAGCGCAAGCGATTCCAGAACGCGGAAATACCACTCGTCCGGAAATTCTACGCCCAGCAACCCGAAGAAGCGCTGTAGTTCGTCTTTGTGGGCGTAGAGCGGAAAGGCGCTGCAGAACATCGTCAACGCCAGGACAATTTTAGAGAGTCGTCGCATCGTGGACAATCCCGCCGCGATCGACCGCAGGCGTCAGTCAAAATGCACTTCGTATTCACGACTCGCCGCGCCAATCCCGCCGGCGCCTGTTACAATGACCCGTCGATCCTGAAACTCGATTTTGAAGCCGCGCAGATCCCGATCCGTAACAACCAGGCGGTTTGCGCTGCGCACCAGCGTCAGCACATCGCCTTCGTCGAACAAGCCGCGATCGCGGCGCAGCTCAATGCGATCGGCAAAGCGCTGCAACTTGCCCACGCGGCTGATAGTAAGCTCGTCGGCCGATCCGCTCACGCTGCCCGAAGGCAAATTCGCGCCGAATTCTCCGGTGCGCTTGATTTCAACAACTGACCAGGCGCCAAACAAGCCGTGCGGATCGTAAGCAACGCGATCCGCGTCCAACCGCACATCCTGATCCGAGGTCAAAAAACCGCCGGCAATGCGCGCTCCGCCCGGGCTCAGGGTGATTCGGCGGTCGCCGCCGAACAGGCCGCCGCTGTTCACGCTGATTTCGTCGCCGTTGCGGGCATAAATTCGATCGCTGGAAAACCAGCCGCCGCTGCGCTCAATAATGCGCACGCGCGCATAGCGATTCAATTCCATCACGCGCCACAAATCCAGAGCGAGATTCTGCCGGGCGTCGAGAAAAAGACCGCCGCCCAGGTCGACGCCTATATAGTGATAGGGAGTCGCCTCCGTGCGCGTTTCCGGAACAACAAAACCTTCGGGCGTGACGCGCGTAATGGTGTAAACCTGAACCTGGCGCACCAGGTCCAGACGCAAGAAAAACGGATCAAAGGCGGGCGTTACTGCAAACGCGCCGAAGGGCAGACGTTCGCCTTCGGCCGGCACATCCGTTGGAGCGAGCGAAGAACATGCGCCGGCGACGCCGAGCAGCGGCAGGAGCGCGAGCGCAAGTTGAACTGCACGACGATTCAGCATGGTCAACTTGCCCATGCGCAGATGCGATTTGCAAGTAGAATCAAACGGTTGCGGCTTCCTCTTCCTGCCGCGCCCGCAGACTAACCTGACCGATCACGTCGATTTGAAAATCCGTCGGAATTTCCTCGTGCGCAAGGACGGTGAAGTTTTTTGCCGGAAACAGCCGTTCCAGAATATAGAAGATTCCGGCGCGAATTGCGCGACTGCACAAGAAAGTCGGATGTACGCCGGCGTCGATCGCGGCCTGGAACTGCTCGGTCAATGCATCGCGCAACGCTACCTGGAAGTCCGGGCGCAGGGCCATTACAAAGCCCTCTTCAGGATCGCGATGGATGCCTTCGCGCAAACGTCGATCGATTTGCGGATCAACCGTGATACAGCGCAGGCGTTTATTCTCGTCCGCATGTTCTCCGGCGATCTGGCGCCGCAGATTCTGGCGCACCGCTTCCGTAAGAAGATACGGGTCGTTCTGGGTGCGATCGGCGTGATTGGCGATCGACTCCAGAATTTTCACCATGTTGCGTATCGAAACGTTTTCTTTCAGCAGATTTTGCAGCACGGCCTGGACGACGGACACGGGCGTCTTACGCTCCTGAATCACCTCGTCCACGATTACCGGATTATCCTCGCGTACGCTGTCGATAATGCTCTTAATCTCCTGCCGACCCATAATGTCCGACGCATTCTGGTGAATAATATTCGACAGGTGCGTGGCGATGACAGTCGACGGATCAACGACGTCGTAGCCGCCGCTTTCCGCTTCGCCTTTGCGGTCCGGGTCGATCCAGTACGCGGCCAGATTGTACGTGGGCTCCTTAAATTCCTTGAGGCCTTCGAGCGACGCGCTCACGCGGCCTGTATCAATCGCCATCAGCTTATCCGGCTCCAGTTTAGAGCCGCCAATGACGCTGCCATGCAACTTGATGGCGTATTCGCCGGGATCAAGATTCATATTGTCGCGAATCCGTACCGGCGGGACAATTAAACCCGAATCCATAGCGAAACGTTTGCGCAATCGCGAGATCTGATCCAGGAGCGTGCCGCCTGCTTTGGGATCAACCAGCGGAATCAGGTTGTAGCCGATTTCCACTTCGAGCGGCTCGGTGCGCAGATGCTGCAGATACGACTCCGGCTTGCGCTCTTCGGATTTTTCCTGCTCGCGTTTTTCTTCTTCCTGTTTTTCCGCGGAAATACCGCGATCGACGCGCGTGCCCAGATAGATCATGCCGCCGCCGATGCCCGCCAGGGCGAAAAACGGGAAGCCTGGAATCAGGCTCGCGACGCACATCAATCCGCCGACCGTATAAAGCAACTTGGGATTTGCGAAGAGCTGTTTGCGCACGTCGGCCGGCAGCGAATCGTCGCTGATCGAGCGCGAGACGATAATACCGGTCGCGGTGGAAATCAGCAGTGCAGGGATAGACGCAGCCAGGCCGTCGCCGATCGTGAAACGCGTGTAGGTGACCAGCGCGTCGGTGAAGGACTCGTTATGGATCGTTACGCCGATAACCAGGCCGCCGATAATGTTAATCGCCACGATAATCAAGCCGACGCGCACGTCGCCCTGTACAAATTTCGACGCGCCATCCATGGCCCCGTAAAAGCTCATTTCCTTTTGCAGCGATTCGCGACGCCGACGGGCCTCGGCCTCGGTTACATAACCTGCGGCCAGGTCCGAGTCGATCGCCAGCTGCTTACCCGGCAAGCTGTCGAGAGCGAAGCGCGCGGCCACTTCCGATACGCGCGTCGCGCCTTTAGTGATGACCATCACCTGAACGAGGGTGAGGACGATAAATATGATAATCCCGACGACAATCGTGCCGGTTTCGCTCCCGCCGCCCACGACAAAAGTGCCGAATACCTGAATCAACTTACTGTCCGCGCCGGCCCCTTCGGACAGAATCATCCGCGTGGTGGCGACGTTCACCGAAAGGCGAAAGACAGTCGTTACCAGCAACAACGTGGGAAACACGGTGAACTCCGCCGGACTGTTGGAAGACAACGCGACCAGCAAAATCAAAATTCCGGAAAGCAAAGAAACGGCGATCAGCGCGTCCAGAATCGCGCCTGGCAATGGGACGATGATCACCATCAAAATGAAGATCACGCCCATGCCGACGACGACGTCGCTCGACTGCATGTATTTTCGTAAGTTCTCTAACATGCCAATTCTTCCTCAGGCGGCGCCTCAGCGCGCTACGCTTGCCGCCCCGCGAAACTTCGAAAGACGCGCAAAAATCATGCTCACGACGCGATATAGCGTATCTGGAATTTCCTGACCGATCTCCACATCCCGGTACAATACCCGCGCAAGCTGCGGGTTTTCTTCGATCGGCACCCCGTTTTCCCGCGCAATTGTGCGAATTACAAATGCCAGGTGATCCTGACCTTTGGCGATCAACATGGGCGCCTGGGCCTCGTTCGGGTCGTAGCGCAGGGCGCAGGCGAAGTGGGTCGGGTTGGTGACCACCACGTCCGCGCGCGGCACTTCCTTCAGCATGTTGCGCTGACGACGCAGCTCATAGCCGCGATCGCGCTGCCGCTGGCGGATCATGGGATCGCCCTCTTCGTCCCGGCGTTCGCGCTTCGCTTCGGACACGGTCATCTTTAAGTTTTCCATGTACTCGAAGCGCTGGTAAAAGTAGTCCGGAATCGCGAGCGCGAGCAGAATCAGCGCCGTTACCACCAGCAGCTTGAACGCGGACCAGGCGAAGAGCGTCAGGGCCTGGGTGAGCCCCATGTTCGCCGTGCGCAACATCGGAATAAAATCATCCACGATGATAATGTAGCCGGCGATCGAAATCAAAATCACCTGCACCATGATCTTCGCCAGGTTATACAATGTCCGGCGAACAGGTAGAATCCGTTTAAAGTCCGGGATGATGCGCTCAAACTTAAACGCCAACGGCTCCGCAGTAAACAGCAGTCCGAATTGCGAAACGTTGCCGATAATTCCAAAAATAAACGAGCCCAGGGCGACCGGGGCCACAATCACCGCCGTGCGCCAGAAAACGCCCAGGGCGTATTGTTTGATCTCTTCCTGACTCATGGTCGCGAGCGCAGCGTAGTCCGTATCCAGATAGCTGCGAAACACGCTGATCGAAGCGCCCAGAATGTAAGCCCCGGCGAGAAACAAGGCGGCCACTGCGCCCAGCAGCACCGCCGATGACGCCACATCCTGGGAACGCGGAACGTTGCCTTTCTGACGCTCTTCGCGCTGGCGCCGCTCGGTCGGATCTTCGGTACGACCTTCATCTTCCGCCGCAAATCGCTGGAGATCAAAAACGTAAAGCGCGGACTCCTCGAGCGTCGCCGCAAAAATCGCGAAACTTTCGAAGCCGGTCTGCCGGAGCTCTTCCAACTCTGCGGCGAACGAATTTTGACAGCGGCGGCCTGTCATGTTCCCCCGCCCGCCGTCTGCGGCCATTGCCGGAACATTTCGCCCATTTTTCCGTAGATGGTCTGGAAGGCCTCAAGCATCAACGGTCCGATCACCGGCAAAAGTATGATCAATGTAATCAGGCCGACCCAGATGTTGACCTGCACGCCCATGTTCATCAGATTCATTTGCGGCGCAGCGCGGCCGAGCAAACCGAGCAGCAGCGATGTTATAAACAAAATTCCGATCAATGGAATGCCAATCTTGACCGCCGTGACGAACATGATCCCGAACGCTTCGTCCATGAAAGTCAAAAGGCCGCCCAGGGTCTGATCTGAAATCGATAACTGCGGGATGACCTGAAAACTGAAACCCAACGCGCGAATCATGTGCAGATAGGCCGGTCCGTACATCCCGTCCATCTGAAAGGGCACGTACAGAAACAGGAGCATGCCCATCGCGTTTTTGAGCGTGCCGATAATAGGGATGGAAATCTGGGAGTTCGGGTCCAGGACCTCCGAAAACGACACGCCCATTTGAATGGAGAAAATCTCGCCCAGAATTTGAAAGGCGGAGAAAATCGCCATGATCATAAAGCCGATCGTAAGACCGATAGCGATCTGCCCGAATACGGCGAATACGAAGCCCAGGGCGGAACCGGGCAGCTCCGGCATAAAGTTCACCGCGCTCGGATACAGAATAATGCCAAGCATCAGCGCGATTACGGAACGCACGCGACCGCCCACCTGATCCGTCGACAAGACGGGTGCGATCGACAACAAGCCGAACACGCGGGCGAAGATCAGCATCAGCAGCTGAAAGTTGTCGCTGTAGCCTTCCATGACCCGATTGAACCCGGACGCGCGCAGACGCTCAGAAGCGAATGATCAGATCAAACAGACTGCGCGTGTAGTCCATCATGGTGTTGAGCATCCAGGCGAAGAAAAACGCAATCGCCACGAACACGGCGACGAGCTTCGGCACAAAGGTCAGCGTCTGTTCCTGAATCGAGGTCGTCGTTTGCAGTATGGAAATAAACAGACCCACGGCCATGCTCAATACAAGCACCGGCGAAGAGATCTTCACCGTCATGATCAGTCCTTCTTGAACCAGACGAATTACATCGGCCTCGGCCATTATCCGCCTCCGTACGATAGCACCAGATTGTATGTGATAAGATGCCAGCCGTCGACCAGGATGAACAAGATGATCTTAAAGGGCAGCGAGATCATAGCCGGCGGCAACATGATCATGCCCATGGACATGAGCGTCGAAGCGACGACCAGGTCGATCACCACAAAGGGAATAAAGATCACAACGCCGATGATAAAAGCTTTCTTGATCTCCGAGAGCATAAAGGCCGGAATCAGAATGTAAGAGTCGATGTCGTCGACGCTTTTGATCTCGCTCATTTTTTTCCCGGAAAGCTGCACCATCAGTCCGATTTCTTTGGCGCCGTCTTTTCCGATCTGGCGAATCATGAACTTGCGAAACGGCGAAATGCCCTGGCTGAAAAACTGCTGGGTGGTAAGCTGCCCGTCGATGTACGGATCCAGCGCGTCGTCGTTAAACTCGCGCAGGGTGGGCGCCATAATAAAGGCGGTGACAAAAATCGCGAGGCCGAACAACACCTGGTTCGGCGGCATGTTTTGCAGACCGAGCGCCCGGCGCACAAAATCAAATACGATGATGACCTTGGTAAACGCCGTCAGCATCATCACCAACGCCGGCGCGAGGCTGAGCAGGGTCAAAAGAACAATCAGCACCAGGGAAAGGGACGCTTCCCGTCCGTCGCGCGCCGCGCGCACGCCTTCGATGACCGGGATCTGAATGTTCGCCGCCGCCGGCTGGGCCGCCAGCTCGTCGACCGCCAGCCCGGCGACCAGCAACACTGCGCAAAGCATAAGGGTCCGGAAGAGCCGGCCCTGACGGCCGAGCGTCCGCGCATAATGGGACATAATCTAAGCGGGCCCGGCGCCCCTGGTTGTACAAGCCTTTTTCCGCCCGCGAAGGATTTTCCGCTCCGGCCCTGATCCGGGCCGCCGGGCCTGGCCGCGCCCCCGCCCGCCGGCGGTCCGATTCCCGGTCGGCGCGAAATATGTGATTGCCAGAGAAACGGAACATAATGCAGCCGTAGAAGCTATCGTGACCCAACGCCTGTTTCACCATTTGCGCCCCGGACTGGAGGCGCGCGGCAAGGGCGATGGCTACGGCGTCTACGCCCTGCGCCCCTTTATGAAGGGTGAGCTCTTGCTCGTCTGGGGCGGCCATGCCTGCTACTGCGAGTCGGTCGACGAGCTGCCCGAGCGCAATCGCCACCTCTTCCTCCAGGTAGAAGAAAACACCTACCTGATCGTCGACGACGGCGAATCGGCGGACCGCGTGAACCACTCCTGCGATCCCAACGCCGGCCTGCTCGGTCAAATCACCCTGGTCGCCCTCCGCGACATTGAACCCGGCGAAGAGATCTGCTACGACTACGCCATGAGCGACGGCTCAACCTACGATGAGTTCCCCTGCGGCTGCGGCGCGACCCGTTGCCGCGGACAGGTTACGGGCGACGATTGGGGCCGCCCGGAGCTGCAGCAGCGCTATCGCGGCCACTTCTCGCCGTATCTACAGAGGCGCATCGACGCCCTGGCGCGCGAACAAGAGGTTCAGGCTGCGCTGCAGGCGCGCGCCAACGGCCGCGTGCGTTTCGAGCCGCTGAGCTGAAATGATTCATCCCGCGACTGAGCTGCGTTACATAAACCCGACGGTCGGGTCCGGCGTTTTTGCGCGCGCGTTTATTCCACGCGGAACCATCACCTGGACGCGGTGCCGCTTTGACCGCGCCCTCAGCCCGGCCGAAGTCGCCGCCCTGCCCGAGCCCTATCAGCGCGTCATTGAGCACTACGCCTATAACTCACCGGCGGGCGAAATCGTGCTGTGTTGGGATATCGCACGCTTTATGAATCACAGCTGCGATCCCACGGTCATGTGCATCTACGACGAGGTGGACATCGCCGTGCGCGACATCCAGGCCGGCGACCAGCTCACCTACGAATACGGCACGCTGAACATCGACTACGTCCTGAACTGCCAGTGCGGGTCGGCGAATTGTCGCGGCAAAGTCCTGCGGGACGACGCACTGCGACACGGACCGGAATGGGACGAACGCGTGCGCCAGGCCCTCGCCGACGCGCGCCAGGTCGCCCAGCCGCTACGGGAGTTTGTGGTCGATCTGGCGCGCCTGGATGATGTGCTGGCCGGACGCGCCGCGCCGGTCTCCCAGGCGGAACTTTACAGCCCGCCGCGCTGAGTTCGCACGGCCAGCGACGCAACCCGCAGCGCGCACGATGCTGCGGGAGCTCAGTTCAGGATTTCTGACCGGGAACGATGAGCACCTTGCCCGCGCTCATATTTTTTGCGTAATGATCGACGGCCGCCTGGGCTTCCGTCACCGGATACCGCGCCTGGATGTGGGTTTCCAGTTCGCCGGATAACAAATCCTGAATTTTTCCCGCGAGGCGCAACATGCCGAGCGAACTCTGCCGCTCGAGCCACGGGCTCAGCCAGAAGCCTTCCGCCCGCAACTCGCGAAAGATCAACACGCCCTGGGAAATATGGCAGGCTTCGCCGCTGAGTCCGCCGTAGACGATTACACGCGAGCGCGAGGGCATGGCGCGCGCGAGTTTTTCCGTTGCATCGCCGCCGATAGCGTCAAAGGCCATCGTGGCGCTTAGTTTTTTCGCCAGCACCATCAGCTCGCGATCCATGCGCGGATCCTCGCTCAAGAGCACATGTTCGGCGCCGATCGCCTTGAGCGCGTCGGCCTGCTCCGCACGCCGCACGATGTTGATCATCTTGAGTCCGGATTTGCGCGCCAGGCGATCGAGCATTTTGCCGAGGGCGCCTGCGGCGGCGTTTTGTATCAGGGCCTTTGCGCCGGCTTCCTGAGCGATCTTGATCAGAGCCCACGCGGTCAGGGGATTGACCAGCGCGGTGGCGCCCTGCTCGTCCGTGATGTTTTTTCCAATCGGCAGACAACTTTTGGCGTCGGCAACCATGTATTCCGCCCAGGTTCCATCGCCCGTGGCGCCGGCAAAACAGGCCACGCGCTTGCCTTTGAGCGCATTGGCAAAAAATCCGCCCCCGGAGGCGACGACCAGGCCGCAGGCCTCAAAGCCCGGCGTCACCGGAACTTTTTTCTTAATGCCATAAATGCCGCGTAAAAAGGCGAGATCGGACGGATTGATGGAAGACGCTGCAATTTGCACCAGCACCTGTCCCTTGCGGGGCGCCGGCACGGGTTTATGAATCGTCGTCAGTTCGACCCGATCGCGAAAGTACTCTCGCAACTCGCAGGCCAGCATGGTTTCAGGAAGGGAAGGCATGGGACGACATCGCCACGCGACTCCGCCTTCACAACTAAAATTGCGCAGCGTCCGCCGACTCGATCAAAGCAAAAATGCGCACGGGCGCGCTGCGGCCCTTGACCTGCGTTTCCCCGAGCGGCCGCAGAAGCCGACGATTTTCGGCGCCGAGTCCTTCTGCGACCTCGGCGGATAAAATGACTGGCGCATCGTAGGTTTTGCACAAGCCCTCCAGGCGGCTTGCAATATTGACGCTGTCGCCGATCGCCGTGAAGTCTTTGCGTTCCGCTGAACCGATCGCGCCGATGAGCGCCGGACCGTAGTGCACGCCCACGCCATTTACCAGGGGCGCAAGCCCGCGCCCCGCGCGCTCGGAGTTCAAAAGTTCCAGAATGCCGCGCATTTTTCGAGCGGCGTTAATCGCCGACTCGCAAGGATTCGCGACCGCGAGCACTCCGCCAAACACGGCCATGACCGCATCGCCGATGAATTTATCAATGACGCCGCCTTCCGATTCGATCGCCGTCGCCATCCGGTCGAAATATTCATTGAGTTGTACGACCATTTCTTCCGGCGAAAGCGTTTCGCTGAGCGAAGAAAAACCGCGCAAATCGCAAAACAATATTGCAATGTCTTTGCGTTCGCCGACGACCGCGCCGCGTTCGCGCAGGATTTTGTCTTTTACTTCCGGACTTACAAACTGACCGAACAGCCGACTGATCGCCGTCTTCTCGCGTTCATGAGCAAGCGACAGCGAAATCAGGCGTCGCGCCGTACGTCCCAGCAAGCCGGCCATCATTCCGGTAAAAACCATCATGGATGCCTTGAAAAAATAGAGCGGCGGCTCGGTAATATCCTGCAGCAGGGCCGTGTCCGGCGCGCTGAGCTGCTTCAGGTGCGCGCCATCCAGAAGATAAAAGCCCAGATACTGAACTGCGGCGAACCAACCGCACGCATTCGCCAGACGCGAATTAAACATCAGACCGGACAGGGTGATAATAAAGAAGTAAGAATAAGACGCGGGGCCGGTAATGTACGTCGCAGCGCCCGAGGGCAGCGCAACGGTCGCCATGATATATAATAGCCCGGGAATCAGCAGCAAGGCGAACATAGCAAGCCAGGCAATCGGCCCGCGCACGAGCCCGAGTCGGGCCAACCAGTGCACTGCATAGGATATTATCGCCGCGAGTATCGCCCAGTACATCGGCAAAGTGAAGTCGGCCACGAGACCGAGCGTCATCGTCAGCCAGATCATGGGCGCGGAGAGACTCGCCAGCGCCGCCGAATACAGGCAGCCGCGGCTCAACACACGGTTCGCCTCGGCGTCGATTAACGCCGCGTCCGGACCCGCTACGGGATTTCCGGTCTTCATGTTTCGGAGCGTTTCAGCGCCGCGAGACGACGCTTCTGTTGTTGCAGCAGTTGCTTGAGATCGGCGCCTTCGTCGCCGTCGTTTGCATTCTCAGCGGACTCCGCGTCCGGAGCGCGCGTCTCGCGCGGCGCGGCTGCGCCCTGACCATGCAGCAGTTCGGCGAAATTCGCTCCGGATTGTTTGCTTTTGTCGATCCAGAAGCGAAAGTCGCCGCCCTTCAGCGCGCCAATCAGACTGGCCAGTCCCCGCGCCTCGGGCGGCGTCGGCC
>JAVHPJ010000241.1:0-1206 GCA_036170535.1 Leptospirales bacterium | reverse complement strand
GCGGCTTGAGTCAGGCGGCATCGCACTACGGAGCCGACCAGTTTGCCCACCTGTCGCGCGATGGGGGCGAACTCGATTTCTTAAACTATGCCAATGGGTTTGGAGAGTTAGGCGCACTGGGACCAAGACCCGGCGGAGCGCCGATGGGATTCTATGCACAGTTGGATTTGCTGGGCCGATTCAACTCCAGAGCCGAGAGCCAGGCAATTGCCGATGCAAGTTTTGTTAATCCAGTAAGCACCTTCTTTAACCAACTGAACCCCGTGATGATGGTGGCGAATTCGATAAAGAACGTGGAAGTCGGGAGTAAGGTCTACGGCCGAGATCGCGGCAACCTGGTGGAGGCGAATATCCTCGCGTCCGTGAAGGCGCCCATCGCCGCAGTAGGTTCCGTGCTGGTAGGCGTAGGCGTGGGCCTGGGATGGACCGGAATTGGCGTACTGGTAGCCGCGATAGGCGCGCTGATGGTGGTGGCGGCGAACTCGATCGAGGTCGATCCGATGACCGGCGACCGAAACATGAAACTGACGGACGCAGCCGCAGTGCAATCGGTGGTTTCGATTGCCGCAGGCGCGGTAGGCGGCGGAGCGTTGGGCCAATCCGTGGGCGCGGGAATGAAGACCGCGATCACGGCGGGCATGAGTTTCGCAAGTCAGGGCGTGGACTACGACAGGCGGGGCAACATGACCGGCTACTCGATGGAAGGCGATTCACTGGCCGCCGGCGCAATTTCCGCCGGCATAAGCGGAGCGGTGGGCGGCGGAGGCGGCGCCGTAGGAAACGCACTGATGGATCACGCGGTGAACACGGGCGTGAACACAGCGATGCAGTACTACAAGTACAATCAGGGCCACAAGAACAGCTATCTGAATCTAACGACAACCGGAGCGGAAGGCATTGGCGCACTGGGCGCTGCGTTTGTAAGCGGATATGGCGCAGAGTTACAGGATGATGTAAAAGGCTTGATGGCGGCGGATTTTGGCGGCGGCGGAAGCAGTCCGGCGCAGCAGATCCCGACGGCCGGACTGGTCGCAGGATTGCTGGCGAAACGCCGTGAATGGGATCTGGACAGCGTCGCCGGCGACTTTGGTAACTTCCTGAGCAATCCGTTTGGCGCGATCGCCGGCAAGGGCGGACTGTGGGAGAAAGGATCCAACTTCTTTGGCGAGAGCGGCCACTGGGAGACGGATGCGGAAACGGCGTACT
>JAVHPJ010000240.1:0-1206 GCA_036170535.1 Leptospirales bacterium | reverse complement strand
AGTACGCCGTTTCCGCATCCGTCTCCCAGTGGCCGCTCTCGCCAAAGAAGTTGGAACCTTTCTCCCACAGTCCGCCTTTGCCGGCGATTGCCCCAAACGGATTGCTCAGGAAGTTACCAAAGTCGCCCGCGACGCTATCCAGATCCCATTCACGGCGTTTCGCCAGCAATCCTGCAACCAGTCCGGCCGTCGGGATCTGCTGCGCCGGACTGCTTCCGCCGCCGCCAAAGTCCGCTGCCATCAAGCCTTTTACATCGTCCTGTAATTCCGCGCCATATCCGCTCACAAACGCAGCGCCCAGTGCGCCAATGCCTTCCGCTCCGGTTGTCGTTAGATTCAGATAGCTGTTCTTGTGGCCCTGATTGTACTTGTAGTACTGCATCGCTGTGTTCACGCCCGTGTTCACCGCGTGATCCATCAGTGCGTTTCCTACGGCGCCGCCTCCGCCGCCCACCGCTCCGCTTATGCCGGCGGAAATTGCGCCGGCGGCCAGTGAATCGCCTTCCATCGAGTAGCCGGTCATGTTGCCCCGCCTGTCGTAGTCCACGCCCTGACTTGCGAAACTCATGCCCGCCGTGATCGCGGTCTTCATTCCCGCGCCCACGGATTGGCCCAACGCTCCGCCGCCTACCGCGCCTGCGGCAATCGAAACCACCGATTGCACTGCGGCTGCGTCCGTCAGTTTCATGTTTCGGTCGCCGGTCATCGGATCGACCTCGATCGAGTTCGCCGCCACCACCATCAGCGCGCCTATCGCGGCTACCAGTACGCCAATTCCGGTCCATCCCAGGCCCACGCCTACGCCTACCAGCACGGAACCTACTGCGGCGATGGGCGCCTTCACGGACGCGAGGATATTCGCCTCCACCAGGTTGCCGCGATCTCGGCCGTAGACCTTGCTGCCGACTTCCACGTTCTTGATGCTGTTCGCCACCATCATCACGGGATTCAGTTGGTTAAAGAAGGTGCTTACTGGATTAACAAAACTTGCATCGGCCAACGCTTGACTTTCTGCGCGTGAATTGAATCGGCCCAGCAAATCCAACTGCGCATAAAATCCCATCGGCGCGCCGCCCGGTCGCGGTCCCAGTGCGCCGAGTTCGCCAAATCCGTTTGCGTAGTTTAAGAAATCCAGTTCGCCCCCATCGCGGGACAGGTGGGCAAACTGGTCGGCTCCGTAGTGCGATGCCGCCTGACTCAAGCCGC
>JAVHPJ010000239.1:0-78551 GCA_036170535.1 Leptospirales bacterium | reverse complement strand
TCGAATAGTAGTTCTGAAGCGCCGGGCCGGACGGCGTTGCGCCGCGCCTGGCGATGACCGACCGACGCGCGTGCGCGTTGCGCGCCTGCGGCGTTGACAACGGGGCAAATAGAGCGAAGCCGCCGCCCGACGGTGCAAGCGGTCCGGCAGCGCCGCCCCGCACGGCGGAATTGCGCGGCGCTGCGGCGGTAATAATTGCGCGCAGATCCTGGAGCATCGCCGCGAGTGAAATCACGCGCGGCGTCACGGAGGCATGCAGCGCTTCCTCATGCGCCGCCTGGCCCGCCGCACGGCGCGCTTCAAGCTGAGCGACCAGGCCCGACCAATCCGCACTCTGCGATGGGACGCTGCTGGAAGGCCTTTCAAAGCGCCGACGCTCCGCTTCAAAAACGTCTTCTTCCTGCAGCAAAAGATCGCGCTGCGCATGGACAGCCGCAGTGGAGGCTGAGAATCGCGAATTTGCGTCGTGCGCATTCGATTCCCCGCGGGTCGCTCCGCTGAAGTGCGCAAAGGCCACGGCGCTCAACAGCCCGAGCGTCAGAACGCCGGCAATTGGCGCAGTATTGCATGAATTTTTTGAAATCCCTGCGGGCATGCGAAGCCCGAAAAACCGAAAACTCACGGAAAAACGCAACAAGTTTTCCGCTACGTAGACAATTTCTGCAAAAGGTTCTGACAGAATTGTCAGTTTGCCTGAAAATTTACGTATCGATCGCAGGTTAAATCAGCAGCGTCAGTTTTTCGAGTTCTTCCGATAGTTCGGGCGCAACAAAAAGCGGCGCGAAACCACCGCCGGGCGTGCGAAAGTTCGTAGTCTGGCCCTGGTAAAGCCGCACGGCCAGCAGTTGCACGCGCCCATTGTAGGCGTAGTTGCGCACATCCATCTTGAGCGTCGTTTCCGCGGTGATACGCCGCTCTGAAGGAGGCGCGAGTTCCTGCGCGATGTAGCCGCCCTTCTGAATTTCCGCAAATACGCGGGTCGTCAGCTTGTCGCCGCGATACGCGCCTTTCCCGCCGTAGCCGCCGGTCGGCTTAAAAAACCAGCGCTTGCGTTCGCGCCAGAGTTCGTCCGCATTCGCCTCTGTAAGCGCAAGGGTGCGGCCTGTATATTTTGCCAGAACGGCGATTGTGCGTTCCTCCGCACCCAGTGCGCGCAAAGCGTCGGAATCCGAAAGCGTAATCAGGTTCGATTTATCGGCGTACAGGGCGTGATGCAGCGGCGCGGGCGTCAGTGCAATTACGCCGGCCTGCAGGGCGGCGGCCAGCGCCGTGTGGCGCGGCTCGCCCAAGGCGAAGTCGGTCAGGCGATTGTAGACAAGATCGATTCGTTCCGCGCCGTACAGTAAGGCGCCGTCGCGAAACTCCAGGTCGACCGGATCCACAATCCACGCCTGAATTCCGGAACGTTCAAAGGACTCGCGGGCTAACAAGAACTCCGGATAGAGGTACTGCGACTGCGGGGCTTCATCGACGATTGCAACTGAACGCAGCGTTTTTCCGGGAAAACGCAGGTCGTATTCCTCGCGAAACATGGCGACGAACTCCCCATCCAGTTGATCGAGTTCGGTCTCCCTGGCGCGAAAGAAGGGCGCAACCTCCGCGCAGCACTGGATCTGCGCCCGTCCCACCGCGGCGTTCAAGTAGGCGCCGCCCGCATTCGTATTGATCTCGATCAGGCGCGGGCCGGCTTCGCTGAGGTGAAAGTCATAGCCCATGAACACGCCGCGTTCGCGCAGGGTTTGTCCGGCGAGATCCGGTCGGTTTTTCAACGCGTGCGAGCGATAAGCCGGCAGGGCGATGACGGATTCCAGGGCGGCAATCGCTTCCGCCATCTGGTCGACCCAGCGGCGCGCAAGAAAAACCGGCGAATCGCTGAAGAGGTTGGGGCGATCAGTCAGCAGGGCTTGAATGCCTCCGCCGGCCGGCGTCGCGGCGAGGATTTCCGTAAGTCGGTTTCGGTCGAGGGAGACGCAATGACACTCCCGATTCAGATGCTCTGCGAGGGCTTCCATTACGCCATCTCGAAAGAGGGCGAGAACCCGTCGAGCCCAACCGGCGTGCGAAACGTCGCGCCCTGCTTGCGCCGGCGCCGGCGATTTCAGTTCACCGGCTTGTTAAACACGCATACGCCGCGCGCCCATTCGTTTAATCCAATGCCGCCATCGTAGGTCTTGTTCCAGTTCGCCAGATCTTCGGAACCGTCAGTATTGTATTTTTTCACGCACCAGTCTTCGCCGGTGCCAGCGAAAGCGCACAGACCCGCGGCGTATAAGTTTCCCTGCGCGTCCGTCGCCAGGCTGAAGACATCATCCAGATACAAACCTGGATCGGCGTTAAAAACGATATTCCAGGCGGGATCTTCGACGCCCGTGCCGGCGAATTTTTTGATAGTCCACTCGTCATTGGCGCTGGTTGGATTTAATCGACCGCCGACAAATACGTTGCCGCTTGCATCGAGGGCGAGAGCGCGCAGCAGCTCCTGACCCGCTGCGCCGCCGCCATCGATCAGTTTGTTCCAACCGCCGACAATTTCCGTTCCATTGGCGGAGTATTTGCGGATAAACCAATCCTCGCTGGTCGCGGCTTCGCTCTGGTAGCCGGCGACGTAGACTTCGCCAGCGGCGTTTACCGCGACGCCGGTCGCCAGATCATTTACGAATTGCGAGCCGTTCAAGGTCTTGCTCCAACCGGCCGCGTCTTCCAGTCCGCTCGCGCTGAACTTCTTCATATGAATGTTCTGAAATTCGCCCGGGACTTCAAACTCGCCGACGACATAGACGCTGCCGTCTGCTGCGAGCGCCACGGACCGCGCTTCATCCGTAACATTCGCGGGACCATCGTAGAACTGATTCCACGCCGCCGTGTCCTCAGCGCCGCTGGCGTCGTACTTCTTGATCCACCAATCTTGAGCCGTCGCCGCCTGATGACGTCGCCCGACGACAAAAACGTTGTTCGCGGCGTCGATGCGCAAGTCGTAGGCGAAGTCATCGTTCGAATTGCCGCCGTCGAAGGTCTTGTTCCAGTTGCTAGTGTCTTCGACGCCGTCGGCGTTGAACTTCTTGAGCCACCAGTTCGCCGCCTGCGCGGGATCCTGACGGTGGCCGACGACGTACAGGTTGCCGGTAGAGTCAATGGCGCAGGACGCCGCTTCGTCATTGCCGCTTGATCCGCCGTCAAATTGCCTGTCCCAGTTCGTCGTGTCTTCCGCGCCGCTCTGATCGAATTTTTTGATCCACCAATCGGTATTACCGGCCGTAATGCGCTTAAAGCCAACCACGTAAACGACCGGAACGGTGGCCGTCGCCCGACCGGGCAGGAGCGCGTACAGCAAGGGACTGCACGTGGAATCCGTGGCGCGGCAATCGACGCTGGCCAGGCATTGCGCCAGGGAGACGGCCGACAATAGGGCCAGAATCAGCCGCAGCCAGGCGAGAGGACGCGCAACGCGGCGCCCGTTCACGTAATGCTCCTGCACGACCCACCGGGTAGGGCCGATCACAGTGGCAGGCAAGTATAAGTTCGGGCGCCCTCAGCGAGTTTTGCGTTAACAATTCTGGTTGCACGGCTCCCGCCGCATTCGAGAACGGAGCACGGACGTCACGGAACGTCTCTGCGCCTGCTCAGATGCAAACCCTGCCGGTATCCTTGCCCTTTAGATCCGCCGTTCTTTTCTGCTGCTGGGTCCTTTGCGCGACCGAAATCGCAGCGCAGGGCGCCACGTACCATGAGGCCAAACAGGCCTTTGCGCGGCGCAATTACGAACGCGCCTTCGAGCTGTTTCAAAAAGCCGCGGCGGAGAATCCGGGGGACGGCAATTCCTACTTTTATATGGGTTACATTCAGGATCAACGCGGCCGCCGGGCCGACGCGATCCAGTACTACCGACGCGCAGTCGATGGGCGCACCGACCGCGACCTGAAAGAAAAGTCCTTCTGGAAGCTTGTCCTATATTACAAGGACCGTCGCGACTGGGACAATCTGCTCGTTTACAGCGAGAAGTTTCTGCAATTCCGCGACATCGGCGAAGTTCGCCGTCTGCGCGACCTCGCTGAGCAGAATCGCGATCCGCGCGCGACCGAATCCAACCGACTCATGCGTCAGGGTCAGGAGAAACTGCGCGCGGGAGACGTCGCCGGCGCAACCAGCGCATTTGCCGCCGCGGTCAGCACGCTGCCGGAAAACGACGCCGCGCGTTGGGAACTTGCGCTTGCGCTCATGGAGCAAAAGAACTATGGGCAGGCCGAGCCGCACCTGAGACGGCTGATCGATCGGCGCCCCGGCGAGTGGGAGCCGGCTTACAAAGCGGCGATCTGCAACATTAACCTGCAGCGCCCGGACGCTGCACTCGCGGATCTGGAGACGGCGCGCGCCCGCAACAGCGCCCCGAGCGCCTCATTTGTGTATTTTGTCAACCTGGCCGAAGGACGCATCCGTCTGGATCGTCAGGATTACGCCGGCGCCGACGCTTTGCTGCGTGAGGCCCTGCGACGTCGCCCTACGCCGAATGTCGCCGCAGCGCTCGCCCTCGCGGAATGGGGCCAGGGTAAAACGGCGGACGCGGACCGGCGCAGCCGGGAAGCGCTCGCACAAGACGGCGCCTTGGGCGACGCGCTGTTCGTGCAGGCCGATCTTGGCGCGCGCGCGGATCGCGACGAGGCGTATGCGCTGAGCGGGCGACTGCTGGCGGTGCTGGAACGCGAATACGCGGAGACCGAGCTGCCGGCGCGCTATGCCTATGCCCTGCTCTATCTGGGACGCAAGGCGACTCAGAAACAAGACTACGCGCTGGCGATCCGCGCCTATGAGCGCGTGAATATCCAGGAACTGATCCGCATTTACGAAGCGGAGCGAGCCGCCCAGGCGACGCGCAACTCGCTCGTAGATTACAATTTCTATTTTGGCGCAGCCCTGCTCCGCAGCGGTCTTTTGGAGCGCGCCATCACGCATCTGACGCGCGTGGATCGCTCCGCTCAAGCGGATTATATGCTCGCCCAGGCCTACGCGGCCCAGAACAATGTTGAGCAGGCGCAAACGCGCCTCGCAAAGGCCGCCGCCGAAAATCCGCGCTACTGGGACGAAGCGCGTACGGAGCCTGCGTTGAAGGCGCTCGCCGATCGCGACGCCGCCTTCGCGCGTTTTGTGGAGCTTCGCGGCGTGGCCAGCCCCGCGCCCGACGCAAGGCCCGCTCCGTCCGAGTCCGACGCCCCCCGCTGAATCCCATGCCGCGCGTCGCTCTCCTTTGCGCTGCTCTGATCGGAGCGTTTTTTTGCGCCTGCGAAGCTGCACAATCCAGCGACATTCTGGAATTAAACGCCGGCTGGGAGGCGCGGATTGGCGAATCCCTGGATCCGAGCGGCGCCGACTGGCGCACGGTGCGCCCCGTCGGATTGAACACGGAGCAGTACGGCGAACGCATTGTGGAACGCGTGCGGTTGCCGGTCTTTGAAGGTCGCGACCCGACCCTCGAAGCGCCGCTCGTGTACCAGAGCTTCGAAGTATTCGTCGAAGGCGAACCGCTGCCCATCTACGCCGGCGGCAATCCTGCCCTGGGTGCAGAAGGATACGCCGGCTGGCCGGCTCACTGGATTGCACTCAAGCCCGAGCATGCCGGACGGAGCTTATATTTTCGAATTTTCTCCGAGGGCGAGGCGATCGGCGTCGTGGGCCCGCTGCGATTGGGCGAACGCAGCGCCCTTTACGCCGCGGCCGCGCGGCGCGACATTGACCGTTTCGCGCTCGCGGCGCTGTTCATTTTCGCCGCCGTTTTCGCGACGATGTTGTACATCCGTCGGCGGATCCTGAATTATGTGAGCTTCGCATTTTTCAGTCTCTGCGGCGGCGTGTACATCATTTCGAATCGCACGGCTCTCCTCCAGCACATCCTCTACGATCGTCCCTTTTTCTGGCTGACGCTCGAGTTCGCCAGCTTGCTCTTCATGCCGGTCGGCATTACGGCGTATTTCGAAGGCGTTTCGCGGTATCAGAAGTATTTCCGCGCCCTGCGCTGGACGCACCTGGCTTTTGCCGTCGGCGCCGGCCTGCTTATTGCAGCCGGACTGCCTTCTTACCGCGTATTGTTTCCTTTTTTCTACGTAACCCTGGCTTCGATGCTGAGCGCCGTAGCCGCCCTGAGTTACGAGGCGTTGCGCGGCAATCAGGAGGCGCGCATAATTATCGCCGGCGCGCTATGGTTTCTTGCGATTGCAGTCTACGACGTGCTGGGCGCGCTGGCGCTTATTGCGTGGCCGCGTCAGCTGGTCGCGTGGGGCATGTTCGGATTTCTGTTTTCGCTGGGCGCCGTGCTCGAACGCCGCTTCACGCGTACCTACGATCAACTGCATGACTACACCGAAAATCTGGAACGGCGCGTGGACGAGCGCACGCAGGAACTGCGCTCCAGTCTGGCGGTGGTGCAGGCGCTCAAAGAGGCGCAGGATGGAGACTATTTTCTGGTTTCCCTGTTGATGAAGCCGCTCCTGATGAGCGGGCACGCGACGGAACGCATCCAGGTCGAGATGCTGGTCCGGCAAAACAAACGCATTCAGTTCCGCGAAAGGGAAGCGGTGATCGGCGGAGATCTATGCCTGGCGCGCTCTTTCCGCGCCGGCGGTCGCACCTGGCTGGCGTTCCTGAACTGCGACGCCATGGGCAAATCGATTCAGGGCGCGGGCGGGGCGCTCGTGGCCGGCGTTTTTTTCCAATCGTTCTTTGATCGCTACGACGCGCACGGCGCAGCAATCGAACCTGGCGCGCTATTGCATAAATGCTACACGGAACTACAACAGAGCTTTCGCCCTTTCGAAGGCATGATGATGTGCACGGCAATCATCGGCCTTGTAGACGAAGCGGAGGGACGCCTGCATTACGTAAACGCGGAGCATCCCGCTCTGGCGCTGCTCCGCGAGGGCCGCGCCAGTTTTATCGAACCGGTTCAGCTGGCGGATAAGATCGGCATGCCGGGCGAAGCGCCGCACTTTGCGATCAACGAATTTATCCTGCAAGCGGGCGACCGGGTGCTCGCGGGATCGGACGGGCGCGACGACATCCTCCTGGGGCGCAGCGAGGACGGCAAACGCGTGATCAATTCCGATCGTGAATTGTTCCTGCAAACCGCCGAAAACTGCGACGGAGACCTGGCTGGAATTGAAGCCGCACTGCTGACGCGCGGCGAGCTTACGGACGACCTTTCCCTGCTGAAACTAACCTACGGCGCCTGAGTCGCCTGCAACGCGAAAGTAAACCGTCTTGACCGCGTCCCGCCCGCGAGCAGAATCACCCCGAGACGCCTATGGAAGACTCGTATCAACGGCTGCTGGAAAACAATCGGCAGTGGTCCAACGAAAAGCTCGCCAGCAATCCCGAGTATTTCGACCGACTGAGCGGCGTACAGCGGCCGGAGTTTCTCTGGATAGGCTGCTCGGATTCGCGCGTGCCGCCCAATGAGATTACCGGAACCACACCGGGCGAAATCTTCGTGCATCGCAATATCGCCAATCTTGTAGTGCACACGGATTTGAACCTGTTATCGGTGCTGCAATACAGCGTCGAGGTTCTGCAAATCAAGCACGTCATTCTCTGCGGCCATTACGGCTGCGGCGGCATTCGCTACGCCATGGAAAACCGCGACTTTGGACTGGTAAACAAGTGGCTGCGCAACATTAAGGAAGTCTACAGCAAACATCGTTCGGAACTGGAAGCGATCGACGCTCCCGAAATCCGAGCCAATCGGCTTGTAGAGTTGAACGTGGTGGAACAGGTGCGCAACCTGGCCAAGACCAGCATCGTGCAGCGCGCATGGAAAATGCGTTCCTTAAAAATCCACGGCTGGGTCTACGGTCTGGACAACGGACGCATCACCGATCTGAAATGCATGATGGATGAGATTAACGATCTCGAACCGATCTTCCGGTACAATCTGGAAAGCCTCAATTCGGATCCCTTCTAAAGCATTTTCCGCCGCGCAGTCAAAAGCCAATTGACTGTGCGCTGCATGGGTTGGATAGGGCCGCCATGCTTATCCGGTTTTTTCCGTGCGCGCTCCGCGCGGCCGTCGCTGGTCTGGCGCTGGTCCTCATCGTTTGCGATTCTCTCACCAACAAATCGGCGCCGACGGCGAACGGCGAGCGCGCCATGGTGATCGCACGCTCCGGCCTGACGCTGCGCGCCAATCCGGATGCAAGCAGCGCTTCGTTGGGTCTCTTGCCTTACAAAACAATCGTCGTCACGCTTCAAGTCGGCCCGGAAGGCAGCGTGATGGATTCGGGCGCCGCTTTAAAGAACCGCTGGTTCAAAGCGGAACATCAGGGCCGCACGGGCTGGCTCTTTGGCGGCTATTTGTTTTTGTTGAAGGAAATTGAGCTGCACGCCGAGGCCTTTTCCGATGGCAGCGGCTGCGATCCGCTTACCTATTCGGAATACAGCGACATTCTGCGCCTGGAGCCGAACGGGACGGCGACGCGTACGCTTGAGTCAGCGCACGAACTGGGCGGCGAGTGCGCGGGCGTCGATTCCACAAAAGACAGCGGAACCTACTCGAAGGACAACGGCGTCATCACGGTAGTTTTGAACGAGCGGCGGGCAACCCTCGAATATTATGAGAACAAACCCGGCTGCGCCGCACCGCCGTCCGACGCGCCAGTTCCGCTGCAAAAAACGCAGCGCTTCTACACCGGCCAGTGTGCGGAGGCTAACGGATTCTGGCAGGACGCCCTGTTTGATCCGGACGCAGATGACGGCTTCTTCGTATTACACGAGAACCCGGAAGCGCTTTGAATTGTATCACGCTTCCAGGTTGCGTAATTCTTCCAGCGCAGCGACGAGCGCCGCCAGATCGTCCGACGAATGGCCGGCTTGAAAGCTGACGCGTAGTCGGCTGGTTCCCTCCGGCACCGTCGGCGGCCGAATAGCGCGAACATCAAGGCCGCGCTCGCGTAGCCCGGCGGCAAGACGCAGCGCGCGATCCGCTTCGCCGACAACCACGGGAACAATCTGCGTTGAACTGACGCCCGTATTGCAATCCAGGCGCGCACAAGCGGCGCGAAACTCGGCCGCGCGTTGGGCGAGTATGGCGCGGGCCGTCTGCATTTCCGGCGTTTGAAACAGCCCGAGCACGCGCCGCAGTAACTCCGCAAGCAGCGGCGGCTGGGCCGTGCTGAATACAAAGGTGCGCGCGCGATTAATCAGATAACTTTTGAGCTCAATCGGCCCGGCGACAAAGGCGCCCATTAAACCCGGCGCCTTGCCGCAGGGAAAGACGTTCACCGCAATGCGCCGGCTGACTCCAGCCTCTGCGGCAAGCCCGGCGCCCTGCGGCCCGCGTACGCCAAGCGAATGCGCTTCGTCCAGATAAATCAACGCGTCGTGGCGCTCGGCAAGTTCACAAAGCGCGCGCAAATCCGGCGCGTCGCCGTCCATGCTGAAAATCGCTTCTGTGAAAATCCAGCGCCGACCGCGGCCGCCATAACGCTTGAGTTTGTCTTCCAGATCGTTCAGGTCGTTGTGGGCGAAATAGCGCCGCTGCGACCCGGAGATGCGCACGCCATCGAGCATGGACGCGTGGCACAGGCGATCCACAAAGGCGACGTCGCGCGGTCCCAAAAGCGCATCAATCACGCCGACGTTCGCGGCATAGCCGCTGTGAAAAAACAGCGCATCCGGATAGCCGCTGAACGCAGCGAACTCGCTTTCCAGCTGATCAAAGACGGCATAGTGACCGCGAATCAATCGCGATGCAGTGGAACCCACGGGAAACGCGTCCGGCGCCTCAAGAACGATTTGACGCAAGAGTTGCGCCAGCGTTCCGTTTGCATTGAGACTCAGATAGTCGTTGGAAGAAAAATCCAGCCGCCCCGCATGCACGCTGAGTTTGCGCAGCAATTGTTGCGCATCCAGCTTGCGCAGTTCGGCGGCGAGCGCGCTTTGCCAGGCGGCTTGCGGCGCGCCGGATTTGAGTTCCATGATTCCTGTTTCAGGAGCGGCGTGTGGCGCGTAAAACCGGTTTTTTCACCGATGATCTATTTCTACAGCACGACACGGGCGCCGGCCATCCCGAATGCGCCGCGCGGCTCGCCGCCATTCGCAATCGCCTGGAGAAGACCGCATTTTTTGGCCAGTTTGCCGCGCTTGGAGCGCGCACGGCCAGCGTGGATGAAATCGGACTCGTGCATGAGCGCGAATACGTGCGCGCCGTGGACGCCTTCTGTCGCCGCAACGGCCGGCAGCTCGACGCCGACACGGTGGTGAGCGCCCAATCCTATCAGGCCGCCGCCCTTGCCGCCGGCGCGGGGCTGGAAGCTGCAGACCGCATTCTCACAGGCGAAATCGATCGGGCGCTTCTGCTTTTGCGCCCGCCCGGCCATCACAGCCTGCCCGGTCGGGCCATGGGTTTTTGTTTGTTTAACAACATCGCCGTTACCGCGCGCTACCTGCGTTCGCAGGGCGTCGAGCGCGTCGCCATTCTGGATTGGGACGTACATCATGGGAACGGCACGGAAGCGACTTTTTACGATGATCCCGCGGTGTTTTTTATAAGTTTACACCAATACCCGTTTTATCCGGGCACCGGCGCGGCCGCCGATCGCGGCGTAGGCCCGGGCGACGGCTTCACCCTGAATGTTCCGATGCCGCGCGGCTCCGACGACGCCGACTATCGCGCGGCCTTCGCCAATACGGTGCGTCCCGCACTCGAAACATTCCGTCCGGAGTTCATCCTGATTTCCGCCGGCTTTGATGCGCACAAACGCGATCCCCTGGCGGGACTGGCGCTCGAAACCAGTTCCTACGAATGGATGACGCGCGAGCTGCTGGATATCGCCGGCGCGCACTCAAAGGGCCGCGTGATCAGTTTTCTGGAGGGCGGCTACGATCTGGATGCGCTGGCGGAATCCGTGGAAGCTCACGCCGCGGCGCTGCTTTGATGCACAGATTCAGGTAGCGACTGTGTAAATCCGCAGCGCCTTCTCTTTGCCCTTCAGTTGCGCTTCGCCAAGTTGGCGGTAGGCGAACTGTGTGTGCGTCCGGTCATAGGTGTTTTCACCCACAAGGATCGACGTGCCGTATTCTTTGTTCAGTTGTTCCAGGCGCGCGGCCACGTTAACGTCATCGCCAATGACCGTGTATTCCATGCGATCCGCCGATCCGATGTTGCCGGCCACCACCACGCCGGTATTAACGCCAACGCGCGTGTGCAACACACGCCCCTGCCCGAAAGGCCGTTCCCGCGTGATGGTCTGAATGGCGAGGGCCGCCTGTACGGCTCGTTCGGCGTGGGCCGGATCGTCTACGGGAACGTTAAAGATCGCAAACACTGAATCGCCGATAAACTTGTTCACCAGTCCGCCGTGTTCGTGAATGGCGCCGACTACGGCGGAAAAATACTCATTTAACAGGGCGACGATCTCGGCGGGCGCAAGCGTTTCAGAGATGCTGGCATAGTCGGCGATGTCGGTCACGAGAATGGTGCAGGTGCGGATCTCGCCTTCGAGATCAATGCCGCCCTCCAGAATACGTGCGGCTACGTCTTTTGTCAGGTAGCGACCAAAGGTGGCGCGCATAAACTCGCGTTCGTTTAATCCCTTTACCATTTCGTTAAACTGGCGGGCCAGCGCGCCGATTTCGTCCTCGGGTATGAGCGCGGCCCGGGCGGTATAATCCCCGGCGCGCACCCGGTTCATTTCGGACAGCAGCGAGCCAATCGGTTTGGTAAACGAACGCGTAATTAATACGATCGCGTACAGGGTGCCAATGAGGATGACGATCCGATCGATCAGCACGGTCTGCAGCGGGTCCATGTCAGTAAACTTTGCATAATCCGTGTCCTGGGCGATGATCAGTTCCAGGATGACCAGTGCAACCGGCAAAAATCCGAGCACGAAGAATACTGCCAGCAGCACGATCCCGATGCGCCGACGCCCCGCGGGGTACGGCTGAGCAAAACTCTGAAAGGTGGCGGCCTTCAGGTCGAGACTGAAATCTGTAATCAAAAAATACGTGATAAAGGCGGGGATTATCGCAAACACAAAGGCGGCCGGCGGCACGGCGGCCAGAATATACCACTGAGGGATTCGCTCCACAGCAAAGACCGGCGATTGTCCGAACAGGGCCGGGTCCAGATACAACGGCAGCATCGTGATCGCTACATACGCCACTCCGATGCACAAGACCCAGACGGTCGAATACAGGGTCAAACGCAGGATGCGCGTCCGACCCCGCTGGGGATCGCCCGTCGCGCTCAGTGCGGCGTGAACAGGGCGATATAGTGCGTAAGCGCCGAGAGCGTTCACCAGCCCGAACAGCACGAGCTGCAGTCCCGCCAGAAACGCCAGAATTTCCCACGAACGGTACGAGCTGAAGTACACAAAGTTAAAGACCAGCAACATCGGAAAGGTGCTGAGCATAGTGAGGAGGTAGCGCTTTCGCATGGGGTTCGGCAGGACGGCGCGTCCGGCGCGGCATCTCAGCCGAAACGGCGGGCGGAGTCAACCGAAGCCGCCGCGACCGTTCGGGCTATCGCGGGACGCGCGGCCTGGCGCGAGAATATGCCAAAAAGGGGTCGAAATTGTCCGCCAGGCTGGCGAGCCTGGAGCATGGCCGCCGGGCGGATTTCAAAAATGCGCGGCTCTATCGACCCTATGACTTTTCTCAGCTCAACGCCCGGACGCCTTGCCCTGGCCTGGCGGCGTCGCAAACATCACGCAAGTTTACGAAGGGCTGGACTGCATCCGGAATACATCGAATACGAAGGCCTGCGATTCTTTCTGTATCGCAGCGCGGACGCCGAGCCGCATCTGCCGGGCGAAAAGCCGCCGCTGATTTTGTTACACGGTTTTCTGGATGCAAATATCACCTTTCGCCGACTTGCGCCGCGGTTGATGGACCGCTACACGATTTATGCGCCGGACCTGCCCGGTTTTGGCCGTAGCGCCCTGCCGCCGGCGCGCGATATCTGGCGGCTGCCGCTGCTTGCCGCAGCCCTCGCGCGTTTGCTCTTTGTGCACTTGCGCCTGGAAAATGTCACCTTGCTCACCCACAGTATGGGCGGACTGGTGGCTCTGCATATGCTGCGGTATCTGGAGCGCAGCGGCAAAAGCGAAAACGTGCGCGAGCTGCACGCGATCAATCCCGGCCTCATCCGCATGCCGCCGGCTGAACGCGATTCCCTGCGCCGCATGATTTTCCCCGAAACGGAAAACGAAGTGCGCGACCTGGTGGCGCGCTTTTATGCGCTGCGACCGCCCGAATTGCCGCGCTTTGTCGTGCGCGGTCTCCTCGCCGACTGGACGAAGATCGGCTATCGCTATCTGGCGGAGAATACAATTGAAGACGAAGAACATGTATTTTTCACCGCGCAGTCTCTGCGTTTTTTGAAAACGCCAGCCGTTCTTTATTGGGGCGAACTGGAACGCGTCTTGCCGCGCTGGCAATTGGGCGAGATCAAAAAGAGCCGCCGCTTTCGCATTGTGGAACTGCCCGGCGCCGGTCACGCCATGCAGCTCGAATCGCCGGAAGAGTTTCTCACGGAGTTTGATCGCGTATTGGCGTCGCGCAGCGCCTGAACCTCGATCGCCAGCGGGTTGGTTCGGATCATGCTCCCGTCGTTCCAGTAGGCGAGCTCGCACGAAACGGCGTCTTCCAGCGGGTTGGCGTTTGCAAAGAACCGACTCACGTCTTGCCGAAAGCAGCGCTCCTGACGGGGCGCCAGTTCGAAGCGCCCGACGGATTCGGGCGGGTTGTTCACAATTTGAAAATACGGAATGCCGCTGGCCCCGCGAAATGTCAGGCCGGCGAGTCGGGCGTCAAAGACCTGGCTGCGATCACTGAAATTGCGAACGTAGACTTCAACTTCGATGCGGTCGTCAGTCGTGTCGGCGGCCTCCGCCCAGAGACGTAAGGCCATCACAGTCGCTCCGGCGGGCCTGGTTGCAGTGGTTTCTGGATTACGAAGTGTCCCAGACGAGCCGATTTCATGTTCAGCGCCCACTCGATCGGATGCCATGTGCCCTCTTCATCGGGATAGCAGCGAAAATTTCCGTCATCGTCGGGCTGGATGTCGACTTCGTGCCACTTGCCGGCCGCATCGCAGAGATACAAAAACGCACTGTGCGAGATATCCTGGACGGCTCCCGACTCGTAGACAAACTCTAACAGCTTTTCACCTGACAATCGCAAAATCCCCGGCTTGCCATCCTGCGTCGGATCAAAGGGCGGAAGCGGTTCCGGTTCGGGACGTGACTCGAGGTATTTGTGATAGCAATTCGACGTGTGCACCAATCGCCATTCATGGCCGAAGTTGACGCATCGCCAGTGGTCATCGGCCAGCCCTGTTTCGACATCGATCGATTTACCGCAAATAGGGCATGTATTAGGCCAACCTTCGTAACGCCAGCGGGCAAGGACCGCCAGAGGTACGCCGCGACGAGTACCTTCGGCCTCTTTTGCATCCATGCCTAATTCGAATTCGATGGGCTGTTCCAGCGTAGGTGGCTGAGGGAGTTCACCGAGATGAGCGCGGTGCCAGAGGTGGTCGCGCAGGTCATAGGCTGTTTCTTCGCTAAGAGTGCCCTCGTGCAATTCTTTCAGTATGTCGCGCACGCGTCGCCCCTCGCTTTTACAAGTCAATCTTGCGCCCCGGCACATAGTCTTTGATTTGCCGACCGCGCATTGGCTCAATTACGTAGATGTGTTCGCCCCGGGAATTGTAGACTTCGATTTCACCGTGTCTTTTATCCCATTCGTAGTACAGGCGGTCCCGGCCCTCGCCACTGTAACGTATTTTGCCGCGATACCGCTTGAGTTCCCGCCAAACCGGACTCTGCGACGGTGCAATTCTGACAACCCGACCGCGCATCGTCAAGACGCTTCGCACAAGGCCGCGCGCCCAGAGGGAGGATAAAGCGCCCCGCAGCTCGGGGTTGCTTTCCACTTTCAGGTAGCCCAGCATGTAGATAGGCGAGCGGGCGGTCAGGGCCTTGCTTGCACGGTCAAAACGGTTTTCGTCGTCCGCGCCAATCAGGGTTTCGAAAAATCTGCGGTAGGCAATCCATGAACCGCCGCGTATAAGTTCTGCGCGCGCTTCGAACTCATTCGTTCCAAACAGGCGGCCGAGAATCGCCGTATAGTCGCGAATATCGGCCCGGCTGGTGTGCGCATCGCGCAGCGAAACACGATTGCGTTCCGCGACGGCCGTTCGCAGGCGCAAGTCCCAGTCTTGTAAAACCATGAGATCCTCCGGGCCGGCCTCGCCTTTCTGAATGAATGCGATCGCGGTCAGAATCTCAGGCGGCGGAAAACGGAAGGCGGGCAGATCAGGTACGGAATCCGGCGACGCTTGCCGCTGGATTGCGGCCGGAGTGTTGCGCCAGCGTAACGCACGCGGAACCGGCCCGCCCAGTTTTGCGGCGAGCGGCGGACGCTCTTCGTTCAGCGGGTCGGCGGTGCGCAGCGCCTGAAACGCGCGCTGCATGGCGTCAGTATCTCGGGCGGCCGAGCGACTCGCTTCTTCGGAATCGAGGCGGCCGCCTTGAAACGAGTGTTCTCGCGATCGGTCGCTATAGCGGTCGTTACGAAAGGACCGGTCAAATTCGCCGCCGCGGGATTCAAATGCAAAGCCCATGCCCGATTTCTGCGGACAATTGCAGCACCGTCAGCCCGTTTCTGCAAGCGCGCGCAAAATTCGGCTGTTAAGCGCCGACCGATTGCTCGCAAAATTCACGCACAGCAAAACCGACAAGCGTTGTCACCCGATCCCGCAGCGCCCCTTCGCTTGGACAGGGAGGTTCGTGCGGAATCTATGCTCGCCCCCGATGGGGCGAGCGCGGGGAAAACTCGCTTCGCGAGTTGGGTCGGCGTTGTGCGCTGCCGCGTCAGTTCGCCGTTTCGATCGTGAGCGTCGACTGCGCGCCGGACGAATGCACAAAATCCAGCGCATACAGCGCGAGCGTCGGCGCGGCGTATTGCGGATCAAAGGTATCCAGCGCGATGGCGATGCGATGGCCCGCCGGCACATCGTAGGCGATGGCGTTCAGATCCACCGTCAGCGTGCGCGTGGCGCCCGGCGTGGCGGCGCGAATCGTTCCAATGCCGTGCGTGAGCAGTTTGCCCGTACCCCAGGCGTCCACATCGTAGAGATACACGGCTGTGCTGCCGGTGGAAAGCGAGGTTTGCAGGCGCGCCTGATAAGTTGTGCGGCCGCGGATCTTTAACGTTGCATTCAAACGATCCGACTCGTAGACCACGCCATTGACCCGGCTGACCCAATCCATGGAAGCGTAGACTGGAATTTCCAGATGCGCATCCACAATATCCGACAGGAGCGGGATGCCGGTGGTGGCAACCGTATCGACGCCGGAAAAGATCCGCGTTTGGCCGGATGTAGTGTTGGGCGCGGTCTGGAGCTTGCCATCGCCGAACAACCCGCGCGGTTTCAAATAAAACTGACGCTGACTGGCGCTGGCCGGCGGCCAACTGGCGTACGAAATGCGTTCGCTCGAAAACTTGCGCTGGATCGTCACGGCCGGGCGGCTCATGACGCCGTTCGCTTCGCCCTTGAGCCAGTAAGCGAACCAATCGCGCGTGTTATTCCAGATGTAATTGTCCGCGCCAAGCACGCCGCCAATTTCCGCCGTGGCGTGGATGCCGTTATTCAGATCCAGTTTTTTTGGCACGGTGAGCTGCGAATAATAATCCAGCATGCCATTGGGCTGAAACAGATTGTCGCCCAGATTGCTCGATATATACACCGGCTTGCCGGACGCGTTTAACTGCGCGAGATACGTGCGCGGCGAACGCACATTCGCCCACGCGATGACGGACCCGACGTCATTGTAGGCGAGCAGCTTATTGAAGTTCTCTGCGATAATCGGATCCATGCGGCCGGTGAAATAGCCAGACGCGATCAACAGCAGGCCCCAGACCAGGCGCGGCGTTTCGTTGCCGTATAACGCGCGCGGCAGATCGGCCCAACCGCTCATGGCGACCGCCGTTTTGATGCGCGGATGCTGGCTGAGCCCGAGCAGCGAAATGCCGGCGCCATAAGAAATGCCGGCGATGCCAATTTTATTGGAGTCCACCGGCGTGTTCGCTTCGAGCCAGTCGAGCGCGCGTCCCAGATCCGACATATCCGCCGGACCGGCGACGTTAATCAGACCGCCTGAAACGCCAAAGCCGCGCGTGCTGTAGCTCAGCACGATATAGCCTTCTTTTGCAAAGCGCGCCGCGGGCACGAGATACTCGTATTCGTTCAGCGCCCAGCTGTTGACAAAGATAATCGCCGGGAGTTTTGCGCCGCTCGGAATATTGGCCGGCTTGAATACATTCGCCGCAAGAATCACTCCGTCGGTTCCGGTGAAACGAATGGAATCGTCGAAGGTGATGCTGCCGTCGTTTAACTCTGCAAACGCCGCTTGAATGTCTTCCGGCCGAATCGCCTGCTGGCCAGGCGCAAAGTCCGCGCCGGCCGTGTTCTGAACGCTCGTGAGCCCGGCGATCAGCGCGACATCGTTTGGATTCGAATCGGCCGCCTGGGAGCAGGCCGCCGTCAGTGAAATAGCCAGCGCCGCACATAAGCGCGCGCCATGTATGAACCCTTTTCGCATGGGATTCCCCCTGTATGTTGTGTTAGAGATGATTCGCGCTGCGACGCGAACACGGAGGATTCTACGCCAGAGGGCCTGGTTGAATCGACAGGGATCGTAATCTGGTTCAAAAAAGAGGGGCAAAATCAGGATCTTGCACGTTTTACTGCGCGGGGCTGACGGGGCGCAGTCTTCGCCGCCTGCGCGGCGCGCGCAATGCGAGCCTGGCGGACGAAATCCCGGGGCGAAAGGCCCTGAATGGTCCGGAATGCCAGGTTAAAATTGGTCTTGGAGTTAAAGCCGACGCGAAAGGCGACGGAGAGTATGCTCGCCCGGTCTTCTGTAGAGAGGATTTGCGCGGCGCGCGCCACGCGAAAGCCGTTGACGTAGCGCGAAAAATTCTGACCGCAGTGCGCGTTTAAATACTCCGAAAGCTGGTACGGCTTGATTTGAATACGCTCGGCCAGTCGGACCAGATTGAGTTCTTCGTCCAGAAAGGCCTCCTCTACTTTCATGGCCTGATCCAGGCGCGCTTGAATCGAGTCCAGGTTGAGCCCGGCCAGCCTCGAATTTTTATACGCCTGGCGCGCCGTGGGAGCGAATTCGGAAAACACGTGCGGCGAGGCCTGGGCGAAAATAAAACACACGCCGCCCAGCACGCTCACGCCAAACAGCGACTCGATCAAACGATCCAGGCTGAAACTCAAATACGCGCTCACGCAGATCCCATTGACCAATCCCGTACCGACCAGGATGACCAGCAGGGTGCGCGCCGCCGATTCCCGACGCAGGCTCTCCAGGCGAAACAGGGTCCAGGATTGCACAAAAATCAACGCGTAGTAGCAGCCGTTGATTACAAAGCCGATCAGCAGCAACACATCAGGAGGCGCCGCGCGCCGATGCATAAAATAATCCACCGGACGGGAAGCGAAGGCGCCGGGCCAGATCCAATCCGCAACAGGAAAGACGATCAACAAGGCGAGGCCAGGAACAAAGAGGCAGCGATTCAGTCGGAACTCGTATTCTTCCTCGATAATGGATCGATAGAACACGTAGAGTCCAGGACCCAGAAAGTAAATGAAGGGAACATACGCGTGATTGAGCCAACCGGGCGCAAAATAAATCGTGCGCAGCATAAAATATACGTAAAGATAGAGCACAGCCACGGACAGACTCAACAACACCAGACAACGATGCGTCATCGCTCGCCGCCAGCGCATCAAATGACTGAGCCCGAGCAGGGCCGTAAAAATCCCCCCAAAACTGACGCCCTGCAGAATGAGTTCCGACACAAACGACCGTCCATGGACACGCGGCTTTCGCCAGAAGCGCGCGGGCCGCTCCCGGTCGCGCAAGCGAAAAAAATGCGGCACGATCGGCGCAGCGGCGACCCCATACGCTTGACCTGGATGAGAGCCGTTGCTAAAATCAGGCCTATGGGCATGCCCGGACTGGCGTCTGAACGCCCGCTGTATGCGGGTCGCCGCGTAACGGCCCGCGAGTATCGCGGGCTGAAGGATGACGGCTATCTCTATGACATGGTCGATGGAGTGTTGCACCTGTCGCCGTCGCCGCTTCAGCCCCATTCCGAAGCCCAGGGTCGCTTCGTGTATTTTCTTTATGCGTATCTCGACGCGCATCCGGGGGCGGGGCGCGTGTTTCCGGAATTGGATTTATTCCTGCCGGACGAAGGCGACGTATTGCGCCCGGATATCGCCTTTGTGAGCCGCGAGCGCCTGGCGATTCTGGACGGCCAGTATATGAACGGCGGTCCGGATCTCGTGGTTGAGTTTTCGTCGTCGAGCACGGCAAAGCGCGACCGCACCGTTAAAGCGGATCGCTATTTTGCGCACGGCGTCCGCGAATACTGGCTCCCGGACCCCGTCAAAAAATCCCTGTACCTCTGGCTGTGGCGCGAGCAGGGCTGGGAAAAACGCAGCGCCCCGCAACTTGCCAGCGAAGCGCTGCCCGGTCTCGTGATTGACGCGGCAAAGTTGTTTGCGTAACGCTCAGGCGCGCACTTCGCCGGGAAGCAGGTAGTTCGCCACGTAGTCGTGCACGGCCTCCGCCAGCGGCGTCACCGGCGCGCTGTAGCCCGCCTTGCGCAGGCGATCTATCGGCGCGCAGGTGTAGTACTGGTATTTCGCCTTCAGCGTCTCCGGCATGTCGATGAACTCGATTTGCGGGGCGCGCCCCATGGCGCCAAAGATCGCGTTCGCCAGTTCGATCCACGTGGATGCGACGCCGCTGCCGGCGTTAAACACGCCGCGCACATCGCTTTCGAGGGCGAGAAAGGTCGTCATTTTCGCTGCGTCGCGTACGTAGAGAAAGTCGCGCTTTTGTTCGCCGTCGCGGTACTCCGGCAGATAACTCTTAAATAATTTTAACTTGCCCTCGGATTGAATCTGGCGGAAGGCCTTCAGCACAAGCGACATCATGTCGCCCTTGTGATATTCGTTGGGTCCGTAAACGTTAAAATATTTCACGCCGCAGGCGGAGGGCGCAAAGTCGAGGCGCTTCTGCCACAGATCGAACAAGTGTTTGGAATAGCCGTAGCCGTTGAGCGGCCGCAGTTTTTCCAAACCCGCCGGATTATCGTCAAATCCGTGCGCCCCGTCGCCGTAGGTCGCAGCGCTGGAGGCGTAGACCAGGCGCGCGCCGCATTCGCGCGCCAGTTCCGCCATGCGGATCGAATAGCGATAATTGTTTTCGATCAAGTGGCTGGCGTCTTTTTCCGTTGTGGCGCTGTTCGCTCCCAGGTGGATAATATGTTTCACTTTTTTCAGCAGCGGGACGCCGCCGCCTTTCGCAAGGCGACGATCCGCCAACGTCAGGAATTCATCTTTTTCGAAGTAGTCGCGAAATCGCAGAGACCGCAGGTTCATCCATTTGTCGGAGGTCCCGAGGTGATCGACTAAGAGCAAATTGTCATGGCCCTGCTCGTTTAACTCGCGTACGACCGCGCTGCCAATTAATCCCGCCGCTCCGGTTACAATAATCATAGTTCGCCCTCTGCGCTCAAGTAGGGACGAGTCTGGCGCGGGCGCGGCTCCGGTAAACCGCGATTCAAGGCCGGAAGGCGGTTGACGGCCGCGGTCGCTCCGGCGACGATCCCGCGTTGAACCCCAGCGCTATACAGGCCGGTCTCCGAGAGTATTTCGGATTCGAAAACTTTCGCGGGCGTCAGCAAGCGATCATCGAACACATCACAATTGCGCGCGGCGACGCCCTGATTCTTGCGCCCACCGGCGGCGGAAAATCGCTCTGCTATCAGTTGCCCGCGCTGCTTTTGCCGGGCGGCGCGCTGGTGATCAGTCCGCTGATCGCACTCATGCAGGACCAGGTCGAGGCGCTGATCACACGGAATATACCGGCTGCGTTTATCAATTCGACTCTCAGCGCCGCAGAGCGCGATAAGCGACTGGCCGATTTCTGCGCCGGGCGCAGCAAGTTGTTGTATGTGACGCCGGAGCGATTTCGCAAGCCCGATTTTTCTGAAGCGATCCAGTCAGCAAATATCTCACTCTTTGCCGTCGATGAAGCGCACTGCATTTCCGCGTGGGGCGGGGATTTTCGTCCGGACTATTCGCGGCTGGGCGAAATTCGCCGCTCGCTGGGCGCGCCGCCGACGATTGCGCTCACTGCAACGGCGACGCCGGAGGTGCAGCGCGACATTATCGCGCAACTGGGTCTGCCGGAGGACTCGACGCGCCTGTTTCACGACGGCGTCGAGCGGCCCAATCTGCGGCTGGAAGCGCACGAAGTCGTTTCAGAAGAAGAAAAGTTCGCTGCGATTGAACGAATTTTGAAATCGCCCGCCGCCGCCCGGGGCGCCGGGGTCATTTATTTTGCGTTGATTCAGACCCTCGAGCGGTTTTCCCAACGACTCGCCGCACGCGGTTTTGCACACGAAGTGTATCACGGCAAACTGCGCACAGTCGAACGTAAACGCGCCCAGCAATACTTCATGCGCGCCGATGCGCCGCGCGGGCCGTTAATGCTCGCCACCAACGCCTTTGGCATGGGCGTGGACAAGGCCGACATTCGCTTTGTAATTCACGCGGAGCTGCCCGGATCGCTCGAGGCGTATTATCAGGAAATCGGGCGCGCCGGACGCGACGGCGAACCGGCGCTTTGCACCCTGCTCTACAATCAGGACGATATCGCCATCCAGATGGAATTTATCAAATGGTCGAATCCGGAACCGCGGATTTACCGCGGCATTTGCGATCTGCTCGAAAAATCGCCGGACAAGGTCCGGGCGCTGGGCCTGGAGTATTTGCACGAGCAATTGCACTACAAAAACCGGCGTGATTTTCGAATTGAAACGGCCCTGCGGATGCTGGAACGCTACGGACTGATCGAAAACGCCCAGGATCTCGCGGGTCTGCAACTGCTGGACTCGCCGGCCGGCTCCGCTCTGCTGGATCCGGCCGCGCACCAGGCGCGCGTGCATCACGAGCAAAAGCGACTGGCCGAGCTCCTGCGCTACTTCCGAACGGAAAATCCCTGCCGGCGCATGCACCTGAATCGCTACTTTGGCTTTCCCGAAACGCCGCCCTGCGGCAACTGCGACCTGTGCAGCGGCGTCGGCGACGGCCGTTCGTGATTTTTGCGACGACCCGGGCGCCGGCGCCTGGACCGGAACGCGACCCCGACGATTAAGAAACCGCGTCGGTTCTGTCGATTCTATAGACAGCGACGAGCGCCGGACAGCGTTCGTGCGACCGGCCGCGCCCGGACAAGCGGTCCCGATCCTCATCATGGCGAAAATCATCTCGGTCATCAACTACAAGGGCGGCGTGGGCAAGACGACTCTGACACTGCAGCTCGCGGTCGGTCTGGCGAGTCTCTACGAAAAAAAGGTCCTGATGGTGGATCTGGACCCGCAGTGCTCCCTTTCCCTGTCGACGGTCGACGAACACTACTGGGCCGACTGGCTGGAACGACGCGGCTCGGTGATTAATGTGGTGCGCTCCTTTTACGAGGACGACGAGGCCCGCATCGAGCCGGAATGGATCATCGAAAACGCCCTGGATCGGGCCTGGGACAATATGCCGGGCAACACGCCGGGCCTGGACCTGTTGCCGTCGCACCTGGACCTGCCGGAATACGAGATGCGGCTGATGAGCAAAAAGCCGCGCGGCATCGGCAGCATGGAAGAGTTCTATCTGCAGCGCTATTTACTGCTCAAAAACGCCCTGAAGTCGATCCACAAAAAATACGACTACGTGCTCTTCGATTGCCCGCCCAATATCTACCTGGTCGCCGGCAACGCGATTATCGCCTCGGACTACTTTCTGGTGCCGACCATCCCGGACTTTATCAGTTGTTACGGGATTCCCTTCATTTTACAGCACATTAAGAACATGCAGCGCGAGGTCGGGGAGCGCGGCGTGGTTTCGGCGGCGCGGAATCTGGGCATTGTGCGCAACCGGGTTCGCTCGGCCGGGGCGCACCTGGCCCGGGAACACGAGGAACAGAGTCGCAAGCTCCGCGCCAACTACGAGGATCTCTTGTTCGAGGCGATGATAATGGACCGCATCGGGGTCGCCGGCCTGCTGGGCGCCAGACATAATCTCTATACGTCCAAAAACGATAAGCTCACAGAGATCCGTCGCGACTTCACCGAACTCTGCCGGGAAACGGTCGCACGCATGGAGCGGGGCGCTTGACGGGCCGCCCGCACCTGCATAAAATTTTCCGTCAGATTGCCCAGGTTTGTGCGATTTAAGGCCGATAAAGTCTATTGACCGGTGACTCAGAGCGGGGGCTTATTATATTCTCCTTCGCCGAGCCATAATCAAGGATGATATACGGTTTTCAGGAGTCAGGACCATGAAACTCAAACAGTTGATGATTGCAGCCCTCGTAATCGCTACGCCGATCCTCGCGCAGCCGCAGCAACCGCCGGCAGGCGGACAGGGCCAGGGCGGCAATCCCCCCGGCGGCGCCGGTTCGCCCGTATCGATCCAGGTCGGCCAGACGGCCCTGGCTCTGGAAACCCTTGAGGATTTTGAACAGTCGGAAGACTGGCGCGCAAAGTCAACGTGCCCGCTGGGCGAGACCCGGGCGCTGAAAATCGTGCAGCGCGGCGATATTCGCGCGACCGACGACGAAAACGCAGCGCCGCCCCCGCAAGAGGCGTACTCCGTATCGCAAAATCCCGAGGCCCCGAACCATATTCTGGGCGTAAAGACCTACTTTAACGAACGCGGCTTTGATCGCGTGGAAATTTTTCCGCCGCACGAATACACGATCCGCGGAAAAGCGCGCCAGTTCTCGATCTGGGCCCTGGGACGCAATTTCCGCCACACGATGTTCATCAAGCTGCGCGACTATCGCGGCCGCACCCATACGCTCCGTCTGGGACGTCTGGATTACTTCGGCTGGCGCCGACTGACAACCACCGTTCCCGGTTGGCTGCCGCAGAGCACGCGTTACTCGATGCTGGACAAGAACCTCCACTTTGTCAGCCTCTTTGTAGTGAGCGATCACCACGAAGTCGGCGGACAGTTCTACTTCTACGTGGACGGGCTAAAAGCTCTGATCGATCGCAGCGAACAGCAGTATCCAGGCTCGGAGATCAAGGACAACTGGTAATCCAGTAGTTCAGAGGAAGATACACTCAGAGAGGCAATGGTATGATCTCTAAAGAAAACCTCAAGAAGAACTGGCCGATTGTCGCCGGCGCCTGTGCGGCGCTGGTCGCCATACTCGGCTCCATCAGCGCGCAGGCTGTGGAAACTGCAATCGGCAGCGATGTGTCGCGCAGCGAACTGCGCGCCATCACGATCGAGAGCTGGGATAACGACTACACCGGCGGCGGCTACGGCTGGGAAGCCGTAACCAGCGCAGATAAGGTCCAGACCGCAAACCAGGCGCAACAACCCGCGCCGGCCGGCGGCGCTGCGCCCCAGAACGCGCCCTACGAAAAAGCCTTCGCCAACGTGATGGTGGAACGCGAAGTAAAGTTGATCCCCGGCACACCGGGCGACATTCGCGATAACGTCAGCTACGCGGCGGCGAAAGTCTACGCCGTGAAGTTCGCCTTTACGTTTCCTGGCTACAACGTGGTTACCCTGCGTCCGCCGCGCGTCGATCACTACATGATTGAACGTCCGCGTCCGTTTTTGAACGAGATTGCGCTGGCGAGCGACTACAAACAGCCGAACTGCTTTAAAGACACGGCGCTGTCCCAGTACAATAATCCGAACCGTCCGGTCATGGTCGATTGCTTGAACGGCATCGATATCCCCGGCGTGGCGAAAAAAGTTTCCGTCTGGGTCATGGGTCGCGGCAACGAATACGAACTCGAAGGCTGGATTGAAGACTGGCGCGGCAACACGCACATTCTGAAGTTCGGTTCGGTCGACTTTATCGGCTGGCGTCCGCTGCTCGTGGACATCCCGAACAACGTGCCCCAGGATGTGGATTCTTATCAGGCGACAAAGACCCTCGTGTTCCGCCAGTTCAAGCTGCGCGCCAAACCGACCACGTCGCTCGAAACGGTTTACATTTTCTTTGATGAATTGCGCGTGCTTTCGGATATTTTTGAAGTGCACTTTGACGGCGCAGCGCTCGACTTTGATCGCCCCGATTGCGAACGCAAAAACCGCCTGGTGACGCTGATTCGTCAGAATGCCCGGTATCCGGACCACTGGCCGCAGGCGGTGGATTGTTCCAAAGCGCCCGGCCCGGCCGCGCCCTTCCAGGGCCCGAATCAGGGCGGCGGCGGAGGCGGCGGAACGCAATAAGCGCTCCCTGCAACCAACGCAAAAAGCCTGAATGAGAATTCAGGCCGCGCAAAAAACCCGGCGTCCTCTGGCGCCGGGTTTTTTTGTTGGCCAGAGCCTCCGAAAACTCAGCTAAGCGGAGCGAAAAGCTCCGCCAGTTCGCCAATGATGGCGCTGCGCTCTTTTGCAATATAGATCAGGTCCGGTTGGAATACATCGTGGGGCGTCAGTTGCACGTCGATTGGAGCGCTGAACACCTGGCCGGATTTTGCCTTATCTGCGGCTTGTTTCATTGTGATAAACAGTGTTCCAACAATGTTTTGATGAATCGGATTCGGCGCTGGCGTCATGACCAACTCTCCGTCAATTAGCTGATAGGGCGCGCCTTCGCTCAGTTGCGCGTAGTCTTCGTAGCTCAGTTTTTTCTTTTCCGTCGCCGTCGCCATACGCTGCTCCCTGCGGCCCGCCATCGCGAACGCGACGGCCGTCATCCCCGGATAGACTGCTAAATCTCGTCGCCCACGTCGCCCGGACGCACGATCGGCTGGCTCAGTTCCAACGAGCGCGTGAGCAAGACGTCCATGGACTCGCGCAGTTCGCGGGTGACCTGGTCGACCACCTTGCGCTTGTTTTTTTTGTATTCGTCGTAAATGGCGCCCAGGCTGGTCACCGGGCCGTAGAATACATAGGCGTCGCGCGCGCGTTGTTTGGATTTGCCAAGTACGGCGTTTTCGTAGCGCACCAGCCACTCAAAAAACCGTTCCGCCGTGGGCCGCGCGATAATGTACTCCGGCCGTGCAGAAATAAAAGAATAAGCGCGCATGCACTCGCCTTTAGCCCATTGCAATTCTACTTTCGTAAGTCGCGGCAGGCGTTCCGCTTCCGGAATGCCGACCTCAATGATTTCTAATTGCGCCAACATAAAGCGCAGCTTCTGAATGGCGTCCGCCTTAGGATCCCAGTGCGCGAAGTTAAAACGCTCCTGGATTTGGTCGAGGATCGCATGGCGAATGCGACCAATGCGATAGTCGTAATCCGTGGCGCTGCCGGCCGGCACGTGATACTCGCGCTCGGCGCGTTCCAGCAACACGCGGCCGATAAACAAAAATCGCCGCAAAAGATTGCGATTGCCCGGATCAATTTCGAGCGCGCCTTCAATGGCGCGCAGGGCCGTATGCAGCTCGACTTTGATGCTCGCATCCGTGCCTTTGATTACGTATTTCACAAACGCTGGCAAAATTTTTACGTCTGCATCGGACTCGGTCTTGCGCGCATCCTCAAGCGACCAGAAGCCCAATTGCGCAATGCCGGGCTGGAAAGGCATAAGGCTGTCGTTTTCGCCGCTGGTGGGTTCGCCTTCCGGAAACAGACACAACTTGCCCGCCGGAGAGGCGAGAATGAGGCGCGAGGCCTTGAGCGACTCGCGATCGGCGACGCCGGGGATGACGGAAAATGCGCCAATGCTTTGTATAAAGCGGCCCACAAAGCCGTAGCCCCAATCAAAAACCTGACGCGCAGCCATGTAGTGGAAGCGGCTGCCCATGCGCATGGCGGCGCAGTAGGCGATCGGCGGTTCGGCCGTGGAGGGATGGTTGCTTGCGTAAATCAGGCGCTCGTCTTTCAGCGAGCGCAGGAGCTTTGCATCCTCCGGGCGAAAGACGACGCGATCGATGTTCTGCACCTGCTTCAAGAGCAGCGGCATGGAAAAATCGATCATCCAGGCGACGGGCAGGTTAAATGCCGGGGGAATAAATGCTTCGGCCATTGTTGCCGAGTTTCTCCTCAGTGCGCAGTTTTCTGGAAGTCTTTTTTTAACTTCCTGGCCATGAGCCATTCCAGCAGGCCCGGCGCCAGGGTGCGCAGCCAGTAAACGATGCGGCCCAGCGCGTTTGTCACGACCACGCGCTGGCGGCCTTCCAGGGCCTTGCGCAGTTTTACGGCGATTTCTTCCGGAGAACGGGCGCCAGAGGCTTGTTCATCCGCCAGTACGCCGCCGTCCGCCGCCAGGCCGGAGCTTCGTAAATTAGTCCGTACGTAGCCAGGACAGAAAATGACAGTGTGTATGTTCTCGTCGCGCAATTCCACGCGCAGCACGTCCATGACCACGTGCCCGGCCGCCTTACTGGCGGAATAAGCGAAGCGCCCGGGCACGCCGTAGAGTCCTGAGGGCGTCGAAACCAGCAGAATCCTTCGGGGACCGGCGGCCTTTTTGATCGCAGGAATCAGTTCCGAGGTAAGCTCGACGCCGGCGAAAAAATTAATCTCCATGATCTTCCGCAGCACCGGCAATCGCGTTTCGTCGAAGCGGCCGTGCGCGGTAATGCCCGCATTGTTCACAAGCATGTTCAATGAACCGAGGTGCTTCGCCACATAGTCGCGTACGCGCAAGCGATCGGCGTGGTCGGTTACGTCGGCGGCAATGCAATGGCACTCGGAGCCGTAAGCGGATGCGACCGCTTTCTGAACGCGCTCCAGTTCGTGCTTCCGCCGCGCCACCAGGACCAGGCGCGCGCCGCGCGCCGCCAGTTCGTACGCAGCAGCTTCGCCGATTCCGCTCGACGCTCCGGTAATCAGTACGCTTACGCCGCGCCAGTCCATGTGTGCTCCAGGGCCGGCCAGTACGACCGGACGATCTTCGACAATCGCCGCGGGGCGCGAAATCTGTAAATCGGCATTTTTGCTTGTCACTGCCCCAAAGCGCGCGCTCGCTGTCTTTCCATGCTGCGCAGCTTCTTCAAACGATTAAAAAGCGGGACGGAGGAGCTCAATTACGGTCGCGAGATCATCGCCGCATGGGGTGCGGATGCGTATTACACAACCGAGCGGGTCGCCGGACGCGGCGCCGCGCGGCCCTTTCGCGCGCTGGACATCGGCTGCGGACACGGAACGGATCTCAAAAATATTCGCGCCGCGGCGGGCGACCCGGCGGATCTCGAACTGCACGGGGTCGAAAGTTATGCGCCCAATGTAAAAGAGTGTCGCGCCGCCGGCATCGCAACTTACGCGCTGGATATCGAACGCGACAGTCTGCCTGGCGCAGACGGCGATTTTGATCTGGTGTCCGCCAATCAGGTGCTGGAACACACGAAGGAAGTGTTCTGGATTTGCGCGGAGGCGGCGCGCGTGTTGCGTCCCGGCGGAAGATTGATCGTTGGCGTGCCGAATATCGCCAGTCTGCACAATCGACTATTGCTGCTGTTCGGGCAACAGCCGACCCAGATCCAAACCCTCAGCGCGCATGTGCGCGGTTTCACAAAACCGGATTTCCGGCGTTTTATTGAAGCGGGCGCATACTATCGGCTGATCGCATATCGCGGTTCGAACTTTTATCCCTTTCCGCCTGGAGTCGCGAAACCCCTGGCGCGCCTGTTTCCCACGCTCGCGTGGGGTTCGTTTTATCTCCTGGAACGAACGGAAAAACGCGGCGACTTTCTGGAATGCCTGGGCGGCGACGGAAACTTCCTCGAAACGCCTTTTTATGGCGGACCGCAAAATCCGGCCCGTAAGACGCGGCGCAAATTGGAAAAGCCGCCGCAGCGCCGCGCCCGTTAACTGTTTTCATGCCCGAACTGGAAATCCAGAGCGTTCGACCGAGCGGGCGCGATTTGTTTCACATCATTTGCACGCCTGACTCGCGCGTGCTGGCGAGTTATCAAAAACCCGGGCAGTTCTTTGAAGTGGAACGCGGCGAACTGCGCGGCTATTTCGCCGTCGCGTCCCCGCCGGGCCGCGAGCGCCTGGAGTTTCTGGTCAAAGACGCCGGCGATCTGGCCCATGCGCTCTGCACCAGCGTCGCCGGTGAACGCTTCGTCTGCAGCCTGGCGCGCGGCGCCGGCTTTCCCGAACGCGACGCAAGCCGCCAAAACGTGCACCTTTTTTCGATGGGATCGGGGATCGCGCCGCTGCGCACCTTGATTCAAATGCATCTGGCCGGCGCGTTTCCCGCGCAGAGCCTGTGGCTCTGGCAGGGCGCATTCGACGCCGGGCGGCTGCCCTTTCAAAACGAATACGACGAGTGGAGCGCACGCGGTCTGAATTTGCGTCTGTGTCTGGATCAGCCCGGCCAGTCCGCGACGGATGGGCGCAAGTACTTTCACGGCAACGTGGCCGACGCCCTGCGCGCCGAGTCGCCGCTTGTGAAAGACGCGCTCTGCTACTGGATCGGCTCAAAAGAATTCGGCGCGGCCATTGCCGCCGCGCTTACGGAACTCGGCGCAAACGCCGACCAAATCCTGACCAACACCTGAGAGGCGCGCAATTTTCCGCTTGTAGTGCGCTGCCGCTCAGGCGACACGAACGCATGCCTGTCGCTCAGGGGACTCGCCTGCAAATCCGCAAACCAGACGACTGGCATTTGCATTTGCGCGATGGCGCCGCGCTGGCCAGCGTCCTGCCGCACACCGCCGAACGCTTTGCGCGCGCGATAGTTATGCCGAATCTCAAACCGCCTGTGGAGACCACGGCGGACGCCGCCGCGTATCGCGACCGCATTCTTGCCGCGCTGCCCGCCGGATGGAAGTTTGAGCCCTTGATGACGCTGTATCTCACCGACCGGACTTCGCCGGAGGAGATCCGGCGCGCAAAATCGAGCGGCTTTGTGCATGCAGTTAAGCTGTATCCCGCAGGCGCCACCACCAACAGCGAAGCCGGCGTGCGCGCTCTCGAAGCGCTTTACCCCACCCTCGCGGCCATGGAAGCGGCGGATCTGCCGCTCTTTGTGCACGGGGAAGTCACCGCCGCGCATGTGGATGTTTTTGATCGCGAACGGGTGTTTCTGGAAACGCAATTCGCTCCGCTCGTCGCACGTTTTCCCGAGCTGCGTTTGGTATTCGAACACATCACCACGCGCGAGGCGGCGGACTATGTGGAGTCCGCCGGGCCGCGCGTCGCTGCAACTATTACCGCGCATCACCTGTTGCTGAATCGCAACGCGCTTTTTCAGGGCGGCGTGCGGCCCCATCACTATTGCCTCCCGGTGCTCAAGCGCGAAGTTCATCGCGAGCGCCTGGTGCGCGCTGCGACTTCCGGCAATCCGAAGTTTTTTATTGGCACGGACAGCGCGCCGCATGCAAAAAGCGCCAAAGAAGCCGACTGCGGCTGCGCAGGAATCTACACGGCCTTCGCCGGCGTGGAACTCTACGCCGAGGTCTTTGACGCCGCAGAGGCGCTGGATAAATTCGAAGGCTTTATGTCCGTGTTTGGCGCGCAGTTTTACGGTCTGCCGGTGAACGAGGAGCGCATCACCCTCGTGAAGGAAGACGCGCCGGCGCCGGCGAGTTTTCCGCTGGGCGCGGAGACTTTGATCCCTATGCGCGCGGGCGGCAAACTGGCCTGGCGACTTTTGCTCGACTGAGCCGCTACGACGCCCAGCCTGTCGTGATGCGCTCCCTGCCCGCTCACGTTGCCGCGCATTTCCAGACGGATCGTCTGGCGCTGCGCCGCTACTGCGCGGCGGATATCGAACCGCTCGCCGCTTTAAACGCGGACCCCGTAGTTATGGAGTGTTTTCCGGCGCCGCTGACTCGCGCGCAAACGGAGGCCCTGATTGAGCGATTGGAAACCCATTTTGACGCGCACGGCTTTGGCTTCTGGGCGCTGGAAGAAAAATCGAGCGGCGCGTTCGCGGGCTTTGCCGGGATTCAACATGTGTCCTTCGCCGCCGATTTTGCGCCCGCGGTTGAAATCGGCTGGCGCCTGCGGCGCGCGTCGTGGGGTTTGGGCTACGCCTCGGAGGCTGCGCGCGCCGCGCTGCAATACGCATTTGCAACCCTGAAGCTGGATCGAGTTGTGTCCTTCACGGCCGTACAAAATCAGCGCAGTCGCGCGGTGATGCAGCGACTCGGCATGCGCTATCTAACCGACTTTAACCATCCGCTTTTGCCGCCCGGCGATCGCTTAGGGCGTCATGTTTTGTACGAGCTATCGCGGGAAGAGTTTACCGCGCCGACCCAAAGACCCCAGGGCGCGACGCCGTGAGTGCGACCCTGACGAATACCCTCGCGCTGATCGGCGACACGCCGCTCGTCGAAGTGACGCAGTTTGAAGCCGGCCCCTGTCGTTTATTCCTTAAACTGGAGAACCGTAATCCCGGCGGCTCGATCAAGGATCGCATCGCCCTGGCGATGATTGAAGGCGCGGAGGCGCGCGGCGATTTGAAGCCGGGCGGCGTGATTGTGGAAGCGACCGCCGGCAATACGGGCATTGGACTTGCTCTCGCAGCGGCGGGCAAGGGCTATCAGCTGACGCTGATGATTCCGGACAAAATGAGTCAGGAGAAAATTCGGTTTCTCCGCGCCATGGGCGCGGAGTGCATCATCACGCCCAACTCGGCCGGGCCCGGCCATCCGGATAATTTTCAGGAAGTTGCGCGGCGCTACGCGCGCGAAACCCCGGGCGCCTGGTATGTAAATCAGTTCGCCAATCCCGACAACCCGCGCGCCCACGAAACAACAACCGCTCCGGAACTCCTGGCGGCTGTGCCGGGAAAACTGGACGTCGTGGTGTGCGCGGTGGGCTCGGGCGGAACTATTACCGGGCTCAGTCGGTTTTTTGCTAAACACTCGCCCGAAACGCGCATCATTCTCGCCGACCCGGTCGGCTCCGCGCTCGCCGCAATTGTCGCAACAGGCCGCCCGCCGGAAAAAGGCGGCGCGTATCTGGTCGAAGGCATCGGCAGCAGCGTTGTGCCGGAGATTTGCGATCTTTCGCATGTAGCGCGCGCAATTTCGGTGAGCGACGCGGAAAGTTTTGGCTTCGCGCGCGAACTATTGCGCCGTACCGGCATTAACGGCGGACCGTCGAGCGGCTCTTTGCTCGCGGCGGCCCTGCGTTATTGCCGCGAACAGAACGAACCCAAAAACGTAGCGACCTTTGTATGCGACTCCGGGGACAAATATCTCTCTAAACTTTACAACGACGAGTGGCTTGCTGACAAGGGCCTGCTCGCATGGAAGCTCGAAGATGAATCGTAAAAACACGGGCGGCTTCGCCACGCGTGCGATCCACGCCGGACAAAAACCCGATCCGGTCACCGGCGCTGTGAGCATGCCGATTTACGCGGTATCGACCTACGCGCAAACGGCCCCCGGGGAAAACACAGGTTTTGTGTACGCGCGCGGGCAAAACGCAACGCGTTTCGCCCTCGAAGCGGCGCTGGCCAATCTGGAAGGCGGGGCCAGCGCCTTTGCCTTTGCATCGGGCCTTGCCGCCTGCGACGCGGCGCTTGCGCTTTTGCCCGCAGGCAGTCACATCATCGCGGCGGATGACCTGTTCGGCGGCACCGTGCGGCTTTTTGATCGTGTGCGCGGACCGGCCGCGGGTCTGAGTTTCAGTTACGTGGACTTAAACGACGAGGCCGCGATTGCCGCGGCGGCGCGTCCGGAAACGCGCATGCTGTGGGTCGAAACGCCGACCAATCCAATGCTTAAGATTTTTGATCTGGAAAAACTTGGCAAACTGGCGGCGACGCGCGGCTGGATGTCGGTTTGCGATAACACCTTTTGTTCGCCGGCTGTACAACGCCCGCTTGACTACGGCTTTGATTTATCGCTGCACAGCACGACCAAATACATCAACGGCCACTCGGACATCATTGGCGGCGCGATTATCGCGCGCACAAAAGAACTCGCCGATCAAATCAAGTTTATTCAGAATGCAGTCGGCGCGATTCAAGGACCCTTTGACAGCTTTTTGTGCCTGCGCGGCATCAAGACGCTCGCCCTGCGCATGGAACGCCACTCCGCCAACGCGCTCGCCGTCGCCGAGTTTCTCGCGGCGCATCCGAAACTGGAGCGCGCTTTGTATCCGGGCCTTAAGAGTTTTGCGCAGCACGAACTCGCACGGCGTCAGATGCGCGGCGGCAGCGGCATGATCACCGCCACTCTGCGCGGCGGTCTGCAGCCGACCTTGCGCTTCCTGAAATCCCTGGAACTGTTCACCCTCGCCGAAAGCCTGGGCGGCGTGGAAAGTCTGATCGAACATCCCGCGATTATGACCCATGCGTCTTTGCCAGCCGAAACGCGGCGCGCGCTGGGCATTGACGACGGGCTGGTGCGCATCTCGGTCGGCATCGAAGACGCCGACGATCTGATTGCGGATTTGAGTCAGGCGCTCAACCGCGCGTAAAGCGCGGCGCAGACAACACGCCGCGCTTCAGCCGGGCTTCTTTTTTAAACGGATCTTTTTTTTCGCGCCTGGCGGCGGACCGCCCTCCCGCAGATCGCCGCCCGAGCGGCCAGGCGGGGGCGGTGAATTGCGCGCAGCAGGCTCGCGGCGCGCGGGATAGCGCGCACGGTCGCGCTCGACGGCTCGGTTTGGCGGGCGTTTTTTTTCGCGGACGCTGGTTGCAGCCGTGGTCGCCCGGCGCGCCCCGCCCTTGATTTTGTCGCTGGCGCGCGGTGCAAAGAATTCGCGAATCAGAATCGCGGCCGCGGCGGCCACATTCAAGGATTCTATGCCGCCGGCCCCTTCGATTTGCACCAGGCGATCGCACTCTTTTGCCACTACCGCGCTCATGCCTATCTCTTCGTTGCCGAGCACGAGCGCCGGCGAACGCGGAAAGTCGCGAATTTCGCGCGCCGAGTCGGCCAGCGGCTCGCCGCGCGGCGACGAACCGACTATGTAAAACCGCTGACGCATTTCGCGCATGAGATCAGGCAGGGACGGCACGGTGCGAACTTCGAGAAACTCCAGACCGCCCTCCGCCACGCGATACGCCGCTTCCGTCAGCAAGGCCTGCTCCGGATGCTCCGCATAAACCAGAACGCCGACGCCAAAAAATGCCGCGGTGCGCGCCAGGGCGCCGAGGTTATGCGCATTTGAAATTCGATCGAGCAAGAGCACGGGCGTGCGCGCGGCCGCCCAACGCGCAATATCGCCGTCGTAAACCGGTTTGAACAAACGCTCGCGCGCAATCGCAACAACGCCGCCGTGATGCACCGTGCCGGCGACGCGCTGCAGTTCATCCGCGCCGACTTCGCGAAAGGGCCGACGCTCGCGCGCCATATACGCGGAGAAGGCGAAAATGCGCCGGGCCTGCGCCGGCTCGAAAAAAAGCCGCACCGCGTCGTGCGGTCGCCGTTCAAATAGCGCGGCGACGGCTTTATAACCGCAAATTGCGATTTCCCGACCTTCGCGCTGTTCCATAAGTCAGCGTGCCCGTCCGAACCACGCTGCAAAGTCTTATTCTGATGCGCGGCTGGCGCAGAGGCCGCTGCTTGTTACGGAGCCGATGTTCCGTCCGGCAAATAGCCCAGATGCGCAAAGTCGGTCCCCGTCCAGCGTAGATAGTGGGTTGCCGTAATGCCGCGCGCAGTCCCCGGCGCGCCGGACAGAATCAAAAGCCGACTGATGCGCCGATACTTGAGACCGCCGTCCGCGCGCGGCGCAAGTACGCCGGCGCCGCGCCCGTCGCTGTATTGATCCAGCGCAGGCGGCAAAAAAGCCCGGCCCGTTTTAAGATCGATCACCAGGGCCGTATGCCGACCCATTGCGTAGTCGACGGACTCCGCCAGGTAATAATGACCGGCGAAATTGGCGCCGCGCTGCGCCGACGCACGCACTTCCGCCAGTACGGGTAAAAGCAGTTCACGCGCTTCTGGATCGCTGGCGGCCGGGTCCGGCGCCGCATATGGCCCAAAAAAGACGTCGGCAACGTAATCGGAAAAATCCGGCAGACGCACGTCGCATTCGGACTGCATGGCCGACGCGCAGTTGACTACGCCGGCCGCAAGCCCGACGAGAACGAGCCAACGCGCGCTGCAATTCAGCGCGACTGCGGGCCGGACGCAGGCGCGCTCGCAGAACCGGGAACCACGCATTCGTATCGTATACGCCACTCGTACCGCGGCGTCGAGTACGATTGCGCGGAACCGTATCCGTAGCCCTGGGAGTTGTTGGCTCACAATTGGCTTATAGATTACAGCTATTGTGCCCGGGATCAAAAGTGCACAGGTTGTACTCGTCCGGTCCAGCATCCAGATTTGCGCCGTTCACGCCGCGCACATTTCGTTCCTGGTCGCGATCCGGCGTCAGCAAGGGATTCCACGCCGGCGAAACCAGATCCGTTCCCGGTTCTCCATTCTGCAGGTTCAAAATCCGGCGACCGACCAGGTCATTCAGCATCGCACGAATGGTTATCGGGGGCCAGCCGGCGGCAATCAGCCAGTTATTGGCCAGATTATATGGAACGTGCCAGCCCTGCGGAAAAAGTACCGGCAGCGTAGTCGTGTTTTGATCCATGACGTTGTAGTGAAGTGTGACGTTCATCGGGAAAGCAGCACTGAACTCGAAGGCCTCGAAGCTGGTAAAGCTGGCATTTTCCAGCATGACGTTTTTTAGAAACCGATTGCCGCCAATAAGATACTGATCCAGCGTATTTGAATTGTTTCCACTGAATACCGCCAGCGCGCCGGCTCGCTGCGCCTCGTTTTCAGAAAAACCATTCATCACCACGAATGATTCGGGCGTTTCAAAAAGTGCGACCGCCCCGCCGAGACCGCCGACAAAATTCGTCCCAATGCGATTCTTTGAGAAAGTATTGTTAACCAGCGTCGTTCGAGCGAAAAAAATCGCCGCCGCGCCGCCGCCATAAATCAATCCCCCGTTTTCCGAGGCGTAAGCTCGATTATCTGCAAAATAATTTTCGGCAAGAATGACTTCGAGGGCGCCGTAAGCAAAAACAGCCGCGCCCATCGAGCCGGCCTCGTTCGAAATGAACGTGGAACGTTGCACCGTCAATCCGCCACTGCCGCTCGAAAAATGAATGCCCCCTCCGCGACGATTTACTGCGCCCAGCGCTTTCAATCGTTCAAACCGACATTCAAATATTTCCAACGAGGCGGCGCTCGAATAAATCGCGCGTTCCCCGCTGTCAAACCCGACGCCTTCGATATAGGCATGCACCTCGTCAAAACGCAGCAGCGTATAGTTCGGACCCGGCGCAGTTATGCGGGCCAGCTTGCGATCCTGCCAGCGGGCCGCCTGCGCGCCGATAATCCGCACGCGGGGCTTCAGTACGTTGCCCTCGTCGTCTTTGAGTTGAGCCTCTACGCGGATCGTAGTTACAAGCACGATTGGCGCAAAGCCGTTGGGAATATAAATCACCGGCGCCTGTAGCGGATCGCCGCAGTATTCGAGCTCGATTTCCAGCGCATGCCGCAAGGTGCCGGCAATCGGCGGATTCGCCGGATCATAATCCGCGCTGCTGGTTAAGGTTGTATAATCTCCGCAGCCCAGGGCATGGGCTTCCTGTGGAAAAAATAGCGCCGCGCCAATCAAAAGACAGGCCAGGCCGCCGAACGCTTTTCGCATGTTTATGTACCCCTGGGATCATACGAATCGGCGAAACTTGTGTAAAAAAAAGCCCGCCGATTTTTGCGGCGGGCTTTTCGACGCACGGACTTTCGCGCGCGAAGGCGTTGTTCTGCGCTCAGTGAACCATCAACCGAAGCCGCCCTTCGAGGCGGAAGCCAGCTCGATCGGGTTTGCGATGCCTTTTTTCAGATACTCGCGGTTCATCTGCGCGATAAAACGCACGCTGATTTCCTTGGGACAGGCGGCCTCGCACTCAAACTGGTTGGTGCAATTGCCAAAACCTTCCTGATCCATCTGCGCAACCATCGCCTGGACGCGCTTGCCGCTTTCGACCTTGCCCTGGGGCAAAAGACCCAGATGCGAAACCTTCGCGGAGACGAACAGCATGGCGGATGCGTTTTTGCACGAAGCCACGCAGGCGCCGCAGCCAATGCATTGGGCCGCGTCCATCGCGAGATCCGCAACGTCTTTGCCGATCGGGATCTCGTTGGCGTCCGGCGCGTTGCCGGTATTGATCGATATGAAGCCGCCTTTTGCGACAATCCGATCAAAGGCCGTGCGATCGACCACGAGGTCTTTTAAGACGGGAAACGCGCGCGCGCGCCAGGGTTCGATGACCACGGTGTCGCCGTCTTTGAACTTGCGCATGTGCAACTGACACGTGGTCGTGCCGCGTTCCGGCCCGTGCGCCACGCCGTTAATCATCATGCCGCACATGCCGCAAATGCCTTCGCGACAGTCGTGATCAAACGCAACCGGATCTTCGCCGCGCGCTATCAGTTGTTCGTTGAGCACGTCCAGCATTTCGAGAAAGGACATGTCTTCGCTGACATTGTCCATAGGATAGGTCACCAGACGGCCTTTTACGTTGGCCCCGTTCTGGCGCCAGACTTTCAGAGTCAGTTTCATTATTTATAACTCCGTTGCGTGAGTTTCACGTTTTCGAATTCGAGTTGTTCCTTATTCAGTTTGGGCTGCTGACCCACGCCGGTAAATTCCCAGGCCGCCACATACGCAAACTTGTCGTCATTGCGCAGGGCTTCGCCTTCCGGAGTCTGATGCTCTTCGCGGAAGTGACCGCCGCAGGACTCTTCGCGATGCAGCGCGTCGATGCACATCAGCTCGCAGAATTCCATGAAATCGGCCACGCGGCCGGCCTTTTCCAGCTCTTTGTTCAATTCTTCGCCGACGCCAGGCACCTTCAAGTTTTTCCAGAACTCGTCGCGGAGTTCCCGAATACGATTAATCGCCCAGGTCAGGCCTTCCCGGGTGCGCGCCATGCCGCACTTGTCCCACATGACTGAACCCAGCTCGCGATGAAAGGAGTCCGCGCTCCGATTGCCGTTGATCGAAAGCAGCTTGTTTACCCGCTCGCTCGTTTGCTGTTCCGCCTCTTTAAAGGCCGCGTCGTCGGTTTTCAAAACGTCCGCCCAGCCGATTTTCGCCAGATAGTCGCCGATCGTGTAGGGCAGGATAAAGTAGCCGTCCGCCAGGCCCTGCATGAGCGCGCTTGCGCCCAGGCGATTGGCGCCGTGGTCGGAAAAGTTCGCCTCGCCGATCACATACAATCCGGGAATGTTCGACATCAGGTTGTAGTCGACCCACAGTCCGCCCATCGTGTAGTGCACGGCCGGATAGATGCGCATGGGCGTCTCGTAAGGATCTTCGCCGGTGATACGCTCGTACATCTGGAAGAGGTTGCCGTAGCGCTCTTCAATTGCGCGGCGCCCGAGACGCTTGATCGCATCCGCAAAATCCAGATACACGCCCAGTCCGCCCGGCCCCACGCCGCGACCCTCATCGCAGACGCTTTTCGCTGCGCGCGAAGCGATGTCGCGCGGCACCAGATTGCCAAAACTCGGATATTTGCGTTCCAGGTAGTAGTCGCGTTCGCTTTCCGGAATCTGACCCGGCAAACGCGTGTCGCCTTTCTGCTGCGGAACCCAGACGCGACCGTCATTGCGCAGCGACTCGGACATGAGCGTGAGCTTCGACTGGTAATCGCCGCTCACCGGAATGCAGGTCGGATGGATTTGCGTGTAGCAGGGATTGGCGAAATAAGCGCCTTTTTTGTGCGCGCGCCACGTGGCGGTAACATTGCAGCCCTTGGCGTTGGTAGACAGAAAGTAAGCCGTACCGTAACCGCCGGTCGCCAGCACCACCGCGTGGCCGCTGTGCGAACTGATTTTGCCCGTGACCATGTCGCGCACAACAATGCCGCGCGCCTTGCCGTCCTTGACGACCAGCTCGAGCATTTCCGTGCGCGGGAACATCTGTACGCGCCCCAGTCCGATCTGACGCTCGAGGGCCTGGTATGCGCCGAGCAGCAATTGCTGACCGGTTTGTCCGCGCGCGTAGAATGTGCGCGAAACCTGCGCGCCGCCGAAAGACCGATTGGCCAGCAGTCCGCCGTAGTCGCGGGCGAAGGGCACGCCTTGAGCCACGCACTGATCAATGATCTTCACGCTGACTTCTGCGAGCCGGTGCACGTTCGCTTCCCGGGCGCGATAGTCGCCGCCTTTCACCGTATCGTAAAACAAACGATACACGCTGTCGCCGTCGTTCTGGTAATTCTTGGCCGCGTTAATGCCGCCCTGGGCTGCGATGCTGTGCGCGCGCCGCGGGCTGTCCTGAAAACAGAAGGACTTCACATTGTAGCCCAGTTCCGCGAGACTGGCGGCCGCCGATGCGCCGGCGAGACCGGTGCCAACAACGATAATGTCGTATTTGCGTTTGTTGGCGGGATTGACGAGCTTCAGATCAAACTTGTGTTTGCTCCATTTTTCGCCGATCGGGCCGGATGGGATGTTTGAATCGAGCGCCATTGAAATTCCTCTTTAACCGATTCTGCTCTTTATCAACGAGAGTACTTAGAATAAGACCTGCACTGGCAGCGTCATCAAGGCAATTTTACCAGACCCGCCAGAATCGCAGCGGGGATTGAGGAAAAGCCCAGGAACAAGAGCACGGCGACGGAAATGCCGGCGCGTTTAAAGCCGTTTTCAAATCGCGGGCTGTTTGCGCCCAGAGATTGAAACAAACTGGGCAAACCATGACTCAGATGCACCGCCATAAAGAACATTGCAAGAATGTAAACGACTGAGATGAGCGGCTGCTGAAAGCTCAGCACAACCATGGAATAAACATCGTGTCGTCCAAGGTTGTCTTTCAGATGGAAATATTCGCCGTGCACACCGCCGAGCGTGAAGTGCAACAGGTGATACGCCAGATAGAAGAAGATGACGAGGCCGGTCAGAATCATGCTGCGCGAAGCCAGCGAGGCCTGGACAGTGTTCTCATATGCATAGGCTCCGCCGCGCGCGCGTCGATTGGCGATAGTCAGCGAGACGCCGAGCAAGAGGTGAATGACAAAGATCCCCAGCAAGCCCAGGCGCGCCGTCCACAGCAAGGCGGGTTTGCTCTTCAGAAATTCCGCATAGGAATTCATTGCGTCGGGTCCGGCGAACATCAGCAGGTTGCCCGACAGGTGAGCGATCAAAAACAGAATGAGTCCCCCGCCGGTGACCGCCATCAGCGCCTTCTTGCCGATGGAAGAACCGAACAGTTTCTTTACCAGAATCATTTGGGCTTATCTCCAGGGCGGAAGCGGAGCGCGCGGCGAACCGGCGCTGTTCCGTCGTACGATAGGGATTCGAAAAACTACCCCTGCACAAGCGCGCGCCGGCCCTGGCAGGACAAGGAAAAAACGGCGAAAGGTTCGGGTTCGAAGGGGCTGCGACCGGGGACTGCAGAGACCGGGGGCTGCGGGCGCCTATTTGAGAAACGGTTGCATCGACTCGACCAGGCGGCGCGCGCCTTCGGCCGCGATCTGGACGGCGGCCTCGCGGTGCTCGGCGCCGTACAACAGGGCCCGGCTGACATTAATCAGGCAATTGGGTCCGGCGGCGGCCAGCGTGGCCTCCAGATCTCCGCCCTGGGCGCCAATACCCGGGATCAAGAAGGGCGTAGTCGGAGCCGCCGCGCGGATCCGGCGGATCGAATCGGCCGCACGCGTCGCGCCAACGACCATCCAGTAGTTGCCGGTCTTCGCATTTTCCGCTTCAATGGCCTCGGCCACGCGCAGGTAGAGCGGCGGATCGCCCGTCTCCTGGAAATCCAGGGCGCCGCTATTGGAAGTATGACAGAGCACGATCGAGGCGCGGTCGGCGTACGCGGCAAAGGGCGCAAGCGCGTCGAGACCCATATAAGGGTTCAGGGTGACCGCGTCGCACTCGTAGGTTTCGAAAAACGCTTTTGCATAAAAAGCGGCCGTCGAACCCACATCCCCACGTTTAGCGTCGGCGATGATCAGCGCGCCCGGCGCGATTCTACGAATGACTTTAATCAGTGTTTCGAACAAAATCATCCCCTGGGAGCCGAGCCGCTCAAAAAAAGCGAGGTTGGGTTTATACGCGACTGCGTAGGGCGCAGTCGCCTGCACCACGTCGCCCAGGAACAAGAGCACCGTGTTGATTATGTCGCCGCCGTCATAGCCTTCGGGAATTTTTTCCGGATCAGGGTCCAGGCCCACGCACAGGAGCGAACCCAGGCTCGCGCGGCGCGCAACAAAGCGATCATGGAAGGAGGATGCCATTAATTACTGAGAAGTACGCTTGAAGCGGGGCGTCATCCGTTTATTGTGCAAGTGCTTCGAGGCGTCGTTTCACGCTGTGCGCCAGGAAATTGCGCGGCGCCACAAGATCTTTCGCACGTGATTCATGCGGCGAATGTCATAAAATGTTGACAGGCCGACTTGCCTCAGTTTGTTTCTTCCGAATCTGACGTCACGCTGCGAAAGCGGCGCAATCGACGTATTTTTCCACGTTTTCGGAGGTTACCGGTGAGCAGTATTAAGGCGCAGAATCTGGCGGAGCTTTATCGCGAATCCGCAGAGAAGTTCGGCGATTTACCTGCGTTTTTGACGCGCGACAAAAACAAGGTCTATCAGCCGCTTTCGTTTAAAGAACTTTATGAAAAGGGCTGCGGTCTTGCTACCGCCCTGATCGACCTCGGCGTGGAAGCGCGCGAGCACGTAGCGCTGCTGGCGGACAATCGTCAGGAGTGGATTCTGGCCGACTGCGGCATCCTGTCCACCGGCGCCGCGGATGTGCCGCGCGGCACGGACGTAACCGACCAGGATATTAATCACATCATTCCGCACTCGGGCGCAAAAGTCGTATTCGTCGAACACAAGGCGATGCTCGACAAAATTCTGAAGTTGAAGTCCTCACTGCCGAACATAAAGCACATCATCATGATGGACCCGGAATCGCGTCCCGGCGGCGACGTGCTGCACATGTCCGACCTGATTGAGCAAGGCCTCAAAAAACGCGCCGGCGGCGATCGTCGCGTGGAAGAACGCGTGGCGCAAATCAAGCCGGACGATCTGTTCACTCTGATTTACACCTCCGGCACGACGGGCACGCCCAAAGGCGTAATGCTCATGCACAAGAGCATGGTCTCGCAGGTGCGCAACATCCCGATTGATGTCAATCCGAGCGATCGCATCATTTCGATTCTGCCGGTATGGCACATCTTCGAACGCGTGTTCGAGATGCTGGCGGTTGGTCGCGGCGCGCCCACCTACTACACCAACATTCGCACCATGCGCGAAGACCTGGCGATCGTAAAGCCGACGTTTATGGCGTCCGCTCCGCGTCTCTGGGAAAACATCTATCAGGGCATCAAGAAGAAAGTTCAGGACGGCCCGGCCGTTCCGCGCGCTCTGTTCAACGCTGCGTATTTTTGCGCACGCATGGTGAAAGGCGCTACGCGCTTTGTTTCCGGACGCAAACTGGACCTTACGAACCGCAACCCGATCGTTTCGCTCTTTGTAGGCATTCTGCTTCTGGTGCGCGCGTCGTTCTTTCTCTTGCCGTTTCTCCTGCTCGACCTGATCGTGCTGAAAAAAATCCGCGCGGCGACGGGCGGAAAGCTGCGCGGTTCGGTCTCCGGCGGCGGCGCGTTGCCCTTGCATGTGGATGAATTCTTCAACGACATCGGCATTCCCGTTCTGGAAGGCTACGGCATGACGGAAACCTGCCCGGTGCTCGCCGTGCGCACCTTCGACCGTCTGGTCATCGGCTCGGTAGGACCGATCTATCCCGACACGGAGATTCGTCTGATCGACATCTCAAATGGCGAAGTGTTCTATCCAGGACCCAACGGCCGCGGACGCAAAGGCGAAATCCACGCGCGCGGACCGCAGGTGATGAAGGGCTACTACAAGAACCCGGAAGCCACGGACAAAGTGCTCAAAGACGGGTGGATGAACACCGGCGACCTCGGGATCATGAGCTTCAACAATACGCTCAAGATCGTGGGCCGTTCCAAAGAAACCATCGTTCTGCTCGGCGGCGAAAACGTGGAGCCGGTTCCAATCGAAAACAAACTGCTCGAATCTCCGTTGATTGAACAGTGCATGGTGGCCGGACAGGATCAGAAGTACCTGACAGTGCTGATTGTGCCCAACCCGGACGCAATGAAAGACTACGGCGCATCCATCGAAGAGATTTCGAAAAGCGCGGACGCCCTGGCGATGATGCGCGAGGAAGTAAAAACCCTCGTCAGCGGCGCCACCGGCTTTAAGGCTTTCGAACGCGTCGTCGATTGCCGCCTGTTGCCCAAAATGTTCGAGGTGAACGACGAGCTGACGAACATCTTCAAACTGAAGCGTCACGTGATCACTGACAAATACAGCGACCTGATTAAATCGATGTACGAATAAGAGCCGTCGCAGGACCGGCTCAAAGCGTAGAAAAAAACAGGAAGAGTCTGCGGCGAGTATTCGCCTGCAAAACCCCGGCGGGAAAAGCGCCGGGGTTTTTTTATGCGCCGACGCCCGACGTCCGGAAGCCGATGCGTACGTGCGAACCATCGCAAAAAGGCTTGTTATTTGAACCGCCGCAGCGGCACAAGCGCGCGGACTCAGTGCGCAAGACTGTGCGCCCGGTTCCGGCGCAAATTTCAAGCGGCCCGCTGACCGCCAGGGGGCCGTCGGGGAGCGGCTCCACTGCGAGCTCGCCGCCGCGCACTGACAGCGGTTCCGAGGCGATTGTGACCGGCTCGCCGCTCGCGACAAAGGCGATCTCGTTGTGCGTTCCATCGCAGAACGGTTTGTTTTTTGACGCGCCGCAGCGACAGAGCGTTGCGCGTAGCGCGCGCAGGGCGCCGCCGCTTCCCGCAATCTTCAGCTCCGCGTTAAATGCCAGCGGTCCGTTTTCGCGAATCCGCGCCGTATTTACAGGCGGCGCGGCTTCGTTTGCGCCGCCGTCATGGCGTTCGTAGGTGATGGCGCCAGACGGACAGGAGCGCGCAGTAAACGCAACGCGCTCCGCGCTGACTGTATCCGGAAAGATCCATTCGCCGGGCGTATTGGCGCGGTACACGGTCGGTTCGCCCAACACGCAGTGCCGCGCGTGAATGCAGCGTTTGGTTTCAAAACGCACTGTAATGGCGGCGCCTTTTGCAATTTCAACCTCAGCTGGCGGCATGCCGCCTGGGTTCGCCGGCGCAACCGGCGGCGACGCGGCGACGGGCGAGCCGGTGCGAACGGTTTGAACCGCAGGCGCGGCGCCCTGGGAGGTCCGAGCTTGTTTGAATTTTTCCGCCAATCCGCGCAATCGATCCAACAACGCAGAACCAACCTCCGCGCGCGGGAAGGAGATTTGCAGGGCGGCGTCCAGCAGCGCGCGCACCCGTTCTTCGAAGTACAACCAGGCCGCCGCTTGACCGCCAAAATCGTTTCGCGTCCGCGACATGGTGAACGTGAGACCGGCATTTACGCCGGGGAAATCATCGTTAGCTGGCAGCATTGTCAGTTGCTCGCCGGCCATCCGCATAATTTGCATGAGCTCGAAACTCGCCTGGACCAGGATGCGCTTTTCCGCGGCGCCGTCTTCGCGTTCCCCGTACGCGCGATCGAGGCAACGCAGCATGAGCGCATAAGCGGCGTTGCCAAGGTCCAGCAGCGGCCGCGTTTCGGGTTTTTTCAAATGCACCTTGCCGTCCGGTTCGGGCGGCTGACGCATTACGGGATTGCGCGCAACCGGACGCGTCGGTTGAAAGTCGACGCGTCCCGCCTGCATTTCGCGAAACTCATCGCGAATCGAAAGGAAACGTCGGTAGTGTGAATGCTCGGTATCGTCGCTCGAACCCTCGCCCTGCGCAACAATCGTGTCCAGAGCGGCATAAGCCGAGGCCAGGTCCGTAATCAGACGATTGCCGGGCAGGGGCGCGAGATCCGGGCCCAGCTGGGCGCGCGCTGATCCGCAGAAAAGGTCGCGTTCGCCCAGTCGATCGGCGAGTTGGGCCAGGCCGGAACGAATGCTGCGATACAACTCGCCGACCGTTGCGTAGTCCTGCGCCTGAGGCATGAGCTGCGGAGCGTCCAGGGAGCGTTGGTAAATCACCTGCGGCGCATAGGGCGCCGAGTCCGTATCGAGGGAATTTTCCGGGCGTTCCACAAAAACGAAGTGATCGAGCGTCGCCGCATCAAAGGGCGCAAGCCGGATCGAAAGCTGCGCGGGAAAATAGCCCGGGGCGATCGGAAAGTTGGGCCGGTGAAAGTGCGGCGCAGCGCCAATTGCGAGGAGCAGATTATTCACAAGCGTGAGGTGCGTCATCTCATCGAGCGCAATTGCGCTGATGGCGCTACGCCACCGGTCGACCCGGGCCAGTTCGTCCGCGCTCAAGCCTTCTTCGCTGCGATCTTTCAAGCTCCAGCGCGCGTACAGGTAGGTGCACATGAGACTGTGTTCAACCTCGGCGGCTTCGGTGAGCAGATAGATCAGTTCGTCGCGATTTTGTATCAACATGGGGGCGCTCTGGAGGGCGAAGCTGCAGACTGCGGACCGGCGCGTAAACTTGTTTTGATCGCGAGCGCAGAATGCGGGACGCGTTAAACCCGCGACAAACGCTTCGTTCGCGCTTGACCGCGCGCTGCCGCATTTACACGCTCTGCCGACTCACAGACCTCTCCCGGCCGCGCCATTATGTCCGCAACATCGCTCCCGCTCACCCTTCGTACTCGCCTCATCGCCGCCGGCTTGCTGGCGTTGTTTGCATCGCCCTATTTTCTTTTTACACGCGAGACACGCAGCCTGAACGCGAGTACGCGCGAGGAAGCCGGGCCGTACCGCAAGTTCGTCCGGCTCAGCGACGGAATTGTCAGCTACGATATCGGCGGACCGGCGAATGGCGAACGCATCATACTCGTGAGCGGACTCGCGACGCCCCTGTTCATATGGGATGCAACCTTTCGTGATCTCACGCGCGCAGGCTTTCATGTCTTGCGCTACGAATTGTACGGCCGCGGCTATTCGGATCGACCGCGGGCGGTATACGGTCCGGATCTCTATTTGCGCCAGCTGCACGAACTGCGCGCCGCAAGCGGATTCGCGGGGCCCGCCCACATTGTCGGCCTTTCGATGGGCGGCGTCATTACCACGTTGTACGCCGCGCAGCATCCGGAATCGGTGCGAAACATTGCTCTGATCAGTCCCGCCGGCTATCCGGTTCCGATTCCTCTACGCGCGCGAGCGGCGGAGGCGCCCTTGCTGGGCGATTGGTTAATCGGCGCTCTGGGCGATCCGCTCTTGCTCGGCGGGTTGGGCGCAAATACCGCCGACCAGCAGCGCTTTCCGGAATATCGGCGCAATTTCGAGCCGCAAATGCAGTTTCGCGGCTTCAAGGCGGCATTGCTCTCTTCCCTGCGCAATATGCCGCTGGGAGAAATCAAAAGCGTCTACGCGCAGGTCTATACGCGCGAGCGCCCGTTGCTTTTGCTCTGGGGCGATCAAGATGGCGTCATTCCGGTCGAAGTCGGCCGCCGCATTGCCGACGAAAATTCCGCAGTCCGGTTGATCGAAATCCACGGCGCCGGCCATATTTCGCACTGGGAACGCCCGGATCTGGTCAGCCCGCTCTTGATCCAGCACCTGCGCGCTCCCTGATTTTTTCCGGAATTGCACGACGCCGGCGCGGCCGGACTTGCTTCAGACTTGCCGGATTGTCAGCAATCTGTTAGCGTGTCCCGATTCTTATTGCAGGGTAATTTCATGGCCGCCGAAGTATTAGTGCTGACATCTATTAACGAAGAGGAGCTGGCCGAGCAGATCCTGATCGATCTGGTAAGCGACGGCCTGATATTGAGCGGCAATATCTTCCCCGTCAAGACCGTGTTCATGTGGGAAGGTCAGATTACGATCGACGAAGAGTTCAAGGTGATGATGAAGGCGCGCGAAGGCAACTACGCCGCCATCGAACAGTACATTTCCGAGAAACATCCGTACCGGGCGCCGGAGATCATCAAACTTGACGCAAGCTTTGGCAGCGAAGCCTTTCGCAAGCGCGTCACCGCTCACAAACGCCTGGCGGACTGACGCGCGGCGGCGCGGCGCGCTCACATCACGATTCGTACCGAATTCGCATCGTTTCAGAAATATCGTTCAGGCGCAGAACGCCCTTCTCCGCCGCGCTCGCATGAACGCCCTCGGCGGTTATGCGCGTTTGCCCCGGTCGCACCGACTCCAGATGCACGTCCACAAAGTGCAGGCCGGAGGCGGTCGCCCCGGGCAAATGAATCTCGAGTTCGCCGCGCCGCTCCTCGACGCGACCCCGCAAACTGACCCGACAGCCGCCCTCGATGGGAAACGGACCGAACTCCAGATCAGCGCCATACAGATCCGAGGCGCGCATGCCGCCGAACACGTCGAGCGTGTCGCCGATGCGCCGGACCGTTAGTTCACGTAAGAGCAGGAGAATTTCCGCAAAAGCCCAGCCGTGGTAGGCGTCGCCCATGCAGCCGCCGCCCGTGCGCGGATGAATCGCCTCTGGATAGGTCCACACGCTGGTGCGACTCTTGAGAACGGCCTTGAGAATCTTACGACAGCGATCCACACGGCCGATACGCAGGTAACACTGGGCCAGTTGCACGCTCAGGTAAATGTTATACCCCGCATGTATGATCGCCTGAAGGAAAAGATCCTCCGGGCAGAATTTTTCATAAATTGCGTCAAAGGTCCGCTCGGTTTCTTCGAGTGTAAATAAATCGAGTTCCAGCGGATAAAGCAAACTCAAGTTGCCGATCATCCCGGCGTCGAGCGGCCGGCCCGGCGCAGCCGAGAGCGCGCCGGTGCGCAGAAAGTCGCGCGCTGCAACCGCCTGCAGATCCTGCCGATACGATTCGTAATCTTCGCGGAACCGGCCGGCGGTCGCCGATCCGTCCAGCGCTTCCGCCGCGCGCACGGTGTCGCGCAAACCGGCCAGGCTCCAGAAATTGTCCCAATAATAATAATCCGCGGGGCCCAGATGTTCCGCGCTGAAGCCCGCCGGCAATAGCCGATGCTCGAATCCCGTGCGACGTTTTTCCAGAATCCATTCGGATCCGCGCGTCATCGAGCTCAGGGCTTCGCGCAAAAAGCGCTTGTCTTGCGTGAACTCGAAAAACCGAAACATGGTCCAGATCGCCTGACCGTTGGAATCCCATTCGCCTTCCTGGGAACGAAAGAAGCCGTTTCGATCAATGCGTTGCGGATAATGTTCGATGACGCTGCGCGCTTCATCCAGATAATTCCAGGCCATGAGCGCGCTGAGCATGTACGCCGCGTCGCGGAAAAAAAACATTCGGTAGGTGAAGGCGCCGGGCGTAACCTCGCGTCCGGTTTGCAGTTGCAACAGATGACCCTTCAGGCCGCGAGCCGCGTCGTTCCACAGCGCGCGCGCGGACTGGAATTGAGCCCCGCGATCCACCGCCTGCTTCCACTTGCGTAAAGACCGATCAACGCCGTTGGAAATTGCACTCGGCTTGAGCTGAAGATTGCGTCCGGGATCAAAGAGCGTAGCAGTCTGGATGTTTTTGATTTTCTTTTTGGCCTTATCGCGCACGTATTTGAGGCGCGGCGGCGAGCGACGATCTTCGGCGGCGGCGTTGATGAACAGCGTGTTCAACAGATCGGCGTCGCTCTGCGAAATCAATTCGCGCTCATAGGTGCGCGTGAGGAACACAAGTTCGCCTTTCTTCGCCAGAGGGAAATGAAACGCGGCCGTGCTTACTCCAAAGGGACACTTCACGTCCAGCGTGGACAATCCCGCAAAATACGCGTCGCCGTTCTCCAGATGCGAAAAATGCAGACGCTCCGGCGAGTTCAGAAAACTGATTTCGTTTTGTCCATTCACGGCCAATACGCCGCCTTCGCCGCCGGCCGATGAATGTGCGGGCGTATATTGCAGTCGATAAATCGGCGCAGCGCCTTCCGGATTAAAGGGACGGAAGCCAATGACAATGTGCGCCGGCTCGTCGCCGCGATACCGGTAGCGAATGGAGTTCAGAATCAGGTCAGGATTTTCCGAGCTGCCCACTACCGTCCAATCGGCGACGAAGTTCTTACGCGCATACCGGGTGCGCGGCGCGGGCAGTCCGCGCACCAGCCGCTGCTCCACATCAAAGTCATGTTTGCGCGGCCCGAGAAACAGCTCGTCGCCGACGCGCAGCCCGAACTCCAGGGAATAATAGCCGGCGACCGGTGAAAGCGAGCCGGCGGTATCTACAATGGCGAAGGCCGAGCCGCCAGGGGCTCGCACGCCCATCCAGTTTCGATTGGTCACGTTCACGGAGACCATCATGCCGCCCCGCGGCAGATAGGCCGGATCAAAGAGATCGTACTGGCGTTGGACCCAGAAGGGCGCCGAGAAATGGGGGTAAAATTGAAAGAAGGCGTAATTCCACAGGCCGTTCGCGAGGACCCGCGAGGCCATGGGCAGGTTCTCCGAAGGCAGCGCGGCCTGGTGCGGATTGGCCAGGCGAACGGCGCCGGAAATCAGGCCGCCCACATCCGGGTGCAGCCCGAACAGTCGGGCGAGGTGATTTAAGAGCCGCCTGCGAAGGGACGGCTTCATATTGCGACTGGAACTCATTTCAGGAAGCCAGGGCTTCCTCTTCCGTTTCGTAGATATCGAACATATCCATGAGCTCCACGACCTCGAACACCTTACGAACAGCAAGTGACAGATTGCAGAGTTTCAGGTTACGATTTGACTCTTTCAGGCTGCGCATGAGGGAAACAAAGACCCGCAAACCGGACGAGGACATGTATTCGACCCCTTCCAGGTTGAGGATAAAGTCCTTATCTGCATGTTTTTTGACCAGATCGTTTAATCTTCCCTCAGTTTCCGAGGCGAGATGGACGTCCATACGACCTGAAAGATTGACTACGACGTAACGTCCCTTCTCTTTATATGCCAGACTCATGTTCGTTTCCGTTCCTGCCAGCGGCGCGCCGGCCCATTTCTAACTATCGGTCGCCGAAATCAAGAAATGCTTTCATCCCGATTACAGGCGGCGCAGATCCTTTTCCGCCGACAGGAAGTTAACCCCGTCAATGCGCTCGTAATGCACCTGGCTCATCAGCGACTTGATCAAATAGACGCCAAAGCCGCCTTTGCGCTTTCCGGCGAGATTCTCCTGGATGTCGGGCTGCTGCACAGCATGAAACTGGAACGGCTGTCCCTGATCCCGGAAATTTAACCTGAGAAAATTGTTGGTTTCTATCTGTAAATCGCAATCGAAAAATGGGTCCGGCAGACTGGTATCCGCGTACGCGTGAACCACAATGTTCGTGGCGGCCTCGTCCGAGACGAGCAGAATGTCGTCCAGGAGGGCGCCGGAAATGCCGTGCCGCAGGCAAATCTGCATAATTTCATCGCGCAAGCGCGGCACGCTGTCTTTGTTCGCCACCAGGCGAATGTGATAATTCTGCACTCCGCGCGGGGTGCCCTTAAAGCGCGTCACCAACATGGTGAAATCGTCCGATTGCAAGCCGCCGCCGCTGAAGGCCTGTACGCTTTCAAATACGGAGTCGATCATCGCCCGCGGCCGCGCGGAACGATTTAGCTCAAGCAGCTCGATGAACTTGCTCATCCCGTATTCTTCGTTGGTCTGATCGTCCGTCGCCTCGACCGCCCCGTCCGTGTAGAGCACCAACAAATCGTCGGGTTCGATCACGGTCTTGCCGCCTACGTACCGCTGCATATGCGTGGGACGCACGCCCAGGGGATGGCCGCGGCCGCCCAAATACTCAATGCGGCCGTCGGCGCGCATGAGAATCATATCGTTGTGTCCGGCGGAGGCGTAACGCAGGGTCTCCGTGTGCGGCTCGTAGCGCGCAAGAAACACCGTCACAAACATTCCCGAGTGGGACTCTTCGTAGAGGAGATCGTTGGCGCGCGAAAGGATCTGTACGGGGTCCGATTCCTGACGAATGATCGTACGCAGAATCGAACTCGAAATGGCCATGAACAGGGCGGCCGGCAGCGACTTGCCGGAAACATCCGCCACGAGAAAGGTGACGGCGCCGTTAGGCTCGTGCACGTGGTAATCGTAAAAGTCCCCGCCCGTCATGCGCGCCATTTCGGAGCGCGCGCCCAGTTCCAACAAAACGTGCTGTGGCGTCGAATGCGGGAGAATGTTTTTCTGAATCCGCGAGGTGATCTCGACTTCCTTTTCCATCGCCTTCTGGGTCAGGATCTGTTGATTCAACAACAGGTTTTCGTACCCGCCAACGAGCTGCGAGATTACGGTCGTCAGCAGGCGAAAGTCCTCTTCGAAAAACACGCCGAGACTCGGGTCGGCTGCGCAGAACACGCCGTAGGGTCGCGTGCTGCGCGAACCGGAAAGCGGCAGAATAATGCAGGCGCCGGTCTGATAACGCTCGGGACTGGCGAAGTCCCCGTACTGCGGATCCTCGTCCAGATCTTCAATAAAGAGCGACCGATTCGACTCGAATACCTGACGCGCGAGCTGGGGCGGGAAGCCGCCGCCGCGATCGAGGCTGTAATCGCCCAGACGCACTTTGAGCTCGAGTCGGTTCTTATTGGGCTCAAAAAGCAAAATCGAAAGTCGCTGAATGTGCAGGTTCTTCTGAATCGTTTCGAGCACGCGCAGAAAGAGCTCGTCGTCGGTTGAAGCCTCCATCATCGCGGCGGCCACCGCGTGCAGCGTCGTGGTTTCGCGCAGCTTGCGCTCGAGCTCCATATTGGTGCGTTGCAGATCGTCCAGCAGCATGCGCCGCTGAACAGCGATGGCTACGGAATCGGAGAAACTTTCAAAGATTTCCAGGTCGCTGTTGGTAAAGACGGACCGGTCGATCGTATTAATCACTTCCAGAACGCCGATGCAATTGTCGTTCACGAGCAAAGGCGCAGCCATCAGGTTGCGGGTGATATTGTGCGAGACCTCGTCCACCCGCCGATAGATGCGCGGATCATTCATGGCGTCGTTCACCACAATCGATCGTTTTTCGCGCGCGCACAAACCAACGATGCCCTGCCCCTTAGGGATGCGAAAGCCCTGCAGCTGTTCTCGATCTTTGCTGGCGACAATATCAAAAACAAGCTCCTCCGTCTCTGGATCCACAAGGAACATGCTCGCGCTCTGGGCGCGCAGAACGCGACGGGCGCTGTACAGCACGGCCTGGATCAATTCCTTCAACTCGCGGCTGGAGTTGATCAGGTTTGAGACCTCAAGCACCGTGTTCAGCCGATATTCGGCTTCTTTAATGCGTTGGTGGAGATGGGTGTTCTCCTGCAGCAAAAGCAGGCTCGATTTAAAGCTGAGAAAGATCTCCTGGGCGGTTCGACCTGTGACGCCATTTTTCAGTAAGATGGCGAAGGTCGCGGCGAAACTCTTGATGAGATTAAAGTCCGCCTCATAGAAGTGGTCCATGTAGAGCGGCTCAGAGAGGCAAATCACGCCCAGATCGCCTTCCTGCAAGCCCAGGTAGCCGCACATCGCGGGCGCTTCAAGCTCCGTCTCCGGCGGCGCTTCGCCGGTGCGGTTCATCGCCAGCGCGAGAGCCGCCTTGTTATAGTTTATGCTGGTGCGTTCCCGTACGCAATACGCGGCCAGCTGACGCAGACCGGGCGAATCGTCGCCGGCCCGGTGCGGCGCAAGTTCGCCGGATTCATCAAAAAAATAAAAATTGCCGCGGCGCGCCTGCACCATGCGCATAAGTTCGCTCAGCGCCAGATCCAGAATATCCAGCACTTCCGGCAAACGCCGCACGGCCAGTCGACCGGCCGGAGCTTCTTGAAATAGCGGCTGAAACGCTGCGCCGGCCTGATCCTCCGCACGATCCGACATTTTAGTTCACCGAAACGCCCTTGAGTGCGTCAGCAAGCCTGGTAGAATCGTAAATCTCGATGGGCCGACTTGATGCGAAGCTGAGCGCCTGGGGCGTAACTTCGCCGGTGGTCATTATAATTCCGCGTGAGGCGTTCTTTTCGCGCATGGACTCGTGGAATTCGCGCACATGCCGTTCCGCGAGCGCGTTCATCTCGCGCTGAATCAGAATCAGCGTATACGCTTTGCGCATCATGCGCTTGTTCGTTTCCGATTCGGAAGCCAGCGCTTCGACGGCCGCGTCGCCCACCAGACGCAGCGAGCTGATGTGCATGCCCATGCCTTCGAGCATGCTGCGCGCAATCGTCTCAAACTGCGCCGAGGATGCAATCATCAGGTCCTTGATGGCGTCGTCGGTACGGAATTCCTGGTATTGCTTGAGCTTGTCGCGCACATCGCGAAAGCCCGGCTTCAACTTTTCAATCATCTCCCAGTACTTGATCGCCGATCCGAGATCGCGACTGCGCTCCGCCGCAATGCCGGCCAGATAATTCATATTCAGGAATGTATCGGTTCCGGCGCGGGCGATTTTTAATCCGCGGTCCAGTTCCATGAGAGCCCGCGGATACGCTTCCATGTCAATGAGCGTCATGCCGCGCGCGAGGATCGCCTTCTCCTTGAGGCCGTCGTCCTTTTCGGCTTTCTCAAATTCTTTGAGCGCCCAATCGTGATCGCCCAGATAGCGCAATGCCAGACCCAGAAAATACCGGCCGACGGTGTGATCCGGCTTTAACTGAACCGCCTGGGCGAGCGCGGCCCGCGCTTCTTGATACGCGGCCAGATGGTATTCGCACTGTCCCAGGATCGCAAGCGAATCGGCGTGACGGGCGTTGAGCGCGATCGCTTTTTTCAGGTACGGAACCGCTTTGCTGTGCAGACTGGCGCGAAAGAACATATCGCCCACGTGATACCAATTGTCATAGTTGCCAGCGTCAATCTGGGTCAGGATCAAATACTCGTTCTTGGCCTCGGTCAGGTTGTTCACCTCTTCCAGGCACTGGGCCAACTCCCGACGCACTGCCGCCTCGGTGACTTCCGGCGTATATTTGGCGATCTTCAAGCACTGGCGCAATTCCAGCACCGCCGCCCCGGCATCGTCGGTTTTGTGCAGACAGCGCGCCATAAGGAAGCGCGCTCGCAGGTTGCGATCGTCCTTTTCGATAACCTTCCGGAGCTGGAACATCGCGTCGCGAAAGCGACCCTGCCGGACCAGGCGGTCGATTTCTTCGATTTTGCGCGGACCGGAAAAAGTCAGATAAAGATAGTATCCGCCCACCACAAACAGGAACAGGAATACAACCAGCGCGATGATTTCGACGAGACCGTTCAAAGCAGTTACTCTATTTGAACTCTTCTATGGGTCTTCAAGCAGTTTCTCGTACCGCCGCGCGCCGGAAACGTCCTGTTCGGAGAAACGTGTGAAAAAGCCGGTCGCCAGCGTCGCCGGGCCCAGCGCGCCGCCGGGCCGCTGGTCGTGAATTAGATTTGACAGGGCGGCATGTTTCGGGCATTCCGTCTCCCTGCGACGCTGAATGCCGCGTCGCTGCGCCGTGTCTTCACAGAAGCGGCGCTTTGCATGGGGGCGTAGCTCAGTTGGGAGAGCGTTTGAATGGCATTCAAAAGGTCAGGGGTTCGATTCCCCTCGTCTCCACAGTTCTCAGGCCGGTAAGCCGGCCGCGCCTGGACCAGCCAGGTCGATCGGCGCCCGCCGGTCGATAATCTCGAGTCAGGAGGACGAAGATTCCCTCGAAGCAGAAAGCCAGGGGGTTAGCGGGTCCGCCCGTCCTCTTCATCCACGATGTCTTCGACGATCCGGCGTCAGCCTGGAGCGCCGGCCGGGATTTTTTTGCCGGCGGCCTGCCGGCGACCCAGATTGATCTGGCGGGTCACGGCGCCAGCGGCCGCAAAGACGAGCCGGCCGGCGGGCAGATGCCCATGGAAATCAACCTGACGCGCCTGGGCGGGCTGCTCGCCGCCTTCGCCGAGCCGGCCGCCCTGATCGCCCACGGGTTTTCCGCGCGACTGGCTCTGCGCGCGGCGGCGCTGTATCCGGATCAGGTGGGAGCGCTGGTGCTGATCGGTCCGCGCCTGCACTTAAAACCCGGCGCCCTGGCTCGACTGGCCGCCCGTTTTCCGCGGCCCTTTTTGTTTATATACCTGCTCCTGCACGATCCGCTCGCGGAATCCATCGCGTTCTGGCGGCGGCCTTTTGTGCGCCTGCGGACCCTGCGCACGCCCTGGGCGGCGGCTTATCTCGAGCAATTGTTGCACCAAAACGATCCGCCCCACGTGGCCGGCGTGCGCGCTCCGGTTTTACTTCTCAGCGGTGACGGCGATCCCTTCGACTCGTCAACCGACGCCGAGGGCTTGAATCTGACGCTCGCATCATCGCAACTCATACGCTACGCCGGGCTCGGGCGCAGCCCGCACAAAGATGCTCCGGAATTGGTGTATCCGGCGATCTGGCAATTCATCGAAACAGCGACTCGCAAACGGGGACTGGGCGCGCTGGGCGCCTGGTTAAAAAGTCTGCTTCGTAAGGCCTGAGCGGCGTGCGCCGCTCGCGCACGGAGTCGGGGTCTTATGTACATCAACGAAGAACGGGTCGGCAATTTTCTCACGCACGTCGGCCAGAACTATCAGTCGGCCGATCCCCTGGAAATGGTCGGCTTTGCGCTGATCGTTCTGGCCTTTGTCGCTTTCTTGATGGTTACGGGCCGGATGCGCGCAGCGCGGCGACGCTCGGTCGAAATAGAACGCTCGCGACGCATCTTTGACGAAGAGACTGCGCGCCTTGGACTTTCGCCTTCCGAGCGGGCTTTACTGGAGGAGGTCGCGCTGGGCCTCGATGATCCAGACACGCAGCGCCACCTGCTGTTTTCGCGTCGGGATTTATTTTTTCGCTGTACCGAACTTATCCGCCAGAGCGATGGACGCGACCTTGAATTGCTGCTGCTCAAAGTGCGCCTGAATCTGAACCAACGGGCGGAGGGCCAGGCCCTGCGCGGTTCGGCTGAGCTGCCGCCGGGGGCGTTGCTCACCCATCCGGACGGGCGCCCGGCCTGCCAGGTCTTGCGAGTGCACTCCGGCGGCGTGCGCGCCCTGCTCTATGATCCGGACCTGGAACTCGGAAAAGCGTACGAGCTGGAGTTTCGTCGACGCGAAGGCGTGTATCGCGCCAGTTTCAGCTTGTTCCAGCGCGAGGGCGCGGAGGCGGAACTGCAACATACGGCGGAGCTCAAGCGCGACGAACAACGCCAGAGTTATCGCGAGAGCGTGACGATTGCCGCCCGACTGGACGGGCGCTTTTGCGACACGGTTGATCTGGGCGGCGGCGGCGCGGCGCTCGCGCTGGATCCCGCGGGTTTCGAACGTGGGCGACTGTACAAACTGGAGCTGCTGATACCCTTGACGGGCGGGGGCGAAGAACGAGTCGAATGCCAGGTGCGGCTCGTCGCCCTGCGCACGGATATCCAGCGCGTGCACGCGGCCTTTGTGCGCATTCGCGAAGGCGATCGCGACCGGATCTATCAATATCTCTTCCGACTGCGCCGTGAAACAGAACGCCAGGCCGCAAACGAGGACTGAGGCCCGGTCCGCGGCCGAGCAAAGAAGAAATGCGGGCGGACCGCAAGGCAAAAGCGACTTTCAGGTTACAGGTGGATGGTGAGAGTCAGCGGCCCGCCCGCATACTCAGTATACACCTTACCTTTCGTATAGCAAACAAAAAACATGCAAAGCGAAGAAAAACCGGCCCCAGGAATTGGCGCCTGGAATTGAGGCGTTTCGATCCCCGGCTGATGAATTAATAGGCGCCTGTATCAGGAAGGCTCGGCCTCCGTACACTTTGCAGGCGCCTGAGGCCGGCCTGTCGCAGGAATTCGGAACAAAACTGCATTATTTCGACGCGATCGGCCCCGGAAATTACAAGTCCGGCTCGGCACGAGATTTGCACTGCACTATAGAGTTTGCGAATCGCAATACTTTTCGTCCGGCAACAGACGAAGTCCGGGAAAGGCCGCAAATACACACAGGCCGGGCCCGGTTGTGGAGGGGACCATGATTGAGGTTAAGTACGGCAAACGTAAAGTCGTCAGCTTTCGCGGCAACAAGATGGTTGTGGGCGGTCTGACGGCGAAGAACAAAATTGATATTCTGCTCTATATCAGCAAGGAATTCGCCAACATTAACAATCAAAGCGAGCTGTTCGATCGACTGCTCCAGCTGTGCGGCGAGATTTTTGAGCCCGACAATGTCACCCTGCGCCTGTGGGAAAACCACGCGCTCAAGCCCGTTCGCTACCTGACGGAAACCGATCCGCCGCGCCGCGATCTCGCGGAAGGCGAGGGTTTCTCCGGTCGCGTCTACGCGACCCGTAAACCGCTGCTCGCCCAGGATCTGACGCTCGAACCCGATATGGTCGACGACGGCGAAAGCACGCTCTGCGCGCTGTGCGTGCCGGTGCTCTACAAAGAGTCCGTGCTGGGCACGCTTTCGATCGAGAAGGACATCACGTTCTTTTACAAAGAAGACGACCTCGAAATCCTCGAAGCCATGGCGTCGCAGCTGGCGCTCGCATTGAATGAGGTGCGATTGATCGAAGGCTTAATCGAAGCGCAACGCCGCATCAACGACGACCTGAAGATGGGCCGCATTGTGCAGGCTCAGATTATTCCCGGTTCGGTGACGCCCTGGAATGGAATTCATTTCGGCTTCTACTACGAACCGATGGTCGAAGTCAGCGGCGACTACTTTGACGTCGTGCGCATGGGCAACTCCATCTCGATTTTGATCGCCGACGTATCCGGCCACGGCGTTTCCGCCGCGCTGGTCACCGTAACGATTCACCACGAATTTCGCCGCTGCGTGGAACAGGGCATGGGCCTTTCGGAAATCATGGAGTCGCTGGGCGAGTCCATTCGACCCAAGCTGCCGGACGAAACCTATTTCACCGCCCAGATCGTGCGTATTTACAACGATCAGACCTATTCAATGGTGAACGCCGGACACAACCGGATGCTGCATTATATCGCGGAGAAACGAGCCTTCGCGCAGATTGACGCCCCGGGCATGCCGCTCGGCATTATTCAGTCCCATCGCAAGGATTATCAGGAAAGTTTCGGCCGACTGAATCCGGGCGATCTTCTGATCATGTATACGGACGGCGTAACCGAACAACGTGATCGCAACGGCGAAGAAGCCGGACTGGAACGGCTCGCCGCATGGATTCAGGATTCGCGCGACAAATGCGACTCGACGATGGAAACCTACACCGCGCGCGACGTGTGCGTCCAGACCGTACAGAGCTGGAAACAACACGTGGAAGGCACGGCGCGCGGCGACGACGTCTCCATGTTCATGATCCAGTGTAATCCCACTTACAATCAGGCTCTGGAGAGCTTTAAGAAAGCCCGACTCAGTCTGGCGGAAAAAAACAATCATCGCGCCCTCAGTTACGCCACCATGGCGTATCAGATGGAACCGAGCCTGCACGATAACTTAATGCTGCTTGCGCGCATGTATTATCGCGAAGGCGACTACCCCACTTCGGCGCGATTCTTAAACGAGTACATCAGCTCGAGCGGCGAGCGCAGCGGACAGACCTACTTTATGCTGGGCAATGTCTACTACAAGGCGAACGATATTGTCGCCGCCAAGCGCGAGTTCAAAAAAGCCCTGACAATCGATCACACGTATCACGATGCGAGTTTGATGCTCGCTCGTTGTTACCTGAAGGAAAACCAGCCGCCCAAGGCGCTGAAGATTCTCAAGCAAGCCGTCAAGAGCGCGCCCTCGAACGAGCAGTTGCGCCAGGCCTTGCAGAATCTCGAAAAAAAAGGAGTCCTGACCGCCTGATAAAACGGCGGCAGCCTGCGTCCCCCTCGCGCAGGTTGCCGCCGGGCGGCCGGGGTTTGTCCCGGCGCGGGCGAGATAAAGCTTATGAGCAGCAGTCTGAAAACAAAATTCTTCGTCGCGTTGGTCGCGCTCGGCAGCGCCGGCTGGGTCGCCGGCGCCCTTTATGCCGCTCCGCCTGGCCAGGACGAAACGCAGTCTGAAGAGCAGACTTTGCAGAGCCTTCAGTCCGAGCTGAATACTCTGAAAACCGATCTGGAAACCACAAAAGCGGATCTTGAGACGGCCCGTTCCGAGTCGGATTTGATGTGGGTCTGCGTTACTGCGTTTCTCGTGTTCTTCATGCAGGCCGGTTTCGCGTATGTTGAAGCGGGATTCATCCGCACAAAGAACGTCGTGAACATTCTGGCTAAAAACACGATCGACTTTTTGTTAGCGACTGTGGTCTTCTCGTTGTTGGGCTTTTCGTTGATGTTTGGTCCGCAAATCCTGGAAGGCATTGGCCTGGGACATCCCGCGGCCGGATCGGAACTTTACATGACGGACGGCAAGCCGGACGCGCACAAGTTTGGCTTTCTTATCTTCCAGTTGGTTTTCTGCGGCACGGCGGCGACGATCGTCTCGGGCGCCATGGCCGAGCGCACGCGATTCGTAAGCTACATCGTCTATACGATCATAATTTCCGCGTTCGTTTATCCGATCTTTGGCAGCGCCGCCTGGTCGAGCCTGTATCCCGGCGGCGGCGATAACAAGGGTTTCCTGGCAAGCCTGGGCTTCATTGATTTCGCGGGATCGACCGTGGTGCACAGCATCGGCGGCTGGATTGGACTTGCGGGAGCGATCATACTCGGGCCGCGCATTGGCAAATATCAGAAAGGCCGCATCCTGCCCATCTTCGGCCACAGCATGCCGATGGCGACCCTGGGCGTCTTCATTTTGTGGTTCGGCTGGTTTGGCTTTAATCCGGGCAGCACGCTTTCCGTACGCGGCGGCAGCTTTGCGATTGTCGCCGTAACGACCAACGTGGCCGCAGCGGCTGGCGGTCTGGGCGCCATGGTGATCTCCTGGATTTTATTCAAGCGTCCGGACGTCAGCATGATGCTCAACGGGGTGTTGGGCGGACTGGTCGCTATCACCGCCGGCTGCTTTAATGTCAGCATTCTGGGAGCGAGCATGATCGGTCTGGTCGCCGGCGTGCTGGTTGTATTCAGCGTCATTTTCTTTGATAAGATCCACGTCGACGATCCGGTCGGCGCGGTTTCGGTGCATGCCGTCTGCGGCGCCTGGGGCACTCTTGCGGTCGGCCTGTTGGCCCATCCCGACTTTGGCGACGGAGTTAAAGGCCTCTTCTACGGAGGAGGTTTTCACCAGCTCGGGGTGCAGGCAATTGGCGTGGGTGCGGCGTTTTTGTGGGCTTTTGGCTGCGGTCTGATCATGTTCGTGATCATGAAATATACGATCGGACTCAGAGTCAGCGAAGACGAAGAACTGGAAGGCCTCGACATTATGGAACACGGCAACGAGGCCTACCCGGAACGCGTCAGCTGAACCAACCAACGAAAGGGACGGCCTGCGTTGTGCGGGCCGCCCATTGCACGTCGGGTCTATTGTTCGACGCAATACACCTTCATCGTATTCCCGCAACCGCTGGTTCCTATACTCAGCAAGTTTGCGCTGGTATCGTCGTGCAAGCCGTTTGAAGTATTGCCGGCGCCAGCAAAATCCGTACAATCGCTACCGCTGGACGTCCAGTTGGTATTCAGGCCGGTGACAGTTGAGTTGGTGCCAACGACGGTCGTCTGAATCGCATTTGTCAACGGGAAGGCAAACACGCCGTTGGCTGTGGTCGTGCCGATGACCGTTGTACCGTCTGCACGGCGGTACTCCTTGTTCGGTTTGAGCGCCCAGCTGATATGTTCGCCCGTGCCGCCGCCGCAGTTGGCTGTAGTGCAGGCGCGGCGGTTCGTTCCATCCGCAACCATTGCTTTGTAAGTTCCGCCGCCGGCCGGCTTGTTAACGTCGTTCGTACAATTCGCATCGAGACCGCTGATGCCCGCGTTCAGAGTAGCATTACTGTTAGTTACGAATATCAGGCAGTGGCCAGTTGTCGCACAGGTGGCGGTGCTGCCGCTCGCGCCGGAACCGGTCGCCTGAATGGCCGCCAGGGCGATGGCTGCATCCGTCGCGCTATTGTCGCTGGATTCGGAACAGGCTACGATCGCTGCTGCCAGCAGCGAAATTGTCACAACACGAAACATGACGACTGGAGCTCGATTAACCCAATTCTTTTCCTGCATAGTTGCGCCTCCCCCGATATCATGGCCGACTTCCGCAGCGCAGGTTCGCATGATCGATACAGTTAGCTTAATATCGGCCAGTATGTCTGGCGTGCGCAGTGCGCACGTAGTAGAGACGAAAAAAAAATGCGGCCTTTAAGAAAATTCGGCGGAAAAGTCTATAAAAATAAACAAATCCTGGCCGAGCGGATAGGAGAAAGTGTGGGTATGCTGCCGGGTTTCAACGTCCACGTAACGATGCGAAATCACGCCGCGATTAAACTCTTGCATACGCACAACGTTGTGAAAAAAATACGGCCGCCAGCCCCAATTTTTGCCGCGATGCTCCGGAAAAATCTGGAACTTGCCCTGGGCGCTTTTGGTGAAATTAGAAGAACGCTGCACGCCGTAGCCATCGCAGATGAACACGCGAAAACACTGCGGCGGTAAGAAGTCCAGAATGCGGCTCAGCGCGTCGTCCAGATTGGAACGTTGGAACAACTGCTCCCGCTCGATGACCAGCGCCAGATAACGATTCATGCTCTCTTCAATCTTGAGCACGTTGCGGCTATTCAACATGGAACGGTAGATGACGTTGTTCAGTCCAAGCCGCACGCGATCGGCGTGGATCAGCGGATCTTGAAAATCCCGCGCTGGTTCGGAAAAGAAAAATCCCTGAATGTAGGCGCCGCCCGCTTCGATGGAGTTCTCCAGTTCGAACAGGGTTTCAACGCCCTCGAAAATTACATTGATGCCCAGCTCCTGGGAAAAGTCGGAGATGTAGCGGATGAGTTTACGATACTCAGCGCTTTCCACGCTTTTGCGAATCAATCGAATATCGATTTTGACAAAATCAGGCTTGATGCTGATCAGCCGGTCAAAATTGGGATAGCTGAAGTCGTCGATAGCGATTTTAATGCCGCGCTCGCGATAGCGATCCGCCAGACGGTTGAGAAAAGTCAAATCTTCGTGCTGAAACTCTTCTTCTGTGATCTCAATAACTAACTGCTCGGGAGCAAGACCGGCTTCTTCCGCCAGACGAATGGTGGGAAATACCTCGTCGCGATCATGGTACTGGTAGATCCAGTTGGGATGAATGTTTACAAACAGGCGCTCCGTGCGACCTTCCTGTTTGAATCGCCGAAACGCCAGACTGCGAATCTGGCGATCAATGGCGATCTTCTCGTCGTTAGGCACAGCGGGGCTGTTAAAAAACTCACCCAGGCCGCGCACTTGATCGCCGTGGCTCTGGCGACCCAGCACTTCATAGCCAAAGATGCGCGCATCGGCGACGGAGACTACCGGTTGGAAGTACGGGGCAAGCGTCCCGCCTGCGCCAAACGGCAGTTTCTCCATCAGCGGCGTCATCATCGCGCGACCTCAGGACGAGGGGCGCCTCCGACCGGAACTTTCGCGCGCGGCCTGCCGCTCGTCGGAAGCGTCCGCCGGCTCGCGTTCTTCGCTTTCGTCCTCACGGGACAGTCGGGCGCCGCGCAGTGCGCTGTAAACCAGATCATAGTCGTTGCCCGCATTCCACATCATCCAGCCGATGCCGCCCGCAGCGTCGCTGCCCGCAATCTGGCGACGTATGTAGTCTTCGTTGTAGTTGCTGACGCGCCAACGGAACGCCTGCAGCCAGGGCCGAATGACAACGCCTTTGCGTGAATTTTCAAGAAAGCGCGTTACGCCGTCTTCGTACATGCGGTAAGGTTCGTCGGCCGGATTCCGGATGCCGCCCCAGCCAGGCGCAAAATGGGAAGGGTACAGCATGGGCGAAATAATGTCGACCCACTTCGACAGGCGCTCTATGCGCTGACCGGTAGTGCGCAGGTCCGGCTCCTCGCCCCAGGCTACTATGCCAAAAATATCAATAGAAGTGTAAACATCCGAACCGCGCGTGAGCAGGTAAGCCGTCGACAGGAAGTTCTCGAGATGGGCGGTCTTATCGAGCGGATTGCGGACGTCGTGATACACTGCGCCGGACAAATCGCCCTCCGCGGGATAGCGCACGTAATCAAATTGAATTTCATCCACGCCCAGTTGCACCAGTTCTTGCACAATCTGTAGATTATACGAGCGCACCTCCGGCTTGCCCGGATCCACCCACAGGGGCTTGCCTTTTACGAGCAGCGTTCCGGAAGCGGATTTTGTATCGCGAATCGCCAGATCCGGGCGCCGGATCGCCAGGTTCTCGTCCTGGAACAACGCGGTGCGCGCGATGATGAAGATGCCGTTGTCGTGCAGATAACGAATGGTTTTGGCCAGATTACGAATCGGCGGCGCATGACGCCGGTACTCTTCCACGGCCGGCACGCTGGACCGGTAATTCACGACGCCGATGATGTCTTTTACGTCGAAGACGAGACCATTGGCATCAATCGCCTTCATGCGTGCGATTTCCGCGGCGACGCGCGAGGGCTTGGTGTTATCGCCGCGCAGGTACATCGCGCGAATGGGCGTGTCGGCGGCATGGCGCAAGGGTTCGTTGCGCAGCGGCTCAAGCAGCGGCTCCGGCACGACCAGCGCGGCGTCTTTTGCACAACGTTCGCCGCTGAAAGCGTTGCGATTCTCCGAGCGCAGCCGTTCGGCCAGCTCGTCCGTTTCAAAGATCGCGCTGTAGTCGTAGACCGTTTGCGCGATGCGCGCCGGTGATTCGCCCCCGCGACAGCGAAAGATCGCCTGCTCGCCCGCAAACGTGAGTCGCTCCGGGGCGGCGGCGCGAAAAGCCTGCACGACCGGATCCGTCCGGGGCGCCGCCGGCGCCGGCGCGCGCTGGACGATCGTCCAGGCGGGTGCGATTGCGAGCGCAAGACCAATGACGCCCAGCCCCAGCCAGCGGAACCGCAGCCGGCCCGGGCGCAAGCGGTGCAGGACGTAAGCGTCCATCAGGCCTTCCAGCCCCCGTGAAATCAAAAGGAGAACGCGTTCGAGCAGATTCATAGGTAAGAACCGGGCCCAGCGAGGCCCGTACGCCAGCATTTGTGCAGCGCATCATAGCGCAACCAAAATGAACGCGGAGCGCCCCGGCGGGTCGCAGGGGACGGCCGCGCGGCGCCTGTCCGCCGGCCGCCGGGTTTTTGGATTGAATCGCCCGCCGGAGCCGGCAATACCGACGACAGGAAATCGACTCGGCATGAAAATTCACCCGACCGCAATTATCGACCCCACGGCGGAGCTGGACAGTTCCGTAGAAGTTGGCGCCCACGCAATCATCGGCGCAAACGTGCAGATCGGCGCGGACTGCATTGTAGACAGCCACGTGCGCATTTACGCCGACGCGGTGATTGGCAAGAACAATCGATTCTACTCGCTTTCCATCATAAACGGCGAGCCGCAGGATCTGAGCTTTACGCCCGGTTCACGGCGCTTCATGATCATTGGCGATAACAACATCTTTCGCGAGCTTACCAACATGCATGGTTCTGCAAAACAGGATCACGCAACGCGGATTGGCGACGGCAACTATTTCATGGGCAGCACCCACGTCGGCCATGATTCAGTCGTTGGCAATAAGAACATCGTCACCCAGGGCGCGATCCTTGCCGGACATGTAACGCTTGGCAATAATGCATTTGTTTCCGGCCTGGTCGCGGTGCATCAGTTCTGCCGCATTGGCGACTACGCAATGGTCAGCGGTTGCTCGAAGATCGTAAAGGACTGTCCGCCCTTTGCAACTACGGACGGCAATCCGGCCAGCGTAATCGGATTAAATGTGGTCGGATTACGTCGGGGCGGATTTACTCCTGAGCAGCGAGCGGCGATCAAGCAGGCGTATAAGATTATTTATCACTCCGGGCACAATATGGGCAAAGGCGTGGCCGCGCTTAAAGAGTCGGGCCCGCACACGCCGGAGACGGCGCAAATCGTGAAGTTTTTTGAAGAAAGCGATCGAGGCGTAGAAGATCATCGCTGAGCAGAGTTTAAGAATACAGGGCGAACGGCGGCGCACAAACGACCGACCTTCGCCGGAGGCAGCCATGTCCGCAGAAGAAGTTTCCGAACGCGAATCAATGACAAAATTGAAAGAAAGCCTGCACGTGCTCAAGCAGGACGCCCATGAATTGCAAAGCCGCGCTTCCGCGACCCTGCGCGAGCTGAGCGACCGCACTGCGCGTTATCGCGAAGATGCGGGCGAAATCATCGACGCGATGGCCGAATATTGCAAAGAAAATCCGCAACGCGCGGCCCTGATTGCAGCCGGCGCCGGTTTGGGCCTGGGCGTGATTCTGGGTCTGCTGATGCGCGGGAAATAAGGTCCGACCCTGGCGCGCACCCGGAACAAACGCAGCGCGGAGCGTCCTTCCCGCAAGGCCTCTGCGCAGCGCACGCGTAAATCAGCCGACCCGTCCGGGTCGGCGGCGGACGGTCGCGCGCGCTCCGAGTATTATCCGATATTCGACGCGTTGATCAAGCTCCTCCTGCGCCCCTTTCGTTTTCTGGAGGCGCTGCGGGAGTACATCCGCGCGGAGCTGCGTTATCGAACCGGCCTCGCCGGACTTACGATCCTGTGGTTTTTCGCAGCGCTGACGATGGTCGCTGCGACCCTGATTTTTCTGATTTATGCCGCCTTTCGCGCGGCGGAGCTGTGGCTGGGCGACCGCATCTATGCGGCTCTTGTCTGCGCCGCACTTTTCCTGATATTTGCTGCGCTTTTCTTCGTCCGGATGCTGAAAACCGCGGAGCGGCTGTTCGAAGCTAAAGAAGACCGCCGGACCGATGATGGAGAAGTTTGACGAATACTGTCGCCTGCTGGGCGTCCGCCCCGGCGAGTCAGCCGAGACGGTCAAACGGTCCTTTCGCGCCCGGATCAAGGCGCTGCACCCCGACACGAACGCGCGGTCGGATAAGGATTCGGCGGAAGCGCGGCTGCTGATCGAGGCTTACCAGGCCTTCAAGCAGGGCGTGCCCCAACCGCCGCCGCGACCGCCCGCCGGCCCGCGCGGCCCTTCCCCGGCCGAACGCGGCGCGGGCCTCGGCGACTACCAGCGCGATTATCAGCGCGGACGCGAGTTTGGCCGCCAGGTATTTGAAGAGGTCTTTGAGAATCGCCAGGAGTATCTCAAAGACGTCTGGATCAACGCGGCCGGTCGCATGTTTGTAGACGATGCGCCGCGCGGCGGCTTTGGCGGGACCACCGCCTTTGAGCCGGAGGAAAGCCTCTACGAACCGCGGACGGTGGAACGGCCCAGGCGTGCGCCGCGATACGAAAGCGACGACGAAATTTTAAACCAACTGGCCCATCCCATCGACCAGGCCTCCGGTTACTTCGCGCGCGCGGAAGCGGCGCTGCGGGAGACGGTTTATAAGTTCGATTCAAAACGGAATCGCTTTAAGGGCGCCTGGGTGCGCGACTACATTGGCGCCTTGAACCAGGTCCAAATCCTCTTTCGCGACGTTTCACGTCGCTATCCCGCCTTTTCATTACGCGCCTTGCACCGCGTGCGCCAGATCAGCGAGCTGATCGCAGAAATCCGCAAATCCCGCAGCGCGTAATTTGAAGGCGCGAAAATTTGATCCGCCAGCCGACGCGGGTTGCAAAAAATTGCTGGTCATAACTGAATACATATTCATTTATTGGTTTGTGCCGCGCCAGCGCGATGAAGGCAAGGTCGAACTGATCTATACGGCGGCGCTGAAGGTCGCCCTACGGACCGGGTACGCAGGGCTGACCATGGCCGATGTGGCGAAACAGGCCGGCATCGCCACAGGCACGGTTTACATCTACTTCAAGAACAAAAGCGCCTTGATCAATCAATTGTACCTGCATCTGAAACAGGCGAAGACCCGGGCGATGATGACGGCCTATCGGCCGGACGCCGATTTTCTGAGCAACTTCGAGAGCCTCTGGCGGAGCTACGTGGAGCTCAGTCTTGCGGATCCGGAGCGCATGATGTTTCTCGAACAATACGTGCGCTCGCCCTACCTTACAGCGGCGGTGCGTAAAAAATCCGAGCAACTGCTCGCGCCCCTGGGCGACTTACTGCATGCGGGCCAGGCGGCCGGACTGGTTCGCAAAACCGCGCCGGATATTCTGATTTCGGCACTGATGGGCGCGGCCAACGAGATCGTGAAATATCATCTCGATCGCAAAGAGAAACCCTCGCGCACAACCCTCGATGAGTGTTTCGCCATGGCCCTGGCCGGCATTCGCGCATAACGCCCGGCGGCGTTTTTTTTGGACTCATTTTGAATTAATAATGAACGGAGGTTCATTTTATGACAAAGACAGTGTTGATTACCGGCGCTTCAAGCGGGATAGGCAAAGCCGCCGCGCGGGCCTTTTCCGCAGCGGGCTGGCTTGTCGCGGCGACCCTGCGCAAACCCGAAAAAGAAACCGAGCTCGGCCAGTTGCCGGGCGTAAAGCTCTACGCCCTCGACGTTACCAGCGAATCGAGCGTAAAGGCGGCATTTGAAGCGGCGCGACGGGATCTGGGGCCGATTGAGGTCGTTGTGAACAACGCCGGTTACGCTGTCGACGGCGCCTTTGAGGCGATGAGCGATGCGGTGATTCAGGATCAGTTTAATTCGAACGTCTTTGGCTTAATGCGCGTGACGCGCGAGGCGATCGCCGCAATGCGCGAAACAAAGCGCGGGGTGATCATACAGGTTTCGTCGATGGGCGGCCGCATCACCTTTCCCTTGTTCAGCATTTACCATGCCACCAAATGGGCGGTCGAGGGCTTCAGCGAATCCCTGCAATACGAACTCAAGCAATTTAACATCCGCTTGAAACTGATCGAACCTGGCGCCATTAAGACCGACTTTTATGGCCGCAGCCGGAAGTTCGTAAAACCGGAAAACACGCAGGAGTACGACGCCTTTATTCAACGCTGCGAAGCCGTTGCCGCCGAGGCCGGCGCAAAAGGCGAAGCTCCGGAAAAAGTGGCGCAAACCATTCTGAAAGCCGCCTCCGATGGCAAAGCGAAGCTGCGTTATCCCGTAGGCGACCCGGCCCCGCTGCTGCTCTGGCTGCGCCGGCGTCTGCCGGAAAGCTGGTTTTACGGACTGGTGCGTTCCAGCTACAAGATATAGACCGGCGCCGGGCGCGGGCGGCGCCGCACAAGGCGCGCGCGACCGGGAGCGGATTAAAGACTCCAGGTTGCGCGGTACTCAAACTCAGCTTCGGCGGCGTTCAGCGGCAATTCAAAACTGTAGACGCTCTGCACGCGATCTTCGCGCATCAGATCGGTTGCTGCGCCGTCGAGACTTTTGCCTTTAAATTGCATCACCCGATACGTCGGGGGCAGACGCACCGTGATAGTTGAGAACGGCGGAACAAACTTTTTCTTGAGCGTGGTAAACTTGAGCTGAATGTTACCGCTTCGTTCCAGCTCGCCCGAAAGCTGCAGATCATAAAAATCGCCGGCCATTGCGCCCGGCGATGTGAGATCATCCAGACGCACGCGGCCGCGCATCGTTTTTGCGGGATAAAGCTCGAGGGCGAGGCCGGAGAACAGCGCCTCTTCCGCGTTTTTCCCGCCGGCCGAGCAGGGCAATATGGCCCCTGCGCGCACAAACAGCGGGTAATAGCCAGGCGAAACATCGAGCGTGTACTGCGCGCCGCCGGTGAATTTGCGACCGGACTCATATTCGTACCATTCCCCGGGCGGCAAATCGACGCGGCGGGCGCTTGCGCCTTTTTCCAGAACCGGCGCCGCCAGCAGGTCGGGACCGAGCATAAACTGCGTATGCTGCTGGGCGCTTTGAAACTCCGGGAACTCATAGAATACCGGCCGCACCATGGGCGCGCCGGTCAGATGACTTTCCCAGGCCAGATTGTAAATGTACGGCAGCAGTCGATAGCGGCGGCGAATATGCTTGCGCGCAATCGCCAGCGCTTCTTCGCCAAAGCTCCACGGCTCCTGGGCATAGGAATAAAGCGTGGTGTGCGCGCGAAAAAAGGGCATGAGCGAGCCCAGTTCCACCCAGCGCGTAAAGAGTTCGCGATTCTTCAGCAACTTTACGACTTTCAGCACGCCGTTAAACGGATGCCCGCCCGCAAAGCCGCCCACGTCGGCGCCGCTCATCGCGACGCCGCTGAGGCCGAGGTTCAGCACCATGTTCAGATTTTCGCGGAGGTGCGCCCAACTGGAGTGATTGTCGCCGGTCCACACGGCCGCGTATTTTTGAATTCCGGAAAATGCCGAACGCGTCAGCACAAAGGGACGCAGCTTTGAATGTTTGCGAAAGGCCTCGTTGGCCGCCTGCGCCTCCAGGTTAGCATAGAGATTGCGAAACTCGCTGTGCGGTCCGTCGGCGTGCAAGACGTCTTCTTGCAGAGGATCGTAACGTTTGCCCATCCAGAGCGTCGGGTCGTTCATGTCGTTCCAGATTCCGGAGACGCCGGCGCGAAACAACGGCTCGTGTTCGCGCGCCCACCAATCGCGCACATCGGCGCGCGTAAAATCCGGAAAGGTCGTGCGGCCCGGCCAGACCTTGCCCACAAAAGGCGCGCCGGCGGCCGTCTTGCAATACGCATCGTGCTTGAGGCCGGCCTGATAGACGGCGTAGTTTTCCTGTACCGCAACGCCCGGATCTACAATCGCCACCGTGCGCACGCCGAGCTCGCCCAGTTGTTTGTGCATGCCGGAAGGATCCGCAAATTTCGCCGGGTCCCAGGTGAAGACCTTGTAGCCGTCCATATAGTGGATATCGAGATGGATCGCGTCGCAGGGCACGTCTTCCGCGCGAAAGCGCTGCGCGAGCGCGAGCACTTCCTGCTCTGAACGATACGACCAGCGCGACTGATGAAACCCCAGCGCCCAGGCCGGCGGCAAAAAGGGCCGACCGGTCAGTTCCGTGTAGCGATTCAAAATCTCCGGCAGCGTACCTTCGAAGACAAAAAAATCAAAACCCACGGGCCGCGTTTCGTCTTCCGGAGTCATGCGGACAGCCGGGCCTTCCGGGTCGGAGGGCGCATTCAGGGTGCGCACGCGACCGGGGCCGGCGAATGCGACAAAGACGCCCGTGCACACGCCGCTGGCGCGCCGGATGATAAAAAACGGGAAGGTGGAATACGACGCGCCCGGGATGCTGTAAAAGAGCGTGTCCAGGTTGAGCAGGCGAAAGCTCTGATCGTTGCGCGTGGGCCGACCGGTGGCGGCGCCAAATCCGTAAATCGTGTCATTGGCTTCCAGGCGGACGGACAATCCGGCCGGATTAAAGCGCCCGGTCTGAACGTTCCCCGCGAGCACCTCGGCTTTGCCGCTTAACAGGGAAATTGCGCCGGTCGGCGGATCATACAGGAAACGCATGCTCTTGCGCCGGCCGCGCAACATGCCCTGACCGTCGCGGTGGATTGCGATCTTCTCGAAACGCAATGCAGGATCGATGTAGTCGGGACGCGGAAAGTCGGCGCGCTCCTCGGGATGAATCGAAATCCGATACATCCGATCGGCGTAGATTCCAAAGAGGACCGTCATGGATAACATGCGCGCATTGACTCCGGCGACCGACGCGCTGTTCCGGGGAAAACGCGCGGCTTTAATCAGCAGGGAGCCTCCGGCGCCCGGGATTCTGCAATCAATTGTTTCTGTGGAAATCGAGGACGGGCCTGCGCGGAAAAAAACTGGCGTTCTGATTACCAGCGGGGCGCCCTGCCCGGGTCATGCAAGAACGTCTGGTCATTATCCCCGCCTACAACGAAGCGGACTCCATCGCCGAGGTGGTGACGCGCAGCCTGGCGTACGCGGACGTGAGCGTGACCGACGATGGCAGCCGCGACCGCACCCCTGAGATTCTGCGCGCCATCGCCGCCGATTGCGCGGCCGGCAAACATCCCAACCGGCTCAATATCATCACGCATGCAAAATCCACCCACATTCCGCGCGGCTTGCAGGATGGGCTGCGCTGGGGCGTGAGCCAGGGCTATCGCTGGTTTGTCACCATGGACGCCGGGCTTTCGCACGATCCGGACGCCCTGCCGGGTTTTTTTGAGTTCGACCCGAATATCGACGTGGTCATCGGTCAGCGCGCGGAGGTCCAAAATGTTCCGGCTTATCGCAAGGTGGTCTCCTGGGCGGCCGCGCGGGTTGTGAATTACGCCCTGGCAAAATCCTGGCTGGATATTCCGGGCCCCGGCATCCGCGATTGCACCAGCGGGTTTCGCCGCTATTCGCGCGCGGCGGCGGAGGCGATTGCGGCGGCGGAGCTCAAGTCAAAGGCCTTTGATTTTCACATGGAAGCGCTGGCGATCTCGTATCGCGCGGGTCTGCGCGTCGCGGAAAACCCGATCAAATACGTATTTTCTAATTCCTCGTTTAATCGCAACGTTCTGAAGCAGGCGATGAAGTTCGGGCTTTACCTGCTGTCCACCAAGGGCGAACGACGCGGCCTGGCGGTTTGATGATGCGCGCCTTCTGGAATCGAGTCGAAGAAGGCCTGATTGTGCTGCAGGCGACGCTGAACTCGTGGAGCGTGCGCCGCTGGCTTATCGTCGGGGCGCTATTTTACGGAGTCAACGCCCTCGGCATTATGGCGCGTTACGAGTTTAGTCCGACCGCGCTGATTCGCTTTGGTGAATATTATGTAGAGCAAAACGCCGGCTACACTCCGCACGGCGCAGTGCGGCTGACCGGTTCCGAAGCCTACGGCGGCAACGGCTACGATGGTCAGATTTTTTATTATTACGCGCGCACCCTGTTTATGCCGGATGTGTGGCCGCAGGGCTTCAGTCGCGCCTATCGCGCGCCGCGCGTCGGCTATCCGCTGATCGTGGCGCCCTTCGCTCTGCTCGGCTCTATACATCCGGAGCTGGGCCACTGGGCTACGGCAATTGGACTGATCGGCGTACAGCTGGCGCTGTCCGGCGTGGCGCTGATTTGTTTGCTCAGCCTGCTGCCGGCGGAGCGACGTTATCTGGCGATTTTCTTTATTATATCCCCGTTCGCCCTCTTGTCATTTTTGCTTACGGTCAGCGACAGCATCATGCTTGCGTTTGTGCTGATCGGCTTTACATATTTTCAGCGCGCCTTTGGCTGGCCGCTCGATCGAGAACTTCCGAAATTTAAATGGCGCCTCGCGCTCGTCGCCTACGGCGCCTTTTCGCTGGCGATTCTGAGCAAAGAGTCGGCCCTGTTTTTCTTGTTCCCCCTGGGTCTCGCGACCCTTTTCGCCTGGCGCCTGCCGGCCGCTGTTTTTGTCGGCTCGGTCCTTTTGCCCGCCGCACTCTGGCAGATTTATCTGCGCACCGTGCACGGCATGGTGCCCGCCGGACATCTGGCGATCTTTCTGGAACCCTTTGACGGCATGCGCGGCGCAGTTGGCGAAATCGGCGGACTGCTCGTCGAATTTCTGCGCGCGCCCTCCGGCGGCGCGTTGATCGCACTCGTTAAGGGTTCGGCGAAAGGTCTTTTGCTATTGTATTTTGTCGCTGCGCTTTATGCGACTCTCAGCGGCGCCGTGCGAAAGTTTTTGCCGCTCCGGCTCGCCTTGTGTTTCGCGCTCGCGAGCGTCATCATCGCCGATTATTATTATTTCTGGAGCGTGTTTGACAACGTCGCGCGCATGTTTACGATTTCGGCGGCGCTCCTGATTCTGCTCCGCGGCGCGGACGAATCCGCAAAGACGTGGCCGGCGTTCACTGTGTTGACTCTGCTCAGCGCGTTTGTGACCCTACGCACCTTGTTTTTAACGCCAGCCTTTCCGCACGACGTCTACACGCCTTACGCCGGTCCGAGTTACGCGGATCATGCCAGGCAGGTGGGCGAGTAGACCGAAACGACGTCACTCGCCCGCGTATTTGAAACCAAAAGCCCACAGGCCCGCGCCGACCAGAGCCGGCGCCACCAGCAGCACGGCCGGATTTCGAAAAATCGATGCCGCCGGCCGCTGGCGCGCCGTTACAATGAGTTCCGCTTACAGGTTAAACCGATGCGCCACAACGAGTCGGCCTTTCTCTTCGCCGCGATACGCCAGATACAACCCGTTTGCAAAACGATTGTAGATCAGGTCCGACTCGGAATAGAACACAGCCTGATACGAAAACACAGGCGGACCGCCGAGACTGTCCCAGTTGTCCTGTAGCGCGTCGTACTGCAGCGCAAGCATATGATCTTCATCGTTTTGCGGGCCCTGTTTCTGCGCGACGCAGGCGATCATCGGCGCGCCGGCCTTCGTATTAAAATCCATGCCGCGGCATTGCAGAAAGTACAACTTGCCTAATTCTTCCCATTTTGTATGAGCGGCGTTCAGTCGATACACTGCATTGCTCGTTTGAAAATTCTCGTTGGTTTGAACCAGGGCGTAAACTTCGTCCGCTTCATGGTCCACGCTGAGATCGACGCGGAGCGCCTTGATATCAAGCGTGGGCCCAAGCTGCGTCCACGTGACCGAGCCGCCCGAGATCTTTGCGCGAAACGCGCGCAGGCCGGCGTCCATGCTGGCGGTGGCGATCGTCAATCCGTCTCCGTTCAATGCGCCCTCAAACGAACGTGAATCCAGGGCGATCTCGCTGATCCACGAGCCCGCGAAAATCAGGCCGCCGAACTCCTTCCAACCGCCGTCCCAGGTATTGTGCACCAGCACGCGCGCGTACTGCGCGTTCCCACTGTTCGCAAAGGCGGCGAAAACGTAGTTACCGGTATGGGCTATATTCATATCCAGCGTGCGAAACTCGACAAACAGCGAGTTGATCGCGTACGGCGCTGCGCCAAAGGCCGCCCAGGCCGCCGCGCCGCAATTGTTCGAGGCGATGCAGGCAAGGAAGAGATTCGGAATTTCGCTGCCGGCGACAACCGTCGGCGTTTGACCGCCGGATTCCTGGGAATACTGACTCAGCGCGGCCGAGATGGCGCCGGGCGTCTTGCTGAAGATGCCATTATATTTCCAGCCGCCTTGATTCTGGAAGGTCCATGACTTGTTATTGGTGGAATCGAACTCTTTGTAGACGACATTTACCGTATCCTGCAGGCCGCCGCGGCCGCCTGCTCCAGAATACAGTTGCGTAAGATGAATCTGCTGCGCCGTCGAATCGCCCGCCTGGTTCAGGTCGAGGATCCAGGGATCTGCAGAAAGCGCAGTACCGATCAGAAAGAGTCCGCCGCCGAACAAAGCCGCGGACCTGCGTAAGAAAGACTTCATGAAATACTCCATTTACTGGTATTTTACGCCAGAATTTGAGAGTGCAGCGGCCGGCCGAATGCGCCGGGCCGCAATGGGTTTTCGAAGGCGGCCCCGGAAAGCCGGGGGAGTTTCCAGAAAGAGGAAGCGGGGTTAGCGGGGAGGCAAAGGGAAAAAATGCACGGCCGGAACAGCGTCACAGCAGGGTAACTCTGAACTGTGTGCGCACAAATTCACATTTATTCGAAATTCATCCAAAAAACAGGGATCCGATCCATTTTTTATGGACCGATAAGCGAGCACGGTCCTGATCAAACCATGTCGGATTCGGAATTAAAATTCATACTCATGGATTCCAGAACGGAGCAGCGCCCGGGCGCGCCATTAACCGGCGAGTTCTCAAGAAAATTGTACGCAAAAGACGGCAAGGCTTTTAGGTGAGGAGCGCCTTTATGCTGCAGCGTCACCGCAAAGATTACATGCCGCGCTATGAGGAGCGTAAAGAACATCCGGGACTCCAGCAAACGCGCGATCTGGAATACATCGAATGGCTGGAGAAAGAGGATCACAAGGACCAAGCGAAGCGCGGCGTGAACTTTGCACAGCTTGCGGCTCCGGTTGTACAACGGCAGGCGATCCAGGGCGTGGCACAGCGGGAGGAAACCGATGAGCTTTCGGAAATTCTTCAGCAATACGATGAAGCATATCAGGAATACGTCTTAGAATCTGCGCGCAGCGGCCCGGCCGGTGTACTCGCTCGACCGACTACCGCGCGCCTGCGCGAGAAACTGAGCGCGCAGGATTTCACCGTCTTCGAGGAAGGGGTCCAAGCCGTAGACGCCACCCGCGAAATCTGGAACGGAATCGTCAGCGCTTTCTTTGATACCTTTGATCTTTTGCGTACGATTTCATCACTATCCGAGGCCTTTCTGCCATCGTTGGATGGTCCCACAGGCGAAGACTATCGCGAAGTACAGGAGGACATTCGGCAACGCAAAGCGGAGGCGGCCGCCCCGCTGATAGCGTTTCTCTCCGATAAACCGGCGGCGTTTCAGGCCGGGTTTCTGGTTACGATGAAGAACTATCGCGCCGTGGGCGAACTGATCCAGTTCGTCGCGGAGGCGCTGGCGGGCCCGATAATTTTTCGCGGGATCGGCTTTGGAATTCGCGTGGGCGGAGCGGTCTTTCGGCGGAGCGCGCAGGCAGCGCGCGCCAGACAGGTAGCGCTGCGATTGCAGGAATTCTATGTAGTGCGGCGCCTGGACCAAATTCGGCTCGTCGATCGCCACATGGCCGGCCTCTTGATGCGCGAACACCCAAATCTGACAAGGGTGACTGCGGAACGCGCTCTGAATGGTCCTCCCGGGACGCGGGCAAGGTTGGTGCAAACTGGCGAGCTGGTGACACCCGATATAGAGTTCCTGGATAGAACTCAGAATGTCCTTCTCCGGCGGGAAGTGAAGGCAATTAGCGGAGGCATTGACGCATTTAAGCGTCAGTTGAAGAAAGGGGCTTTGCAAGTAAACTATTCGGGAGATGTCATTCTGCAAGTGCCCAAGGGCGTCGACATTGAACAGTGGATGCGCAGTTTTGTCGGCAGTCGTACTTCGGTCGATGCAGATATGGGCAGATACGCAGGGGTCACGATTCAAATATGGGATGAAAGCGGCCGCCTGCTGCTACATGGTAGATTGATGGACTGGGTGAGGTACATGCAGTGAGCAATACGGCACAGTTGGTCTGTCGAGGGTCCAGGCAATTTATTTGGTTAGGCAAACCGGTACGCGGGGCCGACAGTATCCCCTTTTTGTTCCATATCGGCGGACCAGACAATCCTCGACTCTGGAACGATTCCACGTTTGTGCGATCCCTACTCAAGTTTTTTGCGACCAATTTCTCCGCGAACCTCGAAATCCTGCTGGATAGTGAATTCGAGGATTTAGCGGACAAAGACCCCGGCTGGCTATGGATTGGAAACGATGCGATTGAAGATGTCACGTTCGACGATTACCTGCAATATTTCGACGAAGCTGCCCGGCCAGAAAATCTACACACGACGCAAGAAGGTCGCGATGCGGCTGCTTTCCTCGTCTGCACGGAAACCCTCGATCGCATTCGCCTTGGTATTCCGTACCGTGCGAAAGGCCGCATCCAGCATTTTTATCTCGAAGACCGCGAAAAGCTCTCCGAAGACATTCCGCGGATGCAGGCTATCTTTAAGTTCCTGGCGGAAAACACTGGCAAGAAACTGCGTGTGATACTGGAGGATGAGCTGAACGAGTTACAGACCTCGGGCCGTGTTGGTCGGGAAATAGGCAGCGCTCGGCCCGGCGGAATTGGCTTTGAAGAATATCTCAAAGGCTGGCCGGGACTGGAATAGAACGTCGGCGCTGGCAATGGCGCGGCTATAATCGGGACCGGCGCGCTGTGTAGGGCGACTACAGCGTTTCCACCGTAGTCGCCCCCGGCTCGAACAGGGGCCGCGCATCGCGCCGCTACTCGACACCCGCTCGCCGCAGTTCGCTCCGCAGTCGTTCCACCCGATCGATATCGCTTTCCAGTTGATCCAGCCGTTCATCGTTGGCGGAACGGCGCGCTTCCCGGCGCGCTTGTTCGTATTCCGCATACGCGGCGGCTGACTCCGACAAAAATTCCGCCGCTTCTTCCGCCGCTGACGCGCTCGAATATTCGAACTTCACCAGCCCGCCAGCCGAGTTTAACTCGAAAGATAATATATCGCTGTCAAAAATCGCTGTCTGGAGCGGGAGAAACACAAGACTGCCCGCCTGGGGAACCAGCATGCGCTCGCGCTTCAAGAGTGTGCGAGTCGTCGTAGAGTTGGTATTGACGACGTCTTTCCAGAGCACAGCGACGCCAGTGGCGGGCTGGCGAACATAAAAGCCTTCTGCAGGAGTTGCCAACGCATTTTCAGTCGACTCGGAGGCAATGCACGTATTGGCCGGAGTCGTCTTGCCCCATCCAACACCTTCGCCACCCCAGCAGCTTTTCTGGCCCAGGTGCACCGCAAAACCAAAGCCCGGCGGCCTTGCAGCTGGTGCCGCAGGGTTTTTAAGCCATAGTGCTAACGCTGGTTTAAATTCCGGAGACGCTACCAGAGAATAGTACCCGGCACGAGATTTATCATCGTTCTTTTCTATCAACTGACTCGGAATATGGCGTTGATCGAACGCAATGTTGCCCGGCTCAAGCTGCACGCGCACAATAAACTGGAGCTGAGTCTCTAACAGTAGCTTACGTTTCGCCTCTGTTCTCCCGTAAATCGCTTCAGCGGCGGAGATCTCTTTCACCAATTGTTCGCGAGCCGCCGGATCCTTTTCCATAAAAAGGTTCATACGTCCCCGGTTAATGGTAGCGAGTATCGTTTTTGCTTCACTAAGAATTACTTCATAAGCATCAACCGCCTTCTTCGCATCTTCCGTGCAAGCCTCCGGTGGTGTCACGATCCGCGGCGGCGTAAAAGCGACAACGCCGGGCGGTATCCCCGCAGCCAACGCCGCGATCGTTACTGTCGTCTTTAATGCATATCCAAGAATCTCCGCAGTCCGATCCTCCGCGGTTGCATTCAAGGTGCGCAAGGCGCCATTCTCAAAAAAACCCATGCGCAGGTTAACCTGATGGCGGTCGAGGATAGCTACGTCATCGTAGGAAACGGAAAAGCGCGCATTCGGATCCGGCAGATCCAGCGTTTCTAATTCCGCCGAATACTCAATCCGCGCTTCGGCTCCGCACGCTTTGAGTTCCGCCCTTACAACCCCGTAGTATTCCCGCATCGGCAGACTGTACGCGACTCCGTCAATTCTACCAGCGCCAGGATTGTTTTGTGTGTACATAGAACCAAAACACGCGCCGGTCCCGAGCGCCGCCAGGCTCATCACCAGTATTCGATACAGATTGGCACGAATTGCAAACTTGCGCTGCATACTACTTAGTCCTCGCTGCCCGCAGCCGGGGACCGGCGCGGGAACCTGCAATCATTTTTTGAGTGCTTGGGTCGATTTTTATATTTCATTTTCGTGGCAAGGCCGCGGACGGGCGTCCGGCTGCAAGCAGGGCGCTCAGCTTCCGCCCCGCCCGCCCTGCGCCGCATAACACCAGTCGGCGGCGATTGGGTGCGGATTTTGGCCGAATTGGGTCGCGCTATCCGCCGCTTCCGCGCTCAAAAAAACGCTGGCGGCGCCGCGCCGCCGAACGTGTTCCACGACGACTAAGATAACTCAGTAGCACGAGAGCGATACGATGCAGGTGGCAAGATACAAATCCTGCCCTCTGCGGACGAAACGCTGATTTACTCGAAGATCGGACATCATAAGAGTGCAGCGGCCCGCCGAACGCCCCGTTCCGCAATGGGTTTTCGCAAGCGACTCAGGAAAGCCGGGCGAGATTCCAGAAAGAGAAAACGGGGTTAGTGGAAAGTGTGGTGGCTACTCGACACTTACTTCAGTAGCAATGACAGCTTTATTTGCGCATATCAGAAAAACTGGACATTGCAATTCGCCTAACGCCCGCGGGTTCAAGCAAGTCTTCAATCCACTGCACGGGTTGACCG
>JAVHPJ010000238.1:0-25353 GCA_036170535.1 Leptospirales bacterium | reverse complement strand
GCGGCGCCTGGGCGTCCACTTACGGCAATGCCGCGCTTTCCGCCGCGATGGGCACGGGCGCTTTCGCCATCACGCCGAGCCAGCAAATGCAGGCCATAATCGGAGTCGGACTGGCCGCAAGCATTCCGGAAGCGGATCGCGCCGCAGTGATCGCATGGATGGGTTCCGGCGGCTCGCTGGGCGAGTATGGCGCATTCACAGCGGCATACAGCGGCTTCCTGATGGCCCTGATGAACCAGGACCTGATGATGATCCAGATGATGGTGACAACCGTGGTCCAGAGCATTGTGGCGGCCACGGCGACGGCGGGCGCTGCAGTCGCCTATGCACTGGCGGCTGGATTACTGGCCGGCATACTCACTATTCCGCTGGCGCCGCCGCCGCTGGCGACCGCGCTCGTCCTGACAGGGGTCGCTCTACAAGCGATCGCCCAGATAATTGCGGCGCAACTGATGTACGCCATGGCTGCCATGATGTCCATGGTCATGCTGGCGCTGTCATTGATTGCGGGAAACATGAACGGCATGGACGCCATCATCAAAACGCAAAATGAGTACGAAAACGCACAGGCGGAACTCAACTATTTCACGCGCAATCCGGACGTTTCAACTTTGAAAACGCGAATGAAAGCGTTTGGCGTCATGCGACCGGACGACGGCGCGGAAGTCGGCGAGCCGGATACGGCCGCACAATTGTATCTTTTGACAGACGATGACCTGAAGTACCTTATTGAAAACGGGAACGCAAGCGGTTTGACGACGGACGAGTACGCGGACGCTCTTGATTTGACCGCGCATAAGGACAATGTTCAGTTCCGGGACGGGTTTGGTCGTCGCTACAATCCCAACACAATTACGTACACTCAACCGGGACCGCTTGCGGGCGGCGTTTACGGCGCCAATTACACCCAGATTAAAGTCTTGCAAAACAACGGCGCCATCCTTGTCGCCTGGGCGCAACTGGAAGCTGACAATGCGGCCGAACATCGCGTCTACGATATGAGCAAGGTCCTTCAAATGACTGTCAGTCACGGGGATTCGCTCCGCGAATCAAGGGCGTTACGCTACCAGACCGAGGGATCAAACGTCGCCGGAGCGACGGGCGACGTCGGCTTTATTTTACGCGAGCGGGATCAAACCTACAATTCGCTTTTTGACAGGGCCACAGACCGCACGAATGGCGGCCGCGAGTACGGCGGCTACGCAGTAACCGGCGCAGACTACATTCGCAATCAGAGTGACATCTACTCCGTAGAACTCGATCAGCGCGTCGCAGTTCAGCAAAAGGAATGGGATCTTCGTGAACAAGAGTTAAATGATCGGTACGCCGCCTGGGAAAAGAAAATGAGCGTGGTTTTGCAACGCGGGCAAAAAGCGTGGAGCAACGCGGAGAACAAGTATCTGGACAGGTGGCGGCAGTGGGAGCGCACCTTTGACGCCGATCAGACTGCCGCGAACGGTCAATGGGACGCGCGAATTCAAGATCACTTCACACAGAAAGAAAGGTGGGAAACTGATCTGCGCAACAAAACCAATGCAACCAATATCGAGGAATCGCTGAGCGAAGCGATCGACAACTTTAACAACCAGATTGCGCAATTTTCAGCGAACACCGGGATTGCGATGCCGGAACGGAACCGTATCGAGGCCGTCAACCAGGCGCTGGCCGAATTAAAGCTCAGTGAACCTTCTAACACAGAGCGTTTCCAGAAGATCAACGCCAGTATCGAGTCTTTTAACGCCTCCCTGGCCGTATCACAGCTTTCCCAAACGGATTTCAGCAACATCGACTCTCTTTCGGCCGATTTTCGCGAAACCATGCGCGAGCATGAGCGTAATATGCGCGTGCACCGCAACGTACAAATGTACGAGCAGTATAAACGACTAATAGAAGATTTCAAAATCCAAATCGACAACCAAAATGCGGCGGTCGAAAGCAGCACCCGCGCCGCCGCGTTCAGCGCCGGCCTCTTTGAGGCTGGCGACGCGTATGTTAAGGGCGGAACGATTTCAGGTTTTACCGGAATTGTACAGAAATATCGCTGGTTTGATACGGAGGCGGCGATTGAGACCGCGATGAGCCAGTCGACAGGCGGGCTCGATTTTCTGAAAGGTCCGGACCTCGTAAAGTTCCTGGAAGAAAAGGACGAGGTCGAGGTGGAAGCTTATTTTCATGTGCAGACAACCGCTCTACAGGCCATCTTTAATCGCATCGCCGGCAAAGGCAGTGCGGAAGTCCGCAAACGTTCAACGGCCGTCGCGGACATCGGCGAGTTTGGCGTCTGGGTGGGCCGCGCAGAAGGCGACACTCCGGAATTCAGCGCAATCTCCGACACGGCCAACCACTACTTCGAAGATCAGATGGAAAGCGCCGTTAAGAACGGAACGTATCAGATGTGGATGGACGCCATGTCGCCCGGCTTTGGGGAATTGGGCTCCATGGGCGCCAGACCGGGCGGCGCGTTTCTCGGATTTTTTCCGCAATTAAAACTGGTGAATCAGGCGGCGGGCAAAGCGGATCAGGCGAAATTCCGTCAGTCGGAAGATCTGAACACCATCGGTGGATACTTCAAAGTTGCCGGCGCAGCCTTCATGGGCGCGGCCGGCGCTGGCGGACTCGCAGGCGCCGCACAAGGAGCAATGCTCGGCGCGATGGACGTCAACAGCCTCGCCAATAGTTATGTAAGAGGGCGCGTCGCCGCCGCATCCAATCAGGACGAGTGGCAGGAGTACCGCAACGGTCTGACCGAGTGGTCGGCCGGAATCGTTTCGGGCGCGGGCGCCGGCATGGGTTCGGGCGGCGCCAGTCTGGCCTGGGAAATCGGCGGCGCGGGTGTGAGTTTGCTGGGCGCCGGAGTTACGCGCAATCCAGACTCGGGCAATGTCGAGTATCGCATGACGGACCGGGCGGCGATAAGCTCCGCTTCATCTCTGTTTGGCGACTACGGCGAGCTTGCAGCGCTGAGCGTGAAATACGATGAGTACGGCGCATCTCAAGGCATGAGTTCTGAAACCCTGGTTAAGAATTTAAACACTGAATGGCTCATCCAACGGGCTATTCAGGATTTTATGAAACAGGCTGGTAAAAAATCAGAAACTGAGTCGCTCAGCGAAATCCCGGCCGACAGCAACGCCGCCGATCCTGGCGGAGTCGGCGGCTTACTGTACAATACTATGGCCGGTCTTGCAAAATGGGGATGGGACCTGCTGACGAAGCCGCTGGATCTTGTCGCGCAGGCTTTTACTACCCTCAGCTCGGACGAATTTCACGAACGGGCAGGCAATCTCTTCGAGGGTGTTTTTGAGGGCGAAGGCCTGCACTGGGAAACAGAACTGGAACAGGTGAATCGCAGATTTGACGCCTTCGTAGGCGACGGGAAAGTGGAATCCGGCCAGGAAGGCCGCGACACGCGCCCGGCGACAGCCACCGAGATTGCCGCTTTTAAGTCCCGTTTCAACGGAATGACGCGCCTGACGACGGAGAAAACTTTGCTCGATATGGAAATGCAGGGAATCGACGTTTCTGCAATGCGCCAGTGGGCCAATGATTTGCGCAAGTCTGCGAACTATCCGCTGGAGATGAACGCAGCCGATCGACAGCTTTTCGAAAAGTACCGCGCGGAAAAATACGGATGGGCGTCCCGCTTGCCGGGGCTCTCCGACATCGGAGTTAACCTTCCCGACCTTCGGATGCCGCCAATTGGGTCCGTAAAAGTGGAAAGCCTGGGCGATGCCTGGATTGTCGCGAAGGGGCTTTTCGGTTCGGAACTAACTTATGAAGAGATTGAAAGAATAAGCAATACCGATTCGTACGCTCAGAATGCGAACAAAGGCGTCGTTCCTTTGCTCGAAGAGGTGTATGCGCGCATAGCCGGTAAACCAGATAACTTTACATTTGAACCGCAGATGGTTAAACTCCGCGATCAGCTTACGTCAGTTCAGGAAAAGCTGGAGGGCCAGCTTAAGAACGCAACGACGGCTGCAGAGAAAAAGAACCTCCGCACAGAGATATCAAAATTGAAACAGAGAATTCAAACGATTAACGACAATGAAGCCAGGTTCAACGCAATAAAAAAACGCATTGTAGATAACGGAACGACGCCGACGGCCCTGCGAAGACTTGCAAACACAAATAATGCGCCACTGTGTAACGTCATAAGTTACTACCTTTACGGTCGCTCAACCGGAAACATCAACGGGGGATTTGACGATTTCTACTACGGCGAACTTCGCAAGGGGCGCATTGGCCGGGCAAATGTCTCGAGCGACGCATACTATGGCTCCGGATCGTCTCAATGGCGGCAAGAATGGGGCATGAGCCGATTCATTGTGGATGACGATGCGTCCGTCCCGCTGCCGGAAGTCGTCAGGAGTGTCGCCTTGATGAACGCACGAGTCGCCCTTAGTTATCAAGATACCGATGCGGACGGAATCCCAAATCATTTCTTATTGATCGTCAAAGACTCCCAGGGAAATTGGCGCAATATGGACCACACATCCTCTTCGGCCGCGCGACGAGGCGGATTGACCAATTTTGGTCGAGTGCACGGATTGTATGTACGCTAAAACTTTCGTGAACTCACTAAGGCTCCTGATCATCATGGCGCCATTGCTTTTGATCGAGTCGGCTTGTAAGCCGCAGAACGATGCTGCGGCGGGAGACAAGACTATGTCTGACGAAAGAAGAGACTCGCAATCTGGCATTTGGTCAATTGTGCGGTCCGTCGAACTAGAACGATTGCTCGGCGCGCCATTGGAAGCAACTTGCTGTGTGCAGATTGCAATTGCGGATCAAAGAGCCACATTTCACACGCTGGCGGGACGTACGATTGCCATCCGTGCAGAGAGAGTCGGCGACGATGCGTTCGTGTTTTCGTCGAACGAAGCGTATCGTTTGACCGGGCTGATTCGCGAAGGCGGCGGCGTCCCCGGCGCACCGCCGTGGAAAACCTTCACGTTCTCGCGCCCCAATCAGGATTCGACTGCCGTAGATGGATACTGGCAACCAGACCAAAGTTTAGAATCCTGCCTGCGCGAGGGTCGCGAGACCGCCGAGATTGATGAGGCTGAACGCCGCACGCAATCCGGCCCGCCCTGACTCCCCATTTTTCCCCCGCCGCGCCCCAAAAAAGATTGGCCTGCGCCGATCGGCCGGGCTCTAACAGAGCGAGGGTGATACTCATGACCGGCACGCGCGCAATAAAACTCACCGGCCTCGCAGCGGGCCTGCTGCTGCTTGCAGCGACCGGCCTCCCGGCTCAGCCCGCCGCGCCGACCTACGCTGATCTGCCCGCCGCCCTTGCGGCCGCCAGCGCCCAGGGCAAGCTGGTCTTTGTCGACGTTTATGCGCCCTGGTGCGGCTACTGCCGCCGCCTGCAAAACGAAGTATATCCGCGCGCGGAAGTAAAACACGCGGTCGCGCGTTTTGTGTATGTGCGCATCAACGGCGAAAACGATCGGAAGCTCATGCGCCGCTACAGCGTCAACGGCTATCCCACGCTGCTCTTTTTGAACGCGCGCGGCGAGGCGGTGGATCGCATCGACGGCTACTTGAATGCGCAACAGCTTGTCGCGCGGCTGGCCGCGATTGCCAATCGACAAGCGCCGGGGGCTCGCCCGGCGCCGGCGATTCAGGGCGAGCCGACCAATGTGCAATACCAGTTCGATCGCGCGGTCGCGCGCCACCTGGCCGGCGAGTTACCGGCGGCGCGCGAACTTTTTGAAGCGGTTTACCGCGCCGACTCGGCCACGCTGGATCAAAAACGCACTGCGCTGTACAATATCGCCGTAATCAGCACGAACCTGGGCGAATACGAAACCGCAGTGCGCAGATGGAATTTGTTTCTGGCGTCCTATCCGGAACGCAACGCCGACTTTACCGTCGCGCGCTATTATCGCGGCTTTGCGCTCGTCAGCCTGGGCATGTCCGCCGCCGCCGAACAAGACCTGCGCTTCGCCCGGTCGCGCCTGAGCGATCCCGCCAAACGCAACCACGCCGATAGTTTGCTTGCCGAATTGCGTTGATCGCCCGGTGTGGACGGCATGTCCCCCGCAGAGCTGGTGCTCGCGCACATCCGCGCGATGGAAAGTTACACGCCCGGCCTCCAGATCAACGAGCCCGGCGTCATCAAGCTCAACAGCAACGAAAACCCTTTTCCCGCGTCGCCGGCCGTGCGCGCGGCTTTGCTCGCGGCCCTGGACGACAATCGACTCCAGCTGTACCCGGATCCGCGCTCGCTGCAATTGCGCGCCGCGCTCGCCGCGCGTGCGGGGCGCAGCGCGGACCATGTCATCGTCACCAACGGCTCGGATGAGGCGCTCAATCTCCTGTTTCGCGCGACCCTGGGCGCCGGCGACCGCCTGGTTTTCGCCGACCCCACCTACAGCCTGTATCCGATTCTGGCCAATATGCAGAGCGCAGTCTCCGTGCCGATTCGCGTCCGCGCCGATTGGCGCGCCGACCTGCCGGCGATGCTCGCGGCCGCGAGTTCGGCGAAACTCACGATCCTCGTAAACCCGGGCGCGCCGACGGGCCTGCCGGAGACGCGCGCGGATCTCCTGGAGTTTGCGCGCGAAAATCCGGGCCTCACCCTGATCGACGAGGCCTACATCGCCTTTGGCGGCGAAAGCGTGGCGGATGTCGCCGGATCTGCGGACTATCCGCGTCTGCTGGTAACCGGCACTTTCAGCAAGGCCTACAGCCTGGCCGGCCAGCGCATCGGCTGGCTGCTGGCGCATCCGGATCTGATTCGCGAGCTGGATAAACTGCGCGATTCCTATAACGTGAGTCGACTGGCGCAGGCGGCCGCGCTCGCCGCCTTAAACGACGAGGCCGAACTGCAACGCCGCGTCGCAGCGCTGCGCGCGGAAAATGCGCGCCTGCAACGCGAACTCGACGCGCTCGGTTTTCAGACGATTCCCGGCGAGGCGAATTTTATACTGACTCGCCCGCCGGATTCGGTTGGCGCTGGCGCCCGGCGCGCGCTGGAAGCCGCCGGCGCGCGCGAATCCGCAGCGGACGCGCGCAACGCGGCGGAGTTGTACTACCGCTACCTCAAGCAAAATAGCGTGCTGATCCGCTACTTCGCCAGTCCGCCCTGCACGGACTATGTGCGCATCTCCATCGGTTCTACGGAACAAATGGATCGGCTCCTGGAACTCACGCGCAACCTGAGCTGAAGGCGACGGCGCCAACCGATCAGCGGTTATAGGTCCAGTTGGCCCACTGCACCCGGTTCACGCCCGTACCATCAATGGAAACTAGCGCCCAGGTATCGTTACCAAAAGCGACTCCTTTCCATTGGTTGTTCAAGGCCTGCGCGCGGGACGTCCAGTTGACGCCGTCCGTGGAAGTCATAATGCGATTGGCGCCATCGAATGAAGCGGCCATAAATAAGCCGTTGCCATAAAACACTTCATACCATTCGTTCGCCTGCGCCGCGCTGCGCGCGGTCCAATTGACGCCGTCCGGCGAAGTCATTGCGCGATTGGTTCCCGTTCTTGCCACCGCGACGAATAAACCTCTTCCGAAAGTTACCGAACGCCAATCGTTCGCCTCCGCTGCAGTGCGCAGGGTCCAGTTGACGCCGTCCGGCGAGGTCGCCACGCGATCCGTTCCGCTGCCGCTGACCGCCACGAATAGACTATTTCCATAGACGACGCTCCGCCAGCTTTGAACCGCCGGGGCGGCGCGCGTGGTCCAGGTGATGCCGTCGGACGACGTGGCCCAGCTGCCCGTGCTGGCGACAGCCACAAACAGTCCGTTGCCGTAGGTTACCCAATCGAAGGTGCTTGCGGGTCCGGTGCGCGAAGTCCACGTTATGCCGTCGGCCGAACTCATAATTCGATTCGCCGACCCGCCGCTGCTCAGCGCCACGTAAACGTTGTTTCCAAAGGCGACGCTCAGCCATTGGCCCGCTTCCGACGCAGCTCTTGCCGTCCAGGTCTTGCCGTCCGGCGAGGTCATCACGCGATTGGTTCCGTCCTGGGATACGGCGACAAATTGACCGCCCGCAAAGTGAATGCCGGCCCAGGTGTTCGCCTCGGCGGCTGCGGCGCCGGTGAAGGCGCTCAGGGTGCAATTCTCCGGATTGGTTTCGCAGGTGCGCGTCGCCAGATACAACAAGGACAGCGTCAGCGCGTCATTGTTGGAATCATCCTCCTTGCAGCCAGCGGCCAGACCGCCCGCTAACAATAAGATGGAGAAAATTCTTACCAGACTCAGGCCTTTCATATACGTCTTCCGTTCTTCGAAACTGTGCTACGTAGTACGTCGGGTTATTACCCGAACGCCAGTAGTTTTTGCCTGCAATTGGACGTTACAAACCTGTAATTCCTGCATATATTGTCACCGGGACGGCGGCCCGGTCGGTTTGGAATGCGACGTAAGCCCCGACGAAGTATTTGCCGGGGTAAGCCGCGCTTTCAGGCTGGGCCCTGGCCGGGGCTACGACGGTCCGGCCCGATTGCAGCGAGGGACTATGCTGAATACAATTGAAGACGCCATCGAAGATCTGCGCAAAGGCAAACTGATCGTCGTCGTCGACGACGAAGATCGGGAAAACGAAGGCGACTTTGTCACCGCCGCTCGCAATGTAACTCCGGAGATCATCAACTTCATGGCGACCCACGGTCGCGGCCTGATCTGCGCCCCGCTGAGCGACGAGCGCTGCCGCGAACTGCAACTCACCATGATGGTCGGCGATCAGGACAACACCGCCGTTTACGCCACGCCCTTTACCGTCTCGGTCGATCTGATCGGCCACGGCTGCACCACCGGGATCAGCGCCAGCGACCGCGCGAAAACCGTCCAGGCGCTGATTAATCCCAATACCGACCCGGCCGAACTCGCGCGCCCTGGACATATTTTTCCGCTGCGTGCGCGCGACGGCGGCGTCCTGCGCCGCGCGGGTCATACGGAAGCGACCGTGGATCTCGCCCGACTCGCCGGCTTTGAGCCGGCCGGCGTGCTGGTCGAAATCATGAACGAAGACGGCACCATGGCGCGCCTGCCGGATCTCGAGCGCATCGCCGAGCGTTTTGCACTCAAGATGATCAGCATCAAGGATCTGATCGAGTATCGCCTGCGCCATGACTCGCTGATTGAACGTCGCGAAGAAGTCGATATGCCGACCGAATATGGCGCCTTTCGACTGCGCGCGTATTCCGAAAAACTCACCGGCGACGTGCATCTCGCGCTGATCAAGGGCGAGTGGAGCGAAGGCGAGCCGATCCTCGTCCGCGTGCATTCCTCCTGCGCTACGGGCGACATATTTGGTTCCTGCCGTTGCGACTGCGGCAAGCAATTGCATGCCGCGATGCGCATGGTAGAAAAGGCCGGCCAGGGCGTGATCCTCTACATGCAGCAGGAGGGCCGGGGCATTGGGCTGCTGAACAAACTCAAAGCCTATAAGCTGCAGGAAAGCGGTCTGGATACGGTCGAGGCCAACCTGCAACTCGGTTTCAAGATGGATGAGCGCGACTACGGCGTGGGCGCGCAGATTCTGCGCGATCTGGGCGTTTCGCGCATGCGACTCATTTCCAACAATCCCGCAAAGCGCGCGGCGATCATGGGTTACGGTCTGGAAATTGTGGAAAAGGTCCCGCTGGAAGTGGAACAGAACGAACACAATGTAAAATATCTTCAAACAAAACGCGACAAAATGGGACACGAAATTCTGGGCAAACCCTGAACACTGTCCGGTCGCGTACGCGTAAGTACTCAGACATGGCCGGGATACTGCGCATCCGGCCAGCCCACAAAAAATATTTATAAAGAATAATATTTATCCGGATCTGCAAAAAGCTTGCGAAGCGGGGTCGCCGGTCCGGGATAGCGCGTGATCTCCAGAGACCTCGAAGAAGTCTTCCGTCAGAGTTACGCCCGCGTTTTACGCGCCCGGGGCGACGGATTCTTCGACGACTTTTATGATCGATTCTTTGCAGCCTCGTCGCAAATTCGAGCGCGTTTCGCCGCCTCTGACATGGAGCGCCAGCGCAGAATGTTGCGCGGCTCGTTCGCCGTATTGCTCGCCTTTTATCTCAGCCGACGCGTTACGGCGGATCTTGAGGCGATCGCGGTGCGGCACGGCCGCGCGGACCTGGACATCAATCCGGAGTGGTACGCCGTCTGGATGGATTGTCTGGCGGATACGGTGCGCGCCGACGACCCGGAATTTGCGCCGTTGGTCGAATTGGCCTGGCGCACTGCGCTGAGTCCGGGCATTGAAGTAATGAAGTTTTTTCACGCACAGTCGCAGCGCGCGGAAGAAGCGGACTCCGCCAACTGAGTGCGCTCAGCGCTTGCCGGCCAACAGCTTGAGGGCCAGCTCCTTGAGTTCCGGCGCCACCGGCACGGGGATCATGCCCTCGGCGTCGACCTCGAGCTTTTCCATTTTGCGTCCGCCGGAACCAAAAAACTCCGGCCGGATCTTATCGCGCCCAATCCATTCGCCCAGGGCGCCGATCATGCGTCGATGCAGGTCTTCGACTTTTGCATTGGCGCCCGCGCGTTTGTAATAGCCGTACGCCAGCAGCGGCAGTCGGCGCTCGTACATGTAATAGTCGCCAATGCGAATGAGGCCGTCTTTGTAGGCGGCGCGCGTAAACAGATCCCGCGCCTTCGCGTAATCGCCTGCGTTAAAGGCCTGGTTGCCCTGACGCACTAATTCGGCTCGCAGCGCTGAATCCATACTTCTTAAATATCGGAAAATCCCGAATTGCGCACGTAAAAAACCCGCATCCGCCCGGGCCTGCGCCGCGTCGGCGATGCGGTCTTCGTGAGAATCTTCAATAGCTTTGTTCCATGCCAAAGGCTTCGCGGCCCGGCAGCGGACGGTATTCGATGCTTTCGCCAGGAAAGAGTTTTTTCAAGCCTTCGACGACCATCTCGGCAATCGCCAGCGGCGTATGCATGCCCGCGCCCAAATCGTTGGAACCGGCGTCGACGAGTATCACCTTAACGCCGTCGCGTTCATCGACGCATTTGATGTGGCCGCCTTGATTGGGCCGGAATGCAAACGGTTCGCGTTCCAGTTGTTTCATGGTTTCCAGATGCGGCTTGGTGCCGTAGGTGTAGTACATCGGCTGATGATTGGTATCGCGCGGAATAAACGCGACGTAGGTCATATGCTTGCCGGAGTTCAGCGCCCGCAGTTCGTGCAGAAATATCTCATCGCGCTTTTTGTCCCAATCAATTTTTTCTTTGTGTCGACCAATTTTGAATTTGTGTTGTATGGGGACAAACAGCCAGCGCAGGTGATCGCGTTTTTTCCAGTCGCGAATCTGCGCCGGAGAAAACGCAGACTGAACAAATTCCAGTATTTCATCGCGCAGCTCCGGATGTTCGCGAATCAGACTCCAGTTTTTTACCGTGTCCAGCGCCTCGCGTGAAACCGCGTCGTCGCCAAAATGCGAATCGTGCACGTACAGCGCGTCGCCAGGCGCCGGACGTATCACGCCGACTTCCGCCAGGTACTCGTGCGTTTTTAAGTCCACAACTTCCACGACGATCATGCCGTCGCCTTCGTCGTTTAATCGAACAAAACGCCCCTGCTGATCCTTTTCGCCGCCAATCCGGCGCACCACCTGGCCGGCGGCGACGCCGCGAAAATCTGCAAGCGGGCGCAGGTAGTCCGGCAAGCCTTCGCTGTCCGCCTCCGGCGCGGCAGGCGCGGGCGCAGCCTCAGTCTTTGCGAGTTCGCCGTCCTCCGGGACTTGCGTCTCGTCTTCGGTAGTCGGGTCTTGCTCAGCCTGCATAGTTCCAGACTGCGCCACCGCGCAGTCCGAAGTCAAAAGAAAATGGATCCGATCCAAATAAAGCGGGCCAACACCGGCAAGCCGACCAAACCATGTTGCAGCGCACGACGAAATTTACTGAAAAATACGTTGTAATCGGCTTCCTCCGGGGTTCTGTGAAACAGGCGACGGCGGCCCCGCGCCGCCTCAACTGCTGCGTACGCGCGGCCGCCTCCTCGCGTACGCAGCAATCTGGAGGGGATATGAAACAATTCGCAGACTGGCTATCCGCCCACGGCGACTGGGCGATCGAATTCGTTCGCGCGTATCTGGGAGCGCTCTTGATCTGGCGCGGTTTCTATTTTCTGGAAAACACCGGACAATTTCTGGAGCTGCTCAACGCCCAGGAAACTCCAATGGCGGCCTTTTTCTTCGCGCATTACGTTATGTTTGCGCACATCATTGGCGGAGCGATGCTGGCGATCGGTTTGCTCACGCGCGTGGTCGCCGCCTTTCAGGCGCCCATTCTACTCGGAGCGGTATTTATACTGTATGCGCGGGGCGCCGCGAGCGCGCCGGGCTCGGAGTTTGAATACGCCCTGCTTGTGTTGGGACTGCTTGCAATGTACGTGTTTTACGGCGGCGGCCGGCTTTCGGTTGATCACGTCATCGACTTGCAGGCGGCTGCGCAAAGTAAACGGCCCGCATAGCGCCGCCGAAACTCGCCGCAGCCAAAGCTACAATTCTGGCTGACTACCGGAGGGCCGCCGCGACCATGGAAGAACGAGGCCAACCTTGAACCGACGCGACCGTAATCTCTCCCTGGCATGCAGGCTGATCTGGATTGCGGGCGTCGTAGCCTCGCTGCCTGTGCACGCCGAGCGAGCGCCCGAGCGACTGACCCAGCCGGGACATCTGCGAATCTACTTCGAAACCGGCGCGCGCTTGAATTGTTTTTGCGGCTGCCACGGCACGGTCGGCGACTGCCTGCATGTCGACTCGGGATGTTTTGCGGTACAGGCGCGGCGCTTTATCGAAACGCGCGTGCTGGAAGGCATGCAGTCGGACGAAATCGTCGCCGGCTTTGTTTCCGGATTCGGGGAACGTGTGCGCGCTGATCCGCAACTCGCCGAACTCCAGACTACCGGGCATGCCGGCCTTGTGCAGGGCTTTGTGCGCGGCTTTGGCACAACCATCCTGAATCGCGAGCCTTCGCCCTGGCCCATGTACATCCTCGGCGCAGCCGCGATTGCACTGTTCAGCGCGCTGGTGATTTATCTGGTGCGGGCGCCGCGCCGTCGTCGACAGACGGCCGGACAAGATCCTGCGCCCCGGGCCGGCGAAACAGGATCAGCTGCAAACGGCCAGGCGGCGGATACGCAGACAGAGTCAGGCCTGCAGGCGCGCATTGACGCGGCGTTAGACTCGCTGGAGCGGTGATCCGGAACGCTCTACGGGTCAGTTGTCCGCGGCCGCAACGCCGCGGTTGATCGTGCAACGCCCTTCGAAGACCACGCCCTCTTCCACGACCAGGCTGCGCGTAATGATGTCGCCGTAAACACGACTGGTGCTGAGCAGCGTCACGCGCTTGTTTGCGTTGATCGAACCGCGCACTTCGCCGCCCACAACCACGACGCCGGCGCGAATGTCAGTTTCGACCACGCCGGATCGGCCCACAAGCACCTTGCCGTCGGTAAGAATCGCGCCCTTAAAATAGCCATCGATGCGAATCAGGTCCTTGACCTTGAATTCGCCGCGGAATTCCGATCCTTCGCCGATCAGGCTATTGACGATCAGGTTCTCGGTTGTATCAGCCATTGGTCCTGGAGGTGGTTCAAGAACGCGTGAGGATTATACGCCACAGTGCCGACGTGAACTTCGTAATACAACATATAAACCGGCGCCAGCCCGCTTTTGCCGACATAGCCGATCACCTGCCCTTTGTTCACCTGATCGCCTTTCTTAACGCGCGCGCGATCCAGATGCGCGTAGAAGGTTTTTATTCCATACCGATGTTTCACCCGGATCTGCAATCCATAGTTCGCGTCGTATGAAACGTCCACGACTTCGCCGGGCGCAGTTGCATACACTTCCGCGCCGGGCAGCGAACCGACAGCAATGCCGCGTTGAAACCGCGGTCGACCCTGCAATCCGTCCGTCTGCCAGCCGTAGGGACTCAAGAGATACCCGCGCGCGGGCCAGATGCTGGGCGTGTTGCGCAGGAGGTGCTGCTTTTCGCGCGTATTAAGTTCAGAGAGGATCTTCTCAGAAATCTCGACCGCTTTTTTCAGGTTGTGATTGTCCTGGCGCGAAAGGTGGATCACGCGGCGGAGAATGTCTTCCGTGAGTTCCTGGTTGCAGGCCTCGCCCTGCGCACGGCACTTCGCGACAAGCGTGCGCAGTTCTTCCAGCTCCGAATCAAGCACGACCTGCGCTTCGCCGCCCTGTCCCATGACTGCCGCTTCGTCGCCGTCAAGCTTTACATACAACTCGCCGATCGTGTTGGTGTAATCGTTTATAATTTCGTGCAGCGGAATCATCTCTTCCGCCATCTTCACGCTCTGCACATTGAACTGACTGTTGGTCAGACCCATGTCGTAATGCTGGATGTCTTCGCCGCTCTTGCCGACCAGACTCACCATCGATATCAGGAGCGCGAGGCCAAGCGCCGCCACACTGATGCTGATCGTATAGAGGCTGACGTGCAGATTAAAAATCTTCTGCTCAGTATGCGGAATGACCATGATGGTCAAACGCTCGCGCCCCTTTTTGTGAATGCGCTCGGCCAGGTCTTCGATGCGAGCCCGGAATTCTTGCCAGCGCTCTTGAAATGAGCGGCCGCTCGCGGCGGGCGCGGGCGCAGCCTCATCGTCGTCGCGGAGGTGACGCGCGTAGTCGTCGACGGACAACGGATCGCGACGGACCGGCGGGGCCTTCTTTCGAGCGCCCGCGCTTGCACGGACGCTCGTCTTTTTTGCGGAACGAGCCAGACCCACCTCTGCTGTGCGCCCCGGGGGACGAACCCCTGAAGAGATCGGTCCGTCGGGGACGCCCGTCAATCCGAAAATCCGCCCCCGTCCCTGGCGCGCCCGGTCGAGCCTCTGGCATGCCCGGGCCCCCTGGCGAAATTTTTGTTGCCCGGGCAACAAATCAAAAACTTCTGACTCTGGCGGACTGGTTCCGCAAAGCGAAGACCAATGTGTAATCGATTCCGGCGCTGTATGATCGCAGGAGCAGGTTTATTTATGTGGCTCGATCCAGTCCCGAACGTCTTCGCCACGCCGCTGGCCGTGGATGGCATGACCTTCCGGCACGCATTTGCGGGCGACTCGATTGAATTCGAATTCGAAGCGCCCACATCGGGCTGGATTGCCGTCGGGTTTAACTCGCGCGACGACATCGTCGGCGCGGATCTAAAGATGTTCGCCGTCACGGCCGCCGGGCCGCGCAGTTCCGACCAGTTTGTCGTCGCCGCCGGACGTCATCCGGAAAAGCGGACGCTCGGCGCGCAGTCAAGACTGGAAACTCTGGAACTGACCGAAACACGCGGCCGCACGCGGGTGCGTTTTCGCACGCCCGTCAGGGGCGGTCGCTATGATTTCGCCTTCGACGCCGGACGCGAGATCTGGTTAATTCTCGCGTGGTCCGTCGAAGATGACTTTGCGCACCATTCGCGCGTCCGCCGTCACTTTCGTTATCAACTCTGACGGAAACGGCGGCCCGCGCTTTAACCGGCGTCAGTAACGCAGCGTATAATCCAGAAAAGCCACGCCGGACGAAAAGGTTCGGGCGGCCCGCAAATCTGCAGCAAAGCTCGCAGTACTTTCCCCGAACAATCGTCGGCCGCGCCCGAAGGCGACCGGCGCAACCTTGAGCCAGAGCTCATCGATTAATTTTGCATCGAGCAGCGCGCCCGCCAGCCGCCCGCCGCCGCATAGCCAGATCGAACGTCCTACGCCGCGCTTGAGAGCGCGCACCGCCTCGGCGGCGTCCGCGCGCACCACCGTGAGTTGATCCGACTCAATCGGGCCGATAGTTCGCGAGAAGACATAGTTATGGAGACCCGCTTGCGGATACGCAAGATCCCCGGGCTGCATCCCGTACCGATAACCAAACTCGTAGGTTTCGCGCCCCATCAGAATCGTATCAAATTCTGCAAGGCGCTCAAAAAAAGCGGGGATGTGATCGCCTTCGGCGGCGAATCCGTCAATCGATCCATCTTCGCGGCAGATAAAGTTATCGAGAGTAACAGCGACAAAATAGATTAACTTACGCATAGCGCGCTCCATTCGAAATTCAGGAATAACGAGCGCCGGAAACGTCGACGCGCGGGACCGCGCGGTTTGCGCGACAACGGCCGGCTGACGACGCGATAAACACGTCGGCGGACGGTTCTGATTTTAATTGGAGGCGGGTAAGCTCATACCGGCATCGAGTCTGCACCGCAGGGGCGCAGCTCCAGTCGCTCGCAAAGTGCAGAGCGCGACTGCAGATTTCTCGCAGTCGCGCAAACTGTCAATCCTGTTTGCAGAAGTCGGAGCTCTCGATGGACGAGTAAGTGGGCAGCACCGGACTGTCGACGCTCTCGACCACGCCGCTTGCCCGCAACTGCCGCATACTGGCGGCGTCAAAAAGCGTACGCGCGACGTTTTCCGGCGCAGGCTTGCAAGCGACCGGCTGACAGTTGCGCGCATCGCCGCTCCGGCAAGTCTGTTCAACGCGCACGGTCAGAGCGTCGTTCTCCAGCTTCCACACGCCCTGGCGCAAGTCACCGCAAACGGAGTCCTGCGCCCCGTCCGCCGCCGCAACCGACGTTTCTTCGAGATAACTTCCGTCCGCACAAAAGTGATGCACCAGTCCGCGCGTCTCGTCGCCCGCGGTCACGATAAAGCCCTCGCGTAACGCGGACTCCGGCATGCCGCTGGCCTCCGTCTGACCGGATGTTTCGCCCTTGCAGGCGGCGTTGAGGGACAGGAGCATGAGACTGGCTAAGAGGAGGGACGTACGCATGCCTTCTATTTCGGCCATTCCCGAAATCAGTTGAGCGGAAAGCGCAGATTCGAGAGCGTCGGCGCGGACGCGCCCCGGACGCTGGCCTGCACGGGCGCAGCGCTGCAGCGCGCCGAGGCGAATCTGGTGCGGCGCACATAAGCGCGGGCGCAGCTAACCGATCCCTTCAATCAAAAAAAGTATTGCCCGCCCCTTCGCGTGCCGCGCACCGTGAGGCCTCTATGAGCGAAAAAACCGAAGCCGGCTTCAGCGCCCCCTGGCAGCGCGAATTCTTCAAGAACATCGAATCCTTTGTCAAATACGGCGTTGAAGAAAGCCGCGCGAAGGAACTGCTTGTAAACTTTCTTAAACTCTCCAGCGAAACGCCCATGCCGAAAGTCATGGAAAGCCTGCGCGACGAAAGCGCGCTCGAACGGGTCGGCGTGTACACCCAGAAGGTGCCCTTTCTGCGCGACTTTATGGTCCAGTTCTTTGATCCCCTGATGCGCAACTTCACGATCGAAGGCAAAGAGAATCTTTCGCTTATTGTTCCTCTTCTGGGCAGGTTCCCGCTGGTGCTCATATCCAATCACCTGAGCCACTTTGATACTGCGGCCATCTACAATCTGCTGTACCGCGAGGGCGGCGACGCGCGCAAACTGGCGGACAGCCTGGTATTCATCGCCGGACGTCTGGCATTTGAACCGGACTTTACGCGACTCGGTCTGTACATGATCGACTCGCTGCTGGTGTGTTCCAAACGCGACATGCAGGACAATCCCGGTCAGGCGGATCTGATGACGCGCATCAACATGCGCAGCTTCCGCCATGCGCAACAACTCCAGAAAGACGGCAAGGTGATCGCCGTCTTCCCGGAAGGCACGCGCAGTCGCACCGGCAAGCTGATTGCATTCGTCGACACAGTGTATCACTATGTTGCAAATAAGATCATCATTCCCGTTTCGTTGCAGGGCACGGAAGAAGTGCTGCCGACGGAAGGCTTTCTGTTTAACGCCGCATATGGAAAACTGAGCATCGGCAAACCGACCCTGGTCGGCGAGCTGTCGAAAAAGCTTATGCCGGATCTGCCGGACTACGTCGAACGCCTCGAAATGCCGGAAGGCGGCGACAAGAAGCAGTTCGTCATCGACAACCTCGCGCTGCTCATCGGCCAGAACCTGCATCGTCATCGTCACGGCGCGTACCGCAACCTGTATCAGGGCGACGCAGTCGGGCAGAACACGCTTATCTCACGCGCGGAAGCGCCGGTCGAAAAAATCGCCATAATCGGCCACAGCCCGTACGGGACCGCCGCCGCCGCCGTGCTGGCGAACAAAAAGGTGGCTGTCAAAATCTGGATTCCGGAAACGGAGAAGGTTGAATACTTCAACGAACGCGCTATTGACGCGGATTATTATCCGCTGTTCAAACTGCCGCCCAATATCGAATTCACATCCAATCCCGACGATATCGCTGAAAGCACGATCATCGTCCAGGCGGCGCGCCCGTGGGAGCTTGAAGAGTACTACAGCAAGGTGAAAGCTGCGCTCCAGCGCACCACGGGTCCGATCGTAAACATTGTGAAAGGATTCACCGGATCAAAACACGGCCTCATCCTTGACGACCTTGAGAAAATCTACGGCCTGGATCCGTCGCGCCTGGCTGTGCTCGCCGGCGCAAACTATCCGGAACAGATTATGGAGCGCAAAATCAGCGGCTTCGAGGCGGCGGCGCACAACTCCGACATGGTGGATCACCTGGCGCGTTTGTTCAGCACCGGGTATGTTTTCACGCGACGCGCCGTAAATCCGCAGGATGTGCGCGGAGTGCAGCTGGGCGGCGCGTTGAAAAATATTTACGCCCTGGGCATGGGCCTGCTCGACGGTTACTATGAAAAAAACCTTGGCGGCAACTCAGACAACTCGCTTTTTCATCTTTCCAATCGGGTCTTCCGTGAAATGAAAAAGATCGGCGTCGCCCTGGGCGGCGTGGAGAGCACCTTCGACGGACTCTCGGGCCTTACGGATCTCATGTTGAGTTGCTTTGGTCAGGACGCGCGCGACCGCCAATACGGCCACGACTTCATCTACGGACGCGTAAAGCCGGAGCAAAAATCGTCGGGCATTATCGGCCTGCGTTATTTGCCCGGGCTGATTCAACTCGACCCGGAACAATATCCGATCGCCTGGTCGATTTATCAGATCGCCGTCGCCGGCGTGAACATTGACAAACTGATGATGGAGCTGACCTACTCCCTGCGTCGTTTCTGATCAGGCCCAGCGGTCATGACATCCGCCGCGTGGATCGCCTGGTCGCTTGTGTTGTGTCTGGCGATTGCTCTGGCAAGCGCCGCGCGCACACGCACGCTGGCTGCATGGTTTGGCGGTTTGCCGGCGCAGTTTCGCTGGCACCACCGACTCGGACTCGCGGCGCTGGGTCTGTTGATTCTGCACATCGCGCAGCAGTTCTATGCAACCCCGCCTGACCTGTGGTCCCTGTTTTTCGACTGGCGCGACGCTGGTTTGCTTGCCGCGTGGACGGCGGCGCTCTTATTCGCAGTCGCCTTCGCTGCAAGTTACCTGCGCCGTCTGAAATACGCTAACTGGCTCAGGCTCCACTTGCTTTTTGCGCCGGCGATCGCGGCCGGCCTGCTGCACGCCGCGCTGTACGGTCCTACGGACGGCAGCGCGGTCTGGATTAACTGGATCGCCATCGGCGTCGGCGCGGCCGCGCTGGTCTGGCTCTTCCTCGCCCGCCGTTTTCCCGGCGCCCGCGAACGATTTCTGATCCTGGAACTGAACCATCCGGCAAACCGTCTCAGTGAACTTGTGCTGCGCGCCGCCGAACCCGCCCGCAGTCGGCTGCGTCCGGCGGCCGGGTCCGTGGTCTTTGCGCGATTCACGGGGCCGGGCTTTACGCATGCGTGGCACCCCTTCTCGGTCGCTTCGTGCCGCTTCAGTCCGGAAATCCGCCTGCTGATTAGAGCGGCGGGTCATGACACCAGCGCACTGCAAAGTCTGAGCGCAGGTGCGGAGGTATGGCTCAGCGGCCCGTACGCGGATCTGCCGGTCGCGCCGGAAGAAGACCAGATCTGGATCGCGGGCGGCGCGGGCGTCGCGCCCTTTCTGGGCTGGCTGCGCTGTCTGCCCGTGAAGAACTTCAAGCGCGCCGCTCTGTTTTACTTTGTCAATGCGGCCGATGAGGCGGTGGCGCAAGACGAACTCGCCGACGCCAGCGCGGTCCATGCCGATTTTCGATCGACGACGCAGATCGTTGCGCCGGGCGCCCGGCCCGCCCTTGACGCGATTCTCGCCGCAGCGCGCGACCTGGAGAACCCCAGGTACCTGGTGTGCGGACCGGCCGGTTTTATGCGGTACGTAAGAAAGCAGTTGCAGCAATCGGACGTGCGCAGCGAACGCATCTTTACGGAGGAGTTTTTCCTATGACCCGCTCCCTGAGATTGATTCTGAGTACGCTGCCCTTGTCCCTCCTCGCCGGCTGCGCCGCCGACGACGCCGAGGCGCCCCGCATCAGCGCAGGCGATCTCGCCGGACACAACACGGTCGCCAATTGCTGGATTAAAATAGATTCGAAAGTTTACGATGTGAGCGGCTATCTGGCCGAGCACCGACGCCTGGGCTACGATCTTGCGCAGTGGTGCGGGCGCGACGCATCCAGCGGCTGGCAAGATAAGGATGGGCGCAACCAGGCGCATTCGCGGCGTGCGGCGCTGCTCTTGCGGGGATTCGAAGTCGGACAATATGCGCCCTGATGTGCGCAGGAGCACAGTTGCAAGCGGACAAGACCGTCTGCGTTTCGTCGGAATACTTGCAGTTCTTCTGGTATTCGCCCCCGCCTGTCAGGAGAAGCCCTGCAACGACAGCGATGTCGCATGCAACCCGCTGGCAACTTTGCTGTACACTCCGTTCTGCACCTATCCGAAAGGTCAGGAACGTCTGGATCAATTCGCGTATCCTGCGTCCACCGCGCTGGACCCGGTCGGCTCCGTCGTAGCGCGCGGGACGCCGTTGATTGCAGCGCGCGTACAGCCCGGGACGCAGCGCTGGATTGTGCGCGCCGGCGCGAACTCCGGCGCCGGCTGGAGCACTGTGGATGACTATATTTATCCCGGCGGAAACAATGCACGGCCCGCGGATATCGCGGCGGCGCCGGACGGGGCTGTTTATGTCGCAGGGGCCGGCAATGACGCCGGGAGTAATGACCGCTGGATCGTACGACGCAGTCTGGACGGCGGCCTCTCCTGGCAAACTGTCGATGATTTTCAGTTAGCTACGGCGAACAACTCAGCCGCTACGGCCGTCCATGTCGATAGCGCGGGAATCGTTTACGTTGCGGGGGCCGCCGCCGATGGAGTTTCCAACTACTGGATCGTACGTCGGAGCATTGACGGCGGCGTATCATTCAGTACAGTCGACTCTTTCCTGACGACCGCGCCCAAACCGACGCGCGTCGCGACGCATCGGGGCCGCGTTTACGTGGCCGGGCGACTCGATACAGCCAGCCCGACCTATACCCTCCGACTCTCGACAGATCAGGGCGCAACCTGGGCGGACTTTGACTCCTTCACGCCGCCCGGAGCGACCGGGACGGAGATCACGTCGCTTCTGGCGGATGATAGTCTGCTGCTGGTCGGCGGATACGTGGACATAGGGGCCGGATCGAGCGGCTTTGTGCGCACCAGCTTCGACGGCGGTCTCGCATACAATCCGGTAAACGACTTTGCCGAACAGGCCTTCGCGCGCAGCCTCGGCGGGGCGCGCTTACGCGACGCAAGCAACTCTTTATTCAGCGCGGGGTTCGTGGGCCCGGCGGCCGGCGACATCCAGGCGACCTTGCGTCGCAGTCGGGACAATGGACTGACCTGGAATCTAGGCGTGCGCGCGCGCATTGATGGCGTCAACGTATCGTCCTTCGCTTATCCTGCGCTGAACGCCGGCGGAGATGTTTACATTCCGGCGATTGCGGTATACGCCGGGACGACCAATTTACTCGTGTTTCGGCTGACCTGTTTGTGACGCAGCGTCCAACGCGGGCTGAATGGGACTTCATGAGCGCGGCAAGAGCAAGCGCGTAGTTTTTTCTGCAAGTTTCACCACCGCCGTTGCGCCCGAATTAAACTCCAGGAAGTCCGCTTCCATGCCGTCGGAAAAAATGACCCCGCTCTCCGGCATATGGCTTTCGATGCGCAGCTCGTCGCGCTCGCCAATATCGCCGGCGACAAGATCCGCGCCGCTCCAGTTGCTGCGAAACGGTTCCCGGACAACAAAAACGAGCCGCCGCTCTTCCCACGCGATGGCACGAGGCTGCACCGGCTCAAGTCCCTTCACGCCAGCGAATCCGGCCACGCCCCGCGCCATGTTGAACATGGACGAAAGCCAGCCCGTGCTGCCGGCGGGCGTCGATACGATGAGGCCGCTCGAGCTGTGTCGCTCGGTCTTTTTACGATAATGCAGGGTGTAGCGCGCACTGATATGCGAACGCGCCCCGATAAAAAAATCATTAAATGCGTAGAGCTTCTGGCCGTCGTTTAAGTCCACGCGCGCCATGGAAATGCTGCGCTCGGCCAGGCGATCCTCCTGCAGGCGCACAACGGCGTCAAAAGCGTCTTCCGGTCGAAAGGGCAGAAGCACTCCGTCAAAACGCGCCGGATCGGGATTGATTGCAAGGATCGGCTGGCCGTCCAGATACTTCGCGGCGTTCACCACCAGCCCGTCCTGGCCCAACGTGACGACCAGATCACGCGGACCAAACAGCAAATTCGGCAAAAAACTGCGGTCCACTACCTGCACGCGCGCATCGGCCGGGAAGGCCTTAAGCGTCAGATCGCGTGCGCGCGCGTAGTTTTCGTCTTCGCGTTCGTAGTCATCAAAACTCTGCCCGCGGCTCTGAACAAAGAATTTCGCCTGCGATTTGGTGTTGTAGCGACGGCTCGCGTCTTCCAGCCGCGTGGGTCGCGTAACCAGAATGATCTTATCGATTTCCATTCGAATCGATCAGCGACTGCAAAAGATCGGGGCTCAAATTCAGCGTGCCGATTTTGGACGAATTGTTCGCCAGCTCGCGCACCGCGCGGCTGATTAAGGTGCGCGCATCCAATCCATGCAGGGCCAGCACTTCCAGAAGTTCCGGGGCGAGACCGCTCAAGGACTGGAGTTCGAGCTTGATGCCTTCCGCATTTGCACGCGCGCGGGCGATGGCGTTTTCGTTTTCCGCAGCGACCAGGCGTTTGCGCTCAACTTCGCGTTTCGCTTCCGCGTCCAGCTGCTGGGCGGCGATTTCCGAGCGCCGGCGTTCCACCAGCTCCTGCGTTTCCATCTTCTTTTCTTCGATGAGCTTCTGCTGCTCCTGAACCGCGATTTCTGCGCGCATTTGTTCTTCGCGAATCTGACGGTTCTTCTGTTCTACGGCGATCTGCGTTTGTAATTCGTTTTCTTTGATTTTGCGCTCCTGCTCAACGGCGAAGTTGCGTCGCATGTAGATCGCCTCGTCGGCTTCTTTGAGCAAGGTCTCGCGGGCTGCAGCCTCAAAGGCGCGCGCCATTTCCGGCGTGGGACTGATGCGTAGAATCGTCACGTCCAGCACTTCCAGGCCGAGTTCCACAATCGCCGGCGCATCTTTCAGCCGCGCGCGCAGGTGTGTCACCAACTCGGGCCCGGCAGCCAGACTGGCGCGCAGCGACAGCGCCGAGAGTTTTTCGCGCAGCAGAACCTGCACCAGGTTCGTCAGGCGCACGGGCAGTTTTTCCGGTCCGTCGCCGGTAAGGCGACCCTGCGCATCGATGGTAAAGTCCAGCATGGACGCCAGCCTGGGCGGATCCTGCACTCGAAACGTGATCTGACCTTGAATATCGATGGACTGGAAATCGTTGGTTGTTTCCTGAAAAATAAACTGAGCGTCGCGGCTGTCCGCGGGCAGGTTTACCAAAGACGCCGATGGCGCGTAGTAGAAGAAGGAAAGCCCGGCTCCCTGTTTGATGACCGACCCGCGACGAAAGAGAATTGCATACTCCGAGGGCTTGAACTTAACAAAGCGAATTCCGAACATAGGGCTGAACAGGGCCCGGCGCTGCGCGGGAAGCAAGCGATTTTGCAGGGAAAGTTTCGCCCGCGCGACTGGTTTTTCCTATTCTATAGCATGTCATTCGAACCTCAGACCGCCGCCGAGCCGCTCGAGCTGCAACCTGGCCAATACCGCAACATCAACAGCCTGCGCCTGTTCGTGCGCCGGCCAGGCGCGCCGAACCGCGACGGTCGCTACGTGGTGTACTGGATGCAGATTAATCGCCGTCTGCATTATAACCACGCCCTCGAATACGCCGTCGCCTGGGCCAATCTGCTCAACAAGCCTCTACTGATCTTCGAAGCGGTGCGCGCCGACTATCCCTGGGCGAGCGCGCGCTTCCATAAGTTTTTGCTCGAAGGCATGCAGGAACATCGCGCGCTTGCCCGGCGCGATCGACTGAACTACTATCCGTACGTGGAACCCCGCCCCGGCGCGGGTACTGGACTGCTGGAAACGCTGAGTCGGGACGCCTGTCTGGTAATCTCCGATGAATTCCCGGTCTATATTATTTCCGGGCACAACGCTGCACTGGCAAAACGCATCCAGGTTCCCTTCGCGACCGTGGACGCCAACGGCGTAATTCCAATGCAACTCAGCGAACGCGCGCCCTACTCGGCCTACGTGTTTCGCCGAACGCTGCAGAAAAACTTTCTGGAATGTTACGAGCGTCGACCGGCGGCCAATCCGCTGGATGAACTGCGGAATCGAACGACTGCGGGGCCGAACGAAGAAACGCTCGCACGCTGGCCCGCCGCCGGCCCTGCGCTCGACGCCATCGATCGCACTCTGCTCGATCTGCCCATCGATCAGAGCGTCGGCGCCCTCGCAATTGAAGGGACGCGCGCGGCGGGCCTCGCGCGCCTGCAAGCCTTCGCCGACAACGACTTAAGCAAATACGCCGACGAGCGCAACGACCCGGACGCCAATCGTTCCAGCGGTCTGAGCCCCTACTTCCACTTTGGCAAGGTTTCCATTTTTGACGCGCTGGAAAGCTGCTTCGCGAGGCAGAAGCCCGGCTGGAGTCTTGCGCAGGCGAAATACAATAACGGCTCGCGCGGTTTTTTTCAGGGCGCCGCCAGCATTGAAGCGTTCCTCGACGAGGCCTTAACCTGGCGCGAAGTCGGCTATCATTTCTGCTTTCACACGCCGGAGTACGATCGCTACGAATCGCTGCCCGATTGGGCGCGCGCCACCCTCGACCAACACGCGACCGACCCGCGGCCGCAGCTGTACACGCTGGAGCAATTGGAGGCGGCGGAAACGCACGACGAGATCTGGAACGCCGCCCAGCGCCAACTGCGGCGCGACGGTGTTATCCACAACTATCTGCGAATGTTATGGGGCAAAAAAATCCTGGAGTGGACGCCCGATCCACGCGCTGCGCTGGCGGCGCTCATCCAGCTGAACAACAAGTACTCCATCGACGGACGCAATCCAAACAGCTACAGCGGCATATTCTGGACCCTGGGGCGCTTTGATCGGCCCTGGGGCGAACGGCCGATCTTTGGCCAGATTCGCTACATGAGCAGCGAAAATACGCGTAAGA
>JAVHPJ010000237.1:0-79808 GCA_036170535.1 Leptospirales bacterium | reverse complement strand
AGCACGTAGAGCTTTCCCGCCACATCGACAATCTGCAAGAATTTGCCCTGCACGAGCGTGGTCGAAGCGATCACGTGCATGAGATCGTTGTGTCCGGGCAGCGTGAATCCGGACTTGCGCCGCACATAACGCATGGTCAGATAAAACAGACCGACCAGCAGGGCCATCAACGTGACAAAGCGCAGCGCCGAACCCAGAAAGCTGGGGCCGTCTTCCGTTTCGCGCGGGAACAGTCGTGCGGCGCCTTCGGGATCGTCGGCCGGATCCAGGCGGCGACCCGGGTCAGCGGCCGGCGCGGGCGACTCTGCGGCGCCTTCCGCGACGAATGCGCCGGGATCGTTGGCCGCGTCAGCCGCACCTGCTTCCCCGGCAGTCTGGCCGGGATTGTTAAACTGCGCCTCGCCAGGCGCGCGGTCGGTCGCCGGAGCGCCGCCCGCGGCCGGGTCGGAACGCCGTTGAATCTCGCGCAGCCAGGCGTCGTTGATATCGTTTAATCGGGGATCGCGGGCGGCGGAAGGGGCCGGCTCGTTTTGCACCGCGGGGCGTTCCGGCGCCGGCGCACGGGCCGCTTCGCGGCGCTGGCGTTCCCGCTCGCGCTCGCGCTCCCGGCGCGTCGGTTCGGCGAAAGTCGGCTGGAGCGCGCTGAGCGCCAGCCCGGTGGCGAGCGCCGCCAATCCCGCCCTTCGTAACCCTGCCTGAATTCCCATAAATGCGACCCCGGCATAGATTATGTCGCATAGTCGGCCCCGTCAATCGGAATCGGCGGCTGGGCGCCCCCGGCAGGTCGGCCGCGGCCGGGCTGAAAAAACCTGTAACCTTTTGCAAGACGACCGGTCTACTATGCCATGAACGCAAGCACGCGCGAGCGACTGTTGGACGCCGGAGTCGCGTTATTCTGGCGCGAGGGCTATACCGCCGCCGGTCTCGCCGACATCCTGCGCGCGGCGGAAGTCCCGAAGGGATCCTTTTATCACTTCTTTACGAGCAAAGAAGACTTCCTGCGCGCCGCGCTGGATCGCTACTGCGCCAACCTTTTGACCCATCTCGCCGAAGTCCTGGGCCCGGACGCGCAGCGCAGCGCACTCACACGCATTGACGAGTTTCTCTCCTTTCAACTGAAGCCGCCTTTCACGGACGATTATCGCGGCTGCATGTTCGGCAATCTGACCCAGGAGCTGGGCGAGCAAGACGACCTGCGCCCGATCTTTGAACAAATCTTCCGCGAGATGGAAGCGCTGTTTGAAAGCGCGCTGCGGGAAGGCCAGGCCGCCGGCGAAGTGCGTCGCGATATTCCCGCGGCGGAACTCGCCGCCTACCTTGTGCACGGCTTTTACGGCGCGCTGCTGCGCAGCAAGGCCGCCGGGTCCAAAACGCCGGTGAGCCGCAACCGTGATCTAACTTTAAAATTTCTGAAGGCGGAGTAACCCATGTTAAACGAAGAGTTATTTGAGAATCGACTGGCGCGCGCGCGGGAAACCTCGCAGGATCCGGAAACGCTCGCTCTCATTGCGAACACCCTGCGAAACTGGAACGCCCGGGGCGAATTTCTTGCATTAAATCGCATTAACCCCTGGCGCGTGGCGAATGAAAACGGCCTGAGTCTGGAACGGGTCGCGCCGGAGTTTATTCGCGGCGTAAAAAGTCAGTTGTTCAGTCTGCACTGGGAAGTGCATTGTCCGCACTGCAACGGCGTCTCGAATGAATATGCGGACCTGGCGGACGCGCACGAGCATTCCAGCTGCGGCATGTGTGCGGTGGATTTTCCCGCAGACTTCAACGAGCGAGTCGAAGTTTCCTTTTCGCTGGCGAAAGATATTCTCGCTTTTGATTTTCCGCCAATCGGCGCGGTTAATCCGGCGTTGGAACCCGTCGATCTCTTGCAGGGCGCGCTGCGCGCCGGCGAAAACAAAACCGTCGAAATTGTGATTAAGCCGGGCGAATATCGCCTCGTGTGTCCCTACACGCGCGGCCACGCTATTCTGTCCGCAAGCGGCGAGGCGACCGATCAGGTGCAGGAAGCGACGATCATCCAGCGAGGCGGCGAATTTGATGCGACCCGGATCAAAGTGCGGCCGGGCCCGGTTCGCTTTCACGTTCAGAACCAGGCGCAATCGCTGACGGCGCTGTGGATGACGCACCATCGACTTGCGCCGGTCATCGGTCCGACCGGCGCGCCGCGTCTTACGGGGCTGCAGGCGATCCATTTGCCGGCTTTCCAGGAACTCTTTGGCAAAACCTCCCTCAGCGAACGGGAACGCTTAAACGTGGAGTCGGTGACCCTGATGTTTACGGATATCAAGGGCAGCACGGAATTGTATTCGCGTCTGGGCGATGCGCGCGCTTACAACATTGTGCGCGATCATTTTGATCTTCTGACGGCCGCCGTGTCCGAAGCGGGCGGCCGTGTGATGAAGACCATCGGCGACGCGATTATGGCCTCGTTCCTGTCGAACCACGATGCGGTGCACGCACTGGCCTTGATTCGCGATAAACTTGCGACGTACAACGACGCCCAGACGGCGCAGGAACAGGTGCGCATTCGCGTGGGTTTGCATCGCGGCCCGGCGATTCTTGTGAACCTGAACGATCGCCTGGATTATTTTGGCACGACCGTGAACACCGCAGCGCGTGTGGAAGGCGCGGCCAGCGCGGACGAAGCGACTATCACGGCAGAACTGGTGGAAGATCCAGCCGGACGACGCGCCCTGCAGAAGTTCGGCTTTGTCAAATTGAAGCGCCGTAAGTTGCAACTGCGCGGACTGCAGGCGGAAACGACGTTGTATGGCGTTTCGCTGCGCGCAGAATCGACCGCGCTCGCCTGAGCGCGTTAAATCGAGGAGCGGCGTGTGTGCGGGCGCGCACGCGCCGCTCAAGCCTGTTGTTTCGTTTTCAGACGATCGACGGGGCTGACAATATCGGTTACGCGCACGCCGAAGTTTTCGTCGATGACCACGACCTCGCCTTTTGCAATCAACTTGCCGTTTACCAGCAGGTCGACCGGCTCGCCGGCAAGCTTGTCCAGTTCGATAATCGAACCCTCGCCGAGACCGAGGATTTCTTTGATGTACATTTTGGTGCGGCCCAACTCCACCGTCAGCGTCATCTGCACATCCATGAGCAGATTCATGTTGGGCTGCAGCGGCTGCGGACCGCTCTGGGAGAGAGATGGAAAAGCCACGTCTTTTATCCCCGCCTGGCCAGGCTGCGGCCCGGTGGGCTGAGCCATGGCGCCATAGTCGCCGCCTCCGCCGCCGCCCATGACGTTTTGCTGGCGCGACTTGCGGTAGATATCAACCGCCATGCTGATGGGCAGCACGGCCTGAATGCGCGATTCGATGCCGCCTTCGATGTTGAAGGGGATCTGTACTTTTAAATAGTTCGGCCCGTCGCGGAGCGGAAACGGGTCCTGGGAGGCCGGCCGCACATCGACCGGCAGAGGCGTAATGGCGGAGCTGATCTTGGCCGAAATCTGACTGGCCATCGTGAAGATCATCGGACTGACCGATTCTTTGACCGTGGCGATCTGCGCGCTGTCGAGCGGACTCGTCGCGTCGACCGTCGCCTCGTTGCCCATGACAATCGCGGCCAGGCGCGCGGCATCCGCGAGGGGAATAAAAAGCGCCAGCGTGCCGGACAGACCGCCGCTCACCTGTTGAACCAGGGCCAGATGCGCTCCGCGAAACTCGCGTTCAATCGCCGCCTGATCTTTCACTTCCGCGTAGGGCGCTCCGAGCCGAACGTTTCGGCTGAGGATCATCGAAAGACCGGTGGCGCCGGCGGAAAGGGAATGGTGCACCAGATCCGCGACAGTCTCGCGTTCCAGGGGCGACATGTCCTGGCCCAGCGCAGCCGCAGCGGCGACTGGTCCCGCGTCCGAGCCGGACCCGGAGAAATCGTCCGCGCCCTGCAGCAGCAGATCTATTTCTTCCTGTGAAAGCGAACCGTCGACCATTCCGAACTCCCGAGCGTTCCCGCACCCGCTGGCGCACAGCGCGAACCGCCGGCGCGGCCAGGGCCGCGCGTTAGTTACTTTTCGGACGCTTTTCGATTTTTCTGCGCAAGAGTTCTGGCTGGCAATCAGATTCCCGCCGCTTCCGGCGGCACGTCAACCGGCCGGCGTTGCGCGCCGCCGCAGCAGGGCGGGAGCTTCATGAACAATCCGGACTAAGGCAGTTGAACCAACACGCTCTCAAAGGGCGCCAGCGAAAGGGCCACCCGCCGGTTTTCGACGGTCCACAGCGGCTCTTCATCGGTCCATAGATTGCGCGCGCCGCGCAGGGCCGACTCGTCGAGCCCGGGCGGCAGGGGCGCCTCGACGCGCTCCGGACCGTGGGTCGGATTCCAGAAGCCGATGTAACCGGCGGGATTATACAGACCGCGCGGGAAACGATGCTCGAGCAGGCCCAGGGGCAGCGGCGTGTAATAGGCGCATTTGCGGTTCACCGAAACCGCCCGCTTCCAGATTTCCAGACGTTCGGGTTCAAGGATCGTGAGATCGTCGGACAGAAGCAACATGCCGCCCGAAATCGCCATAACGGACGCCAGCAGGTACACTTGCTTTTCAGTCAGTTTGGTATTACGACCGCGCACCATGAGGCAGTCGGGATCGTTCAGCCAGAAACGCCGATGCATGAAGCTGCGCGTGAGGGTATTAATCAACGATCCGCGCGCCGTCGGATAATTACGATCGTTTAAGACCGCCGACATCCAGTCCCCGTCCCAGATGTGATTCACATCCATGCCGATGCGCATGCCGTCGAACAACCCGACGCTCGACCACATGGGCGCGCCGCACCCCAGGATGAAGGTCTTTTTGCCGGCCACGCGCCGGATAAGCAGCATGGCCTCTTCGTAGCGCCGCGCGCCCGTCGCGGACATTTGCGCATGTTGTCCGCGAAAACACGCCGCATACAAAAAATCGAGTTTAAGGTAATCGTAGCCCCACTCGTGCACGATCGTGTGGATTACGTGCGAAAGCCAGGCCTTAAAGCGCGGATGGCTGGCGTCCAACGCATAGGTCCAACCGCCCCATAGCGGATTATACAGCGCCGGCACGGGCTTATCGCTGTGCGGTTGACGCAGGATCATTTCGGGATATTCACGAAAGAGATTGGACTCTTCGCGCGCCAGAAAGGGCGCAAGCCAGATGCCCGCGCGCAGGCCGGTTTTCTTTATTTCGCGCGCCAGAAACGCCATGCCGGACGGAAACTTTTCGTTCACGGACGTCCAGTCGCCGATGGCGCGTTGCCAGCCGTCGTCGATCTGGAAGAGATCCATGCGCAGTTCTTTGTGTTGAATCTGGCGCAGATTCTCGAGTATGATCGACTCGCTGATTTTTGTGTAATAATAGTACCACGAACACCAGCCGATCATGGAGCCTTCGAAGCGCGGCCGCGGAAACTTGCCGGCGAGCTTCGCGACGCCTGCGTCGAGGAAATTCTCAAAACCGCCCGCGCTGCGGGAACGCGCCGGGTCCGAATAATCCCAGACCAGCGGCGTCAGCGATTCACGGGCATGGCTTTCAAACAAACGCCCGTTAAAATCCCAGATCGCCGCAAACTCCTTGAGCCGCCCGCTGTGCGGATCGAGACTTACGCGAAACTTCAGATGATGATGCACGGGATGCCCGGCGGCGAAAAGCAGACGCCAGGGACCGGCCGGGGCCTCAATTTGCTCGAGGCCGATCAGATGTTCGGAATGAAACTTGCCGGCGGCGGCGAACGCGTAAATTGGCAGCGCGCCGGAGGGCAGCGCGCCCTGATGGGACGTTTCGAAGTTTTCGTCCATGGCGTGCTTCCACTTGAGTCGCACGTATTCGTCGGACTCCGTGTGCTGCCGCAATCCAGTATTGGTCCAGGATTGATACCCGTGCTGATACAATCGATAGCGCGCATCGATATCAATCGCGGGATGCAGGGAAATCGATGCGAGTTCTTTTGCGGACAGGCGCAATTCCAGGCGCTCCAGATACACGTCCGGCTCGCGCTTGCGACGCAGGAGCGGACGAATCTCCTGCTCCGAGCGATTTAACTGCAGCTCAAAATCGCCGGATGCGCTCACGCGGACGTCGGCGTCGCCGGTAAGCGGAATCTCTTCGATGGGCCCGGCTTCGCGTTCCCGGCGCAAATACAGGCGGGCTTCGGCGTCTTCAGGAAATTTCACAAAACACTCCGGATCATGGCGAAATACGGAAATGGCGGCGGGGCGACCGATTCAGCGCCCTGCAAGAAAGCCTGGCAAGGCGCCGCGCTCCGTCAAGCGAATCGCCGCCGCGTGGTTCAGTCGGCAAAGTCGCGCTGCAGGGCGTACCAACAACCGCCGGCGCCGACCAGCGCTAGCGCAAACCACACGCCTACTTCCATCCAACGTTGAAAAACGATCGAACCCACAAGAAAGAGCATCGAGTAGATCAGCAACACGCCCGAGATCCAGCCCACGAACAGGTAGCGCAGACGCGAAGGCGCGGGTTGGCCGGCGCCGGCGGCGACGTACGGCGCCCAGCCGGGACCGCCCGGACGCACGCGACGGAAAAAGGCCTCGAGCGTCGAGCGGTCTTCCGCCGGGAAAGCGTACATCACAATCACGGTCGCCAGAATCGAAACGGGCACAATCACAAAGAGATTCTGCGGCGCCGCAAAAACCGGAAAGCCGTCTATAAGGCGCGGCCCCAGCGCAAGGATCGCGCCAATCACAAGCGGCGCAATCATGCTCGCCAGTTCCGCCGCCGCATTGATGCGCCACCAGTACCAGCGCAGAATCAGTATGAAGCCCATGCCGCCCGTTACGCTCAAGATGAAGTCCCAGGCGCCGCGAATCGAGTCGTATACATAAAAGGCTACAAACAGCGAAAGTGCAGTGAGCACGAGCGTCGACAGACGGCCGATCAAAACATAGTGCGCATCCGATTTTGCGCCCCGCACGAAGCGCCGGTAAAAATCATTTATCACGTACGACGAGCCCCAGTTGAGATGGGTGGCAAGCGTCGACATGTAAGCGCCCATAAACGCGGCGATCAGCAGTCCGCGATAGGGCGAAGGCAGCGTATCGCGAATTAATTGCACATAGCCGCTTTCGCGCTCGTCGCCTTTTAGTTCCGGATAAATCACAACCGCCGCCAGCGCTGCAATGATCCAGGGCCAGGACCGCACGCAAAAGTGCGCGATCAAAAACCATAACGTCGCCAGCACGCCGTTTTTTTCATCTTTAGCCGACATGATCCGCTGGGCGATATACCCGCCGCCGCCCGGCTCCGCTCCCGGATACCAGGACGCCCACCACTGGATCAACATGTACGCCAGAAAGGCCGACAGGGCGATTTTTTCCAGACCATCCCCGTTCAGATTCGCCGCGGAGAAGTCGGGGAAAAAATCGAACATGCTCGGCGCAAGCGCGCCTTCCAGGCCGCCCGCCGCCGCAACCGCGGGATGTTGCAGCGCAAACCAGGCGAGCAGGATGCAGCCGCCCATCGCAATCAGAAATTGGAATGCATCGGCGATGACGACGCCCCACAGTCCGGAGGTGGCGACATACGCGAGCGTGATTAAGGCGGCCGCGGTCGTGAGCCACATCGCGTTTTGCTCAGGAAAAAGCACGGTGAAGATTTTCGCCATCGCGAGATTCACCCAGCCCATCACCAGGAGATTGGCGAACACTCCAAAATACACGGCCTTAAAGCCGCGCAAAAAGGCGGCGAGTTGACCGCTGTAGCGCAGCTCGATAAATTCGAGGTCGGTTAAAACGCCGGCCCGGCGCCAGAGACGCGCAAAGAAAAAAAGCGTAAGCATGCCGCCGGCCGCGGAACTCCACCAGAGCCAGTTCCCGCTGATGCCGTAGGCGCCGACTTTACCGGCCACCCACAGCGGCGTGTCGGCCGCGAAAGTGGTCGCCACCATGCCCGTGCCGACCAGCCACCAGGGCGTACTGCGGCCCGAAAGGAAAAACTCGCTGAGCGAGGCGCCGCCGCGGCGACTCAAGGCCAGGCCGAGGCCGATGGAAATGAGAAAGTAAAGGGCGATGACCGTAAAGTCGCCGGAACCGAGCGTCATAAGCGGTCAAATGCACGGCTTCGCGCGTCTCGGTAAACCAACAAAAAACCCGGCCGGGGCCGGGTTCGTCGCTGCAACTCGCTCGGGCGGAGCGGGGAATCAGCCGCGCGGATGATACTTCTTATGCACTTCTTTGAGCGTGCGACTCGCCAGATGCGTATAGATCTGGGTAGTGGAAATATCAATGTGCCCGAGCAGTTCCTGGACGCTGCGCAGATCCGCATTGTTTTCAATAAGATGTGTCGCAAAACTGTGGCGAAACGTGTGCGGCGTAACCACCTTGCGGATATTGGTCCGCAGCAGGTATTTTTTAAGCAGTCGCCACACCGACTTACGATTCAGGTAATCGCCTTTTTTTGAAATAAACAGATAATCGCTGAAACGGCTTTTGAGAATATCATCGCGCGCGCTTTCCAGATATTTACGAAGGATAATCAAGGACTTCTCGCCAAACGGCACCAGCCGCTCCCGCCCGCCCTTGCCGCGCACCGTCAGGAACATGTTTTCCAGGTCGACGTCTTCGAGTTTGAGATTGCAGGCCTCTGAGATGCGCAATCCGCTCGAATACAGCAATTCGAACATGGACTTATCACGGAGCTCGTAGGGTTCGTCTTCGCGTATAACTGTAAACAGCTCGTCGATCTCTTCCAGAGTCAGATAGTCCGGCAGGCTCTTCTTGACTTCCGGAGTCTGAATTTTTTCCGCCGGATTGTTCTCAACTTTGTTCTCTTCTTTAAGATACTTGTAGAACTGACGCAATGCGGCCACGGCGCGCGCCAGCGAACGGCTGGAAATCTTTTTGCGCTTCTGCTCTTTGAGGAAGTTGGCAATGTCTTCCGTTTCAACGATCAGAAAATCCTTTTCGTTACGCTCAAGAAAGTTCTGAAACTTCTTGATATCGTAGGTGTACGAAAAGATGGAGTTCTCGGATAACCCTTTCTCTACGAGCAGAAAATCCTGGAACTGCTTGATCAATTTTTGCTGATTCTGGACCAACTCTGCACCCGCCCCGGCCATCTTGATTTCTTCTCGGCTGGTTACATAATCGGTCTGTACGGTCGCCTGCGCTGAAAAAATTCCGACCGCTTTCCTTCGTTTCTGCGTTATCGCCGGCGCGCGAAAGCGCGTAAATGCGGCCGGAAAAGCGCTAAATTTTCGGCGGCGTCCGGCCGAACCGCCGCGTCGGCGGGCGGGCCCGTCCAGAGACATTGCGCGCTGTTTTTGACCCTGACCCCGCTCAGTTTCGATAAATTGACCTTGCATTCCGCTGACGCAGGCAGTCACTGCGTACCTGCCAGCTATGGAACTTAAACGATTCGTGCGTCGCGGGCTTTTTAATGAAAGTCGCAGCTATCGAAATGTGCTGCGTTTTGAAGACCGCCCGCCCGGTCGGATCTTGATGTTACTGGAAGGTCGAGCGCGCCGCAAGCTTGAGCTGAAGCCGGGCCGCAACCTCTACGAGAACTATTATCCGATCACCTTCATCGGGCTTGAGGACGAACTCCTGGGCCGGGTCCGCCCCGGCGCGGCCGGCGTGTATCCCGGCTCGCACTACTGTCTCTGGGAAACCGAGGACTTTATGGCCGCCCTGGGCGTTCAGCCGGAACTCGCTCGTCGGGCGATATTTGAGCTGAGCCGCCGCATTCGCATATACGACGAACGCAGCCATACCACCGCTCCGATGTTGCGTCGCGAAGCGGAGATCGAAATCGGTGCGCCCTCGCCGGAACTGGCCGACGCCCTGTACGAAATGAGCTTTTCGGACTCGGATGAATTTCCCCCGCACCTGCTCGAACGATTTTCGCGCACCTTTGAACCGGGCGCCGCGCTCATGCGCCAGGGCGAAACTTCGCTGGAACTTTACATAATTATCTCCGGCCAGGTAGAGGTGTTTCGCACCAATGCGCAGGGCCAACGAATCAAAATCGACGAACTCGGTCAGGGCGAATTGGTCGGCGAGATGGCGCAGTTCGACGGATTGCCGCGCTCGGCGGACGTCACGGCGGCCGGACCCACGATCGCGCTGGCGCTGGAACCGTCCAATTTTCATGTGCTCTTTCAATTGCACCCGAAATGGAGCATGAAGTTATTGCAGACGCTCGCCGAGCGGCTGGAACAACGCCGACGGGATCTGGAGAACATCGACCCGGCGAGCATTCGCAGCGGCGACAGCTGGCTCGAATAAAACGACGCTTTGCGAAGGCGGCGATTTCAGACCGTCGGACGCCGCAAGTCGTTGATCCATGCGGCGCCGCGCGACTTCAAGCGTAGAAAGTAGGCTTCCCAGCCAAAACGCGCGAGAAAGACGGCCTCGTGACGCGGAACCAGCAGGATTTGCAGCGGTCGGTCGCTTTCGTCCAGGGGCGGTTCGTAGCGTTGCGCCGACAAACTGATTTCCTCGTCGGTCCCGTCGACCAGACGCAGCGCTGGATTGCGCAGCTTTTCCGCGAGCGGATCGAACAGGGGCAAGCTCAAGTACGATTGCAGCCAGCCGCGCGGATCGCCCAAAAATTGCGACGAAGGCGCAAGGAACGCGCCAAACTCTCTGAGCCAGGGCGCATCCGCCGGCGCGTGCGCGGCAAGATTCAGAAAGAACCAGCGCATCGCAGGAAAGGGATGACGCCAAACTGCGATCAACTCGCGACCATACAGGTTCGCCAGCCCCGCGCTCATGTAAATGCAGCGATCGGGCGCGTCGAACTCAAGCACGCGGACGGGCGTAAGCTTGCCCAGATCCAGTCCCGCCCGCAGGCTCGCCTCGAAGACATCGCCGAGGCTGCCTTCGCTGGCGGCCAAACACGAACTGTCCCAGACCCGCGTGGCCTGGTCGGTTCCAAGAATCACGCGGCTCCAGAACTTCTCCGCGGCGTCCCATTTTGCGGCCGACTCGCGCGGCGCCGGACCGCGATACTCGTCCGCAAAGAGCGCGCTGCGTAAACGATCGTCAAAGAACGAATAGTCGGCGTCCGCCAGAGGCGCCGTTGTCGCGGGCTGAACCCGCCGGCCCCATTCGTCTTCCCCGAGCGCCATGGCAAAACCGGCGCGCGGCGGAGGCGTAATCTCAAGCAGCGTGGCGAAGCGCGCGTCTTCGGCGAAGTCGCGCATGGTTACGCCCCGCGACGCGCCCACGATTTCAACCGGCTCATCCACAGGCGCGCGCGCGCCGCCCGGGACGCGCGCCGGTTCGACCTGCGCGTCCTCAAGTTCTTCCGCTCCGGAGGCGTCCACGGCGGCAAGCGGACGATACCGCAGCTCGGGCATCAGGCGAAAGAGATTGCTCAAAACGCTGTACGCGAGCAGAGCGTTGGTAATAACCGCCAGCCATTGCGCAAAAGCCACCGGGGGCAAAGCGAAGAAGTTAAAAACGCCATGCCACAATATCGCAATCGCCAGACCGATCGCCGCGCGGCCGGGAACTTCGCCGCGACGCGCGGTGTACAGGGCCAGTCCAAAGCCCAGGTTGATCAGCACATGCACGGGCGTTGAAATGAGAAAACGCTGCAGCAGGATATTAGCTGCGCCGTAGCGCATATACGACTCAATATACAATGCGTTTTCAATAAATGCAAAACCCAGGCCGACGCCGGCGCACAGAAACGGCGTCGACCGGAGAAAGGCGCGTTCGCCCGGCGCGCCCGTGCGCGGCGCTGCGCAAAACAACATGGCGAGCGCCAGCCCCAGGCCGTTCTTGGAAACTTCCTCGAAGAGGGCCGCCTGCACGAAGGCGATCTGCACAGTCATCGCCATGGGTTCGGCCGGGCGCAAGGCCAGACGGAATTCCGGAAAGAAGATCTGATTCAGAGCGCCGGAAAGCGGCGCCGCCAGGGCGCCGGCCGCAGCGCCAAGGAACACGGCAAAACTCGCCAGCCGCGCGCCATCCGGATCAATGCGATTGGCGGTCAGGCGCGTCCACAGACGCCCCAGGGGACCGCCGTACTCGCGCGGAGCGCGCCACGCGAGCAAGAGCAGGTACGGCCCCATGCCAATAAAGGACAGGAGAAACCCGATCCAACCGTTTGCGCTTGTTTCCGTTTCGTTCATTCGAGCGGCTCTATGATTCGGCCGTCAAACTGCGTCGATAGGGCGCGCTTGAGTTCCGTCGGCAAGCTTGAATCGCCCGCGCCGGTGTTCCAGAATAATTCCGTCACTATTACGCCTTTCTCAGCCGGCGGCGGCAACACGCGCCCCATCGACTCGATCAAGCGTATCGTTAAGCGATCGGCCGCGGGCGAAGTGGACGGCTCCACGACCCGAACGTCGCTCACGCGTCCTTCGCGCGAGATCTTATACTCAAAGACCGCATGATAAGGTTGGGGCAAATTTTCCCAGAAGTGCAGATCGTCTTCTGGAGCGCGAATTTTCACGGAGAGATAATTGCTGTAGGTTTGTTTGCGACGTTCGCCCTGCAGTTGATCGCCATCGGACTCCTGATCCGGCTGCGCGGCGTCATGTTCAGCGCCGCCGGTCGCCCGCGCTGGCGCCAGATCGCCAGCGCGCTCCGCGGCGGCCCGACCGCGGTCCGGCTATTTGCGCGGGGGGTCGACCGGCGCGCGCTCGGCCGCGGCAAGGGTCGTCGCGTCGCCTTCGTCTCCCGAAGGCGACGAATCGTTCAATTCGTCCGTCGCCTCGGCATCAAACGATTGCGGAATGAAAAGCTCAACCTCCTGCGGTTCCGATTGGGGCTCGGCCGGCGGCGGCAGATTGGGCAGGACGGTCACGGGAATCAAGAGCGCGATCGCCGCTGGTATCACGTGCAGGAGCGCCGAAGAGGCGACGGCGCGGGAAAAGAAACGCCGCCGCGGTTCGGCAAAGCGCCAGCGCGTTGCAAAGATGGACAGCGCATAGCAGGCTGCCAGAGCCAGGCCGAGTCCCGCGAGGACGCGCCAGTCTCCAAAAATGGCGCGCAACTGTTCATCGCTCACGGCATGGCCGCGCAAACCCAACTGCGTAAGAAAGTACCAGGAAAAGTTAGGATTCAGCCCGGGGATGTCCTCGACCAGACGGCCATAAACAAAGCCGACGCTCATCCAGAAAAACAACAGCAGGAGCGCGAATAAACTCAGCAAGGCGAGCCCGGCCAGACCCTCGCCCGCATAGATTTGCCCCCAGCCTGGCGCCAGCCGGGCGCGCCAGAGCGCGCCGCGCAGGCGGTCCGCGCCGGTGCGGCGGTGATCGCGTTGCAACTGTATAAAGGCCTCGCGCGCCGGATAATATAAAAAGGTCTTCCCCTGAATTGCGAGAATCGCGAGCGCCGTGCACGCGACCAGAATAAAGTGACCGGGCAAAAGTAGAAAGGGATCGTCGCGAAAACGCAAGGCGTCCAGTCCCGGGAACCCGCCGCCCGCCGCCGCCCCGGTCCACAGTCCTTTTGCATAAAAGAGAAACGGCGCGCCGGCGAGCGCAATCAAAAAGGCGAATACAATGTCGCGTCCGCTTGCGCGCAGCCTGCGCGGGCCGCGCCGCTCCGCCGCCGCCAGACCGGGAAAGGCGAGCAACGGCAGCGTCAAGCTTCCGAGCGCAAGCATGAGCAACAACGCCGCCGATTCATTGGAAAATATCTCGCCGAGCAGCTGATCCGTTGTGACGAGCGCGACGCCCTCGATCGGGATAAGAAAAAAGTAGCCTGGCAAGCGCAGGAGGGCCGTAAGCGCGAGGCCGAAGGCCTGCAAGAGGCCGGCCGCAAGGGCGAAGCTGCGCAGGAACCGCGATCGCGGGTACAACATCCAGATGATCGCGGGCCACAATACGGGCGCCGCCAGAAAACCGCCCAGACACGCCAACACTGCCAGCGCGCGCCACGCCGGCGGAATCACTGTCGCATAGGGAAGCCCGGAGCGAGACATGCTGCGTTAAGGAGATCGTTTCCGGGCCCGGGGTCAATACAATCCTGGAAGAAACGTTTTGCGGCGGCGGGGAATTCAGCCCCCGCGCGCGAAAAATCCAGCGACTCCGCCGAACACAAGCGTCGCCGCCAGCGCAAGCAGCGAGGGTTCGCCCAACCATCGGCCAAGCGGGCTTAAGTCGCCCAGAGCCTGCAGGGCGAACCAGAGCGACGCGAAGAGCCATGCGGGCGCATTAAAAAAGGGCGCGCCGCGGTACAACGGAGCGGCGAACGCAATGCGCGCATAGGGAAAGCGCATGCAATAAAAACCGATGATGCCGCCGAGCAGCGGGGCGGCGCCCGCAGAATGGAGCGAGAAATCCGTCAAGGCTGAATACAGGGCGGCGCTGGCGGCAATCAAGCTCAGATACAAAACTCGGCGGAGAACATCTTCACAGTTGTCTCCGAAGATCAGGAACAGATACAGATTGAGCCCCAGGGACAGCCAGGTGGGTTGCGCCACGACGGCGAGAATACGATCCATGAGGTCGGGCTGCACCGGCGCAGAAACCTCGGTCGCAAGCAGCGTCGCAACCGAAGCAATAAGCATCAGGGCCGCCAATCCCCAGGTCAAAAACGGGGCGCGCTCCAGTTGTTCAGCGCCAGTTTCATAAGGCAGACCGAACAAATGGGCCAACTTTCGCCAGCCCGCAGGCGCCGCGATATAAGTCTTGCGCCTGGTTTCGTGCAGTTTTCGCTTGAGCGCGTCGATTTGTCGTTGCTGTTCGGCAATCGTCTGCAACTCGACTTCGTGTCGCTCCGCCGCATCGTCGGGAGTCTCCTCAATTTCGAGCGGGATGGAAAGGTCCGTCTCGGCGCGCGCGGCCCTGTGCGCCTCGCCCAGCTCGCCGCCGTCGAACCACACAAAAAAACACTGCGCGCAAATGTCCGCCGCCAGGCGTTCGTCGGTCGCCACAGTGAGCGGATTCAGACAAATCGGACAATTCCGCGACGCACGAACATTCGCACGCAGACCATTGCGCCACAAGCGACTGACGAAATGTTTTGAGCTGAGGCGCCGCAGAACCGGCAAAGCCGTCAAGCGCCCGGCGCACGCGCTGCAAGCCCACAGCCAACCCGCGCTGGATTCGACGCGGACCAGGGCGCTGTAACAATTCGGACAGTTCATGCACGTTCTGCGTAACGCCGTCCGCTCTCGGTCAGCACAAGGCGAAAGGCCAGAGGCAGATCCACCAGGTCTTGCTCCGCGGTATCCGCCGGCAAAGTAAAGATCAGGCGGCCCTGGGCGTCGCGGCGCAAGTTCGACTCAACCAACCGCGCAAGGCGTTCGTCGGCGCGCTCCACCAGTCCCTTTTTCAACAGACTTTCGCAGACCTTATGCAGGACCGACTCGTCGAGTTCGTTCAGGCCGCCGAGCGCGCGCTGCAATTCCGGAAACTCGCGCCAGGGCGAACGGGCGCCCGTAAGATAACGACGCAAGGCCATCGGCGTGAAGGCGTCCTTGCGGCCGCCTGGACCGATGTCGATGCGAATCATCCGTCGATCGCGTCCGTGCTCCAGATCAATTTCGTTATCGTGAAAAACGTAGCGCCAGGCCCCTCCGGGCGTCGCGCCGCGTTCGAGGCGCTGCCGGCGCCAGCGCTGCAGACGTGCGGACAAGCTCTCGCCCTGCGCCTTACGCCGGCCCTGCACCCAGAATTCATAAAGCGACGCGCCGATCACCCGTTCGATCGAGGGCGCAAGCTCGGCGCTGCGTCGCAAGCACTCGCCGACCAGCTGCAGCGTTCCCGCTTCTAGCGGCGTCGGCCGACCCGCGGTGCGGCGCGCAGAGACGCGCCGACCGGCCCCGCGCGGGGCGCCGGTTTTTTTCACAGGTTTGCGAGTCGACTTGCGCGCACCTGTCCGATTTGTCCGAGCCGCAGCGGAACGCTTTTTCTGCATACAGGTCCGGATGTCCCGAGGGCTCGGGCAGGGCAAGCGCGATGCGAAGACAGAGCGATTACACAATGCAGATCGGGAAAAGCCTTGTCGCAGAGGGCCGCGCGCTGCGCCCTGTATTTCGCCATGGCCGAGAAGACCGAAGGGAAAAAACCCAAAATCGAAGATTCACTGAAAGACATTGTCGCGCTCTGCAAGCGCCGCGGCTTCGTCTACCCGGGATCGGATATTTACGGCGGACTTTCGAACACCTTCGATTACGGCCCATACGGCGCGGAGCTGCTGCGCAATATCAAAAACGAATGGTGGCGCGCCTTTGTAAGTTCGCGCAGCGACGTCGTGGGCCTGGATAGCGGCATTATGCTGCACCCGGAGGTCTGGGTCGCCAGCGGCCACGTTTCCAGTTTCAGCGATCCGCTGATCGACTGCAAGCAGTGCAAGGCGCGCTTTCGCGCCGATCAGTATCTGGAAGATCAACGCGGCGTCAAAACCGAAGGCCTCAAGCTGGCGGACATCGTCGAGTATTTTGAAAAACACAGCGCAGAACTGCAGTGCCCGAGTTGCGGCACAAAGGGCTCCTTCACCACGCCGCGTCAATTTAATCTGATGTTTTCGACGCGCATGGGCGCCGCCGCCGGCGCGGACATGGAAGTCTACCTGCGCCCCGAAACCGCCCAGGGAATCTTCATAAATTTTCGTAACATTGTCGATTCTTGTCGCGTAAAGGTCCCCTTTGGCGTGGCCCAGATCGGCAAGAGCTTTCGCAACGAGATCGTCGCGCGCCAGTTTGTGTTTCGCACGCGCGAGTTCGAACAAATGGAGATGGAATTTTTCTGCAAGCCCGGCACGCAAAAGCAGTGGTTCGATCACTGGGTCGCTTTCTGCGTCGCGTGGCTCAAAGACCTGGGGCTCAAAGACGCCAACCTCAGACTGCGCGAACACGAAAAAGAGGAACTGGCATTCTATTCGGAAGGCACCACGGATATCGAATACCAGTACCCCTTTGGCTGGGGCGAGCTGTGGGGCATTGCTTCGCGCACGGACTACGATCTCAAGCAGCACATCACTCACGCGCGCAAGAACCTCGACTATACCGATCCCGAAACCAACGAAAAATACGTGCCGTACGTCGTAGAACCTGCGCTCGGCGTAAATCGGCTTTTTTTAGCGTTTTTGTGCGACGCCTATGAAGTCGAAAAACCCGGCGAAAAAGATCAGCGCGTGGTCTTAAAACTGCATCCGCGTCTTGCACCGGTCAAAGCGGGCGTGTTCTCCCTGGTGAAAAAAGACGGCCTGCCGGAGATTGCGGAAGCGATTCACAAGGATCTGTCGCGCCTGTGGCCGGTGGATCTGGATCATTCCGGATCAATCGGGAAGCGTTATTACCGCCAGGACGAACTCGGCACGCCCTATTGCATTACCGTCGACTACGAAACCAAAGACGACGACTGCGTAACCGTACGCGAGCGCGACTCAACGTCCCAGGCGCGCGTTAAGATCAGCGAGCTCAAGTCTTATCTGGCGACGCGCCTCGCGGTCTGAGCCGTAAATCCAGCGAACCTTGCCGGCGAAGCCGCGTCTCAAACTATATGAAACGCGGATTATTCGCCGGCGCGCTGGTCGGACTGCTGGCCGGCGCGCTGTCCGGTCCCCTGCACGCCTCCTATTACGCCCGTTGCGACCTCGCGGTGAGAGTCGATTCCGTAGCTGAATCCGTTGAAAGCGACGGGGAGTTGTTTAAACGCACAACGGGCTTCACCATTATTAAGATTCTTGATCAGCGCGGCCACAGCAATCGCCATTGCGAAGAGTTTGGCGGGCGCACGGAAATGCAGAGCCTGCTGTCGCGCGACCGCGCGGCGCTGGCCGCCCTCGCCCCCGGCGCGACCCTGCGCCTGCGTTATACCTATACAAGCAGCATGGCGCCGGGCGGCATGCACCAGAGTTCCGCGTGGCGCCTGATCCCGGCCGGCGTTGGGGCGGACGCCGACTTCGAATAACCCGGCCGCCTCGCGCAAAAAATCGGGCTCGACGGGCGATTGGCGGCGCGCCTCGCTCGGACAAAACCAGCGGCTGAGTCCGCATAAACGAGGGGAAAAGAGCATGTTCAAACGAAAACTGGCGGTTGCGCTGGCAACGCTGCTTATGGCGGGAACTCTGGCGGCCCAGGGCGCGGAATGGGTGACGACCGGCGGCGGCGTGCGCGTCAAGAAGATCGCTTTTGTCAGCGTCAACGTCTACTACATCACGCACCAGATGCGCGGAACCCTGCCGGCCAAAGACGCGCAGGCCGTGTTAAACGCCGATCAAGACAAACGCTTCATCCTCAAGATGATGCGCGACGTGGAAGCGGAAAAAATCGTCGGTGCGATTCGCGAGGCTTACACGCGCAATGGTCGCGGCGCAGCCATCCCCCAGGGCAATCAACTGTTCAGCGTTCTCACGGGCAATCTCGCGAAGGACGAAACCATTTCGATCAGCTACAATGCGGCGAACAAGACCACGACCTGCACCTACAAAGGACGCAGCGCCAGCGTCGCCGGAGTGGACTTTATGAAGGCCACCTGGTCGATCTGGTTCGGCAGCATTGACCAACCGGGCCTTACGACGGCTCTGCTGTCGCGCATGCCCTGAAGTCCCGGGTTCGTCCTGCGTCGTCCGCATAATTTTGCTACGTTGCAGGACGAAGCCGTTCGTCGGCGTCCGCTCGATTAATATTTACTAACGCCGTCTTAAGCGCCGTCAGCGCTCACTTTGCCGCTCCGGCGGCGTCGACCAGATCCCCGCTCAAACGCCGCAACGTTTCCGCGCAATCCGCCGCCATCTTCCGGATAATTTCGCCGGCCGGCTCAATCGCATCAATTTGCGCGACGCCCTGCCCGGCCGACCAGATATCGCGCCAGCGTTTCATTTCGTCGCCGTCGTCTCCGCCTTCCGCCTGAGTTTTCTCCCAGCGCGAAAAACTGTCTTTGAGCCAGTTGGCCGGAATGCCGGATACCTTTTCGCTGTAGATAATGTCTTCGGGACTTGCATCCAGGATCATGCGCTTATAATCCTCGCTCGCCTGCGCTTCCGGCGTGGCGATCAGTCGCGTGCCCACGTACACGGCGTCCGCGCCCAGGCACAGCGCCGCCGCCATCTGAGCGCCGTTGGATATTGCGCCGGCTGCGATGACGGGGACCTCCACGGCTGCTTTGATCTGTTGAATCAGGGTAAACGGCGTGATGGAACCGGCGTGACCGCCGGCGCCCTGCGCAACGGCAATGACGGCGTCCACGCCCGAAGCGGCGGCAAGTCGCGCGTGTTTGAGAGTTGTCACGTCAAAGAAAACCTTTGAGCCGGCGGCGCGCGCTTCGCGAACCACGTCGCGTTTTACGCCCAGGCTGAAGATTATCAACTCGACTTTGTTTTTCAGCGCCGTTTCGAACTGCGACCGCCACCGGGGATTGTGATCCTCGCGCAGAATAATGTTCACGCCGATCGGATGCGTCGTCCGACTGCGAATTTCCTGAATGCCCGCGTCCAGCGCTTCAATCGTGCGATAATTCGCGGACGGGAAACAACCGATTCCGCCCGCCCCGGAAACCGCGGTCACCAGATCGGGATACGAAACCAGAAACATCGGCGCGCCGATGATCGGGTGTTTGACGCCCAGCATCCGGCAGATCCGGTTATTTTGAAAATAGCTCTCCGACATGAACGGCTCCTGTATGTGAATGGCTGACGCAATCGCGCCTTCTGCATTATTCGTAGAAGGCGGTCAGATTCGCAAGCGACTCCCGCGGGGTGTGAAAGCGATTCAGCGCAGAATCAGCGCGCGGGTAGCCCAGGCTGAGTCCGCAAACGACCTTTTCATTATCCGGCAGTCCCAGTTCCGCGCGCACCACGTCCGGGAAGGCGCCCAGGGCCGCCTGCGGACAACTCGCGAGCCCGCGCGAACGCGCAAGCAACATCACATTCTGCAAAAAACAGCCGATATCGAGACCGACAAAAAAATTCAAATCAAAGGTCGTTGTGACAAACGCCGCAACGGGCGCCCCGAAAAAGGAGAAGTTGCGCAGCATAAACGCATCGCGCGCGGCCTTATCTTTCCGATCGATGCCGGCGACCCCATAGATCTCCATGCCCAGATCGAACATCCGGCGTTTCGCCTCGGCGGGATAACTTTCCAACCAGGCCGTGTCCGGCCGGGGGGCGCCGTTTAATGCCGCGGCGCTGAGTTTTTCCGCCAGGCGATCCCGGGCGGCGCCCGATACCACGCGCACCTTCCAGGGCTGGGCGTTTTTCCAGCTCGGGGCGCGCAGGGCGTCGGCGAAGAGCCCGCGTAATTCTTCCGACGCAACGGCCCGGTCTTCGTATTCACGCACGCTGTGGCGGGTTCGAACCGCCTCTTCCACCGTGTTTGCGCGCCCGGCGATCTCGACAAAACGCTCGATTGTTTCCTGCATGACCTGCTCCTCCGACTTTTGGGTTGACCCGCACAGGCGGGCCGGCCAGACCACCTGACAGACAGACTTGTCTGTTCGTCAACTATTAAAGTAGACAGACCGGTCTGTTCGCCAGAAGGGCGAAGCGTCGGGGAGGAGCGCCGTGAAGCAGGCCAGCGGGATGGGAGTTCGAGAACGCATTCTGGCGGCGGCCGGCCGGCTGTTCCGGGTGCAGGGCTTTGCTGCGACCGGCGTAAACCAGATCATCGCCGAGTCGGAGACGGCCAAGGCCAGCTTTTATCAATATTTCCCCGCCAAGGCCGACCTGGGTCGCGCTTTTCTGGAATCTTACGGCGCCGAGCAATTGCGGGTTCTTGGCGCGCTCATGGAACGCTACCCTGCGCCGGCGACTTTTGTCGACGCCTGGCGGCGAACCCTGGAACGCCAGGCGCGGCATGGCGCGCTGTACGGCTGCCCGCTCGCCAACTTTCGCGCGCAAATCGCCGAGTCCGCGCCGCGCCTCTGCGGGAATCTGGAAGCGCTCACCGCGCGCACCCTGCAAGAACTCGAACTGTATTTGACGGCCGCCCAACAGCGCGGCGAACTGTCCGCCGCTGTGAAACCGAAGCGCGCGGCGCGCCGACTCTTCGCCGCTTACCAGGGCGTTATGCAAATGTATCGGCTCACCGGAAACGTGGAAGCGCTGGCGGATTTGCCGGCGCTCGCCGCGAGCGCATGGCGCGCGGACGGCGCTGCTTGACGGCGAGCGCGGCGTCGGGCCGCGAGTTTCTGCGCAACATCCCGAAGTTATACGGAGTGCGGACGCTTTTCTGGATGCATTTCCAGGGCGCGGTGCTCGCGCCCTTTTACACGCAATGGGGCGGCCTGTCGCTGACGGAGATGATGCTGCTGAACTCCTGGTTCATGCTCTGGAGTTTCGCGTTGGAAGTTCCCACCGGCGCCGTTGCGGACTTTTTGGGACGACGCGTATCGCTGGCCCTGGGCGCGTTTACAGCTGCGATCGCCGCCATCGTGTACGCGAGTCATCCTTCGGTCTATTTATTTCTCGCCGGCGAAGTCCTCTTCGCAATCGCCTACACTCTGCAGAGCGGCGCCGATGAAGCGCTCGCCTACGACTCGCTCAAGGCGGGCGCTCAGGAGTCGTCGGCGGCGAGCGTATTTGCACGCATGGAATCTTACAAACTGGGCGGCATCGTCCTCGCCGCCGCGGCGGGCGGCTTTATCGCCGTGCACCTGGGCCTGGCCTGGCCGCTGCGTCTCTACGCGATTCCAGCCCTGCTGGGCTGCGCGCTCGCGTTAACGCTGAAGGACGTCCACGCTCCGGTCGCGCGAAACTCCGACCGCTCGTATCTCGCGCTGATTCGCGACGCGGGGCGCTACTTCGCCGGGCATAAGCTGCTCGTGCGCTGGGGCGCGGAAATCGCTCTCTCCAACGCACTGGCCTTCGGCGTAATCTGGCTGTATCAGCCCTTGCTTTTAGAGCTCGGCCTGCCGGTGCAGCATCTGGGCTGGTTTCACGCCGCAGTTTGCATTGCGCAGATTCTTGCGCTGTCAAGTTTTTCAAAGTTGGAACGCGGTTTGAAATCCAAACGCGCCGTGCTCGCCCTCGCAACTACGCTGGCGGCCCTGGGCGCGCTTACCGCCGCCTTTGCCGACCGGCTCTGGCTGGCCATGTTGGCGCTGCTTTTCGCCTTCGCATTCGGGCTGCCCCGCATGGCCATTTTCAGCGCCCTGACTAACCAGATGATTCCATCGGAAGAACGTGCAACCACGCTCTCGTTCTTATCTATGCTGCGCACCCTGGCGATTGTAATTATGAATCCCGCGCTGGGCGCCCTGGCGGATGCGGAGCCGGCGTATGCCTTTATCGCTATCGGCGGCGGACTGGCGCTCATCGGTCTGGCCACGCAAATCGATGAACGCCGGATGCACGTGACAGCGGACTGAGCCGCCGTCGGCTCGCCGCCGCCCGCAAGACTGCCGGGCGATATCCGAGCGAAACTCAGAGTTCCGGTCCGGCCGACGGCGCGGCGCCGCCCGCCGGGCGCATCACGCCGACGATCAAAGAACTCCATTCGCGCGCCTTCCAGTAGCCATTGGAGGCTTTCACCAGGCGCAACGGTCGCGGCGTGCCGGCGCCGCTGGTTGCAACGAAGACTTTTAAATCCCCGTTCGCCTCGTCGCCGCTGTAGCGATTAATGGAACAACGAATCGTCAGCGGGGCGGTCACCTGGTAACCGTTCGCCGGCGTGGCGGAAGAAAAATATGAGTTCGGGATGTACTTCGCCTGTTCAATCTGACGCGAAAGCAGACTGAAGTCCCCCTGGCGCATAGCATAACCCTGGTAACTGTTAGCGCCCTGACTGGAGGACAGCTGGCTCGAATCGATGGCGACGATCAACGCCCGGGTTCCCTCCGCCGGATTGTCGGCGTACATTTTCAAGGCGACGACGAACATCGCAGCGCCGCCCTGGGGCGTCGTGGCGATTTGATTGCGCAGAGCGATAAACTCCTCCACAGTGGACGGCAACGCCGGGACAGTCGTATCCGGCAAATTCTGCGCGCCCAGCCCGACGGAACACAGGACCAGAAGGACGATGACGAGGGTTTTTCTCACGGTACGATCTCCAGAGTGAATCCAGGACGGATTCGTAATGGCCGCTCCTGAAGGGCGACGTCTCAGCCTGAAGCTTTATCAGCACGCTGTCAAGTCGTTACGAAGGATGATCCGCGCGAGATTTTCTGAGCCAAGCCTGGTACATCGCGTCGAGCAGTTGATCCTTGCGAATCGGCTTGGACAGGTGCTCGTCAAAGCCCGATTCGAGCGCCCGCGCCCGATCTTCGGGCAGGGCGAACGCCGTGAGCGCGATGATGGCAGCCGGCGGATTCGCCGCTCGCCCGCGTTCAATGGCGCGCAATTTCTCGATTAATTCGTAGCCGTCCACTTCCGGCATCTGAATATCCACGAGCGCGATGTCGTAGAGCGAGCGCTGAAACAATTCCAGAGCCTCGCGCGGACTCTGACAGAGCGCGAGCTGCACGCCGCTATCGCGCAGGAAGCGATCGATCAGAAATAAATTATCCGAAGCGTCGTCGACGGCGAGTATGCGCTTCCCGGCCAACGAACGCTCGGACCGACCGGATAGCGAGACGAGCATGCCGCCCGGCGCTTCCGGCAAAGACAGCGTCAGATTGAACTCGCTGCCGGCGCCCGGCGCGCTTGTTACGCGCACTTCCGCGCCCAGCAGCGAAGCCAGTTGATTCGCGATGGCCAGACCTAAACCCGCGCCGCCGAATCTGCGCCGCAGACTGTCTTCCGCCTGGTTAAAGGGCTTAAACAAGCGCGCGGTGATCGCCTGACTCATGCCTATGCCCGTATCCTCTACCGCAAACTCCACGCGATCAGGGAACTCCGCGGGCCGGGGGCGCCGCACGCGCAGGGTGACGCCGCCCTGCTCCGTAAATTTGATTGCATTGCTCAACAATATTCTCAGGACCTGGGTGAGTCGCGCCGAATCGCCGAGCACCGCTTCCGGCAGATCCGGATCCCAGTCGAGCCGCATGGCCAGCCCGCGCTCGGCGCCCAGAGTCTCGACGGGTCGCCATGCCTCGGTCGTTTTTTCGCGCAGCAGAAAGGCCGACCGTTCGGCTTTCACGCCGCCCGATTCATTGCGCGAATATTCGAGCAGATCGTTCATCATCGAAAGCAAAACGCCGCCCGCGTTTCGAAACAGCGTGACCATGCGGCGCTGTTCTTCGGAAAGCGGCGTCTCTTCCAGCAATTGCGCGACGCCCAGTATGGCGTTCATCGGCGTGCGAATCTCATGGTTGATGTTGGCGATGAATTGCGACTTAATTTGATTCGCCTCGATCAACTCCAGGCGCGCCAGTTCCAGCTCGCGTTCCCACAGTATGCGATCGGTGACATCCCGCAAAGTCAGGATCGATCCGGAGGCTCCGCTGCGCCCGATCTGCACGCGCGACGACTTGATTTCGTAATAGCGGGCGCTCCGTCCAGGGAAGTTCGCTTTCATGACGGAACTGCGCGAGAAGAGTTGCGGGGCGCGCTCCGCAGCGATCATTCCGGGCGACAGCTCGTCCAGTCCGGGAATTTGACGGGCGACGACGTTAATGTCGACGACCACGCCTTGATTGTCCACGACGATGACGCCTTCGCTGATGAAGTCGAAGACGATATCGCGAGCGACCGGCGCAATGGAAATCAGTCGATATCGAAAGGCGGCGATTGCAAAGCCGATGTTCGCAACAGTGAAAGTGAACGGCGTGATGTCCAGACGCTCGATGGCAAACGGCACGTTTCCGGTGATGGTCAGAATTCCGCCCAGGATGGGAACCAGAATGGAAATTATAAAGGCGATGATCTGTTTGCGCAGGAGGCCTTCTAATGTGAACGCGCGCCGAATTAAGAGCGCCAGTGCGGCGAGGCTCAGCAAGTAGTTGTACGCGATGGAAAACCACATCCAGACGCCGTAATCGTAAACCAGGTGAGCGGCGCCGTCCAGCTGGATGATGTGCGCGTTCTGCCGCACCAGCCCGTGTGCGGAATCGGTCCAGACAAGCGCCAGGTCAATGAGGGGCACCACGGCCGCAAGCGGCCGCCATGCGCGAGAGTTCGACCGCCCGGAGCCCGCATACTCGAGCGCAAAGAGAAGGGCGCCGGCCGCGCAGAAGTTAACGCCCGAGAATTGCAGATTGTCCCAGAAATAGATGGCAATCGGCTGCGTGGAAAGCAGTTCGACGCTTGCGCCAATTGACCAGAGCGCACAGCCGCTGGATATAACGACAAACGGCCGCGCGCCGGCGACGTGCCGACGCATGATCCCGACCACTACCAGGGCGATCGAGATTATCCCCGCGAGAAGTGCGAAAGCGGAAATCGCCACCGAACGAGTCAGGCGAATGCGGCCAGCGAATCAAGCGCCTTTCGTGAAATTTTACATTTTAACGATTTGATAACAGTAACGCAGACGCGCACCGCGAAAATCTTCCGGCAGGGTGCGCGCACTGATGTCCTCGCACGCGACCGCGCCGAGTCCGGAATCATCAAAGCGAAACTTTCGAAAGTTAGTGGAAAAATAGATCGTTCCCCCTATGGAGAGGCAGGCCAGGGCGCGCAGGAGCAGCGTTTCATAGTCGCGCTGCACGTCAAAGTCGCGTTCGGTTCGTTTACTGTTAGAAAAAGTTGGAGCGTCCAGAACGATCATGTCGTAGGAGTTCGCCGGCGCAGCTTCGAGAAACTCGCGCACGTCCGCGCGCTCGAGCCGATGCTGCGGACCGCCGAATGAATTCAGCTCCAGGTTGCGCGCCGCCCAATCGAGATAGACCCGTGACAGATCGACCGTGGTCGTCTGCGCGGCGCCGCCAGCGGCGGCGTACACGCTGAAGGCGCCGGTATAAGCGAAGAGATTCAACACGCGCTTGCCCGCCGCAGCCGCGCGCACCAGTCCGCGGGTCTCCCGATGATCCAGAAACAAGCCCGTATCGAGATAGTCGCTGAGGTTTACAATGAACGCGAGATCGCCCTCCTTCACAATTCGCTCGACGTTTTCGCGCCGGTCCGTTTCAAAACGCGCGAGACCGCCTTTTAATCGCTGACGTCGTTTAACAAAGACCTTCTCCGCCGGGGCGTTAAGGCGCGCCTGGATAATCTCAAGCGCATTCTGGAGTTTTTCATTGCGGCGCTCCTCGCCTTCTTCGAACGTATAAAAAAAGTCCTGCACGACGACAGCGTCGGCGTAAACGTCTACCGCGACCGGCACGGCCGGAATGTCGCGATCGTAGACGCGATAACATTCCAGGCTGCGCCGCCGCGCCCACTTTGCACGATGTTTGAACATGCGCGCGAGGCGGTTGGAGAACTGTTCAAAGGCGGCGGCGCTCATGGGTGTATTTGCGATATGCCGCGCGGCGGCGCCGCGGTCAAGCCGCAGTCGCGGGACCGCGAGGAACTGCACTCGCGACGCGCGGGTTCCGGTTGACGCGCACCAGCCGGCCGCCAGATGCATGCCATGCGTCCTCGCGCCTGGCTTTCCCTTGCTGTACTGTTCGCTCTGCTGGCGGCCCTGACCGCCTGCTCCGCGCAGGCCCAGAGCCACGCCGGCGCGCCGGAGATCGCCGCTTGTCCGCTTTTTCCCGAGAACAATATCTGGAATCAACGCGTGGATCGCGCGCCGGTTTCGCGTTTTTCCCAACGCTACATTCAAAGCATCGGCGCGCGTCAGGGACTCAAGGCGGACTTTGGCGCCGGTCTGTGGGAAGGCGGGCCGATCGGCATACCGTATATGATCGCCGAAGCCGGAACGCCGCGCAGCGCCGTGCGCTTTGAATACGAAGACGAAAGCGACGCGGGTCCGTACCCGATTCCCTCGCCGCCGCTGATTGAAGGCGGGCCGGAGAGCCGGGGCGACCGCCACATTCTCGTCCTGGAACCGGAAGAATGTAACCTTTATGAACTGTACGCCGCTTACCCGGAAGGCGCGAGCCGCTATCGCGCGGGCAGCGGCGCAATTTACGATTTGCGATCCAACGCGCTGCGGCCGGCGGGCTGGACCTCCGCCGACGCCGCAGGGCTGCCGATTCTGCCCGGGCTCGCGCGCTACGATGAGGTCGCCGCCGGCGAAATTCGCCACGCCCTGCGCTTCACGGTGCAGCGTACGCAGCGCGCCTATGTCTGGCCCGCGCGTCACTACGCCTCGTCGCGCCGCGATACGGCGCTGCCGCCCATGGGTCAGCGTTTCCGATTAAAGGCCAATGTGAATCTCGCCGGTTTTTCGTCGGAGACGCGGGTGATTCTTGTCGCCCTCCAACGCTACGGCATGATCCTCGCGGACAACGGCTCCAATTGGTACATCTCGGGCGCGCCGGATGAACGCTGGAACAACCGCGTCCTGCGCGAACTGGCCCGGATTAAGGGCGATCAGTTCGAGGCGGTGGACGTCAGCCGCATGCAGGTTGCGCCGGATTTCGGTGAAGCGCGGACGCGTTGAAATAGACTTGCCTGGCGAAAGAAACATCCCCACATAGCGCCATGCAAGACAGCACCCGCGTGCGCCGAATGTTTCGAGTGATCGAGGCCGGCCAGGATTTGCGCTTCGAAACGCCCTGGTTGCGTGAAAATCCGGAAGAGGCCCGCCGGCTGTACGACTGCTCGCTCGACCGATTGCGCTATCGCGTAACAGCGCCCGAAAAACCGGCGATTGAAAACGAATTCCGACCGGCGGAAGTCGTCCATATACCGGGCGAGCGCCTGGGCGACGGCGCTCATGAAGTTGAGATCGTGGCGTTGCTGGAAGACGACGCGGAGCGGTCACTATGGAAACAACTCGTGTTTCGCCAGGCGCCGCCGCGCCGCACGCCGGAACGAATTGACGAACTCGCCCGCCGCTACGCGCCGATTTTTCTCTTCAGTCGCAAAGAGGAGTACTTTCCCGTCGACCTGAACGAATTGCTGCGTCACCCCGCCCTGCTTGAGAGCCCCGGGTACGTGGAAGTTAAGGGGGTCGTCGGCGAAGAACGCATCAGCCTGCGCGAGCTTGACGAATTTTTGCGCTACAATGGTCATTCGGAGTACCTGCTGGATCAGTCGTTTTTCGACATGGATGAGAGCGCCTTTTTACAGATCAAAGGCGAGTTTCGCAAATCGGTGGTATATTACTCGTATCTGGAGGATCCGGGCGCGGATCGCTTCTTTATCAACTATCACACATTTTACGCCTTTGATCCCAAAACCGGGATAGCAAAGCTGCTGAACGTGGGTCCGCACATCTTTGATCGCGAAAGCCTGACGCTCGAATTCGGCGGCGATGAGTCGCCGCGCAGGCTTACGCTTTCCGGTCATATGGAAAACCAGGCGATCCTCTTTCTTGATCGATTAAAAATCTGGAACACCGGGCGCGTAAGCTTCGCATGGCCGCAGCCCCAGGCGCCGTCCGTGGACAATCATCCGATCGTCGCAGTGGCGGAAGGTTCGCACGCTCTGTATCCCTCGGCGGGACTCTATCATATATCTGCGCTCACGGAACTGGCGGGGCACGTGTTTCCGCAGTTTTTGCAGGTAAAACTGGATGCGGACGAGATGCCGCCCGAGATGGACTCGCGCCAGTCGCTATTGCCGCCCGCGCTCGCCTCGAACCGTTTTGCGAACTATGAACTGCGCCCGCTGCGCCTGGATCTTTTGCAGAGCGATCCGCTCCCTGCGCAGCCCCTGTATGATCCCGCATCGGCGGCGCTCGTCTTCAGCGGCTACTGGGTGGATGTGCCCGGCTGGATCAACGAACGCTTTCCCCCGTTTTCCGCCAAAGAGCGCGAGGTGGTGCGCTGGATCGACGAAGCGTCGCCCTGGGACTGGGACGAATTGCCGCAACACGTGCACGAACACAATCGCGCGATTGCGGATTACATTGAGAAAAATCTGAATCGCTAACCGGGCAGGCGGCGTTCTCAGGACGCCTGGCGTTGGGCGCGCGGACAGAGTTTCTGCAGATGACGAATAATTTCGCCGGCGATTTCCATGAGGCTGACCGGCCGCGGATAAAAGCCGTTCATCCCTGATGCGCGGCAGCGCGCGTGCACGTCGCCATCCGCACAATCGCCAACAGCATAAATCGCAGGCGGCGACTCGCCGGCCAGTTCAATAATGCGGCGCGCCGATTCAAACCCGTCCAGCCCGGGCAGACTGAGGTTCATGAGTATTACGCCGCTGCGCGAGGCCGCAAAGGTCTCCACGGCCTCAAGTCCATTGCTGGCCTCGCGGACGTTTACGCCAAGACTGGAACACAAATAGCGCACCGCCGCGCGCGCATGCGCATCCTCATCCACGATCAGCACTTCACCCATCAGGGGCGTCATACGCCAGAGTTTCACATATCCCGGCGCCGCCGGCATGCATTTTTTGATGAAAACCCTAAAAATTTACAAAGCGCTACATTTGCGAGACGATCCAACTGGCCCGCTGACGCTTGTAGAATTACCTACGTGGCGTCGGATCTAACCGCGCCGCAGCGCAGGTTTAGCGGCGCGCCCGACCAGCCAGCGGCGCGTCTGAAAGAGAGTTCGGGTAATCCCCAGGGCCTTTTCAAACTTGAAGTGCGTTATATCGCGCTCGCTGCGCGGCGGTACAAAGCTCATCGCGCGTTCGCTCAGAGCTGTAATCGTCAAACTGGGATTCACGCCGAGGTTTTCGGTGATCATCGAGCCGTCGCATACGCGCAGATTTTCGTAACCAAAGACGCGATTTTCATAATCGATTACGCCGTCCGCTGCTGTCGCGCCCATGATGCAGCCGCCCATAATATGCCCGGTAATTGGAGCATTCAGCAGAACGTCGTTTAAGGAACTGCGCGGCACGCCGCCAATTTTTGCAGCGATGGATCGCGCCGCGGCGTTGGCGGCCGGGATATAGGTCGGCGTGGGCTCGCCGCTCGAAAGCGCGGAGGTCATCGACTTTTGAAAGGGCCAGGCCAGCCGGCGCTTGCGGACCAGACGAATGCTGTTGTCGATCGTCTGCATTACGAGCAGGATCAGCGACTTTTTTGCAAAGCCAAAGGGCCAGCTCGCCTTCAGAAAATACAAGGGCTGCTTGATAATCGTCGCGAAAAAGCGCAGCGGACGCGGAATGGAGCCGCCGCCGTCGGTCACGACGCTCGCAATCGCGCCGAAGAAGTCGGAGTTTTCCGAATACTTCACCCCTTCAATGTGCGTGTGGTCGTCGACGTGAATCGAAGACGTGATCGCCACGCCGCGCGAAAAATCGGTCGAACCGTCGTATTTTGTAATCGCCAGCACTGTTTCCGAGTTCGTGCGCACCCGTTCGCCCAGTTGCGACGAAATGCGCTTCATCTTGCCCTGCTCGCGCATTTTCATTAACAGGCCGACTGTGCCGAGCACCGCGGCCGACAACACGACCGACTTTGCGCGCAGGCGGCGGCGCGGGCCGCCGGTCCAACTGGTGGTTGATTTGGTACAAATCTCGTAACCGTATTCGCCCGTGGCGTCCGGGTCCACCGCGCCGTCGGCGTTAAGCGGCGCAATCTCCGTCGCTTTGGTCTCGGGAAACACAATCGCGCCCAGTTTTTCGGCAAAATAGAGATAGTTTCGATCCAGCGTGTTTTTTGCGCCAAAACGACAGCCGACCATGCAGCCGCCGCAAAAGTTGCAGCCTGTGCGGTCCGGCCCGTCGCCGCCGAAGTACGGATCTTTTTCGGTTACACCGGGCTTGCCAAAATACACGCCGACCGGCGTGGGCCGAAAGGTTTTGCCCTTGCCGATCTCCTGCGCATATTCTTCCAGCAGCCGATCGCCCGGACCAAAGGCGGGATTTTCCGTCACGCCGAGCATGCGCAGCGCAATTTCGTAAAAGGGCAGCAGCTCTTTTTTTCCGCCCATGCCGGCGAAGGCGCGCGTGCGAAACAGGGTCTCGCCCGGCACATACAGGGTGTTGCCGTAGACGAGGCTGCCGCCGCCGACCCCCGCGCCGCTCAGCAAGAAAAAGTCGTTTAATAAATTGAGACGCTGAATGCCAAAGAAGCGCAAGCCCGGCATCCACAAAAACTTATGCAGGGACCAGTTTGTTTTGGGGAAATCCGCCGGTCGCCAGCGTTTGCCGGACTCAAGCACCGCCACCGAATAGCCTTTTTGCGCAAGGCGCATCGCGGAGACGCTGCCGCCAAAACCAGAACCGATGACAATGTAGTCGTAGTCGTAATGTATCGAAGTTTGCATGTTCACGCGTCCCTGGAGTTTTGTAGGTTCTTCGCCAATCGCGGCCGCGACCGGACCGCCAGCGCGGCCTGCGTCGCATCCAGATCGCTGGCGGTCGTCGCCAGCAGTCCGCCCACAAACAGGCGCGATAAAAAGGCGGCCGCGTCCCGCGGTCCTACGGCGGAGTTCATCGCCATTTGAATTAAGAGCTCAAAGCCCGCCCCGACGATGGCGCAGGTGGCCAGCTGCACGTCAAAGGCCGGGAATAGTTTGTTTTTGATCGCCAGTTGCAAGTCCGCAGCCAGCTCGTCGACAATCGCCTGGACAGGTCCGCCTTCAAAGATGAGCGAGCGCAAAATGCTCTGATTGCGCGCCATCATACGCAGATTGTCCGGATCGGAGGCGACCGCGTTGAAGTAAGCGAAGTAGGCGTCTTCAATAAAGCTGCGCGGACTGCGCGCGGCGGATCGCGCCTGTTTAATGCGCCGCCGCACTTCATTGGCAAGATCGCCGAGCAGCGCGCGCATTACGGCTTCTTTACTGTCGAAATAGTTATAGAAGGTTCCCGGGCTCAAACCGCTTTCGCGCACAATGTCGCGAATTGTGCAAGCCTCGTAGCCGGTATCGATAAACACCTTGCGACCGGCCGCGAGAATCGCCTCGCGATTGGCCGCCTTTTTGGTTTCCCGCAGCCCCGGGGAAGATCTGGCCCGCATGCCGCACTTTTCCCGGGCCCTGGGGCCCCGCAATGAAAAAGTGACGGGGGCGTCACCTTTTTTCTTGCCGGCGGCAGCGCGGCGCCCGAGCTCAGGGCAGCGGCGCGCTTCTCTGCGGGGCGGCCGGGAGGAAGTAATGAAGCGTTTGCCCCGAGTGTGCGTAATTGGCGCCGGCTGCACCGGCATGACGGTCAGCAAGGCCCTGCGCGATAAGGGCGTGCCCTTTGACACCTACGAAAAGGGCAGCGACGTGGGCGGACTCTGGCGCTTCAACAACGATAACGGCATGAGCAGCATTTACCGTTCGCTGCACATCAACACCCATCGCGATCGCATGGAGTACCGCGATTTCCCCATGCCGAACGACTACCCCGATTATCCCGGCCACGAATTAATCTGGCAGTACTTTCGCTCGTATGTTGAGAAGTTTGATCTTGATCGCTGCATTCACTACAACACCGCCGTCGTCCATTGCGACCGCTTGCCGGATGGCGTGTGGCGGGTGACGCTCGACAACGGCGCCGAAAAATATTACGACGCTGTCGTGGTCGCCAACGGCCATCACTGGTCCCCGCGTTATCCCGAGCCGGCCTTTCCGGGAAAATTCAAAGGCGAAGAAGTGCACGCCCATCACTACATCGACGAGGATCGTCCGATCAAAATGCGCGGCAAAAACGTGCTCGTGGTCGGCATGGGCAACAGCGCGATGGATATCGCCGTCGAACTTTCGCGACGCGGCCTGGCGAAAAATCTGTACCTGTCCGGCCGGCGCGGCGCCTACGTCTGGCCCAAGTATATCTTTGGCCGGCCTTTTGATAAACTCACCGAACTTTTTCCGGTATGGGTTCCTTTCTGGTTCAAAGAATTTCTCGCTTCCATTGTGTATCGCATTGCGGTCGGCAAAATGGAAAACTACGGACTGCCCAAACCGGAGCACAGCCTGGGTCAGGCGCATCCGACCATTTCCAACGAAATTCTCGGCCGACTGGGTTCCGGCGATATCAAATTCAAGCCGAACATCCAGGAACTCAAAGGCAAACGCATTGCGTTTGTAGACGGAACGGAAGCAGACATTGACGTCATCGTCTGGTGCACGGGTTACAACGTGAAGTTTCCGTTTCTGGACGAGTCGCTTGTGGCGGCGAAAGATAATCATATCCCGCTATTTCAACGCATGATGAAACCGGGTCTGCCCGGACTGTACTTCGCCGGTCTCCTGCAACCTCTGGGCGCCGTAATGCCGCTCTCCGAAGCGCAGGGCAAACTGCTCGCACAGCTGTTTGCGGGCGAGTATCTGCCGCCGGACGAAGCGCAGATGCTCAGCGAGATGGAACGCTACGAACGCGAGATGCACAAGCGCTACCTGAGTTCGCCGCGCCATACAATCCAGGTGGATTTTGAACTCTACCTGCACGAGATTGCAAAAGAAACCCGACGCGGCCAGGCCCGTGCGAACAAAACCGGTCGTAAACCGAGCCTTGAAGCGCGCGCACAGACCTATGAAGACAACGCAAAAACTTCGAGCCGCGCAAGTCGCGCCAGAAGCCCTGGTGCGCAAGCTCGCGCCGGACGCGCAGCCGCCCGGGTCTGAGCGCGCAGTTCCGGCCGACTCATGGGGCTGCGCTACAAAATCGAACGCGCGGCGGCGCGGGCCCTGCTTGCTTTGCCGCCGCGCGCCCTGCAACTGCTGAGCGGCGGTCGCACGCTGCGCCGCGGTCGCGAACTGGATCCGCGCTTGCAGATGGGCGCGCTGCTCGCCCGCATCAAGCCCGACCTGGAATCCCTGTCGCCGGTTCGCGCGCGCGCCTTTTATCGCGAGACCATGTCGATTTTTGATCTCGAATTTGCGCCGCCCGCACGGTTTGAGACCCTTGAATTTCCCGGCCCGCGCGGCGTACAACTGCGCGCACGACTGTATGCGCCCGCGGGCGAAAAGCGCAGCGCCTGCTTGATTTATTTTCATGGCGGCGGCTTTGTAATCGGCGATCTTGATTCTTACAACGCTGTACTCGCAAACCTGGCGAACACGGGCGGCTTCGCGGTTCTTTCCATAGATTACCGACTCGCGCCCGAGCATAAACTGCCCGCCGCTCATGATGACGCTGCGGCAGCGCTTGCCTGGTTTAGGGCGCACGCGCTGCGCCTGGGCCTCGATCCCGCGCGTTATGCGCTCGGCGGCGACAGCGCGGGCGGAAATCTGGCAATCCACGCCGCACGCTCTGCGAAAAAGCTGCGCCTGGCGCCGGCGCGCGCGCTCTGGCTCCTGTATCCCTGGCTTGATCTCTCGCAGTCGCGGCCCAGCATTCAGGAATTCGGTCGCGGCTACGCCCTCACAGCGCCCATACTCGAATACTTTAAAGGACACGCCCTCGCGCGCCGCGAGCAGGCGCTGGAAACGCGCATCAGCCCGGCCTTACTGACGGATCGCGAATTAAGAGCGCTGCCGCCGGTGCTGATGCAACTCGCTGGCTTTGATCCGCTGCAGGACGAGCAATTTGAATTTCTGGAACGTTTGCGCCGACTGGGCGCGAAGCCCGAGTCGCAGCTCTACGAAGGTTTAATGCACGGCTTTGTCACCCTCGGGCGAGTGGCGCCAGCGGCGCGCTCCGCACTGGGACTGGCCGCACAGAAGTTGCAAAAAAGTTTTGTCAGCGCGGCCCGGTCCGGGCGACGCCGCTGAATGACCTCAATCGGAACTCCGCTTACCGAATCCGCCACGCGCGTGTTGCTGTTGGGCGCCGGTGAACTGGGCAAGGAGGTCGCGCTGGAACTGCAGCGCTTTGGCGTGGAAGTCATCGCCGTGGATCGCTACGCCAACGCGCCCGCCATGCAGGTTGCGCATCGCTCGCACGTCATTTCGATGCTCGACGCCGAGGCCCTGCGCCACGTCATCCTCGAAGAAAAACCCGATTACATTGTGCCGGAAATTGAAGCGATCGCCACCGACGTACTGGTCGAGTGGGAGGCGGCCGGCCAGACTGTGATCCCAACCGCGCGCGCGGCAAAACTCACCATGAATCGCGAGGGCATCCGGCGTCTGGCGGCGGAGACCCTCGGCCTGGCGACCAGCCCGTACCGATTTGCCGCGACGGAAGCGGAGTTTCAGGCCGCCGTGGCCGCCATCGGCCTGCCCTGCGTGGTAAAGCCGATCATGAGTTCATCCGGCAAGGGCCAGAGCGTGATTCGCACGGCGAGCGAGATTGACGGGGCCTGGCAGTACGCACAGGCCGGCGGACGCGCCGGCGGCGGCGCGGTGATTGTAGAAGGATTTATAAATTTCGATTACGAAATCACTCTGCTGACTCTTCGCACACGCGACGGGACGCGGTTCTGTGCGCCGATCGGCCATCTGCAAATCGCCGGCGATTACCGTGAAAGCTGGCAGCCCCAGGCCATGTCGCCAACGGCGCTGACGGAAGCGGAGCGGATCGCCAGAGCAATCACCGATGCGCTGGGCGGCCTCGGGATTTTTGGCGTGGAACTTTTTGTGGCGGGGGACAACGTCTACTTCAGCGAGGTTTCGCCGCGGCCGCATGACACGGGACTGGTGACGCTGATCTCCCAGGATAACTCGGAGTTCGCCCTGCACGCGCGCGCCATTCTGGGTTTGCCGGTTCCGGCGATTCGCCAGTCGGGCCCGTCGGCCTCGGTCGCCTTTCTCGTCGAAGGCGAATCGAAAAACATCGTCTACCATAATCTGGATCGCGCCCTGGCCGAACCGGATGTCAGCCTGCGCCTGTTTGGCAAACCCGAGGTCGCAGGCCAACGCCGCATGGGCGTCTTGCTCGCTCGGGCGGACACAGTCGAGGGCGCGCGGGAAAAAGCCCGGCGCGCCGCCGCCGCGCTCAGTGCGGAATTGCGCTGAGGTCCCGGGAAAGGCTTGCCAGCGGCGATGGGCGTGCCTCTTCCGAAATGGGTCAAAAGATTCGGCCGCCGGGTCGATCCTGAATAAGGATGTCGGACGGCCGGACGCGGTCCCGGGATCGGACTCAAACGGGAGCGCCCTTATGAAACGCAGCGCCAGCGACAACCGCCCCTCTACCCGACGCCGCCTGGCCGCCGTGACGCTCGCGGCCGGCCTCTATGCAGCATTGGCCGGCGGGCCGACGCACCCGATTCTGGATCCCGCGCTCGAGGCCGCCCCCGGCCGCAATCCGGCCGAATCCCGACCGCTCTACTACCGCGTGCGGCGCGGCGACACCCTCTCGCACATTGCACAACGATTTCGGGTGCCGGTCGCAACGCTGGCGCGCATGAACGGCATGCAGCCGGACGCGGCCCTTCCGGCAGGCCGCCGCCTGAAAGTCGGCGTAAACCGCGCGCGCAGCGCCGCGCGTCCGGCGCAGCCGGAAGCCGTCGGTCAACGTACGATCGAACGCTCCGGAACCAGCCTGACTTTGCCGCTCAACTGGGCCCCGCCGCCGGCGGTGCGGCGTCGCTTTCAGAGCGCGCAGTTCCAGCTGGAAGTCTACGCCCGCAGTTTTGCTCAGGGCGAGGCTGCGTATCTGGAACTGCGACCGCCCGCACGGGCGACGGAATTCGCCGCCGGCACGGCGTTCACGGTGCTCTTTGCCGGCGCCGCCCTGCCGCTCACGCGGACGGCGCGCGGCTACACGGCTCTGTTCGGTTTTGCGCCGGATCTGCGCGCCGGACCGCAGCGCATCGAGGTGAATGTAGAACATGCCGGCCGCACGGCGCGCTACGGCTACAATCTCGCCGTGCGCAGCACGCCGTTTCGCGTGTCAGTCGCGCGCATCAATGCGGGGCCCCCCGAACGGCGCCGTCCGGCGGATCCGCCGGATCCGGAGCAAATCGAACGCTTACGACAGGAAGGTCTGCGCAAGGCGCGCGCCTTTGCCAGCGCGAGTCCGGACTATTTCGCAAGCCGACTGGCGCATCCGCGCGATTTTCATAAGATCACATCGCCCTTTTATACGCTGCGGCGCACCAATCGGTTTTACTTTCGTAACCGCCGACGCATCGCAGACGGCTCCTCGCAATATCGACACCGCGGCGTCGATCTGCGCGGCCGCACCGGCGACCCGATCTTCGCCATGGCCGACGGTCGCGTTGCGCTGGCGGAGCGCATGCACCTGGAAGGGAATTTTGTTCTGGTGGATCACGGCAACAAGGTCTTCACCGGCTACATGCATCTGAGCGACATGCACGTCTACAGCGGGCAGATGGTGACGGCCGGACAACAACTGGGACGCGCCGGCGGCACCGGCCGCGTCACCGGTCCGCACCTTCATATGAGCTTGTGGATTCGCGGAACTCCATTTGACGCTCTGAGTCTGTTGTCCCTGCCGATTCAGCGCTGAGGGCAAAGCGCTTGATCAGGGTAAGTTCGTTCCCGCGTTCGTTGTAGCGCACCTCGTCAAAAGCGGCGCGGATCATCATGAGCCCGCGACCGTGCTGCTCCAGCCCTGCGTTCAACTGATCGGGGTTCGTTCGTTTGCGATGATCAAAACCCGCGCCCTCGTCGGTAATGCGGACGGCGAACTCGCGACGATTCAGCACGGAAGCGATCGCGACGCGCCGGTCGCTGAATTCCGGGGCGCTGCGCCGGGCGCGCACCAGTTCCAGATAGCGATCTTCCGCCATGGCCCGAGATTTTTCCTCAAACGTTATCGCCAGGTTGCCATGTTCGATGGCGTTAAACAGCGCCTCCCGAATTGCGATGCGCACCGCCGCCGCGTCGCCGGGCTCGGCGAAACGCTTGAGATTGCGGGTTACGCGTGAAGCGGCGTCTTCCGCCAGGAGAAATTGATTTTCGATTCGATAGGCTTGCTTTTCAGCCTGAAAGTGCGCCATCAGCGCGTCTTCATCCTGCTGCTCGGCCTTGCCTAAAATTTCCCCCTGACCGTTTTCTCCGGCGATCCAATCAAATCGAAACCGATAACTGCGCAGTTCCTGGATGGCTGGAACGCGAATGTCGATCAGCATTTCGAAAGCGGGCTTTTTCTCGCCCAATTCCCTGAGCCGCTCTTTCAGAATTTCGGATTCGATTTCCTCCAGTTCTGCTCCGGACTCCTGCAGCGCGGTCAGGAAGGCGCGGCCGATGGCCCGATCGGCGCCAACGCCCAACACGGACCGCATGGCGGCATTCGCGGAGGCGAACTTGAACTGCGCGTCGAGCGAGAAGATGAAGTCCCGACTGCCTTCCAGAAGCCGCCGGTAACGCCGCTCCGAGGCGCTCGCCTTTTCGCGCGCAAACTTCAGGTCTTCATTCAACAGCTTCATGTTCGCATTATTAAGGTTCAGGCGTTCGACGGTAGCGCTCAAACGCTCGTTTGATTCCTTGAGCGACACCATAAAGCGAAAAAGTCCGAACCCGGTCAAGAGCGCCAGTCCGATCACGCCGCCGATAACCGCGAAGGCGCTGCGCGCTTCCGCCTGCGCCATTGCGCGAACGCTGGCGACGTCCAGCGCGGCTTCCATGACGCCGACGACGCGCCCCTGTGAATCTCGCACGGCCGCATAACCCGACATCCATTCGCGCCGGGATGCGGTTGAAAGATAGACGGACGTAAACTGCGACTCTGCGCCGCCGCTTGTAATGGCCTGCATCTCCGGTCGTTGCACGTAGGGTTCGCCGGTGAAGGCGCGCGCGTGCGCCATTACGCCCCAGCGCACCTGGTTTTTCTCAAAAGGATCGATCACAAAGAAATACAGATTTGACTCGTTAAATCCGACGCTTTTCTGAGCTGCAATCTGGCGCTTGAGTCGATTGCGCAGGGCCTCAAACTCGGGACGCGCCGGCGCGCGACTCAAGCGGTTCTGAAATTCGGCCGCGGACGAAACCTCGTCCAGAAACAGCGCACGGGCTGCATCGCCGTCGAACTCGGCCGCCGCGGCGCGCGCAATCGCCGCCAACTCCGCGCCGGCGCCGCGCTGTGCGACGCCCAGGGCCGAAAGATAAATATAGTAGGAGAAGGCCGGAGCTCCAATCGCAAGGAAGGCGGCCAGGCCGATTGCGGCTGTGCGGAGACGAAGGGCGTCATTCATGGCGGTTCTCAAAGTGCTGAATTCCAGAGGCGCCGTAAAGCGGCGGCGCGAACATAGCTTGAGAGGCGCGAGCGTAGCGGCCGTCACCGTTTTTTGAGGTCGCGGCCGGGTTTTTGCGGCCGCGACGCGGCATAATCGGACGCGCCGCAGGCGCGTAATTCGGCTAATCTGACGCCCATGACGGATCAACCGGACATCGAAAGCGAACGCTTCCGCGCCAGCGCGTTGCTGGCCGGCGGCTTCACCGTGGCGCTGTGGGCGGCCTTTGCACTGCAGCGCCGCGTGCAGTTCGACGCCGGTCTGCTCGGCGTGCGTCCCGGCGAAGTGGCCGGACTGGTCGGGGTGTTGACCGCGCCGCTCGCCCATGGCGGCTTTGGACACCTGCTCGCCAATTCCCTGCCCGTCTTTGCGTTGATGACCGGTCTTTTGTATCTGTACCGCTCCAGCGCGCTTGTGACTCTGGCGCTTGTGTGGCCGACGGCGAATCTTGCGACCTGGTTTTTTGCACGGCCCGATCCGCACATCGGCGCCAGCGGCATTGTATATGGCCTGGCGGCGTTTTTGTTCTGGGCCGGCGCGCTGCGTCGCGAACGGCGCGCCATTGCGCTGGCGCTTATTGTCGCGTTTTTGTACGGCGGATCCGTTTGGGGAATATTTCCCGGCGATCCCGGTCAATCCTGGGAAACGCACCTGAGCGGCGCCATCGCTGGCGTCCTGGCGGCGCTGATCGACCGACTGCGCTTTCCCGCAACGCGCGCCTATCCGGAAGACGAAGCCGCCGACGAGAATTACACGGAGTACGCCGAGAACGAGGCATACCCGGAAGACGACCAAACCGAGGACGATCCGCTCGATGATTATTTTGATCGCCTGGAAGACGACGCCGACGAACTCGAAGAGCATGCCGGCGACGACCGCGACGCGCGTCGCTAGCCCGGACTATTCATGAATAATCCGGGCTGGCTCAGCCTTCGCCGCGGATGGCGCGCTGGGCCGCCGCTTCCGCTGCGAGCCGCGCGCCAAGCAAACGATAGGCCGGCAAAAGATCGATGGTGGTGGCGAGGCCGCCGCTCACCGAATCGGCGACATTCATCGCCTGGGGCGCGAAACCGGAAACCTTTGCAACGAGCGGATCGACATACAGTTTCACCTGCGAAAGCGCGTTGGATACCTGCTCCTGAAACTTCTCGAGTATGGACTGCGCTTCTGTTACGGACGCGCCGCCGGCGAATTCCGCAAGACGTTTATCCATTTCACTGCGATTATTATCCAGAATTGTTCCCACCAGATTCGCCCCGCCTTCCAAAAGATTGTCGGTGAACGGCAGCGCGATTTCGATGCTCGCGTAGTACAGGGCGAGTTCCTTGCCAGAGGGCAATTCAAAGAAGGCCCCGAGTTTGTCGCCGACGCCGCCCGGAAACAGACGGCCGATCATATACGCGATGCCGATCGCCTTGGCGGCCGCATCCGCCGCCTGTTGCGGGTCGGCTTCAAAAGTACGCGGGCGATTTTTGTCCTTCACGTGATCGTAAACATTCTTAAAGCCGGTGAAGATCCCGAGCCCGCCGTCGACGGCGTCCAGTGCGCGCACGGTCTTGATCGCGCTGGCGAATTCGTCGCCCTGGGCGATTTTTTGAGCCCGCGCAATCAACTCGGCGTCAGCGTCGGGTTTGAGACGGCGCACGGCGCCCTCGACATTAAAATAGTAGCGAAAGTCGGGCGCAAACGGCAGCACGCCAAACAGCGACTGGCAGAGCCGCACGCTCATGTCGCTTTCCTTAAAATCGATCAAAACTTCATCGATGCGATTCTGCGAGAGGCCGTGCTGCGTGGTGATTTGCGTTTTAAGGCGCTCGGTATTCCGACGGGCCTGTTCCGTTTTCGCGTCCAGCAGGAGGATGAACTCTTTGCGCGCGAGCAACGCATGAATAATGGAACCAATCCAGCTGACAAAGTACGCCCAGCCGATGTAGTCGACCCACTCCGGTCGCACCCCGCCCTCTGGCGCCTTTGTATCGGTGGTCTGCAGAAAGGCGATCAGGATCGCCAGATACACGCCGCCGCTCAGCCACCACTTGAGTTTTCCGGTGCGCAGTGCGATGTAAAAAAACGCCAGCGGATGCGCAATCAGCGGCAATGTGAGAGCGATCCACCAGGAGTGCAGCCATTCCCAGGCCGCGCCGCGCGAAGTCAGCGCCATAAAGAAAGTCCCCCTTGAAGGCGCCGGAAATGGGCGCGCATGCGGCTCCTACGGTTCTTTGCAGTTCGGGTTTCGCAACCATTATTTGGCCCGGCGTGATCACGCGGCGCCGCCCTGATCGAATGACGTGCAGCGCCGGTGCGCCGTCCAGGAGCGCCGGCCGCGCGCAGCCCGCCGACGCCGCAGCGCTTTATTATGCCACGAAAGAAATTTCGCTTGGCCAAATCCGCGCGCTTCACGTCCAATTGCCGCGCGGCGCAAGTCAGCGACCGCTGGAGGCCCCATTCATGTCCAACAAGATCGATCAAACCCTCGCTCAATTCAACAGCGGCGACGTGAGCGTCCGCCTCTGCGAGGGCATGTTCTCCGTAATGCCCTTCGCTCCGAAATTTGCATTCTATAACTCCTTCGAAGGCGCCGCCAGTCGCGTAGGCGGCGATGTCGCGGGCGCGCGCCAGTTGGCGGGCTCTGAAGACGTGGGCAAAGCCATCTGGGTCGGCGAAGCGCTCGACACCAGCGACAAGTTGATCGCCGGTTTTGCCGGAGTAAAAAACCTGTTCTCGATTTTTGGCGGATCCAGCGGCGGCGCTCCGCGCAAACGAACCTTTGAAGCGGACCAGGAACAGGCGGCCGACGCTGCGTTGAAAGGGGTGGGCATCGCTTACATGATTTACAAGCTGTTTCCCGGCGATGTCGCCCAGAAGGTGAAACTCTTTCGCGAGACGCCGGCCGGCCAGGAAATTGCGCTGTTTTACGTAACCGCGGATATCGCCCTGCCCTTTGCGGATAACCTGGTCGAGTCCGGCTCAGCGGCAATTAAGAAGCTTTTTGATTCCCAGAACGCCGGCATCGCTTCCAAGTTTTCGCAGTTCGCCGGCGCGGACGCCTTCTCGCAGGCCTCAGGCGTACTGGGTCAGCTGACCGGCACCTTCGAAGAATACGCCACGAAGGCGAAGGAATACTCCGGTCCGGTCATGAGCAAATTGCAATCGCTTTTGCCGTCGGGTGCGTCGCTCTTAAATGCAGCCGACTCCGCCACCGGCGTGGCGGCCTCGGGCATCGACCTTTTGCCCGTATACACGTTCCTTTCGGCGCGTCTGGCCGCCGAGGCCTGCGCTCTGCGGGCCGCGCGCGGTCTGTAACTCCCGCGAAAAAACTGCGCTTCGCGGGCGGGCTTTTCAGCCGGCCCGCGGGCGGCAGCCGCTGCGCTCGGACACGAACGTTCGCGCGAACATGTCGGCATTGCACGGCGCCGTAACTGGCGGGAGCTTCCTGATTAATCCCGGTTGCCGCGCGGTATTTTTTGAGCGCTGTTGCGGTTTTGCCTCGACGATCGAACAAAGCCGTCGTCCGCTCTGCCCGTGCGGCCGCCCGGATTCATTGCGCTCCTGTGTCTCGCGTTCGCAACGAATGCATGCACGCTCGACCGAAACCTCAACGCAGAAAACGGACTGATCCGCATTCTCCCGGAGTCGGGCGCCTCCGCGGTAAATCTCGTCGGCGAGTGGGAGCTGTACCGCAATCGGCTCTACACGGCGCGCGATTTCGCCGATCGGGCGCTGGCGGCGCAGATTGCAACCGAGCGGCGCGTCTACCGGATTCCAGGCGCGTGGTCCCGCGACGCCAACGCTGATCCGCCCGCGTTCGGATTTGCCACGCTCCGTCTGCGCTGGACCGGCGATCTGCCGCCCGACGCAGTGTTTTATCTGCGCTGGGCCGGCTCCGCTTATAGACTGTTGTGCGGCGCGGATGTGGACGAACGCGGCGGCGAGGTCGGCGAAAGCGCCGCAAACTCCCGACCGAGTTTTCGTCCGTTGCTGGCGCGAGCGACGCCGGACTGTCTTGCGCGCCGCGAAATTATTCTCCAGATAAGTAACTTTCATTATACCTTTGGAGGACCGGTCTATCCGGTGCAGGCGGGACCGTTGGCCGCGATACTGCGCGCGCGTCTGGCCGCCAGCTTCGGGGATCTGGCGCTGCTTGGTCTGGCCAGCGGCGTGGGGCTCTATCATCTGGTAATCTGGCTCGTGCGGCGGCGCGAAGGCGCGAGTCTCTTTTTTGCGCTGGTGTGCCTGGCCTTCCTCACGCGAGTCAACGCCACCTCCGCTCTGTTGCCGCAATTCTGGCCGGATCTCGACCTGTTTGCCGTGCACATCAAGCTCAGCTTCGTCGGAGTTTATCTACTGGTTGCATTTTTCGCGGAGTTTCTCCGGCGCCTCTTTCCCGATGAATTCGACGGCCGCCTGGTCGCCGCCATCGCCGGCGCATCGGCGGTTTTTTCCGTACACTGTTTGGTTTCCGAACCGCTCGCAGCCAGCGAGGCGCTCAACGTGTACGTCTACTTTATGATCGGCGCGCTGATTTACAACGTCTACGGCACCGCGCTGGCGGTCTGGCGGGAGCGCGAAGGCGCCGCCTTAATGGCGTTGGGAATCTTCACCCTGTGCTCGGCCGCCATTCACGACGTTCTGGTTCAACAACAGGCCCTGCGCCATCCGTATGTAGCCAACGCCGGCTTCTGCTTATTCTTACTGGCCCAGTCGGCCATTCTGGCGCGCGGCTACAGTCGCGCCTTCACAACCGCGGAGCATCTCACGCAGCACCTGGAACGCGAAGTGGCCGAACACACGGCTGCGCTTACGAAGGCGAACGAGAAGCTGCGGCGCGCAGATGCGGACAAAACGGCTTTCTTCCAGAATATTTCGCACGAACTGCGCACCTCGCTCACCCTGATCAACGGTCCGCTCGAATCGGCCGTCCGCCGCAATGAATCGCTCGATCCGGATGCGCAGCAAGGCGCTCTGATCAGTTCGCGACGCCTGCTGCGAATTGTGAATCGCTTGCTTGATTTGCAAAAAATCCAGGCCGGACGACTGCGCCTGGACCAGCGCCCCCTGCAGATTCAGTCTTTTTTTTCCGTGAGTCTGTCGGCTTTCGGGCCTTATGCAACAACGCGCAATGTGGCCTTGCACGTCGACATCGCGCCCGATTTGCCGGTCGTATTCGCCGATCCGGATAAGCTCGACAAGTGCGTGTACAACTACCTTTCCAACGCGCTCAAATTTACGCCGGCCGGCGGACGCGTGGACGTGCGCGCCACACAGGATCGCGGCGGCGTGCGTTTTGAGGTGAGCGACACCGGCGTGGGCATTGAGGAAGCGCTGCGCGGCGGACTGTTTGAACGCTTTGGCGTATCGCAGGCGGCCTTGTCCGGTCAGGAAGGCAGCGGTCTCGGTCTCGCAATCGTCCGGGAACTCATCGAATTGCACGGCGGCGAAGTCGGCTTTGAGAGTTCCGCCGGTCGGGGCAGTCGCTTCTGGTTCTGGCTCCCGCCGGCGGGGGGCGGCGTCGCAGCCCTGCCCCAGGAATTTGCGGAAGGACGTCGGCGCGCGCTGGTCGAACTGAGCGACGTAGAACTGGCGCCGACGCCGCTCACTCTGGATCCGAAGCCGGGCGACCTGCGCCGCATGCTGAGCGGACGGGTTCTTGTGGTCGAAGACAATCCGGATCTATTGCGTTATGCGGCGAACATCTTGCAGCGCGAAGGCTACAATGTTCTGCCCGCCGAGAACGCAGGCGTCGCACTGGAACTCATTCAGCTGGAGCAACCAGACTTAATTGTTACGGACTATAATCTGAACGGCGCCTCGGGTATGGATCTGGTGCGCGCTGTGCGCGGCTCGTTTCGTCACAATACGACGCCGATCATACTCCTTACCGCCTGGGGCGAGGAAGAATTGCGGCGCCGCGCGTATCGAGAAGGCGTGGACGCTTTTCTGAGCAAACCCTTCCAGGATCTGGAACTGCTTTCACTGGTGCGCAACCTGTTTGCGCTTAAGTCGCGCGAACGCCTGTTCCGGCGGGAATCCGAGCACGCGCGCCGCATCCAGAATAACCTGCTGCCGGCGGGTCCGCCGCGGGCGCCGGGCCTCGCGATTGCGGCATGTTACGCCCCGGCCGAGGAAATCGGCGGCGACCTGTACGATCTGATCGAACAGCCCGATAAGTCGCTGGTCGTATTCGTGGCGGACGTGTCCGGACACGGCGTCCCCGCCGCTCTGATTGCCGCGATCAGCAAACTCTCCGTCCAACCCCTGGTGCGCGCACAGTCCAGTCCGGGCGCCGCTCTGGAAATCCTGAACAATCAGCTCGCCGAGCGCACGGCGGGGCATTTTGTAACCTGTTCGCTCGCGCGTTTCAGCCCCGATCGCCGGAGCCTCTTGTACGCTTCCGCCGGACATCCGCCGCCCGTGCTGTTGCGCTCCGGAAATGCAAGCCTCCTGCCCTGCCGGGGCAAGGCGATCGGCATTTCGCGCGCCGCGCGTTACGAAGATTACACGCTTGCCTTGCAGGCGGGCGATCGGATAGTCTTCTATACGGACGGAGTGCTTGAGACGCGCGATCCCGAAAACAGTCTCTACGGCGAGGAACGCCTGCTGAATTTCACCGAGCGCTGCGCGGATTTGCGTCCGGAGCAATTTGTGGAAGCGCTCCTCGCAGAAATGCGCGCCTTTCGCCGGCAGTCCGCCTTTGAAGACGACGTTACAATTGTAACTATAGACGCAACCGCCGCATGAAACTCAAAAAAGGCAAGACCTACTCCGCCCTGTTCCTCTCGGACGTCCACTACCTGCTGGACAAACGCATTAAGAACCACCGTCACAAGGAACTCTTTACATTTCTGGATTATCTCAGGAAACGCAAGATCCAGTTTGAGACGGTCTGCCTGGTCGGGGACATGATCGAAAATTGGTTCTTCGACGGAGTCGGCCGGCTGCGCAAAGGCAAGAAACGCTTTGCGAAACTTTTTGATCGACTGGACGCGATTGCAGCCCGCGGCGGGCGCAAGATCTTCGTCGTGGGCAATCACGACACGACCTCGTTTACCATGACGCTGGATCGCAGCATTGAGGCGCGCCTGCTCGAACGCGGCTATGAGATTTGCGAACGCGCGGAGTCCACGCACTGGACGGCGATTCACGGCCACCAGGGACAGTACAATCGCGTGAACTGGTTCTTTTCGATTTTGATCCTGCGCATTCTGCACGGCCTGGGACAATGGAGTCCGCGTTTTTTCGCATTTTCAGAACGTTTTTACAATGAGCGCCTGAATCGCCACGACCCGACGACTCTCGCAGACAAGCTCGCGTTCTATCGGCGCCTGAGCCGCGTTGCGCATCCCGGAGACCGCGTGTTGATCGCCGGCCACACCCATGATTTTCTGTGCATACCCGAATTAAATATCATCAATACGGGCGATTGGGTGGAGAGCCGCACCTTTGTCGTTCAGCAAGGCCGACGCTTCACGGGACTGCGGATGTCGGGCCGCAAGGAATTCAACGTGGAGTTTCGCCTGAGCGTTACGCCCGGCGCAAAATCGGAGCCCCCGGCATCCGGCTCAATTCAGTCTTGAGATAGCGCCGCCCGGCCGGCCGGCGCCTATTCTGTATACAATGGAAAACAGCATCTACGATTTTGAAGTCAAGACCATCGACGGCGAAACGGTTCGCATGGACCGCTACCGCGGCAAGACCCTGTTGATTGTCAATACGGCGAGCCAGTGCGGTTACACGCCGCAATATACCGGGCTGGATGCGCTGTACCGGAAGTTTCAGGACAAGGACCTGGTGGTGCTGGGCTTTCCCTGTAATCAGTTCGGCGAACAGGAACCCGGCGACGATAAGGAAATCAAGGAATTCTGCAGCCTGCGCTTTAACGTGAGCTTTCCCATGTTCGCCAAAGTCGACGTGAACGGCGACGCTGCGCATCCGCTGTATAAGTTCCTCAAGAAAGAGAGCAAGGGCATCCTCGGAACGGAGTCGGTGAAGTGGAACTTTACCAAGTTCCTTGTCGATAAAACCGGCAAAGTGCTTGAGCGCTACGCCCCGAACGTCAAGCCCGAGGAACTCGAAGGCGATCTGACGAAAGTCCTGTAAAGCCGGCTCGGCGCGACTTGCGACGCACGCTCAGCGGCTCGCGGATCGCGGATCGCTTCGCGTCAGAGCTGCGTGCGAATGTCGCTGGCGATGCGATTAAATTCGTCCGCGCTCAATTCCAGACGCGGACGTGCAAAATTCGTATCATCCATCTGATCTAGCGGAATCAGATGGATGTGCGCGTGCGGCACCTCAAGACCGACCACGGCGAGACCGATTCTTCGGCACGGCACGGCTTTGCGAATCGCCTGCGCTATTTTTTTTGCGAACAGATGCAGCTTTAGAAACTCGTCGTCGGCTATGTCGAAGATGTAGTCCGTCTCGCGTTTCGGGATCACCAGCGCGTGACCGCGCTTCAGCGGCTTTACGTCCAGAAACGCGAGGTTGTGTTCGTCTTCCGCGATTTTGTAACACGGGATTTCGCCTTTGATGATTTTTGTGAAGATCGTCGCCATTCTCCGCCGCTCCCGATGCGGCCGCCCTGCGCGCGCCCGCCGCCTTTCGCGGAACTCTGCCGGCGGGCCCCGCTTTTTTGCGATTCTTTTTCGTTTTTGAAGCGCGGCCGCTGGCAAACGCGCTCTGAACCAGTTGCAGCTTGGCCGGACGACGCAAGCGCTTGATCTCAGCTTCGCGCCGCGTCGCCGCGCCACGATCGCGAGCGCGTTCGCGATAGACGATGCGTTCGGGCGGATCGGAACGAAAAAAGCGCGCGCCGCGTTTGCCCCGGCCTTGATGCTCGCTGAAGCGGCGCAGTACGTCGGTCGAGATGCCCGTGTAAAGGGCGCCGCTCTCGGTCTGGATGATGTAAACTTCCCACACGGCCGATCGCTGAGCTTCCCCGCGCGACGCCGCCTGACGAGCGGAATTTCCTGTACGGGCGGCTTTACAGGCCGACCCGCGCGTCCGATTCCGGCCGGAATGTCCCTTTTTCGTCGCGTAAAGCAGGCCGCCCTCGCGCTGGCGCTGGCGACGGCGCCAACCTGCCTGGAATCCGAAATAACCCGCGCCCTGGTGGAACCCGAAGCGCCGCTCAAACTTACCGCGCCGCTGGACATCGCCCTCGTCGTGACCGGAACCCTCGGCGAATTCCGGCCGGGCAATTTTCATTACGGGCTCGATTTCAGCACGGAGCGGCGCGTCGGCCTGCCGGTGTACGCCGCCGCGGACGGACACCTGGCGCGGATTGCGTACATGCGTTATGGCGCCGGCTACGCGATCTGGATCGCGCACGGTCCGCGCCGGTCCACGCGTTATCTGCATCTGGATCACTTTGACGAAACGCTACTGGCGGCGCCGGAACTTGCCTCGCTGGCCGAACGTATCCGTAAACGCGAGGAGTTTGATCTGTTTCCCGGCGCGGGTCGCGTGCCGATCCGCCAGGGCCAGAGGATCGGCTCCAGCGGCGAAAGCGGCGCCGGACTGCCGCATCTGCATTTTGAACTCTACGATGGCGCCGCCTCGCTGGATCCCCAGGACTTCGGGGTGATGGCGCCCGATCAAAAAACGCCGACCCTGCGCAGCCTGCGCCTGATTCCCGCCGCGCCGGAAGCGCGCATCAACGGCGCGCACGCCCCTCTGGATATTCCGCTCATCGCGGACCCGGCGGCGCGCAGCCCGGGCGTTGCGCGTTTTAAACCGCGCACTCCAACCGCGCTGCGAATCGCCGGACCGATCTGGATCGCCGCCGATTTGTATGATCAAGCCGGCATTTCGCGCCTTGGAATCAAAAGCGGAACGCTCGCGCTGAATGATCGCGAGATATTTAAGATTCGTTTTGATCGGCTGGCGCGCGTCGCCGCGCACTGGCATCTGGCCGTCTACGATCAGATGTATTCGCGCATTGGATCAGACACGCGTTATTTGTACTATTTTTTTGAACGTCGGCCGGAGCTGCTGCCCTTTATTGAAGCGAAAGATCAGGGCCGCGTGCTGCTTGCGCCCGGCGAAAGCGGCCGCGTGGAACTCCGGGTGATGGATGCGCCTGGTCTGAGCGCAAGCGTGACGCTGTCCCTGCTTGGAGACGCGCAGTCGTACCCGCCCGTGGCGAGCGAAACGCCGAATGTATTTTTTGGATCGGATGCAGAACTCGAAAGCGCCGATGGCAAGTTTCGCATAGAGATTCCCGAGCGCGCCGTCTTTGAAAATGCGCGCATGCAGGTCTTGCTGCACAGCGCACGCCTGGCCCTGCCGCGCGGCCTCAATCAGGCCGGCCCTGCTTATCGTCTGACGCCGGAGTTTCAGGATTTGATCGCCGAGGTGCGCGGCGAGCTGGATTATGCGCAAAAGCCGCGCGTACACCTGTATCGTATTCGCGGCGGCGCCATCGCCCGTCCGACGCAGGAAACGAATTGCAGGGCGGACCAGTTGTGTTTTCGCTCGCGGCTCGCGGGCGTGTTTGTTCCCCTCGAAGACGCCTCGCCGCCGCAATGGACGCGCCGCGATCCGCCGCGCTACAAACCAGGTTTTCGCCTGTTTTTATATCCGGCGGATCTGGGGTCCGGACTGGACTTTGCGAGCGCCCGCGTGACCGTTGATGGCAAGCCGGCCCTATGCGAATACGATCCGGATCGGCGACGGCTCGAAGTGTTTTATCCAGACGAGCTGTACCGGCCCGGCGCCCACCGCCTGCGCGCGGACATCCGCGACTACGCGGGCAATGCGGCGCCGACCCTCGACTATACGTATACGGTGAGCGCGCGCTGATGCCTTGAACGCGAACCTCAGCCTTCAGGCTTATATGCAACATCGACGGCCCTTTTGCATTCTGGATGTGAGCGATCCGGCCCGGGAAATCGCCGCTTTTTGCGTCTTTTTTTCCGGCCCGATGTCGAAATGGGTGGATCGGCCTTCGTCTACGGACAAATCTAAATCAGAGGATACTTACAATGCAGTACCTGCTGCTACTCTACGATGACGAAAAACGGGCCGAGGGCTACGGCGAAGCGGAATTGGGCAAGTGGTTTGCCGTGACCGAGGAACTCCAGAAGGCCGGGTGCATGCTCGGCGGAGAGGCCCTCAATCCCACGGCCACGGCCACGACCGTGCGCATGAATGGAAAGTCGGTCGTCACCACCGATGGGCCTTTTGCGGAAACCAAAGAGCAGCTGGGCGGCTTCTACCTCATCGAAGCAAAGGACATCGATGAGGCGGTCGCCTGGGCGCAAAAAATGCCGCACGTTCCGCTGGGCGGTTCGGTAGAGATTCGCCCCATCATCAAGTTCGATGCCTGACGGTCCCGCGGCCTTCGACTTCGAGCGGGCCTTTGCGGGACTCTTTCGCGAGTCGTACGGTCGCGTTGTGGCCGCGCTCGCGAAGGAGTTTCGCGATCTCGAACTCGCCGAAGATGCGCTCCAGGAAGCGCTCGCAACGGCCGCAAGCAAATGGCCCGCTGCGGGCATGCCCGACAACGCGGCCGGCTGGCTCTACGTTGTTGCGCGACACAAGGCGATCGATGGGCTTCGCAGGGAAAAGCGCCGGAATCAGACGGCGATAACCCGAGCGCACGCGGCGCCGCCGGCCGAGTCGGGCATGAGTGCAATGTACGGCGTCAACGGACCGCCGGATGAACGACTCTCTTTGATTTTCGCCTGCTGCCATCCCGTGATCAACGAACCGGCGCAGGTCGCGTTGACCCTGCATGCGCTTTCAGCGCTCAGCACCGCAGAAATTGCCGCGGGCTTTTTGTTGAAAGAAACAGCGGTGGCGCAGCGCATCGTGCGCGCCAAACGTAAGATCAAAGCCGCTGGAATTCCCTTTGCGATTCCGGATATCGGAAACTCGCCCGAACGTCTCGACGCGGTTCTTTCAGTTATCTACTTAATATTCAATGCAGGCTACACGGCTTACAGCGGCCGATCACTTGTCAAAACGAATCTGTGTGACGAAGCGCTCTTTCTCGGTCGGATGCTTGATCGACTGGTTCACGGAAACCCTGAGGTCGAGGGACTGCTGGCGCTGTTGCTTTTTCAGGATTCCAGGCGAGGCGCGCGCGTAAACGCAGTAGGCGAGCCGATTCTTCTGGCCGATCAGGACCGTTCGCTCTGGAACAAATCAAAAATCGACGAGGGCCTGCAACTGCTGGGAAAAGCGCGCCTGCGATCGGAGGGCGGCCTCTATCAGACGCAGGCGGAAATTGCTGCGGTTCACGCGACGAGTCCGGGCGCGCGCGAAACGAAGTGGTCCGAAATTCTCCGGCATTACGATCGTCTTGCAAGGATCCATCCCACTGCGGTTGTGCTTCTCAATCGCGCTGTCGCTGTGAATAAAGCGGTCGGCCCGGCGGAAGCGCTCGCAGCGCTCGAACAGGACGCCATCGCAATTGAGCTCGATGAGTACCGGTATTATCACTCTACTCGCGCTGAGTTTCTGCTGGACCTCCATCGGCCCGACGCTGCAAAAAAAGCCTTCGAACGGGCGTTGGAACTGACCGCCAACGAACAGGAACAGTTGCACCTCAGGCGCCGCATCGAGGCGACGCAAACAAACCTGTAACCTGCGCTGACGCCCGGTGCGCCGGCCGTCGACGGGCTACCGGGCGCCGAGTTCCGGAAAACGGACCGCCAACCACGCGCGAAACGCCTGGAGCTCCTCCGCGCAAACGGAATGCTCCATTGGATATTCCCGCCAGTCGACATCCACGCCGGCGGCGCGCAACTGTCCGGCATGACGTAACGAGCGGTCAAAGGGCAAAATCGCATCGTAGCGACCGTGGGCCATGAACACCGGCAGGCCGCGTGCGTTTTCGTCCAGTTCCTCAATTTCGCCAAAAAAATACCCGGACAGGGCGCCGACGCCCGCGATGCGGATGGATTCGCGCAGCGCAAAGTACAACGATACCACCGCGCCCTGACTGAAGCCCGAGCTGACAATGCGCGCGGCTGGAATCTGAAGGCGCGTTTCAAGAATTGCCAGACACTCGCCGAGCAACCGGCGCGAGTTTTCGAGACCGGGCCGCGGCAGGCCGTCGAAATCGTACCATTTTCCCCCGTCATAGTACGGTTCCGGCGCATTTAATATCAAATGGTGCATGTGCGCGCCCCACAGGAGCTCCGGAAAATCCAGAAACGACTCCATGCGGTCGCCCAGGCCATGCAGAATCATGAGCAGCGGGGCCTCGGGTCGCTCGGCCGGCAGGTAAATATGGTTGAGCGGGAGATCGGGGATTACGTGCAGAGACATTCTCCCGCACGAAAGAAATCAGTTTACTTCCCGTCAAGCCCGGCGTTCCATGCAGCGTGCTTTCTCCACTTGTAAGAACTGTGTTACGGCGCCCGATGGCGCAACTCGCCCTCTGGCTCGCGCTGCTTTCGCCTGGCGCTCTTTTCGCCTGGAGCGAACATCCCCTGGGCGCCTATCCGGCGCTGGAGGCGCTGCCGGAGATCGCCGCGGCGCCCCCCGTACAGGTCGAACGCCTGGAGGATTTTCTGGCCGCCGAAGAAGCCGGCCTCGCGCTCGTACTGGATGTCGATGAGCAGTGGCTCCGCCATAATGTGGTCGAGTATCCGCCGCTGCCGGACGCTCTCGCCTTTCGCGCCGGCGGCCCGGAAGCGGATCGCGTAGAGCGCTTTTTGCACGCATTACGCATTAACCCCAATATCAAGCGCGCGTATTACGTGCAGCTGATTCCCGGACGGACGCGCGACGGCTGCCGGTCGATCCCGGCCCAGGCTGTAACAACGCTCACGGAAATTATGTATATGGCCAGCATTCGTTTTTGCGCGCTCGAAGTCGGCGAAAGCGTAAGCGCTCTCGAAGTCACGGCCACGGCGAGCGACGAACCGGATTTTGGTCTGGACATTGGCCTGCACGCCGACAACAAAACCGACTACGGTCAGCTCTACGGATTGGGCGACCAGCCCTTTGGAAATCCGAAACTGGAGTATTCCAGTCAGACCGCGTTCCATGTGGGTTTTTTCCAGGAAGCCTGGATCACGTACAAACTGGCGAGTTTTCTCAAGCGCACGTATCCCGAATACCGCGCGCGTCAGTACATGAGTCTGGCACGGTATGCTTTTCAAACCGGCCATGACTACTGGGGCTATCGCTTCCTCGGCTGGGGCCTGCACTATATCCAGGATTTGACGCAGCCGTACCACAGCACGGTGGCGCCAAACCTCTCCACCGCTTCGCTTTTGTGGAAGAGCTTCTTGAATACCGTGGGTTTCACCAGCCCGCAGGTCGACGCTGTGCAACTGCTCTCCAATCGACATCTGGCGCTGGAAGAATTTCAAAAGCGCCTGATGCATGCAAAACTATCGGCCGGCGCAACGACGCATCCGGTGTTTCTGGCGGCGATCGACGTCAGCGCCGACGCGCAGTACGGCGGCTACGATGATCGCTATATACGCGATGTGGTAACCAGGGAAGCGCACGGGCGCGCAAGGGCGCTCGACGCCATCATCGCCGAAAGCATGCCGGAGCAAATGGTCCACGATCCCGCATACGATTTTGACTCCGACTTTAAAGATGGCGAAGAGGATCTCTATGCGCGCATCTTGCGGGAACGGCGCGAAGCGGAGCAGGCCCTGAGCGCACCCTTAAACGAGCTCTTTCGTTCATTTGGCGCGCATACGCGCAATTATGCACGCCACGCTTTGAGCGTCCGTCGCCCGCAACCCTGAGGTTGCGCTGCGCGCCGGAGCGCAAGGCGGTTAATCGAACATGCCGATGTGACCGGGCGCGGCGGCGACGCGCGCGAGCCACGCGCGCACAGCAGGATAGTCGTCCAGTCGGAAGCCGCCCTCATCGGCCACATGCGTGTAGGCGTAGAACGCAATATCCGCAATGCTATAGCGCTCTCCGGCAAAGAACGAAGGCCCCCCGGCCAGACGCCGTTCCATTACGTCGAGCGCAGCATAGCCGCGCGGCCGCCGCGCCTCGATTTCGGCCCGATATTGTTCGGCCGCTCCCATCAAATGAATCCAGCTGCGCAGCGTGGCGATATAGGGTTCGTGGCTGTACTGCTCGAAAAACATCCACTGCAGGACTTCGGCCTGGGCCCGCAGAGATTCCGGGAAATACTGCGAGTCGCGGCCCAGATAGTAGAGGATTGCATTGGACTCCGGCAGATAGTCGCCGGGCGCAATCTCCAGCAAAGGCACGCGGCCGTTCGGATTTTTCGCCAGGAAGTCGGCCGATCGCGTGACGCCGGAGCGCGAATCGGTTTCGATCCACTCATGTTCGCGGCCCAACAGGCGCAACAGCAGCTTTACCTTGTAGCAGTTTCCCGAATCGCTCATCCCGAAGACGCGCAACATGGCCGCAGCTTGCGCGCGCCAGTCAGCGGCGCGAGTTTTTTTAATGCCTGCAGACCTATGGATCGGTTCCTTTGCGTATGCGTGAAGTTCTCGTCACCGGCGCCAATGGACACGTCGGCTATAATCTCGTAAAACTCCTGGTGCAGCGCGGCTACGCCGTGCGCGCAGGCGTGCGCGGCAGCGCCGACCCGGAAAAAACCCGCCCGCTCAAGGATCTGGGCGCGCAGATCGTCGAAACCGATATCATGCAGCCCGACACCCTGCGCCGCGCCATCGACGGCTGCGAGGGCCTGTTTCAGGTGGCGGCCGTGTATCGCGTGTACGCCGAAAATCCCCAACGCGACATTATTGCGCCGGCCGTCGAAGGCGGGATGAATGCGCTCGTTGCAGCGAAGGCGGCGGGCGTCAAGCGCGTGGTTTTTACCTCCAGCGTCGCAGCGGTCGGCGCTGCGGAGGGCCGCGCGGCCGATGAACGCGACTGGAACGAGGCGGCGATGAGCCCGTACACTATCGCCAAAACTGTCGCCGAAAAAAAAGCCTGGGACTACGCGCGCGACAGCGGGCTCGATCTGGTTGCGATCAATCCTTCCGCGATCATCGGCCCGGGATTTTTTCGCAACACCCCCTCCACCACGCTTTGCGAGCTTTTAATCCGCGGACGCCTGCCGGCCGTGCCGCCGATTGTTATCACGTTTGTCGACGTTCGCGACGTCGCCATGGCGCACATCCTGGCCTACGAAACGCCGGCCGCGAAGGGCCGCTACCTGGCCACGGATGCGCGTTTTAAGCTGATCGATCTCATGAAGGTCATGAAAGAAATTGATCCGACGTTGAAAACCCCGTCGCTCGAAATACCCGCGGCAATGATGCCGCTCGGCGTAGCTTTTGATTGGCTCGGAAATAAACTCTTTGGTCAGGAACGCGCGCTGACTCGCGAATCCGTACGCGAACTGCTGGCCGCACAGCCGACCTTTTCCAGCGCGCGCCTGCGCACAGAGCTCGGCTGGCAACCGATGGACTTCAAGCAGAGCATGGTCGACACGCTCGACTGGGTGCGCAAAGTGATTATCAAATAATCCTGGCTATGCCCGCGCATAGAACTGCGCATAACGCTGGTGGTACAGGTCGACGATCGTCATGAACAAAATGACGATCACCGGTCCGTAAAAAATACCGGCCGGTCCGAACACGCCCATGCCGCCGACGATCGCGAACAAAACCAGAAAACCGTTCAACTCAATGCTCGACCCCATGAAGATGGGCTTAAACCAATTCTCCGTAATGAGGGCGACCAGACTGCAAAACACAAAGAGCGAAACTGCGGCGACATACTGGCCCTTGTAGAGCAAGAAAATCGAGGCCGGCACGTAGACAACCGACATGCCGATCACCGGAATAAACGCGAGGATCGCCATGATTACCGTCCATAACACGACCGATTGAAAGCCCGCCAGCCAGAACGCGATGCCGGCCAGACCGCCCTGAATTACGCCGCCCAGACCGTTGCAGACCATGGTCACGTAGTTCATTTGATTGAATCGGGACAAGAGGAGTTCGGTTTCCTCGTCGGGCAAAGGCGACAGCGCGATCAGGAAGGCCTTGATGCGCGGTCCCTCGAGAAATATGGCGAAGACCATGATAAGCATCACAACGGTCTGGAAAAGGAAATCCAGTATGTTGCTGAGTATCGAATTCATCGTGCCAACGGCGCTCGACGTGAGATTCTTCAACAGTTCCAGCAACATCGCCTGCACCTGCTCGGGCGTGTACTGGACATTCACCAGGGCGAATACGCGGCGCAGTCCGCGCGATACCCAGTTTTCGCTGAAGAAGATTCCGTTCAGGGTTTCGACGCTGGCAATCTCGCTCAGATACTGGTAAAGGGCCGCCGCTTCCTGAGCCAACCGCGCAAAGATGTAAATCAAGGGTAAAAACACGCACACGAGTATGGTTACGGTTACGATCGAAGCGGCCGCCATCCGACCCATGCCGCGGCGATGCGTCAGGTAATCCATCAAGGGGAAAAAGCTGCCGGCAATGATCAGCGCAAAGATAACAGCGTGAAAAAACGGCCAGATCATCATCCCGATGAGTCCGATCGACGCTACAAAGAGGACGGCGAAAAACAGGCGTGCAATGCGCGTTCGCTCAAGGGCGGTCAGCTCCTCCGCACGCTCCTCGATCAGCTGTTCCACCGCCGCAACCGTGGCGGCGTCCGCGCCCTGCGCCGCAAGATCGCTTGCATCCGGTCGGGCGCGCGCGGGACGCACGCGCCGGGCCCCGGTGTTTTTGCGACGAGCGGAGCGAGGGGCCATCGGCCTGCCTTAGCGAAGCGGGGGCGGCGGGCAACCCTTTCTCGTTGCGCGATCCGGCCCCTGACGAACAACGGTTGCATGTCCGCCGCTCGGCCTCGCTTTCCCGCGGAGTGGGAGCGACAACACTGCGTCTGGATCGCCTGGCCGGAACGACCGGAACTCTGGTCCGGCCAGTATCCGGCGGCCCGCGCAACGTGGGCTGACATCGCGCTGGCCATCGCTCGTTTTCAGCCCTTAAACATCCTCGCGCGCGACGCCGTTTCGATTCACCGCGAGCTGGAAGCTGCGGCGGTCGGCTCAAGCGCCGAATCTGCGCTCGCGGCCATTCAACTTGTGCGCGCGGAACCGGACGATGTCTGGGTGCGCGACTACGGTCCGCTCGCGCTGATCGGCCCGGACGGTCGGCGCTCGGCGGTCAAGTTTCAGTTCACCGGCTGGGGCGGAAAGTTCGAGCCGTACGACGGCGACAATCGGACCGGCGAGTCCATCGCCGCCCGCCTGGGCGACCCGCTGGCGCGCCATCCTGCGATTATCGAAGGCGGCGCCGTCGAAAGCAACGGCGCCGGATTGCTCCTGACTACGGAATCCGTTCTGCTGAACGCCAACCGCCATCCGGGAGCGACGCGCGCCGATCTTGAGCGGAGCCTCCGCGCCGCACTGCATGTCGACGAATTCCTCTGGCTTAAAGACGGTCTGCCGGGCGACGACACGGACGGACACATCGATATGATTGCACGCTTTACCGGACCGCGTCGCGTCCTGGCCGCCTTGCCGGACGATGCGCGCCATCCCGCCTGGCCCCAATTGCGCGAGAACCTGGAACAACTGGAACGCTTTCGCGACGCGAGCGGCGCTCCGCTGGAAATTGCCGTCCTGCCGACTCCGCCCCAGACTTCGCACGGCGATCGACTGCTGCCGCGCAGTTATGCAAACTTCTTAATCGTTAACGATGCTGTAATAGTTCCCGTTTATCGCGAAGCGCAGGACGAACGCGCGCTGGAGGCGATCACTCAGGAATTTCCGGGACGAACGGTCGTACCGGTTTTCGCCGGCGTCATGCTGCTGGAAGGCGGCGGCGTACATTGCATGAGCCTGCAAACTCCCGAATCGCCAGCGCCGCCAACGCGCCAGTAGGCCAATATCTGGGGCGCGGGAGTTCAGCTCTGGAGGGATTCGTCCGCAACCGTCGGCGGAGTTTTGATTTTTTTTCCAATGACGAAATAGCCTGAGCGCAAAATGTCGGAACTGCGGGATGACGCAGCAGGCGCAGCCCGAGGAGTGGACTTTGGCCTGGAAACTGCCGCCGCCGCGCGAGTTCGGCTGGAAACTGAAGCCGCTGGAATCCGCGCGCACCTCTTTTGATATTACGCCGAACAACGTATTTCACCTGCGCATTGAACACGAGCGCATTCGCGGCGTGACGCCAGCGATGCTGTACTGGTGGTTTCAAAACATCGGCGGTGCGATGACCTATCAGGGACGCGTCTATCCGCGCTACCTCGTGTGGCATCCTTACGACCATATCCACTGGGCGCTGGCCCGCAACACGCGTCCGGACGGATCCATCGGCGTCGGTTCGTATTTTCGCATTGTCGAGGCCTTTAACGCCGATCTCACTATGCTGATCGACAGCATCGAACAGGTCGTGAAGCTCGATGAAACGGGCATTCGGCTCGTGCGCCGGATCGGCGGGACGGAGGTGTTTTCCCTGGAGCACTGGTTTGAACCGGACGGATCGGACTCCCGCTACCGATCACATATGGTCGTGGGCGCGGAATCGTGGTTCGGCCGCGCAGTTTTTAATTCGCTGATTCGCCCGCAAATATTTACGCGCGCAATGGGTTCGGCCTGGCTCAAACACAACATTGAAGAAGTCGGCGCGTTTGAGAATTTTCTGCCGGAATTCTACGCCAGCATGCATCAGAAATAAAAAGGGCGGACCCTGAGGTCCGCCCCGGCGCCGGGAAGGCCGGCGCCGCTGCGCGCCGCCCGCTGATACCCGGCCGGCTTTGCTGCAAAGCGGACGAATCTTATTTACGGCCCTCGCCTGGATTTTTTGCGCCCACAAGGATCGACATGTTGCCCGGCGGGTGCTTGTTCTCTTTCATCAGTTGATGCGAGGAGCCGGTCTCTTCCCACTTGAAGGTGCGCGAAAGACACGGATCGACCTTTTTGTCGATTACCAGCTGGTTGAGTCCCTGGCAGTTGTCATCGTTGGCAAAGTGCGAACCCTGCAGGCGCTTCTGGTGCATCCATAAGTAGCGCAAATCGGCCGTCGCATTAAAACCCGTCGTGCCGGCGCAGATTACGACCATACCGCCCGTTTCGCACACGAACATGGAGGTGGGCAGCGTGGACTCGCCCGGATGCTCGAATACAATCTGCGGATTGCGTCCCTTGCCTGCAATGTCCCAGATCGCCTTGCCGAATTCGCGCGCGGCTTTGGTCCACTCGACAAAGACGTCCATCTTGTTGATATCACTGGTTAACGCGCCCCAGTGTTTGAACTTCTTACGATTGATGACTCCGGCGGCGCCAAGCTTCATGCAATAGTCGGTCTTGTCGTCTTCGCTCACCACCGCGATCGGCACGCCGCCGAGGGCCTTCGCGATCTGAATGGCCATGCTGCCCAATCCGCCGGCGCCGCCCCAGATCAGGACTACGTCGTCTTTCTGCACAGTGTTCGGCGTCCAATGGGCGAGCATGCGATAGGCCGTTGCGCCCACGAGCATATACGCCGCCGCCTCTTCCCACGACAGATGTTTCGGCTTGGGCAGACACTGATGCGCCTGCACTCTGGTGAATTGCGCGAAACTGCCCCAATTTGTTTCGTAGCCCCAGATCAACTGGGAGGGCGCGAACATGGGATCTTTGCCGGCCTGCACCCACGGATCTTTCCGATCCCAGATGCCGCAGTGGATTACAACCTCGTCGCCGACTTTGAGGCTGGTAACTTCCGATCCGACTTTATATACAATGCCCGAAGCGTCCGAGCCGCCGATGTGGAAGTCTTCCTTTTCGCCTTTTTTCAAGCGCGCGCCGATCACATCGACCGGATAGCCGAGCGCCGCCCAAACGTTGTTGTAGTTGATTCCGGCCGCCATAACGGCGACGAGTACTTCGTCCGGCGCCGGTTCAGGAATATCGATTAACTCTTCTTGAAACGCGCTTGTAGGTTCGCCATACCGATTCTGACGGATCACCATCGCGTGCATTTTCTGCGGAACTTCGCCGATCGGCGGGAGGGTTCCTACGGGTACAGATTCCAGTTTCGCCATGGCGACCACGGATCATGCCGAAGTCCCTTGTGGCGAGTTTTTTCCGGCGCGCCGCCGCAGGGCTGCGCTCCGCTCTACAAAAAACACAATCCTGCACGGGCGCCGCAGGCGACCGCACCCGGCGCCGGTCGCCAGCGCGCCCCCGGGCGCGGCGCCGCCCGACCCGCGAGGGCCGGGAACGCCGGAATCATTCAAGCGCAACGGGGCGCGACATGTCAGGATCAACGCATGAATCTGAGACAGGTTATGTTACGGGTCGGGATCCTGTCGCTGGGGGCGGTTCTGTCATTGACAGTATTCAGCCTGGCGACTGCGTCAACGCGGCCTTTTGCCGATCAGATCGGGCCGCCGGTAATAATACCCGAAAACACCGCGGTCGCACGCGTCAAAGACGCAGCCGATCTCAAGACGCGGGGACTCGAATTGCTGATACCGGATCTGCCGGCCCAAGACGAAATCCTGCTGCAGGAAGACCGGTCGCGCGCGTTTATCGCAGCGATGGACGGCTACATCTGGATCGCCGACCTCGCAACAAACGAGGCGCGCCGTTTTGTCCGGGTCCCGCTGCTCGCCGGCGGCATGGTTGCGCACCCGGCGAATCCGGATCTGATCTATTTCTGCGTCTCACGCGCCGCGGTGGATGACTCCGTCGCGGACAACGGTCCGGGCGTCTATGAACTCACGATATCCGCAAAAACTGTGCGACGCATTGGCGTGCGCGTTCCGAAAATTCCGCGCATCGACGAGCGCCGGATGCGAAGCGACCTGGGCGTTTTTTACGCCAACGAACCGCCAACGCTGCGCTTCTCGGAAATGACGGAGCACAATTCGCGAGCGGTGGAGAAAGCGGACGATCTGGCCATCAGTCGCGACGGGGAGCGCATATACTTTACCGAACCCTACGATCATCCGAACGCCATTCTGGGCGTCAGCGTTCAATCCCGCAACGAAGCCTTGAGCCTGGGAAAAAACGGCAACCTGTGGATGTTCGACTTAAAAGCGAACACGGCCAGCCTGATAGCGCACGACTACGCCTATCTGGACGGCATCCTGCTGGAATACGGGGCCAGCGCGACGCGCGAAACTTCGATACTCGTAAACGAGCTGTCCATGTTTCGCCTGCTGCGCCTGCACTTGAGCGGCGAACGCGCCGGTGAAGATGATATTGTGATCGAAGGCTTGCCGGGCTTTCCGGACGGTATGGATCGCGATCCGCAGGGGCGCATCTGGATCGCATTTCCGGTAGAACGCTCCGGCCTCTTGACCTGGCTGCATCAGCATCCCTTCTGGAAGCGCCTCGCGCTGCGCATTCCCGAGCGCTGGCAACCCGTCTCGCGCAGGACGGGACTCTTGGCGCTCTCGCCCGACGGCGCGCAAGCGCTCTACTACGGCGTGCACGACGGTTCTCTCTTTTCCACTTTGATCGTAGCGGTTCCCGGCCGCGATCGGATATATCTGGCGGTGTACGAGAAGAACTATCGCGGATTACACGTGACGCCCTATCCGCTGTAGACTCTCAATGGCTGCGGGAAGCCATGGATTTCGCCAGTCAGGGCATACTCTACGTTTGGAACAGTCGCGTACTATTCGCCACCAACGCGATGCAGACCGATTTTCATACGCATTACGCCGCGACGGTCGCCATCGCGCTGGACCGGGAAATTCAAATCGAGACGGCCAGCGGCGTGCAAGAATATCGCGCGGCGCTGGTGGGACCAAACACCTATCATCGCACCGTTTCGCCAGGCGTGGCAATGGTCGCGCTGCTCATTGATCCGGAAACCTACGAGTATTCGGCAATCAGCGCCTTCGCCGCAGCCGGCGAAGTTCGCCGACTGGACTTCAAGGCATTCGAGTCGCTGCTGGACCGCCTCCGCGATCTCTATCTGGGCGTCCTGACGAACGATCAGGCCTGGGATCTGCATCTGGACCTTCTGCGGGCGATTTATCCCTTTCCCAGGCTAAAACGAAACGTAGACGAACGTATTCAGAAAATTGCGCAGAAGCTTCGCACGGAACTGCCGGACAGCATTCGCATGAAAGAAATCGGGCGGGGATTTTCCATCTCGGAAGACCGCTTGATGCGGCTTTTTAAGGAACAGCTCGGCATTCCTTTGCGCCGGTATCTGCTGTGGGTGCGCTTACTGAAGGCGACGCAAACTCTGAAAAACGGCGCCAACCTGACGGAAGCGGCGCATGCGGCGGGATTTTCGGATTCCGCACACTTCACGCGCACATTCAAAGAAAATTTTGGATTCGTGCCGTCCTTGTTTTTCGGACATCTTCGGGCGATCGAAGTTCGGTTTTGCGATTCGGACTGACCGACGCCGTAAATTTTCTGAATTTTTCCGGAATCATTCAAGCAAGATCGCGCCGCGCAGGCTACTCTGCGGACTACCAGAGTCTGGAGACGGATCGATGCCCGTACAAACCAAAGCCGCCTGGTTGGCCAGGCTTTCCGCCCGCATGTCCCGCTATTCTTCCGCGTCGGCGCACAGGCCGAACGAAGAGGAAATGGCGGGGTTTCGAAACGCACAGCGCCTGGCCTATCGCTGCGTCACGGAAATTGAAAAGGAACTGCAGGACGGCTGGACCGAACGTCAGGCCGCGCGACGCATGGATGAGTTTCTGCGCGATCACGGCGTAAAAGTCTTTTTGCACCGGCCGTTCGCGTGGTTTGGCGAACACGCGCGCTTTGACGGCTACAAGCGCTTTACCCAATTTCATCCTGGCAAACGACGCCTGGCGGCGCACGAAGCCTTTATTCTGGACGTTTCGCCGGTTTTGGACGGTTACATCGGCGACATCGGGTACTCGTCTTGCCTGCAACCCAACGCGGAATTAGACGAGGGCATGCAGTATCTGCTGAAGTTGCGCGCGGAAATCCCCGGCTACTTCGCCTCGCCCATGAGCGCCGCCGAAATCTGGCGAAAGATCGATCAGGACGCGCGCGCCGACGGTTTTGACAACGTGCACGCGCTGTACCCCTTCGCCGTGCTCGGCCATCGCGTATACCGGGTAATCCTCCCGCAAACATCGCTGCCGCTTTTGCCCGTGAGTTTCGCCAGCTGGTTCAGTCTCCAGGGCTCGGTTGCGTTTTTATCGCACAAGGTTCTGCCGGAACTGCTTACGCCGGACCACGCAGGCGAAAAAATCGGTTTGTGGGCCATTGAGCCGCATCTTGGCCGGGGCAAGACCGGCTTTAAATTCGAAGAAATTCTGGTCGTGGATCAAGATCGAGCGTACTGGCTGGACGATGCCGTCCCGCATGTGCAAAAATACGGGCTACGGGGAGCGGCGCGGTGAAACTGAATCAGGCTATCGCATATGGAACATTGCTTTGCCTGGCGCCGGCGTGCGATGCGGGCGACATTAAGATCGGGCCGGCAATTCAACTGGCGGATGTTCCCGAGTCCATTCACGCTGTCGCGGCGCCTGCCGATCCGTTTTTGACAGATCTGCAAATCGAAATGACCGACTTGCCCGGACATGACGACTTGATCTTTGACGCGGACGAGAACGTCGCGTATGCGTCCGGCATGGACGGCTGGATCTGGAAACTTGATCTGGAAAACGGACAGGCGAGCGCGTGGGTGCAAACGCCGGTCAATCCGGCCGGGATGGCATTCTCCAATGCAAACAAAGACCATATTCTCGTCTGCGCCTCGCGTCTGGGCGGCGAATCGTATCCGGCCAGCAGCCGCGTTGGGCTGTACGAAATCGAGATCGATTCGCGCAGCATGAAGCCGCTGGTTCTCGATCTGCCGCGCGTCGCCGAAGCGCAGTCTGCAAGAGTCTACGCCAGTTCCGAACGCCCCACCACCGCCCGGCGCGATCTGAATCCGTCCAATTCGCGCCCCTTTTCCCTGTGTAACGATCTGGCCGTGTCGGCGGATGGCATGCGCATCTATCTGACCGAGCCTTTTGACCGCGCCGATGCTGCGATGGGCGGCGGCGCTTTGCCGGAAGCGATCGGGCTGTATCCGCACGGTCGCCTGTGGCTTTACGATCGAGCCCGCGACTCCATCTCGCTAACATTGAGCGGTTTTACCTTTGTGGACGGAATCCTTTTGGAAACGGGTCCCGACGGAAGCGAACAGGCCGTCATATTCACGGAAACGACGCGCTTTCGCCTGATGCGCGCCGTTTTTACCGGAGCAGGCGCCGGTCAGTCGGAAGTGTTGCTGGATAACCTGCCCGGCCTCGCCGACGGCCTGGAGCGTGACGAGCAGGGACGCATCTGGACCGGACTCATCAAGCGACGCTCCGGGCTTATGAATTTCGTGCACGCGCATCCGGGCCTCAAGCCCTTGCTCTTGAGTTTGCCGCCGCAGCTCCTGCCCGTCTCAAAGGCGACGGGTCTTATGGTTCTGGATCCGACGGGGCGTCGGCCGCTTTACTACGTGATGCATGACGGCTCACGGATCAACGATATCTCGGTCGCCGTCCCGTTTCGCGGCCGCGCCTACCTGCCCGTCTTTGACCGGGACTCGCAAGGCCTGCATTCCCTGCCCGTCCCGGACTTGCCCGACTGAAACTGCGCCCGAGGCTCAGCCGACGCAGCGCGCAGCGCAGTTTTTCGATGGACGACCAGGGCGCGTCCGCTCCGCTCCGTCTATGACAGAAATTGACAGTGGGCGCGCAAATATGGACAAGGTCGGCGGCGGCGCGGGCGGTAAAGAGGCCTGGCTGTTCATAACTGTGGCGGCGGTTTCGTTCGCGCTGTTTTATGCCTGGCGCAGCGGCTGGCTCGGCGTGCAAACGCCGGAACATCCCGGTTGGTTCGCCGTAGTTTGCGGCGCATGGACGCTTGGCGCACTGTACTTGTGGATTCAACTCGCGTTCGGCATTCGCTTGCGCAACCTGCTTTTCGAAGAATTTTCCCGGCCGCCCGACAGCCCTGAGGCGTTTGCGGCGACGGCGCTGACGGCGCCGCCCGCCGACGCGGACGCTCGGCAGCTTTATATCGACATGGTCAAACGCGTCGTATCCAATGTAATCTACGAAGACGCGCCGTTCTGGTTTTATACGCCCGGCGCCGCCCGTATTGCCGCCGGTTATGATCTGCGCCGCCGCGCAATGGGCGAAGACTTGCCTTCAGTGGCGCACACCATGATCGGCCTGCGCCGGCTTGATAATTTGCATCGCTGCATCGAGACGATCCTGACCGAAAAAGTCCCCGGCGATCTGATCGAAACCGGCTCATACTGCGGCGGCGCGGCGATTTTTATGCGCGCGGTGCTGCGCGCCCATGCCGCAGTTGACCGACGCGTGTTCGCCTGCGACGCTTATCAGGAACCGGCGCCGGCGCCGCCGACCCTGCTGCTCCACGTCTTTGCGCCTCTACTCAAGGCGCTCGCCGCGATTCCCGGTCGGCGCTTCCGACGCGCATTTTATCCGTACATCATGAAGGCCCTGCATATGGACGGCAAGTTTCCGGTGGACGAACATGCCGGCGACGACTTCATCGATTTTATGTTCTGGGCGGTGCGTAATGTCGACTCGATGCTGCCCGACAAAAAAGCCGGACTCGCGCATGTCCGCGCCAACTTCGCGCGGTATGGACTGCTGGATGAACAAACCGTCTTCCTGAAAGGATTTTTCGCCGACACGCTGCCGCAACTGCGCGATGAGCGATTCGCGCTGGTGCGCCTCGATGGAGACGCTTACGAAAGCACGCGCACCGGACTGACGGAACTCTATCCGCGCCTGGAACGCGGCGGATTTTTGATCGTAGACGATTTTAATTCCTTTGCGGAATGCAAGCGCGCCGTACTGGAATACCGCGCCGAGCGCGGCATCAGCGAGCCGATCATCCCGATTGACTCGCTCTCCGTTTACTGGCGCAAGGATTCCTGATCAGACCGCCGCGCGCCGGACCGGCGGAGCCACGTCCGGGTTTTTTTATTTATGAAACACGGTGCGCTGCGGCGGCCTGCGGCCCAATGGACGCGAGCGCCCTCTGGAGCGCTTGCACCAGCCGCGCGCAGGCGGCGGTTTCCGCGCCGCGCAAATCTTCCAGACGCGCCAGCTGCTCTTCGTCCTGGAGTTCGCGCCGCATGTCGTCCAGGTGGCGCTCTTCTTCGCCAATGACTCCGGCCAGGCGCACGGGCGAATCCACTGCGCGCAGCAGCGTTTCATACTGCGCATAGACGGAACCGGCCCGCTCCTCAATCAGCGTCGTAACCAGGAGATAGGCGCGATAGTCAGTGCGGCCGCGCGCCAGGCCCAGCGACGAGCGTACGGCCAGATCCAGGGTCTGGAAATAACGCGCCGCAGCGCCCGGGCAAAGCGCCCGATCCGGCGCCCCGGCCGGTTTAACTCGTTCCGCCATACGTTTGAAGAAATGGGCGTGACGCGCCTCTTCTGAAAAATGCCGTAAATACGTTTCATCCGGCGCGCCGGCCGCGGCGCGGGCGATTTTTCGCGCCCCCATGAATTCCAGGAGCGACAGCGTGTTCAACCAGCGATAGTGCAGTTCGGCATTGGCGATGATGCCGCGCAGTACGGACTCGTTCATGGCGGCCAGACTGAGGGGCGCGCCCGCTCGATCAAGCAGAGAAAGCGGTCGAGCCGTCCTCAAATTCGTCGGACGATCTCTTCGGAAACTTCCCAGAGTCGGCGCGCCGTATCCGTATTGGCGGCGTCCCGGCGGGATCGCGCGATTCGACAGTTGGCAAAATATTCGCCGGAGACTTGCGCGACATCGGGGGAGGCGACCAGATAACACTGCGTGGCGGCGCCCTGGGATGCAGTTTTTAAAATCAGCGGATTCGCCAGTCCAAAGACAAAACGCGCCCCGGGGCTCTGATGACGGCCCAGGTTGGTATCAATAATTCCCGGATGCAGCGCATTGGCCGTTCGACCCGTCCCGCGAAAGCGCCGGGCCAGTTCCTTTGCAAACAGCAGGTTTGCGAATTTCGACTGGCCATACGCCGGCCAACTGCGGTAACCCCGTTCGCCGCGAAGATTATTGAACTGGATTCCGCCGGGCGGCGCAAGGTTATGAGCAATGCTGCTCAACACGACGACGCGGCCGCTTGCGCTCAATCGGTCCAGCAAACTGGTCGTCAGAAGAAAGTGCCCGATATGATTCGTAAAAAACTGCAACTCATAGCCGCAGGCGAGACGCAGCTCCGGCGGCGCCATGACGCCGGCGTTGCAGAGGATTGCGTCGAGCTGCGCGCCGTTCGCTTTAATCTTCGCAGCGCAGGCGCGCACGGAATCCGCTTGCGCAAGATCGCAGGCGAAGGCTTCGCCGTCGACGCCAAAGCGGCGCAGGGTTTCCGCGGCTTTGTCTATGGAACGTGCAACCGCGAAAATGCGCGCGCCGCGCAGGGACAACACGCGCAGGCTTTCGCGGCCGAGCCCGGAATTCGCGCCCGTAATCAGCACCGTTTTTCCGACAAGCGATACGCCGGCCGTCGCTTCTTCCGCCGTGGAAGCGTAACCCAGACCGTTTTTGCCGCGCGAGCTAAGTTTTGCGAACAGGGACACGGACAACTCCAGGTCAGGACAGGCGATTGCGGTAATCTTCGTAGCGAAACTCGCGCACCACGCGCAACGCCCCGCTGTCCGTATTGCCCACGGCGATGGCGGGCGGACGCACGCCGTTGAAGTGCGTATTTTTTACCATCGTGTAATGCGACATGTCCAGGAGATAAATCAAATCGCCGATTTTAAGCGGCGCTGCAAAGCTGTAGTCGCCGATTACATCGCCGGCCAGACAGGTGAGCCCGCCGAGTCGATACGTGCAGGGCAAAACACCCGGGAGTTTTGCATCCAGAATTTCCGCACGATAGGGCATCTCCAGGGTATCCGGCATGTGCGCCGTGGCGGAGGTATCGAGTATCGCCGTGGCGGGCGAGTCGCCGACAATGTCCAGCACGCGGCTCACCAGCACGCCGGTATTTACCGCGCTCGCCTCGCCCGGCTCCATGTAAACGGCAAGTCCCGTACGCGCGCGAAAGTCGCGAATTAATTGAATGAGTCCGGCGACATCGTAGTCCGGCTGGGTGATGTGATGACCGCCGCCGAAATTGATCCAGCGCAACGCCGGGAAATAGCGGCCAAAACGCTCTTCGACCGCCGCGAGAGTCCGCTTCAGTTGCGGGAAGCCGGCCTGGCAAAGCGTATGAAAATGAAGACCCGACAGACCGTCCAGGGACTCGCCGGAAAAGTCGCTGGCGCGCACGCCCAATCGCGAACCGGGCGCGCAGGGATCATAGAGTTCCACTTCCGTTTCGCGGTGTTCGGGGTTAATTCGAATGCCGCATTCCAGCGAACGCCCCGCAACCACGCTCCGAAACTGCTTCCATTGATGAAAAGAATTAAATACGATGTGATCAGCCGCGTCGGCCAGTTCGGCGAAATCTTCCGGGGGATACGCGGGCGCAGTCGCGTGCACTTCGCCGCCGAACTCCTCGCGTCCAAGTTTCGCCTCGTCGAGGGAACTGGCGGTCGTGCCTGCAAGGTATTCTCTAATTATGGGAAATACGCTCCATTGCGCAAAGGCCTTGAGCGCCAGGATGATCTTCGCTCCGCTTTCCCGCTGCACGCGCGCCAGGATTTCCATATTCCGACGCAGGGCGACCTCGTCGCAGATATGCACGGGCGTGCGCACCTGCGAAAGATCAAAGCGGCGAAACGGGGCGCCGTCCATCCGCGTGGAGGGCGTATAATGCGCGGGATCAATGACCGGTAATGCCATGCTGAGTCGTCTCCAGGAAACGCGTGCGGCTCGATTTTAGTCCGCGGACGGCCGCGAAAGATAAATTGACGGACCTTCGATCTCGAGGCGCACCGCTGCGATGCCGCCGCGCGTGGAGGCCTGCAGTCGCGCAAGCGTGCCGCGCAGCCAGCGTTGCAAACGATAGACCGCAAAAATATTCAGATGACCGCGCGCAACGATTTGCTCCGCAGAGTCTTCCGTTACGCTCCAGGGTCGACGCGGGTCGCTGGCCTCGTCAATGCTGTAATAGCTGCGCCGAGCGTCGAGCCCCCAGAGGCCCAGCGCGGCCGCCGCTCCGGACCGGGCCGACGCGCGCCCCGCAAAGTCGCCGGGCGAATTTTCCGCGAGCCGCACGATCACGCGCGCCGGCAACCAGCGATCATTGTCCAGATCCGGATGCCGAATCAGATCCGTCCATCCCTCCACGATAAACGCAGCGCGCAAACGCCAATTGCGATACGCCAGCATCGCCAGTAAGCCGTAGAGGACGGCTGCGCACGAAAGTACGATTACGCCAAACCAGAAGGCGCCGCCCGGGCCGGGATTCTGCAGAAAATCGCGCGCCGCGTCGGCGAAGCGAATTTCCGGATCGAGTGAAAGCAGGGCCACAGTGATAAATACGCTCAGCAAAACGCCTGGAACGGCGACCGGGGCGAAACCGTCGCCCAGACGCAGCCGCCACCAGGTGCGCATGTAGTCGCGCGGCGAATCCAGCTCGACGGAAAAAAATTCGCTCATGCGGCGAAAGGCGTTTTCAATCGCCGTGCGCATCCGCCGGCCGCGCACCGTGCGGCGCCGCTCCGCTTCCGCTTTGCGCTCGAGTTCGCGCCGCAACTGTTCGCTGTAATCGTCCAATCCGCTCCGCCCGGTCCGCACGGCCGCACTGCAAGTTTCCGGCTGTTACGAAAGGAATTCCGCCTGGGATTGGGGGAACAGCTCCACCCACGGCAGGCCGTGTTTGTTCAGTTTTTCCATAAAGGGAACCGGATCGAGTTCTTCCATATTAAAGACGCCTTTGCCGCTCCAGGTTCCGGTCATCATCATCATCGCGCCAATCATGGCCGGCACGCCCGTAGTGTAAGATATCGCTTGAGCTTTCACCTCGCGATAACATGCGGCGTGATCGCATACGTTATAAACGTAGTAGCTCTTCGGTTTTCCGTCCTTCACGCCTTCGATATAGCAGCCGATATTCGTTTTACCCTGGTAATTCTCCGCGAGACTCGCCGGGTCCGGCAGGAGGGCTTTGAGAAATTGCAGCGGGATCACCGGCCGCCCTTCGTACATCACAGGATCAATGCGCGTCATGCCGACGTTTTGCAGTACGCGCAGGTGAGTCAGATATTCCTCGCCAAAGGTCATAAAGAATCGAATACGCTTGAGGCCTTTCAAATTTTTCGCGAGGGACTCCAGCTCTTCATGATACAGGAGATACGAGTTTTTGGGACCGATCTCCGGATAGTTCCAGGACATCTTGATCGAAAGCGGGGCCGTCTCGCGCCATGCGCCATTTTCCCAGTAGCGACCCGCCTGGGTAATCTCGCGAATATTGATTTCGGGGTTAAAATTGGTGGCGAAAGGATGACCGTGACTGCCGGCGTTACAGTCGAGGATATCCACCGTGTGGATTTCGTCGAAGTGCATTTTTTGCGCATAAGCGCAAAAGACGTTCGTCACTCCCGGATCAAAACCGGATCCCAGCAGCGCCATGAGCCCGCGTTCTTTAAATCGTTCGTGCAACGCCCACTGGTATTTGTATTCAAACTTGGGATTGTCCGGGCTCTCGTAGTTGGCGGTGTCCAGATAGTTCACCCCGGCGGCCAGACAGGCTTCCATGATCGAAAGATCCTGATACGGGAGCGCGACGTTGAGCACCAGGTCGGGCCGGTGCTTCTGAATCAGGGCGGTGGTTTCCGCGACATTGTCCGCATCCACCCGTTCGACCACGATTGGCCGCGCGATCTGACTGCGAATGCGCTCGGCTTTCTCCACGGTGCGGCTCGCCAGCACGATTTCGCCGAATACTTCCGGAACCTGCGCGCATTTGTGCGTCACCACGCCGCCCACGCCGCCCGCGCCAATAATCAAGACCTTGCCCATCGTTCTCTTTCCGCCTCCCGCACTCGCCAGACCCGGGCGCCGGAGGGCGCAGACGCGGGTTAAGACGCGAATGCCAGCGGACGCCGTGGCTCGGCTCTGGCAATCAAATTGCACACGGAGCGCCGCCCGCCGCGCCGCAGCGCGCCCGCAGGCCGCGGATCTGTTACTCAAACGAAATATTTGTTTCAATCCTGAAGGCCGTTTCAATACCGGCATGGATGAGCGATACCCAATTGCAGCCTCCGCTGCCTGGCGTTCTCCGGTCCCGTCCCAACCTCGACGTCGCCGAACACGACCGCACGCCCCTTTTCACGGCCGTTCAGGAACACATCGGGGAAGGCGTAATTCCCTTCCATGTGCCGGCCCACAAACACGGTCAGGGCCTGGGCGAAATGCGCGAGTTTTGCGGCGATAACATGTTCCTCATGGATATCAATTCCATGGGCGACGTGGACGACCTGTCCAACCCGACCTCGGTCATCGACGAAGCGCAGCGCCTGGCCGCCGAGGCCTACGGCGCCGACTATGCGTATTTTCTCATCAACGGCACCACCTCCGGCATTCACACGATGATGTTGTCGACACTGCGGCCTGGCGACCGCGTGATCCTGCCGCGCAACTGCCACAAGTCGGCGTTTTCGGCGTTGATCCTTTCCGGCGCCGTGCCGGTCTATGCGCCGGTCGAAATGAACGACGAATTGGGGATCGCCATGGGCTCGACCATGGACTCCTTGCGCGGTTGCTTCGCGCGCGCCCCGCAGGCGGCGGCGCTCTTTTATTTGAACCCGAACTACTACGGCTTTACCGGCGACATCGAAAACATCGTAAAACTTACGCGCGAGTACGACGCCGCCTTCCTTACGGACGAGGCCCACGGCGGTCACATGTACTTCCACGAGGACCTGCCGTTGACGGCCCTCGAAACCGGCGCGGACATGACCGTAGTCAGCACGCACAAAACCTGCGGCTCGCTGACGCAGAGTTCGATGCTGCTGCTCAAAAGCGACAAAATCGCAAACGAGAAAGTCTTAAACACTCTGAACCTGCTGCGCACCACCAGCGCCTCGTATCTCTTGATGGCCTCGCTCGACGTTTCGCGCAAGCAGATGGCGATCAACGGGCGCGATCTTTTGACCCGCACGTTGCAACTGGCCCAACATGCGCGCACGGAGATAAATAAAATCAAAGGCCTGTATGCGTTCGGCCGCGAACTGATCGACGGGCGTTCCGTGTTCGGATTTGACGATACAAAACTCTGCATTCATGTGCGTCGCCTGGGCATGACCGGCTTTGAAATGGAGCGCCGCCTGCGCCAGGAATACAAAATCCAGGTCGAACTTGCGGATCTGAACAACATCATGGCGATGGTGACGATTGGCGATGACGAGCAGAACGTAAACCGTCTGATTCACGCGCTTAAAGCGATCGCCAGCAAATGCCGCGTGGTAAAATTCAAGCGCGTGTCGCTTTTGCCGGATATGCCCGAAACGATCGTAACGCCGCGCGATGCATTTTATTCTTTCAAAAAATCCGTCCCGCTCGAAAAAGCCGTAAACGAAATCTGCGGCGAGATGGTTATGAGTTATCCTCCTGGAATTCCCGTAATTTGCCCGGGCGAACGCATTACGCAGGAAATTGTGGACTACATCACGATCTTAAAGGAACACAACTGTCACCTGCAGGGGGCGGCCGACCCGTTTGTGAACTACATCCGCGTTCTCGGTTTTTAATACTTCTTTCAATTCGATCCGTTCGGGCGCCGGCGGGCGTTCCGGAAAAAATGCGCACGGGCCGCTGAATTTTATCGGGCTGGTCGTCGATATTGTTCGATGTCCCCGAACAGGCCCGCAGCGCAGGCATGAGCTCCCTACTCCAAAATCTGCGCGTCCCGCGCGTTCTGGTGCGCCTGCTCGGCATCACGGATCGCGAAGCGGGCCGCCTGTTTGCGATGGGCCTGCTCTTCTTTCTGGTGATGGCCGGCCTCGGCTTTGGCCGCGCCGCAAACGAGTCCTTCTTTATTGAATCCGCCGGCGCCGACTCCGTGCCGCTGATGTACATCGTTAACGCGGCGTTGATGGCCGTGATGACGGTCGTGTACTCCGTTTTACAGGAAAAAATTTCGCGCTATCGTCTGCTGGTTTATCAGCTCGTATTTTTCGCCGCAAGCCTCGCCGTTCTGCACTGGCAAATTCAGGGCTATCCGCCGGGCCAGACGCCCGCGTGGATGGCCTTCGCCATCTTTGGGTACTACGAACTGTTTTTACTCGCGCTGGTCGTTCACTTCTGGACCTACGCGAACGACGTCTTTGATCCGCGCGAAGGTAAGCGCGCCTTTCCGATCGTCGGCGGCGCGGGCATTCTGGGAAACATCCTGGGCAGTCTGCTCGCCGGTCCGCTCGTGCGCTTCACCGGCGCTACCGAACACCTTTTTCTGGTTTGGAGCGCGATTACCGCGTTGTCTTTGCCGGTCGCGGCGCTTGTACGGAGTTCCGCGCTGGCCGCCGGCGTAACCGCCGGCTCGGCGGACGCGTCGCTGCGCGAAGAAGGCTTTGCCGATCTGCGCGAGCTGTGGGCGAATCCGCTCGTTCGGCGCCTGGCTTTAATTCAACTGCCGCTCTGGCTCACCGTGCATACGGTCGACTGGTTGTTCTTGATGGCGGCGGAGTCCATGTATCCCGTCGCCGACGAACGCACGGCTTTTCTTGGCTGGTTGAACGGTCTGGTGAGCCTGACGGGTCTTGCGCTGCAGTTGTTGGTCACCGGTCGCATCTTGCGCAAGGTCGGCGTGGCGCCCGCCTTCGCCTCGTACGCCTTCAGCATGACCTTTGGCGCGCTCGCGCTGCTGGTCCGGAGCTTTTTGCCGCCCGCGGGACGGGCTCTGGAAGCGCTGCAACCCCAGCGCCTGCTGGCTATGACGGCGCGATTTGTCGACGAAAGCGTATTGTATTCCATTCACGAGTCCGCGACACAGCTGTTGTACAACGCGATTCCCGGCGAGCTGCGCGGACTGGCGCGCGCGGTGATTAACGGCGCCGTCGAACCCGCGGTGACCGCCCTCGCCGGCCTCTTACTCCTGGGACTGGCGACGGTCGACGCCCCGGACGCGCTGGTCGCCGGCGGCGCGGCTTTGTGCGGTTTTGTCTGGATCGCGCTTTCGATGGGCGTCAAGCGCGACTACCTGCATGCGCTCTTTGATAATCTGAACTCGCGCGACCTGGATCGACGCAACTTCGCTCTGGAAAATCTCGCCGGCGCAAGCGATACGGAAACAAATCGCCTCCTGGTGACGGCCGCCCTCAGTCAGGACAGCGAATCAGCGCTGTATTCGCTGTCTCTGCTTGAGACCTCGGCGACTGAACAGGATCTGGCCATACTTACCAGCGCGCTGCTGGATCGTCCGCCGGAGGTCCAGGCCGAAGCGTTGCGTCTCCTGGGCGATCGCGCGTACGCGCCGGCCGAAGAACTCGCCCTCAAATTGTTTCGCAGCCCGCGTGCGGAAACGCGCGCAATGGCCGCCCGCGCCTACGGCCGCATCGCAGGCGCGCGCGGACGCAAAAAGTTAAGCGCCCTGCTGAAAGACCCTGCGCCGGCCGTGCGCGGCGCGGCGATCACGGCGCTTCTGGCGGACGCAAAGCGCATTTCAAAAAGTTCGGCGCCGTACCGCGCACTGGTGCAACTCACGCGCAGCGCCTCAAGCGCCGGACGTCAGGAAGCCGCCCGCGCAATACGCGAACTGAGGCGCATTGAGTTCGCCGATTTGCTTTCTGATCTCGCGCGCAGCAAAAGTCTGGAAGTGCAGTATGAAGCCGTAAAGACAATGGGCGCGCTCGGCGACGCGCGCCTCACGCCGCACCTTGTGCAACGATTCAAGGACGATCAGCTCACGCACCTCGCGCAGGATGCGCTGGTTCGCATGGGCCCCGCGGCGGCGCCGTACTTGATTCAGGAACTCAAGGGCGAAGCCGCGGACGAAGTGACGCTGACGGCGATCCTGAAAACGCTCGGAGAGATCGGCGGCCCGGAAAGCGTCGTCATCCTCGGTCGCTATATCATGCAACACGAACTTGCGGTTGAAGACGCTGCAATTCACGCCCTGTCGCGCATCAAGGAACGACTGGAGCAGAACGACGATGCCGCCGCGGACAGAGCCTTTCCGCAGGAATTGCGGGAAAACCTGGAACGCGCCTGCGCTTCCATTTTGCGCAAGGTCGGGCGCGACAATAACTTCGTACTCAAGCTGCGCGCCGAACGCAAAGAGCGGGGCGCAACCTTGCTGGTGGACGCGCTCGAACGCACGTCCGTGCATCGCCTTGATGTCGCCCTGAAGTTTCTGGAAATTCTGGAGGACGGCGCCACCGTGCGCGCGGCGGCGGCCAGCATTCGCAGCGGGGAACGGCGGGCGGTCGCCGAAGGCGTGGAACTGCTGGAAGGGGCCGGCGATTTTTCGGCGGAGCTGGCCCGACTGCTGGAAGCGCGCGAAAACGGGCGCAAGACCAGCGACGAAGATCTGGAACTCTACGAAATCCTGATCGATCTTCTGGTGCAAAAGCAGGAGCCCTGGTTCATGGCCTGCGTGATTTTCGCGATCGGCGAGTTGCACGTGCGCGAACTGGGCGATTACCTGAAAGGACTGACGACCCATCCGGCGCAACTGGTGCGCAACAACGCCGCAATTGCGGCGAAAAAACTCGGGATCCGCGGCGGCCGCAAGGTCGCCAACAAAGAGGTGGTAAAAATGAATCGGGACATGGAACGGATTTTGTTTCTGCGCAGCGTGCCGATTTTTTCGGACGTCGACGGTTCCGACCTGCAATGGATCAACGAGATCGCCCACGAACGCAAGGTGCGCGCCGGCTATGTAGTTTTTCGGGAGAATGACATTGGCGACGCGATGTACATCGTGCTGAAAGGTCGCGTGCGCGTACTCAAGGGATCGAACCTCGTACTTCAGATTATGGAGGATAAAGATTGTTTTGGCGAAATGTCAATCCTCGATCGCGAACCGCGCTCGGCGACCGTGGAAACCGTAGTGGAAACCACTCTGCTCGCAATCAAACGCGACGACTTTCAACGCTTGTTGCTGGCAAGGCCGCAAATCGCTTTCGCATTGTTCAAAACCATCTCGCGACGCCTGCGCGAAGCGACCGAACGCCTGTCGGCCCGTTCGTGACGGGGAACGCCTGATCCTTTACGCGTAGTTTTACTCGGCCGCCAGGCGTACAAACGAACGCGTTCATTTTTTTTCTCGCACTTTCCAAATATTCTGCGCAACGCATTGCAGCTTTGCGATTTCCTTCGTCCTTATGAACATGTTCGCCAATGAAACGCTCATGCTGTTTCAACGCATCGCTCGCGGCGACGATCCGGCGGCTGCCCGGGCCTTGTATCGCCGCATTGTGCGCGAACTGTATCTCCGATATCAGGCGGTCGCCCGGGTTACGACCTCGATGGATATGGCGGCTTTTGTAACCGGGACCCTGAAGCAGCAACGCGACTTGCGGCGCTTTTTGCGCGAATTTATCAGTCCGGATCCGGAAACCCATTTGCTGGCGGATTTGCGTCAGTTCGAGGCCATGGAGGCGCTACGCATGGACATTGAACCCACGGATTCGCGACGCATCGCCGCGCGACGCGCGGCGGACGAAATTGATCGCGCGCTGGCGCGCGAAACGGACGACTTTGCGGCGGAACTGGCCAGTCAGATTAACGGAACCGACCTGGACGACGTGGTTATTGAAAATCCGCCCTACGATTCTCAGAATATCAAATAAAGTCCAAACTGGATCAGCGTCAGCCCCGTGGCCCACAGTCGCAAGTCGCGCCAGCGCGCGCGATCGGGCGCGCCGTTCCAGACAAAGCGTTCCGGCAGACTCCAGGCGATAATCAGCGTCGCGGCGAACATGGCCAGGGCGCCGGCGCGCGGCGTCCACGCGGGCAAGGCCAGTAACATTTGTAAAATAGCGCCCGATTCCATGCGTCTGCTCCCTCGTCTGCGCTCCGGCTCCGGCGGAGCGCGCGATTTTTCCGTTGCGGCGATTCTTACAGGATTTTCTTCTGCGTGGTCCAATAACACAAGTTCAGCAACTCTTCATCGCTCTTCCGCTTCGTAAAACGACTGACAATCATAAGCAACACGGACGACAGGGCGAAACTGTAAAACGCGACGTAGAGCATGTTCATTCCGAAGAATTTCAGAGTCCAGGCGAAGAGGAGTCCCGCCACCAGACTGACCAGAGCGCCGGCGGATGTCGCGCTGCGAGTCAAAATTCCCAGCAAAATCAACGCAAAAAACGGCCCCTGGAACAGAGAAAGCGCCGTTTGCACAAAGATGTAAATGCCTTCGAAACGGGCCGTAAGCGGAGCGGAGGCCACGCCCAGCGCCAGTATGGCGAACGTCGCCAGACGACTTATGCGCAGCGTCTCTTTGTCGGTGCGCTCGCGCGGCCGCACAACGCCCAGAATATCGCGCACTAACATCACCGCAGTGGAATTTAATGCGGAACTGACGGACGCCTGCAGCGCAGCGATAAAGGCGACAAAAAAGAGTCCCGATAGTCCCGGCGGCAGAAGGTTCTTCACCACCCAGGGCAATGCCTGATCGCTTTTTTCAAGAGGCGTCGCGACCAGGAGCAAAGCAAAGAATCCCGGCAGAATGATCAGCATTGGCACGAAGGTTTTCGCCAACGCGGCGAACACCATCGAAGCGCGCCCGTCCCATTCTGTGCGCGCGCCGAGGGTGCGCAGCAGTATGGCCTGGTTGCAGCACCAGTACGCCGGACTGAGCACAAAGCCCAGCCCCAAAAGCACGCCCGGCCAGGGGAAGTCGGGATGATCGGCGGGCAGAAATGCGCTCATGTGCTGCGGGAAGCGCTCGTTGAGTTGGGTCCAGAATTCAACGGGTCCGCCGACGCGATTCATGCCGAAGATCGCCAATAAGATCGCGCTGGTGAACATAAGAACGACCTGAAGCGCATCGGTGTAGGTGTCGGCGCGCAGTCCGCCTGAGATTGTATAAAAGCCCACCACCGTCGCTGTGATAGGAATGCTCAGCCACATGGGCCAGCCCAGGTAGGTTTCCAGCATGAGCGCGGAGGCCCAGTGATACACGCCGACGATCAGAATTGCGAAAGCGGACAGTCCGATCGCGCTGATCACGCGCACGCCGGGGTTGTAGCGCCGGCCCAGGTACTCCGGAATGGAATACACGCCTGCGCGCCAGTAGAAGGGTATGAATATGAATGCGGACAGGATCATCGCCGGAATTGCGCCAATCCATTCAAAATTGGCCTGCGCAATGCCGATGCGGTATGCGCCGCCGGAAGCGCCAATGTAATCGTTCGAACCGATGTTCGTGCCAATTACGGACAACCCGATGACCCACCACGCGAGGCTCTTGCCGGCCAGGAAGTAGTCGCTCTCGTTTTTGATTTTCGCCGAGACGACCTTGCCGATCCAGACCATGCCGGCGAGATACAGAATAATCAGAGTGAGGTCGAGCCAGTGGATGGAGGCGGCCATAGGTTGACAGAATTCCGCACAACAAGCGCAATCGGGCAATCTGTTTTCCCGCCGCCGGGACGCGGCGACGCCGGTAAAGGCGAAAAAAATGGGAACCTTTTGCGGCGGCCGGGGTTTAAGAGAGTGCGAACCGGCCGAGATCGGACGGCGCATTTCGAGGTAGAACTATGAGACGATTGCACACTCCCGCCCTGGCGCTCTACTTGAGCCTGTGTTTGGGCGGAACGGCTTTGCTGGCCCAGCCTGGCTCGCGTCCGGGCGGCGGCCCGCCGGACGACGGCATGGGCCCCCCCGACGGCATGGGCGGACCGCCCCGACTGGAGCGGCTTGCGCGCGACTTAAACCTGAGCGCGGAACAACAAACGCGCGCCCGCGCGGTCCGAGAAAAATTCAAGCCCCAGGTTCAGGCGCTGATGGAAAAAATGCGTCCGTTGCATGAACAATTGCGCGCATTGCTGGAAGCTGAACGCGTCGATCTGGGGGCGGTTAAAGCGAAACTCACCGAGATCAGCGCGGCGCAAGTCGAAATGCGACTGCTGCACATCCAGGAGCGTTTGGAGTTTCAGACCCTGCTCACCGCGGAGCAAAAAACGAAATTGCGCGCGCTGATGCAGGAAAAAATGGAGCGGCATCGCGAACGCATGGATCGGCGCCGCCAGGGCGGAGACGATGGCGACGACGACGATCGTCCCCGGCCGCCGCGGCGCGGCAGCGAGGACCGGAACTGAGATGACGGAGGGCGAGCTTCGCATAACGGTCGAAGCCACGCGCGGGGTCGTACTTGCGGCCCTGCGCCGGCATCTGCCGCCGGAGCTCGCCGCGTCCGCTGAAGACGTGTTTCAGGAAACGTACTTACGGTATTATCTTGCATTTCGCAATCGCCCGGAGTTGGACGAAGCGGCGCGCAAAAGCTGGCTCTATACTGCCGCGCGCAATGAGAGTCGTCGCGCCGCCCAAAAACGCAGGCGCGAAAACTTTACGCTGGGGCGCTGGTTCAGTTTCGCGAACGCGTCCGGCGCCGATCGGGCGACCGAATCCGATGCTGGAGACCAGGCAAACGACGAACGGGAAGCGCATGCGGCCGCCGCAATGGCCCTACAGGGCCTGCCGGAACCGTACCGCGAAACCGCGCGGCTGCGTGTGGAAGGAAAGCAGTTGAAAGAAATCGCCGCTGCGCTCGGAATCAGCGTCGGCACGGTAAAATCGCGCCTGGCGCGTGGAAAAGAGTTTCTGGCGCGGCTTAAAGCCGGCCGCCGATCGGGAGGAATGTCATGAGCGCAAAACACGTCCGCGCCGACGCCGCACGGCGCAATCTCGAACGCACCCTCGATCAGCTTGCTGGCGATCCCGAACTGCCGGCGCGCACCGCCGCGCGCGCAATCGAACGCGCCCGGCGCGTACTTCCGCAGGCGCGGCGCTTTTCGCTGAGCCCTCTCGCGTACGCCGCCGCCGCGCTGCTCGTTGTGCTGCTAGCCGGTCTGGTGTATATAGCCGGTCCTGATTTTCCCGGCGCAACGTCGGACGGAGACTACGCCGGCCTGAACGCGCCGGGTGCGCAGTACATCGCGTCCGAGGACTCGACCGCCTATTATTGGGAAGAAACCGACGCGATCATTGCGACAGCCGGCTTTGGCTATTAACCCGGATTATTCATGAGCTTGAGAGCTTGCTGAGAAAAACCGCCTTATCAGGCGGTTTTTCTACATTTTCTGTAGCGAACCCCGGCTTTATTCAGGAAACACTGTGTGCTGCGGCGGC
>JAVHPJ010000236.1:0-80311 GCA_036170535.1 Leptospirales bacterium | reverse complement strand
GGTGTATCGCGGAACGCGCTATCGCGATACACCGAACGAATCTCGATGGCAAGCAGCGAGTGTTCGCCCGCCACGTGCGCCGGCAGCGTAAGCGTTTGAAATTCATTGCGATCCGCCAGAGTGATCGAATGCGTCAGAACGACGCGCAGGTTTTCATAGATAACGCCGGATTGGGTCGCGTCAAAGGCGCCGGCGGATACCACGTAGAGCTGTATGTCTTTGGGTCGGTTGTTCGCCGCATAGAGCGCCTGGGATTTTGCAAAGCCCGCGCGAATACGGATAGGCTTGCTGGTATCAATTGGCAGCATCACAATCTCTCCGATGCCGTCGCCGCTCACACCCTCCGCCCACGCGGTGGCGATATCGCCGTCCGACAAACGCGCCGCGGCGTACATGCAGGTCCATTCGTGAAGGTAAGACTCGCCTTCCGTGATTTCATCGTGGTCGGCCGGGCGAGCCGGACGCGCGCCTTCGGCAGGCAGAAAAGACGTGGCCCACAAATCCGCCGTTCCAACCAGGCCGGTCTCCAGCCGCAAGCCGGGCGCCGCGCCCTGTGCAAGCAACTGCTTCAAACGCGGATTGCCCGCGCGGCAGGCGCGACCTTCGTAAGCCTGGGCGAAGGCTGGCGCCAGGACGCCGATGCCGACCAGCAGCGATAAAAGACCCGGCAAAAAAAGCAGAGGGGCGCGCATGGGTAAGGACTGCGAAACGCCATTTGCAAAGCAAGCCGGAAGCCCGCCGTCCACTTGAGAGATTATGTCATATTATGAAGGCCGCCACCGGAACTCCCGGCCCGATAGATTAGATCATAGGGCTGATCTTACTTTCCCGCCTCAGGAATCGGATCGGCAAAGTTTCGTTTATAAGTGTACGCAACACAAGCTGGATGCTGCGAATGTAAAAACACGCAGAGCGAAACGATTGACTCGCCGCGAGAGGCCCGGCCAGTTTTGCCCCATGCGCGCCTTCGTTCGATACTCATCGATAATTCTCGCTCTGGTCTTCGCGCTTGCAATCGCGGCATGCTCGTTTCTTAAAGGACCGGAGATTACCGATCAGGTCGTCGAGAATTACATCAATGCCTACGAGGGCGTCAAGCGCGTCGCGCCGCAGTTCCTTTCACAAATGGATCAGGCCGGCGGCGATCCGGCGGCCACGCAGGGCGACGAAGCCTATCACAAAATCGAAGCCGTGATCAAAGAATCGGGATTTTCCAGCTATGCGGAGTTTGTGCAGGTGAACGCAAAAATCGCGGCGCATTTCAGCCTCCTGGAAGGCCGCGGCTTTGCGGATAAGATGGAGCAGATGCACGCGATTGGAACGGAAGAATTCGATCAGGCGCTTGCCAATCCGGATCTGCCTCCTGCGGCCCGCGCGGAACTCGAACGCGCGCGGCAGGAAGTGATCGACAACTACGCGCGCAATAAACCCTACGCGGAGGGCGTGCTCAAGGCTACGGAACTGGCGACGGACGAAAAAACCCTCGAGGTACTGCGTCGTCATCAAGATCGCCTGCGCAAGGTTTTTGCCGGACGCGACCTGCCGCAAAACAATCAGTTCTTTGGCCGTGAATTGAACTGAGGTTCGTCGCGCCAGAGTCCGCGCGCGCGAGCCGCGGCATACGGACACAAAGCCATCAACGCCAGCCCGATGGGCATCAATCCTCCGTGCAATAAATCATAATCGGCGAGCAGCCGTTCCCAGCTGGCGCCGACTGCATAACGGCCAAAGAGCATTTCAAACGCAAAAGTGGCCAGCGCCCAGCCTGAGCCGGCGACGAAGGCCTGGCGCGCATTCGCCAGCTGCATCCAGCGCGCGGCGGCCAGCGCGACCAAGAAAAAAAGCGCCGACCCGCTGAATACGCCGATCTGCCGCGAAGGAAAGTCGCCGACCGCGGGAATCAGAAAGATCGCCCGCACTACGCCGTGCGCGATTTCCGTGAGTATAATCAACAGCCAGACTATAGCGGCGCGCATAACCATTCGGGTGGATTCACATTCAGGTTTCACGCGCAGTTCCTACTTAAAGACCCGGTCCGTGGCGCTCACCTGCATGCCGCGCGCGGACATTTCGATCAAGAAGTCGCGGCCAAGCGCTTCAAATCCGGACGCATTGGAACATGCATCTTCCAGTAATATTATGTTTCGCAACTCTTCCGGGGAAAACTCGTTCGCCACATCGCGAATCGTATTGGCCACGCAGTGCGATAACGCTTCGCCGGCTACCAGAATCGGTCGATCAGGCCCCGCCCTGAGAGCGTTAATCAAGCCCGTGTTCAGCATTGTGCTCGGGTCTTCCGGATCCGTCACGTCCGCGCGAACCGCCGAATAATGCTCGGTAAAAATATTCGAGCCCTTGGCAATGGCGTTCACAACCGCAAAGCGCTCTTCCCAGAGCCGCAGCGTTTCGAAAAGCTCAGGCGCGACCGCCGCGCCGCTCGAACCGATCAAACAGTGGTACGGCCAGATCGTCAGCGTGTAGCGACCCTGGGCGGTCAGGGCGCGCACGTAGTCCAGCGACCGCTGTTGAAACGCAGGATTGTATGCGCGCCATTTTCCGGACTCAACTTCCGTCGCATCTATCTGCGTGAACGGATCCGGGTGATTGCCGTTGGAATCCAGCCACCAGATCGGATTGGCAATATGCACGCGGTGATGCGAATCCAGCGTGATATGGACTGCATCAAAGGCGTCCACATTGCGTCGGATGAGCGCGGAAAGTCGTGCAATGTCTTTTTCGGCGCCCGGCACGTAGAGTCCGCCGTCGGGTTCGCAGAAATCCCGTTGCGGGTCGATTATGAAGAGCTGATACCGCGCGGCCATGCACCCCTTCCTCCGCCTTTCCCTGACTCTGTCAACGGATTCGCGAAAATTGGCGATCGCTATCCGTGTGCGTCTGGAATCCTGCGCTTCCAGCTATTCAACGCCAAATATCCAGCCTTCAAAGCGGGCCAGTCGGCGCTCCTCGGAATTCAGCCGAGGGGCGAAACCCTGCGCCAGTTCGCCGCGCGCATCAGCCTGTCGTAGACCTTCCGCGATGGCGAACGCGTCGTGTTGGTGCTCGTTGCGGTGCTCCCGCGAAAAAAGGCGACTCCAGAGCCGCGGATACGCTTCAACAACGACCGAACGATCCGGGGGCGGCGCCCAACCGTCGAAGGGCCAGAAGAAGACGCGTGCGCCCGGTTGACGCTGCATCTGCAATAACCACGGCAAGCCGGCGAAGGTCGACTTTGCAACGGACCCGGGGACGTCAAAATGAAAAACCGATTTGGCCGGAGTCCGCCGCTCGCAGAGTCGCCGCCAGCGACTGTCGCCGCGGCGTGCGCCGCCCGCGCCGGCCTTGCCGTCGCGAATCATTTGCACGGTGAACGTCTCGTCCGTCGGCCAGTGTTTGTGGAAATCTTTGAGGAAATTCAGCCAGTCCGGCGCAAGCCTGTACTTTTCAAAATACGCTGCAGGAAAACTGAAACCATGATCGATGCCGACGATTGTACACGTCGGCTCGCGCAGGCGTTCGGTGAGCCATTGCGCGACGGCCGTACGACTCCAGTGCTTACGAAGATTCGAGTCGGGTCGGATTTCACGCGCTGGCGATCCTTGCGCGGCTTCATAGATGCGCAAGCCGCTCAGCCGGGATTGCGGAAGACCCGCGCCCGAATAGTCGACGCCTATGTAACGTTGATATTTAAAAACTTTCGAGCGCACGTCAGCAATACCGGTCTCGCCGATCCGCTACTACGAGTAGCGGCGACAACTTAGCGAGACACGCACGTCGCGCAACGAAAATGAAATATTTCTTTGATTTTTTGGATTGCCCCCGTTGCCGCACTTGTCGAGCGAATGGAACGCGGACGCCCGAGGAGCGTTTGCAGGAATTGATATCGAGTACGCTTTGAACAGTGATTTTTCAATTACGGCGGGAGTGGAAACCGCTCAGCTCAAGGGATCCTACGACGCGCAAAATCAGGGATTGACCTTCGGTCGGAGCGCTTTCGCCTTAGACCTTGTCGTCTCCAACGCTTCCTATGAGACCGCCTACAATGTGGCCCGTCTCGGCGGGCGCTATCGACTGAACGAACAGGCGAGTCTCATCGGCGGCGTCAGCAGCGTTTCGCGCACCGTATCCTATCCGGGACATTTATCATTTGAAGCTATTTTTGTCTCCAACGCCGGCGCGGTCATCGCCTGGGATCTGGAAGAGTTCTTGTTGGATCGCAGCGGCTACGGAGCCTCGCGCAGCAGCGACAAAGCGGCGCTGTTTGCAGGCGTGGAAATGACGCTGTGAACTTCCGTAATGGCGGTCCGTGGTTTCGAAACCCATCAGCGCGGGGCCGGCTTCAGTCGGCGCAAGCACCGCTGAGACTCAAGGCGTATTTGCTCGCGGCGTAACAATGCAGGGCGTCGATCTCCGCGACGGCCAGGGCGCGACTGTACAGGACCAGCTCGGCAATGTCTCCGTTCAAAGGACTGGCAAACGTGCAATTGTTGCCCACGATCAAAACCGGATCGGTGTTAAAAAAATATCCGGCGACGCTCTGCGCATCGAGCGCCCCGTCCAGGTACAGACTGGTCTGCGGACTGCTCGCGTCCGAACGCAAGATGACGACATGCGGATCAAGATCGTTCATCGGCGTGGCTGCCGCCAGCACCAGAGAGACGAGACGTCGATCCAGGTTCACGCGACCATCCGCCGGTATGTAGACGTTGTAGGCGTCATCCGAACCGCCGGGACACGCTGCGCCCAGCGAAAACAAATGCCCGTAGGCGCCGACGACATTGCGCCGAAAAATGACCGCCAATGTCAAACTCTGTCCCATGGAAGCGACGGCGCTCTGGATGTAGTGCGCGGTTGAGGGCGCTGCCGGAAATCGAATACCGGGGCGCCCGCCGATGGAATTCGACTGATACGTCGGCATGGCGACCGGCGCACTGAGATGATAGCTCAAGGGCCCGGAGTCGTTCCAGGCGTTCAGCGGCGTCCCGTCCGCCGCGCCGCCAACGGCTGCATCCAGGTGCAACGCGACGCCCGCTGTCACCGGCAGGGACGGCGCGGCCGATCCGCCGACAGCGTCAAGAACCACGGCGCCCAGACTCCACTCTGGCGCGCTGTCCGTGTAAGGATCCAGCCAGCACGCGCTCACGCCTGCAAACGCTCCCAGCAGAATGGCCGGCGCCAGCGACGCCAGCCGCCAACGGGCGAAAAAACTCGATCCGGCGCGACCGATTCGTTCAAGCGTCAACGCGCGATAAATGCGACACTCTCGAGCTGACCCGGCGATCCGGCGCGCGTCCCGCGCCGGACGTGGATTGAGTCGCAGAATACATCGCAACAAGAGGCTCATCGTGAACGAATTTGAACAAAGAATGATTGGCTATTCAGCGTACCATCGCGACCCGCGCAACAAATTCACGCACCTGTTCGGCGTGCCCATGGTGTTTTATTCGCCATTGATCGCCCTGGGTTGGCTGCGCTTTGAGATCGGCGGCGTGGAACTGACGTTGGCCATGCTGATCCTGGCGGCGGTCATGTTGTGGTACATCAAGCTGGATCGGATGTTTGGCTTGATCATGACGGCGATTTCTCTGCCGCTCGCGTACGCCTGCGAACAGATTTCGCAACTGCCTTTCACGACGTCGCTCACGATCTTTCTGGCCATCAAGCTCTCCGGCTGGGCGATTCAGTTGATCGGTCATGTTTTCGAAGGGCGTCGGCCGGCCCTCGTCGACAATCTGGTTCAATCGCTCATGGGACCCTTGTTTGTGCTGGCGGAAATCCTGTTCGCCCTCGGTTTGCGCCGTGACTTGCACGAGCGGGTCGAAGCGGCCAGCGCCACGGCGCGCGCCGCCGCAGCGCACTAACGGGAGCCGCAGTCCGGCGCGCACCCGGCCGCGCCGGACGCACGCGCGGGCCGGGCTTACAGCGTTATTTCAGCGATCAACGGCAGGTGATCTGAAATACGCTGGGTATCGTTCTGGCGTACGCGATACGACTCCATTTTTATCAGCGGCGAGTAGAACATGTAGTCGATAGTGCGATCCGGACCGGTCGCGCGTTTTCCGTTCGGGAAAAAAGTGAAGTACTCGCTGCGCCGCGGATTGGTCGGAGCGGTATCCCGGGCGGTCGGAACGGCGTTGAAGGTTTCATAGAGGGCGGCGAGTTCCGTTTGCGGCTTGTAGTACGCGCGCTCGGACTCGCTGATTAATTCGTAACCGCCCGGCGGCAGCAGGTTGAAGTCGCCGCTCATCAACCAGGGCTCGCCAGCCTGCGTGGATTTTTCCAACAACGCGCGCGCTTCCGCCACCTGCAACTCCATCGTGTTGGTTCCCTGGGAGAAGGCGTCGAGATGCGTATTATACAGCGCCAGCTCGCGGCCGCCTTCCAGCGGCAGGCGCGTCTCGAGAATCGCCCGCTTCAAATTGAATTGTTGCATGATAAAGTTGGACGGGATGAGCGCCAGCTGATGCCGCGTTGCGGAAGCGATGCGATACTTCGACAATGTGACCAGTTTCATGCCTACGGCGCCCATGATGCGCGGATGGGGGACAAAGGCCGATTTATGGTAATAAGCGTCGCTGTAACACGCGTATTCCGGCGGCAGGAGCGCAAGCAAGAGCTTGAGCTGATCCTCGTAATCGGTACGTTTTGAACCGTCGTCCACTTCCTGGAGCAGGAGAACGTCCGGGTTTTCGTCCATGATTATGCGCGCCGCTTCTTTGAGCGTAATCTGTATGTCTTCCGCACTGGGCCGCTCGTCTTTGCCGGAGCCGTCGAGCACATCGTAAAAGAAAGTATAGTTCTTGCCCGCCATGTACTGCAGATTCCAGTTCAGCACTTTGATACGCTGACCGGGACGCAATACGGGCGCCGTCGCCGGACAAACCGTCTCTTCCGTCTGGAGTTCCGCAGGATGATAATTGGCCGCGTAAACGAACGCGAGAAAGGCGCCGACCAGCGCGACGACGCTTCCGCCGAACCACTTGAGTATCTTTTTCAGCATGACGTAAACAGACGGCGGGCCCGCGCACATGCAAGAAAAAAGTGAAATGTAGCATGTTCGCCATGCGTGCGCCATCCGCTGCTCGCGAAGTCCGCCGTCGCGACGATTTCCCTTGACCTTTGCAGGCTTACCGCGCGAAATCTACTGGCCCGACATGGACGCACCGGCACTACTCCGATCCAGACGCACCCGAGCGCCCGGCAAGACGACGCATCGCGCAGTCAACCGTGCGCGCGCCGCGGTTTTTGCGGCCGCGGTCAGCGGGGTCCTGCTGGGAGGCCTGCCGGGCGCGCTGCAAGCGAAACCTGTGGCTGCAGTCGCCGACTCGAAGGGCGCCATCAAACTTGCGGGCGCGCTTGAGTATTTCAAGGACGAAACCGCTGCGCTGAGCTTTGAAGCCGTTCGCACGCAGGCGCGGTTCCAACCGATCGCCACGGATTCGCCGGGCTTCGGCTTCACCGGCGCGGCAGTCTGGCTTCGATTTGCGCTTCATAACCCCGCCGACCAGGCGACGCCCTGGCTGCTGGCCGCCGGCGCGCCCTTCCTGAGCGACGTGCAGATCTACGTCGCCTCCGAGGGCGGCGCGGTGGAACGCCTCCGCGGCGGCGCGGCGCAACCTTTCGCGACCCGTTCGATTCGTCACGCCGGTCTGGTTTTTCCCATCAGCCTGGCGCCGGCCTCGCACACGGACGTCTACTTGCGCGTGCAGGGCGACGAACCCATCCAGATTCCGCTGGGCCTGTATACTCCTTCAGGGTTTAATCGCCACGAACGCGCAGAATTGCTTTTGATCGGCCTCTATCTGGGAGTGCTGGCGCTCGCGTTTGGCTACAACCTGTTTCTGTGCGCATCCACTCGCGATCGCGGTTATTTGTACTACATACTTTATATCCTCGCGTCCAGCGGTTACGTGGCGACGGAACTGGGCGTGGCCTACGAGTATCTCTGGCCCGATGCTCCCTGGTGGAATCACAAGGCGCCGGTCGTCTTCGCCGGAGTCGGCATGGCTGTCGCCGGCATGTTTACTATCGAGTTTCTGAACCTGCGCACGGCGGCGCCCGCGCGCAGCCGATTGCTCAAGATTCTGGCTTTTTTCAGTCTGGTATTGTGTCCGCTGCATCTTTTCCTGGACGGCAATTTTGTCGGCGCCGTATTCGCAGGGCTGGGCCTGCTGGGCGCCTTTCTGTTGTTCTTCATCGGAGTTGAACAGGCGCTCCGCAAAAATCCCTCCGCAAGCTACTACATTGTCGCTTTTGGCGCCGTCATCCTGGGCTCGGTGGTCAATTCCCTGAAAACAGCGGGTTTCCTGCCGCTCGACGCCTGGGCCTACTACAGTTTCGCGGCGGGCAGCGCAGTCGAGATTACGCTCCTGTCGCTCGGCCTTGGCGATCGCATAAATCGATTGGAGCGCGAGCGGCGTTCGTTGAAGGAACGCGAGGCGGTGCGCGAGGCCGAGTTAAGAGCGCTCGCAGCAGAAATTGAAGTCGCGCGTCAAATTCAACAGTCCATTTTGCCGCATTCCACGCCCGTGCTTTCGGGACTGAACATCGCCGCACGATATGCGCCCATGGGCCGCGTCGGCGGCGACTACTATGACTTCTTTGTCCTTTCCGAGACTCAGCTCGGCATTATGATCGCGGACGTTTCAGGGCATGGCATTCCGGCGGCGCTGGTTGCATCCATGCTCAAGATCGCCTGCGCGGAGAATCTCGCGCTCGCACAAAAACCCGCGGAATTTCTGACAGCCGTAAATCGCAGCATGATCGGCCATAACCACAGTGAGTTTATTACGGCGGCATTTGGCATGCTGGATATCGCTCGCAAGGAACTAAAGTATGCCAACGCCGGACATCCCGGCTTGATTCAAGCGAGTTTTGACGGCGAGATGGCGGAGCATCGGCCCAAAGGTTTGATTCTGGGCGTTTTTGCGGACGCACGCATCACCTCGACTGTAGTGGAACTGGGCGCGGGCGATCGTCTCTTCTTTTACACGGACGGTCTGTACGAGTGTCGCAACGCCGCCGAAGAAATGTTCGGCATGCAGCGCATTCAGCCGCACCTGCTCCGCGACCGCGCGCCGTCGGCGGAAACTTGTTCGGAAAACATACTGCATGCTCTGACCGCGTGGCGCGGCGGCGTGCAGGAATTCGACGATGACGTCACGTACGTTGTAATCGACGTTTTGTAGCCGGCGAATCGGGAAGCCGGCTGAGCGAGTCGCGCACTGCGCGTCGAAACTCGCGGAAATGCAAGAGCGCGGCGCCCACGTGGCCGGCGGCAAGCCAGCGCATTTCCGAACCGGGCCAGGCCGCATGCAAAGCCTGCGCGGAGTACGCCGGCACGTAATAATCCGAACGACCTGCAACGAGGATCGCCGCTGCGCCGACGCGGGGCGCCGGAAACGCGCGTAAATCAGACAGATCCATGAGTCGCCCGACGTACTCGCGCACATCGCTCGTATCATGACTTTTTGCCAGAGCGCTCCAATCCACGGCGTGCGTCAAAGCGCCCTCCAGAAACACAGGCCGCGGCCCGAACGGCGCAAGACACGCGGCGATCGCGACCGGGCTCTGCGCCAGCGCGCCCACGGACGCCGCCATGGATCCGCCCATGCTCACGCCGGTGACGCCCACGCGGCGAACGCCTTGCCGCATGAGCCAGCGAATGAGCGCAAGGCCTTCCATCAGCGTCGCCAGGTTCATTTTAAATTGATCGCTCAGCGTGCGCACCGAGTAGCCAGCCTGGCCCGCTGGACGACGATTGCCGTAGTAGGGATTGCCCAACAGCAGCGAAGCCACGCCCGACTTGCGCGCGAGCGGCAGCGCCAGCGCGACGCGACGCACGGTAAAAGCCTCGTCGCCCGTCGCCGCAAAGTGTATAGCAACCGGCGTGTCCGGGCCCGATCGATCAGGAAGAATCAATTGCACGCCCGCCGGCTGCGACTCGCGCGGCAGAAAAGCCGCGGCCGGACTGGCGAATCCGCCGGTCAGCATGCGCACGCCGGAATGCACGCTTTCTTCGCCCCAGCGAATCGCAATATCCTTTTTGTAATTTCCAAGGGCGCGAACGCGGGCCGGCAAGCGTTCCAGAAATTTTCTATCGCCAACTCCGTCCACGTACAGACGGGTTCGTCCGCTCAACCGGAACCAGCCCGAGACAAGTCGATCGAGCAAACTCATGGGTTCATGACCGCGTCCGGTCGAGGGGCCGACGAGCGTATTTTTGTCGCACCCGCGCGGGACGATTTGTCCAGACTTGAAAGATTCGAGTCTTTTTTTTCTCCTACCCGTCCGGTTTCAGGAGCGCTCTTTGACATAGTGCAGAGGTTATCCCATGAATGAGTTTCTTTTGTTGTTTCGTAACACGGCCGGCGACGGCGCCTATTCGGTTTCGCCGGAAGAAATGCAGGCCGCCATGCCGCGTTGGCGCGAGTGGATCGGAGAAATTGCCGCCCGGGGCGCGCTGGTAGCCACGCAGCCGCTTGAGTACGAAGGCAAGACGGTCCATCATCCGGATCGCGTCGCAGACGGACCGTACGTCGAGATCAAGGAGATCATCGTCGGCTACCTGTGTTGCCGCGCGGAAAATTTCGAAGCGGCGTTGGCGATGGCCCGCTCGTGCCCGATCCTTTTGTATCCGGGCGGCTCGGTCGAAGTGCGCCCCGTGGTGCAGTTCCAGATGTGAGCGTCAGGCATGTCGACGGCGAACGAGTTGATCGATCATCTGTTTCGGACGGAGTCCGGCAAGATGATTGTCGTGCTGACCAAGCTGTACGGCCTGCAGCGACTCGAGGACGCGGAAAACGCCGTGCAGGAAACCTTCCTCACGGCGTTTCAAACATGGAGTCTTAAAGGCGTCCCCGACAATCCGCCGGCCTGGCTGTATCGAGTAGCAAAGAACAAAATCATCAATGTTCTGAAGCGCGCCGACGCCTTTGGTAGAATTCTGGAACGCAATCGCTCCGTATTTCCCATCGAGTTTATTCTCGATGCAAAGTTTGAAGAAAGCGTAGGATCTATCGAGGACAGTCAGCTTGAAATGCTCTATGCAACGTGTCATCCTGCCATCGCGCCGGACGGCCGCGTCGCATTGGCGCTCAAAACACTCTGCGGTTTCAGCGTGCAGGAGATCGCGCGCGGATTTTTGCGCTCGCCGGACGTCATCGAAAAACGCCTCTACCGCGCCCGTAAAATCGCACGATCGCACGCGGACTTTCTCGCTCTGCCCGCCGCTGAACGCCTGGCTGAACGCACAGCTTCCGTTCTGGCTGCAATATACCTGCTGTTTAACGAAGGCTACCATTCGACATCAAACGAAACAATTTTGCGTAAAGATCTCTGCCTGGAAGCGCTGCGCCTGGCGCTGCTGATCGCAAACCATCCCGTCACAGCGCATCCGGACGCCGACGCGCTGATTGCGTTGTTCGCCTTCCACGCGTCGCGTTTCGACGCGCGCCTGGGGCCGGGGGGAGACATCGTTCGAATGGCGGAGCAGGATCGCTCGCTGTGGAACCGCGAACTCATCGACCGCGGAGAGTTTCATCTGCATCGCGCCATGCGCGCGACGGCGCCCGGAAGATACCATGTAGAGGCGCGCATTGCGGCTCTGCATCTTCGCGACGATGGACCGGCGAAGTGGAACGAGCTGCTCGCCTGTTACGACGCCTTGCTCGTCCTCGCTCCCGGACCGATCGTAGAACTGAATCGCGTCTACGCACTGTCGCGCGTTTATTCCGCCACGCTGGCTATCGAGGCGGCCCGGTCCATACGCGGACTGGAAACGCATCCCTTCTACCACGCGCTGCTCGCCCACCTGCTGCAATCCATATCGCGCGCGGAGTCGGCGTCGCACTGGGAAGCGGCGGCGCGCCTCACCAATGTAGCCGAAGAGCGAAAAATTTACGAAAGTCGAGCCGCCGCCGTCCGGTTTCCGGAAAGCTCTTTGTTATAAGGACAAACCAACCAATGGAGAGTTTCCATGAAACGAATTCTGATAACCTTTGCAGCCCTGTTCATAACCATGGCGGCGCTCGAGACCCTGATTAATCAGGTCGCATTAAAGGGCCTGTACGTAGCGCTCAGCGATCTCTGGCGCGCCCCGGAAGAACTCGGCGCCAGAGCCTGGCTTTTTCTCCCTATTTATGCAGCGACAGCGACGGCCTTTGTTGTAATCTATCGCAAGCTCAGCGTGCAGGGCTGGGCCGAGGCGCTGTTGATTGGAACGGCGATCGGCGTTCTGGCGCGCTTCTTCTACGGGTACACGAATTACATTGTGCTGCCGATTCCGCATATGCTGGCGCTGCTGTGGTTCGTGCTGGGTGCGGTCGAGTGCGCAGTCATGGGCGTGATCGCCGAGCGGCTCCTGCGCCGGCCGACCGCCTGAGGCCTGCCGAACAAAGCTGACTGCGTCGTCCGCCGATCAGGGATCGCCGGGCGGCGCGTCCAACAGCGCCGGCTCATACGTGCGAATCGCCTTTTCCAATCCTTCGTAGAATAGTCCCGCTGTTCCGTCAATATGGCGGCGCAACCAGAAGGCCGCCGCCGTTTTCACAACATTGCCGTCGTATGGCCCGTCTACGAGGAAACTCCCGGCGCCAGTCGCGCCATCCCGACCGTCCTCGCCAAAGGAATCCAGCAGAAACGTGTAGTAGCGCTCGTAGTCGGCCTCCGGCAAGGTTCCCGCCGCCAGCAGCGCTTCAAAGCGCGCGCGCTCGGCGCGCAGCAACTCCGGATGCGCCTGCCACTTGCGATACGTCGCCAGATAAACGCGCACGAGGGGCGCGACGCTCGCCTGCCAGACAAATTTAGTTTCCTCGTAGAAACCGCGATCCGCAGCAGCGGGTATCGCGTGGTCGACCAGGAAACGGACAAAACGCGGATTGTACCGGCCAAATTCAGTGCGCGACGAAAGATTCAGTTATTCGTTGTCGTGCGGTCCGCTGAGAAACACAGGAACGCCGCTTGCGCGCGCGAGTTCCGCATAGGACCCGAAGTCCGCCGCGTGACAGGCGAAATTCCGCATGCCGCCTTCGGGAAAATAGTCGTATTCGCCGCAGCGGGAGCGCGACTCGCTCAGATTGGCCCAGACCACGCGGGCGCGCGCGGCTGCGAGAGCGGCGGCTCCGGCCGATTCCGGGGAAGCCGTGCAGGACGCGAAACCGACGAGGCTCAGGCTTCCGATGATTATCGACGCAGATATGCGCATGAACGTCGTGTGCATGCGCGCTCTTCCTCTGTCAAGGCGCACTCAGGTTTGACTGAGCTGGACCGACATGCTGGCTGCAAGCTCATCAATTTCCGCGCCAGGCTGATATGCAAAGCTCACGCGCAGCGCTTCGCCGGCCGTGCAACTGAGGGGCGATGCGAGCGGGAGTATCAGATTCTGATTCATCCACTTGATTGTACGACGCGTCGCAGTCTCAATTGCGAGAACGTTGTCGGTGATAAACCGCAAAGCATTGACCGTTCCCGATGTCGTCGGCGCAATCCGGGCCGCGAATTCAATCCGTGCGGGCGCCGGCGCGCGATAATCGACAATCGCATACGCGACCGGCGCGCCGAGCGAGCGCGTGCGCTCCGAGGGAAAGCCCGGATCTTCAAACGCCGGAACCGGCGCGTGAAAGCCGGAAAAATCATAATTTTGCTCAACGAGCTCAACTCCCAGAAGCGTCGCTTCCGGTAGAAAGATGGGCGTTGCGCCGTAGCGCGCCTGATGGCGCGTCCGGAAACTCTCCAGGACTGCGACCTGCTCTTCGCGCAGTAGCGCCGAGTGCAGCATTTCACAAATCACAACGTCGACCGGCTCGTCCGGTAAATAATCGCGCGCGTCAGCTTCGACGACTTCAACGCGCCCGGCGCCGTTGGCCGAAAGAAATGCGCGCGCGGCCGACGCCAGCTCCGGCAGCGCTTCCACGCAGAGCGTGTGCGCGCCGCGCTGATCCGCAAAATACGACAATAAGCCCGTGCCGCCGCCCAGGTCGGCGACGCGCGCTCCAGGTTGCACCACCTGCTGAATCGCCGCGCGGAAAGATTCCACGCGGGCCGCATCCATGAGCATCTGGTAGTGATACTGCAGCGGAATTCGCCGCCCGGGAGGACTGATCACGGACGCATCTCGTAATCGTCTTTAAGCGCCAATACCTCGGCGTAAATCTTCGCGGAACGCGCAGCGTCGGGAACCGCCCGCTGAATCATCTGCATACACAGCTTCTGCTGCGCCTCCGTGGCGGAAGGCTTCTGAAACAGGTTCGTCGCATGCCGGCTCAAGTCGCGCACCTGGAAATCAAAGATCTCGTCGATCAATTCGGAACTCACGCGATCGACGCGCGCCTGTTCCAGAATCAGACTGCCGTAGGCGATAAGCGTGAAGATTTCGCCGACTGTAAGCATGAAGTCCAGATCCTTTGACTGCGTCGCATCGGGCGCGGCGCTGACCAGGAACTCGCAAAACCGCTCCGCCTGCTCTACAAAGCGGCGCACATTGGGCTCGGAAAAACCGGCGTATTTGGGACGCCAGGGGCCAAACGGAATCGTATCGAGCCCTTTGGTGGTCGCTCCCTGCGCGAACAAGTAGGTCTCTTCCGCTGGCGCGTTCGAAGCGGGCGCATCCGCAACGCTCGATTCATTAAACAGAAAGGAATGCATGAACTTCAAAGCCAGCGCCATGTTGACGTGCGCCGTGCCTTCCAGCTTGGGCAACATGCGAATATCGCGCGTGGCGGATTCAAAGTACATGTCCTTTTCAAATCCGCGCGCGGCGATCACGTCCCAGAGCAGATTGATCGTTTCTTCGCCCTGCATTGTGACTTTCATCTTCTCAAGCGGATTAAAGAGCAGATAGCGCCGGTCGGAATCCGACGCAACGCGCATGTAGTCTTTAGCCCGATAACTGAACAGCCGCATGGCGCAAAGCCGTGCGTAGGCTTCGATGAACAACTGCTTCACGTGCGGAAAGTCGGTCACATACGAACCGTACAAACGACGATTGGCCGCATGGCGGATCGCTTCGTAGAAGCTGTGCGTGGCGATGCCCACGGAGGCCAGTCCCAGATTAAACTTTGCATAGGCCACCGTTGCAAGCGAGGCGTCCCAGGCGGCGCGACCGCGCAGCAGAATCTCAGTTTCCGTCAGCGGGTAGTCATGCAGCATGAATTCAGCCACATACTTCTGAGAGTATACGACGTTCTGCAAACATTCGTACTTCGGATGTTTGGGCTCGACGCCAAAAAACGTGTATTCGCGACCGCCGTTGACCTTGCCGAATACGGAGATGTAGGCCGCGCAGTTGCCATTGCCGATGTAGTACTTGTCGCCGCGCGCAACGTAGGTCCCGTCGGGCTGCGTGATCAGCTCCATGTCCGTGCCGATCAAATCCGCGCCGTGTTCTTTCTCGGACAGGCCAAAGCCAAAGACGCCGCCGGCCTTGAGCGCGGCCGCCGCGCGCTGCTTCATGGTTTCGTTAGGACTCATCCAGAACGGCCCGAGTCCCAGGATCGACACCTGCCAGGGATACCAGTAAGAAAGCGAATAAAAGCCGAAAATTTCACTGAGCCGGGTATTGCGCGCCGTATCAAAACGGCAACCGGCCTCGCCGTATTTTGAGGGCGTCAGAAACTTGTAAAAAACTTGATTTTTCGCGAGGAATTCGAGAAAGTCCGGATACCAGACCGCGCCATGATCATCGACCTTCATCGAGCGCTTGCCCTTGTTTTCAAAATAGGCGACGGTCTTTCTGAAAATCTCCTGCGTGTCGGCATCGAAGCCGTCGAGCTTTAGTGCATTTGGATTAAGCAGCATGAGCGAAAGATTCGGCCGGACGCGGAGGCGTCATGCTTTTTCCTTGCAGAGCGACGCTCCGGCCGATCCCGTATTCCAGATGCGCGCTCGGGCGAAACGCCTGTTTGCCCTCGCCTGCGTCGCCCTGGCGACCTCCGGCTGCGCACGTTATGGCGCCCAGACCGGCGCGCTCGGCCTGCTTCTGGGAGGGGCGCCCGGCGCAGGAACGCCGGAACTGCTCTCCTTCGGATTTGTTTCGCCGGCGGCGGACGGAAGCCTCAGCGGTTCGACGGCGAACGTCGCCGTGCCCCTTGGAACCAACCTCACTGCGCTGGTGGCGCGCTTTGCGCATACTGGAGCGTACATTACGGTAAACGGCGCGCCGCAAACCAGCGGCGTCACCGCCAACGATTTTACCAATCCGGTCGTCTATCGCGTCTGGTCGCTCAGCGAATCCTGGACCGACTACACTGTCAGCGTCTCGCTCGGCGCGGCTGTGGTATCAACGCTCACGGTCGCGAGCGCCGTCTCCCTGGATGCGTCGACCGTTCGCATCACTTTCTCCACTCCGCCCGACCCCGCCCTGGCCGGCGATCGCGCCAACTACCTTGTCAGCGACGCGCCGGCCGGCGGCGCTTGTTCGGACAACACGAACTTTACGGGCGGCGCGCAAACAGCCGACTTCACGCTGGCGTCCGCGTCCGGCTCCGGCGTAGTGTACGATCTTGCGCTTTCGGCCCCGCAGACCAGCGGCAAAGGTTATACGGCGATTGTAAATCGCGCCGTCGTCGCAACAACCGCCGGCGTTTTCGCAACGTGTCCGAACAATGCAGATTTCCTGGGCGACGAACAGCTCAAAGTCGTATCCGCCAGTTGCGTGGACGCGAATCGCATCGTGCTGCGTTTTTCCAAACCCGTCTTCATCGGCGTGAACGCAGCGCGGTCTGCGGAGTGCAGCGGCGCCACGCAGTGCGACCTGCGCTATCGCTTAACCGGCGCAACCAGTCCCGGCTCGATTACCAGCGCCGCCGTGCTCAATGGAAGCGTATGCAACGGCCTGGCCGCCGACGCATCCTCCCTGTGCCTCACTCATGCGGGCGTACAGGGCGGCGGAGTTTATGCGATCACTGTGGCGAACGGCGTTGACAGCGACGGCTTCAACAACGTCGGTCAATTCGCACCTGCGGATTCGATCCGCAATCTCACGGATACGCAAAACGTTCAGTCCAGTCCCAATGATCGCGTGAGCTTCACCGGCTGCGGGACGACGCCGGCCGATGTTAACGACGGACCGCTCGCCGGCGATCCCTTCGCCGACAGCTCGGCCTTTGGATATCTATTTCGCTACGGCAGTCAGTTGTACGTAGGTCCCAACTCCGGCGGAAACGGCGCCGCGCGTTTTAATCCGGACGGAACCTCGCCGCAGAACATGACTTTTTCCATTACAAAAGATACAAGCGGTTCGAGCGTCTCCAATAACTCAGCCGCAACGCGCGACGGCGGCGTCGCCGTGCCGCCTTTCGTCACCGTGGGGCGCACGGGTTGCACCTCGAACGCGGCGGATTTTTCAATCGGCTGCGGACCGGACAATGAAAACGGACGCGGTCTTTTCACGTCCGGAACGCTGGGCGGTACCGAATATTTGTTCCTTACGGCCGCGCGCTCGGGCGGCAACAACGACTACATTTATTATACGTCGGATCTCGATGCGGCGCTTAACTTCAACTATCTTGACCTGTCTGATTTTTATGACAACTGCGTCTCCTCTGCAATCGGCAACAACCGCGGCACGGAGTCGCTGCATGTTTCCAATAATCGTCTGTATACATCCGCTCCGGGCAACGGCACGCTGCGCCCGTACACAACCTACATCAGCAGTCTGACCGGCGAACTCATTTGCGGAACGCATGGCGACTATCTCTACTTCGCACGCATGACCGGCGTGGGCTATTCCAGCGTCCTCGCGCCCAACCTCGCCGACCGAAGCGGCGGCGTCTGGCATACCTTTAACAGTCGCCTGTATTTTGCAAATTCGGGCTCAATCACCAACTCGTCCGCGAACTGCAACGCGGGCTCTGCGTATTCGGCCGGAGTGTGCGAACAAACCGGCGGCCTGGTGCGCGCGACTGCGGCTGCGCCGGGTCGCTGCACGGGCAATGACGCCTGCGGCGACTGGACGGACGCGACTCCGAGCGATGTGCGTTTTCGCAGTCGGTTTTCGATCGTGTTGCCCGCGCTGGCCGACCTGACGCCGGCCGATCAGCCGATTCCCAATTTTGAAACCTACAATGGGAATCTGTATTTCATTCGCAACGCGTGTACAACCAGTCGCTGGAACTTCGCCTGCACCGCGACGGCTTGCACGGACGATCCGGTTTGTCCGGCGGGAGAAGAAACGCCGCAGCTCTGGAAGTGCGTCCCCGGCGGCGACGGCTTTTGCGATTCCGGCGAATGGACTATGGTCGCCGAAAACGGCGCAAGCGCGCGTACGAATTTTGGCGATGCGAACAACAAACATATTACCTTCCTCAAGGCCAACGGCGGCTTTTTGTATGTCGGCTTGAACAACGCCAACGGCGCCCAACTCTGGCGCACAAGCTCGACGAATCCCGCGCTCGAATCCGACTTCGCGCAGGTCGGCGCGGCCGGCTTTGGCGATGCGACCAACGTGCAGGAGTTCTTTTCCGGCGTGTCCGTCCAACAGGGGCTGTTCTATTATCTGTATATTTCCGCCGGAAAAAGCGCTACGCCGGTCAAAATATATACGCAGCGGAACAATTGAGCATCGCCGTTAAGGGCGAACCGCAACGCGCGCTTTCACTTGCGGACCTGGCGCTTTTTCGAAGTTTTTGCGGTCTTCCCAGGTTGCGGAGCCTTACGAGTCGTCTTTTGTTTAAGCGGCGCATTTACCGCCTGATAACTTTCCTCGCTCAGCTCCTTACGCTTATCCAGATCCGGAGCGTCAGTTGAAATACGCCGTCCGCATCCGGGCTCGGAAAAACAACAAAGACCGTGCCGCGAATTTTTGCGACGGATTCGCCCCCGGGAAAGTCTTCTTCAACTTCGGGCAGTGCAAAAACGTATGTACGCAAAACGGTAATGATGGTTTTTCCATCCATGGCCGCAGAATTACGGCGCGTGGCCGACTCCGTCAAGTCCATGCACAATGCCGCCTGACAGGTCTCCGGATTCCCTGCAGGAGCTGTTGCGGCGCGAGCTCAAACGACTTGCCCACTGACTGCGAGCGAAAACGATGGCGCATGGTCGGCGCGCAAGAACATTACGACTCGCATCTGGCGGAACACTATACCTGGATCTACGGCGGACTGGATTCGAAACTGGGCGAGAACGCCGCTTTTTTTGAATCGCGCGGCGTCGCTCCGGAGTCGACGCGCGTCGCCCTGGACCTGGGCGCCGGATCGGGTTTCCAGACGCTGCCGCTGGCGCGACTCGGGTTTCACGTGGTCGCCGTGGATTTCAGCCGTCAATTGCTGACGGAATTGCGCGATCATGCGCGTGATCTGGACGTGGAACTGGTCGAGGCGGACATCACGAACCGCGCGAGTTACACTGGCAAAAAACCCGAACTGATCGTCTGCATGGGCGATACGCTCACGCACCTGCCTTCGCGAGCCGACATCTACGCGTTTCTGGAAGCGATGAGCCAGGAACTGGTTCCCGGCGGGCGCGTTTTTTTGACGTTTCGCGACCTCACCGGCGAATTGCATGATGGCGATCGTTTTATCCCCGTCCGCAGCGAGCCCGATCGCATTTTTACCTGCTTTCTGGAATTCGTCGGCGAACACATCAAGGTGCACGATATCGTCCATGTTCGCGAGGACGCGCACTGGCGTCAGAAGATCAGCGTCTATCAGAAGACTCGCATCGCACCGGCGGACGTCGCGGGCCGACTGGAAAGCGCCGGCCTGAGCATTCACGAGTTTGATCTGAACCGCGGACTCGCGACCATCGGCGCGCACAAACCAGAGTAAATGCCCACGCCAGGCTGTGCGCCGGGCCGGTCCCGCGAACCGAACCGAGTCGGACCGCGGGCGGGTTTTAAATCAGCGAGTCGTTATCGCCTCGCGCACGCTTTCCAGTTGCGATACGTCCTTAAGCTTCGCCGCGCCGGCTTTAACCGGCGGGTACTCATGACGCATGCCGGCTCGTAGCACGCCGGCGAATTCGCCCGCCTCCGGTTCCGGTTCCGCGTCGTAGTGATACAACCACATCTTGCGCTTCAGCTCCGCCGAGAGTCGGCGCAGTTCGGAAAAATGCGGATGTACTCCGCTGGCGAATCCGGTCTCGCAGTCCATGTAGACGCTGGTCGCGCGATCATAGAAATAGCGCATTTGCGGCGGCATTAAGAGCTGAGTATCCGTCGGAAAGAAGATCGACGAGACGCCGTCTTCGAACATAAGTCCGTAGGACGGCATCAGATCGCGTCCGGAAATCACGTGAGTGGTTACAATCGTATAGTACGTCCATTCACCCGCGCCGTCGCGAATGGTATAGTTGCGATTGCTCTTGAGCGCGACGGGATGAAAATATGTGGACAGTTGCACCTGTTCCACGCCCTGAATCGTGCGCAGCCCCGGCGCAGACGCCTCCCAGACCTCTTCCAGCACCGTCGGATGGCCCATGATGTCCGGCTTGCATTCGGCCGGCAACGCGCCATTATCGCACAGATAGTTCGTCACCGGCGTATCCGCCAGCACCTGACTTTTGCGTTTTGAATAGTTGGGATTGAACAAAGTGGTGAGCGCCGCGCCTTCTACGCCGCCAATGTGATCGCTGTGCGGATGCGAAATGTACCAGGCGTCGATGTCCCGCAGACTCAAGCCTACGGCGGCCAATGAATGTCGGATATCGCCGCCGCAATCGATCACCAGGCGAAACACGTCGGGACGAACTTTGCCCGGACGATCAAACTCAAGCAGGAAATTCGAATGCCATTTGGGCTGGTAGCTGACGCGAATTCGCTTATCCACCTCCGCCAGAATTCCATCCGCATCAAGTCGCCCGCGCCGGCCCTCGCCGAGCGCAAACGCAACCAGTTTTCGCGCGTCAGCCGCGGATACAGTCTCTTCAACCTGCCCCACGGCAAACGCCGAATGTACACCCAGGGGAATTACCCTCATTGGAAGCCTCCTGGTCAGGCTCGCCGCCTCACCAGTGAACCGACGGAAAAATATATAAAAATACAATAAAGTTAAAAATCGCGCCCGACGTAGTTCAACCCGGCCAAAAGCACTATCCGGCTTTGGGCGGGTCGCGAGCGTGGGCGTAAAGGATCGGAGTAAAGACCCATGTTTACCGCAATGCTCGCTGTGCATTCCGCCCTGCGCTGGTTGGCGCTCGCGGCCCTGGCGGCCGGCTGTCTGCGGGCAGTCTACGCCTGGCGACGCGGAGCTGCTTTTGCGCGCTACGACGGCGCACTGCGGACAGCCGCTGTGCAGTTGCTGCAGCTGCAGATGGTCGTCGGATATGTGCTCTACTTCTACAGCCCGCTGGTGCGACTATTCTGGCGCGACCCTGCCGCTGCGCTCGGACAAATCTCAGTTTGGTTCTTTGGCGCTCTTCATATTACGTTGATGACCCTGGCTGTAATCGCCGCAACGTCCGGCGAGGCCCTCGCCAAACGTGTACCGGACGATCGCGCGCGCTTTGCCCGCTTTGCAGCCGCGTCGGGAATTGCGCTCGGCCTGATCCTGATCGCAATACCGTGGCCGTTTTCGCCGCTCGCGACAAGACCATTACTCCGGGGGATATTTTGATGTTAAAGTTGCTTCAGTCCGACATCGGTCGTCTGCGCGTCGTGGGCGTCGTCGAAGGCTGCTCGTTGTTGCTCTTATTTTTTGTCGCCATGCCCTTGAAGTACGGGTTTGGCATGCCAGAAGCGGTCCGCGTGGTCGGTTCGATTCACGGCGGACTGTTCCTGGTGTTTGCGGCGCAGTGCTTGAGCGTGACAGTCGCGCGCGGCTGGAAGCTGTGGATGATCCCCTGGCTTCTGTTTTTAGGTTCGCTGCCCTTTGGCTCGTTTTACGCGGATGCAAAATACCTCAAGCCGCGCTACGACGAGGCGCTTCAGGGCGACGCAGAGTCGGATTCGCCTGCGTAAGTTACGCGCAGTCCAAAATAGTAGAACTTCGGACGTTCCGGGTTCAGCTCAAGATTGTATTCGTCCAGCGCATTGTCGACGCCGGCGAACAGCTCGTAGTTGTCGCCCAGGCGCTTGAAGACGCGCACATCCAGGATATGATACGGATTGCGGTAGACGTAACTCTGCCGCGGAAAATCCGGATTGGGCTCGAATAGCGCGACCTCGCGATCTTCCAGAAAGGCCTGCACATAAGCCTGATCGTTCACGGTGATGCGGCCGGTAGCGTTGAGCGAAACCAGCGCCACGCGCGGTCGCCAGTAGGCCTGCTTGCTGAATACGGACCCGCGCACGGCAAAGCCCAGGCCCCACGGCATGTATTCGTATTCCAGACGATAACTGCCGCGATGCCTGGCGCGACCTTCCAGGGGAATGTCCTGTTCCAGATCGCGCGTATCCGTGGCCGTATAGCCGAGCGACAATAACAAGCCGTCCAACGGGCGAAACTCAACGGACGCTTCCACGCCGCGCGTGTAAGCCTCTTTAATATTCTGCGGTTGAAATACAGCCAGATCGTTCGGTCGGTCCGGCGCCAGCGTGAAGTCGATCAAATTGGCGATGCGATTGTAATAGGCGTTTACGGAAAGCCAGAGCCAATCCGTCGGTTCGTATTCGACGCCGGCGTTATAGCCGGTCGAATACTCCGGACGCAAATCCGGGTTGCCGGTAACTTCGTAACCCACGCCAGGATTCTGGAAATTCAAATACAGATCCTTGAACGAGGGGGCGCGGTACCCGGTCCCGCCGCCCGCGCGCAAACGCAGCCGGTCCGTCGGATCAAAACGCAGCGCCAGCTTGGGATTCACCCGCGATCCAAACTGAGAATCATCGTCGTAGCGCACGCCAGGCGTAAGCGTCAGGCGGGGCGACCCCAGAATGTCCCATTCATCCTGGAAAAAAAGTCCGACGCGCTGCCGGAATGCATATTCGTCGCGAATGCGCGGAGTGATCAGTTCCTCGACCAGACCATCGGTTCCAAATGTGAACATATGGTCTTCGAAAAATCGATAGTCGAGCTGCACCTTGCCTTCGTGAATGCGATCGTCCTGAATTTCCTCTGTACGCTGACCGGCTGCGCCGCGCTGGTTTCGCACCAGAGTATCCGAATAACGCGAATGATTGTAGCTGACGCGGATAGCGCCGTCATCCGGCAGATAGTACACGGGCGACAGGCCGGCCATCAGGTCGTGCGTTTCGTTGGAGCGATCAATGATCTGACGCGGCGGCGAAACATCGACGCGCTCCTGATCCAGATAGCGATACTGCAGGTGCGTGCGCACCTGAAAGTCGTCGGTGAATTTAAAGCGGCTTCGATTTCCAAAATTCAGATCATTGTACTGCGGACCGGTCGTCCCCTTTAACGCCGCAAACTCATCCGAATTAAAGCCGGGCAGCGTCGGTCCGATTTGTTCAGCTATTTTTGTGGAATCGGTCTCAGGCGTCAGGTCATAGCCGTCGCTGCGATGCCAGCCGAGCGTAAACGCCGAAGAAGCGAAGTCTCCGTTCAGACCGATATATCCGCTCGTGTGGGTTTCGTTGCCGGAGTCGAAGTTTTTCTCACGCCCCGAGCCGTAGTAGCTCTCCAGTTCCGCCTCAAAAGGTTTTTTCGACTCGCGCGTAATGATGTTGATTACGCCGCCAATTGCATCCGAGCCGTACAATGCCGAAGACGGGCCCTTGACGATTTCGATGCGTTCAATCTCTTCCGCCTTAATGCGGGTCAGGTCGATGACGTTGTCGACCCGGCCGCTCACGCGCTCGCCGTCGATCAGAATCAGAACGTACTGGGGGTCCAGGCCCTGCAGCCGAATCTGCCGACCGCGCAGAGCCGGGCGAATTTCCACGCCGGGCTGAGTCTCGAGAACTTCCGCCGCATTGCGCGCGCCGGAACTTACGATTTCATCGCGACGGATGACTTCCACCGCCGTAACTGAGTCCGTCTGACGTCGTTCCCGACGATCTCCCGTGACGATAACGTCGCCCTCAAGATCGGCTTCGTCGCCGGGACTCTGGCCGAAAACCACGCCAGCGCAACACAACACGAGCGCCGAAATTAAGCGCAGCTGAAACTGCAGCAAGCGTCTCACAGCGAAATTTCCTGCCGACGCAAAGAAATGAAACCGGCGACGCCGGCCGAATTGTAATAATCAAGCAGCTGTATTTTCCAGTACCGCGCGCCGCTGGAATCGCGTACAATATACACGTCCGATTTTGCGCGCAGAGTATGATTAAAAATGTTGTAGGAAAACCACTCAAGCAGGGCCGGACTCCCGCTGAAGGTTACGCTTGTGCTGCCGCCGGCGCCGCCGGACTCTCCCTGAAGCACGGCGTCCGTAGAGAAATTCGGGCAATCGGGCGCGGCGCCGCCCCCGAACTGCGAAACGGTATTCACCGCGGCAAAGTCCGTGAGACCGGTCTTGCATGCGCCGCCTGCGCCGGCGCCGCTTTCGCCGCTGTTCGTACCTAATTTGAAACGTTGAAAGGACATTTCCCAGCCGGCGCCGCTGCGCGCCTCGATCCGCGCGCCCGTGGCGAGATCGCAAAAAGTAAAGTTGCTGTAGGATGTGGCGCGCACTTCAAGACGGTCGCCGGCCAGGCTGCAGCTGCCGGCCGCATCCGCGGCGGCCTCGGTGACCAGACTCTGGAACAAGGCCTCTTCTTCGCTGTTGCGCTGGCGGCCTTCCAGGCAGGCCGGCAGAATTAAGCCGAGGCAGGCTGCCAGCCCCGCGGCGCGGGCCGCCGTCTTCCATTGTCGCTGCATACTCGCCCCCCAATGCTCCAGGCGCCAGACTGAGCGATCGGCTCCACAGGCAAAGCTTTTTTTGAGATTGACTCTCAGTTGCGTTCTCAGGGTTGTGACAGGGCGCACCCGCGCATCCATTCAGAGGAGTATGACTATGAATTATAAACGCCTTGCACTCAGCGCCGGCGCGCTGCTTGTCGCCGGCCTGGCGCTCGTCGGCTGCAAACCGGAAGAGGAGACCAACGACGACGAGATTCTGCTCTTGGGCGTCGCCGCCGCCTTCCTGCCGCAAAATCCGGGCTCCTGCTCGTTCACCTTCGGCAGCACCACTGTGCCGATTCAGGAGTATTCGCTCGCCGCGAACTCTTCTTCGAGCTTTCCAAACGGCTTCACGACCGCGTTTCGTCGTTGGGCGGCGATCAAGATTCCGGCCGCTGCCAACGGCACAACGGTCGCATTCAACTACAGCCCGTTCTACGACAGCTCGTCCCTCGGGAATATCTTTCTCGTGTACGAAGCAAGCGGCTGCCCGATTGACAATTCGACGACTACCGATTGGAACCGAACCGCCGATCTCAGCTCGGCCCGCACGCCGACCAACTACACAGTGAGCGGAAATACCTTCACGTTTAACGCAAGCGGCGCCGGAAAAAACTTTGTGATTGTATCCGCAAATCGCAGCGGCACGGGAACCGAAAGCGTAACCCGTACGAACTGAGCCGAACTGAACACGTCAGTTCAACTTGAATTGTACGCGAAGATCAAAGGTCAGCGCGTCGCGCGTCACTTCCTCCGGGAACTCTGGAAAGGGATTGGCGCGACGCACGCTGGCCAGGGCTTCGCGATTAAATCCCGCCTGCGGACTGGCCTGCAGAAGATCCGCCTGCACCAGTGCGCCGTCGCGGTTCACCGTAAGCCGCACAGTCGCCTCGCCTTCGATGCGCTCTTCCTGTTCACGACGCGGATAGCGCTTTTGCCGATTTACTTTCTGAAGCACCTGGGCGAAGTAGCGCTCCACGGCGTTGGCCTCGCTCGCTCCGCTCCCGGCGCCCGGTTTGGCAGGCGCGCCCCCGGGGCCGTCTGCAGGCGCGTCCAACATCTCTGCGCTATCGGCGAATCCCGCAAATGACGCGCGCAATGCGCCTGGCGGCTGGTACGGCGCCCGGTTCTCAAAGGAGAATTGAGATACAGCCGTCGCCGCGGCAAGCGCGGATGCGGACGCCAGAAGCAGACGCAAAAACCAGCGACCCTCGACGATCTCTGAGCCGGTTCGTCCGAAACGCGTCACGGTCCGGCGCCTCGGCCAGGGTTGTATTCGATATTTAATCGGGTCGCACCGGCGCCGCGCGCCTGGTCCATGACTCGCACAAACTGGCGAAAGCTTGCATCACCGTCGGCGCGCAGGTCTACAGCGCGATCGGGATTTTCGCGCAGCGCTTCTTTAAGCGTCTGCTGCAAATTCGCTAACGTCGTTTCACGGCCCTCAAAGAACACGCGTCCGCTCTTTTCGAGAGTGATCACCAAAGCATCTTCTTGAGACTGCGCGCCCGTCGAGGCCTCCGGCAAATCAATTTCGATGGATGGTCGCGCAAACTGCGATCCCACCATAAAGAATATCAGCAACAGAAAGACCATGTCGATGATCGGCGTGATATCGGCGACAACGCCAGTCGACTTCAATCGAGTTTCAAAGCGCATGAGCCGTCTCGTCGCTTGCGGAAAAATGCGCTTCCCGACGTTCGTGAAACCGTTCTTCAAAATGTTGAACAATCCGATTCAGACGTCGGACGCGCCGATGCACTGCTCCGGAAAACGTCGCATGCAGGAACTGCGCCGGTATCGCAATCAGGAGCCCGGCGGCGGTCGTAATCATCGCCACCCAGATGCCGCCGGCCAGCTGCGAGATATCCGCCTGACCGCCCGTGCCGGCAATCGTCTGAAAAGACTGCATCATGCCAAGCACGGTGCCCAATAGTCCGATCAAGGGCGCAGCGCTTGCGATCAGCGCCAGCACTCCCACGCGACGCTCCATTTCCTCGAGCAGCGTCTCGCCGATGCGCTCCATGGCGGCGGCGCGGCGCTCGGCGGAAGCGGAACGCATGCGAAAATACGTCGAAGCCAGCCGCGTGCACACGGAGTGTCGGAAGCGAAAAGACCGCGCCGGCAGCAATCGATCCCAGACCTGCCGCGCCGGGGGAATGCTGAGCGGCTCCCCGGCCCGTTCGCTCTCGAGGAGCCAGTGCTCAAAGTCCCCGTACGGAAAGTAGGTCGCCGCAAAATACAGCGCGCGCTCAAGCCCGATTGCGAGGGCGGTCGCGAGGCAGCCTGCCAGGGGCCACATCAGAAAGCCGCCCAATTCGAAAGTCTGCCAAAGATTCATAGCTCGGGATCCCCCATGCGTCATTTTTTTGAGATTGAGTCTCCAATTCAAGAAAATGCTGACAATTTTATGACGTTCTTCGGGGATGGTATTGAGAAGTGATCGCAATATTGGCGACGAGGAGATTCGAATGGAATTAGCCAAATTACTGCGGGAGGAGACCGCCGCAGCCCACCAGGCAGCCGAAGGCGCCGCCTTTGTTCGCTGCTTTATTCAGGGCGCGATTGATCGCCGCACCTATGCCCTGCATCTGGCCGCGCTTTTGCCCGTCTATGAGTCCCTGGAAGCAAGCCTGTACGCAACGCGCGAGCATCCGATGATTGCGCCCATCTTCTTTCCCGAGCTGAATCGCAGTCCGGCGCTCGAGCAGGATCTGGTCTATTTTTTTGGCGCCAACTGGCGGGCCGAGGCCGGCCACGGCGCCGCCGCCGAGCGTTATGCCGATCGAATTCGCGCGGCCGCCGCGGAAGAGCCAGGTCTGTTGGCCGCCCACGCCTACGTGCGTTACTTAGGTGATCTGTCCGGCGGGCAGGCGCTGAAAAAAGTCGCGCGCCGCGCGCTGGAACTGAACGAAACCGAAGGAACCGCCTTCTACGAGTTTCCCGCGGTGAGCGACTTTAAATCTTTCAAAGATGAGTACCGCGCACGCCTGAGCGGCCTGCCCGCTGACGAGGCGCTGGCCCGACGCATCGCGGACGAAGCCAAATTGGCGTTCCAGTTAAACGGCGCAATTTTTGGCGAATTGGAAACCGAACTTGTAAACAACATTGGTCGCACGCGCTACGATGCGGCGCTCGCGGGCGGTCGCTGAATAAAAATGTCCGCTGATGCGCGCCAGACGCTCTGGATTGGCTTGCTGTTATTCACCAGCATGGCGCCGGCCACAATGCCGGCGCCGGCCGCGCCAGCTTTTCTGGCCGCGCATTTCGCCGACGGGGCGTACGCCACAGGCTGGTTTTTCAGCATCGCATTGCTTGCGCAATTTCTGTTCGCGCCCGTCGCCGGCTGGCTCTCGGATCGTTTACAAACGCGCAGCGCTCTCATCGCATCGGCCTGTGCGGTGAACGCCGGTTGCTTTTTGATGATGGCGCAAGCTGCCGACTATCCGACGCTGCTGTTGCTCCGCTTCTTCGAAGGCGCGTCCAGTGCGTTTGTGGCCGGTCTTTTGTTATCGCTGGCTGCGGATCGCGATCGCAACGGCGCGCGCCGCGGACTGGCGACGGGGCTTTCCGGGATGATGATGATGCTGGGCGCCGCGACCGGACTGCTGGTTGGCGGCATCGCCGGGCGCGCCGAGCCCGCCCTGGCCTTCGAACTGGCCGGCGCCGCGATGTTCGGCAATGCATTGCTCTGCGCATTATTCTTGCGCGACCCGGAGACAATTGAAGCCAGTCCGGCAAAACTGGCGAGTGCGCTCAAATTAGTCCGTAGCTCGCCGGCCTTTTTCTTTCCAATCACCCTGGCCTTTGCAGACCGACTCTGCGCCGGATTTCTTGTGAGCGCCTTCTCGGCGCATTTGCAGCGGGATCTCTTGCTCGATGCCGCCGTCGCTGGCCGACTGATGGCGCTTGTGATGACGCCGATGAGTTTACTCTCGATTCCCTTCGCCTTGCTCGCCCGGCGCGGATTCGCGTTGCAGCTCAGCGCCGGCGTATCGATTGTCTACGGCGTCTGTCTGGCCGCCGCCTCGATCCTGCCCGATTCAAACGCCGTTGCGCTCGCCTTGTTACTGGCGGGTCTCGGCGGGGCCGCAATGTTTTCGCCTTCAATTGCGCTCGCCATGGAACTCGCGCCGCAAGGGGCCCGGGCTTCGGTCATGTCGGCGTACGTGGGCGCGGGATCTCTGGGCTTCCTCTTGGGTCCCTTGCTTGCAGCGGCGCTGGTAGACCTGGGCGAACGACACGCCGGCGCCCTTGGCGGCGCGGGACTCGCCGGCATTGTATTCGGCGGCCTGGAAGTCGTCCTGGCAATCGCGCTGTGGCTCAGTCTGGGCGGTCGGCTGCGCGCGCGGGAGAGCGCAATTAACCGCTCAGCTTGACGCCTTCCAGTTCAAAAGTCCGCTGTACAGCCGGCCGCTCAAAAACGCGCATGGCTATCTTTGTCCAGTGCGGAAATTTCTCGGCCATATTCACGCCGACGCGATTGCCCCAGCGATAAAACACGAGCAAATACGGATCAAGCAGCGTATAACGATCGCCCAGGGCGTAGTTCTGATTCTGCATGCGCGCCTCGATAGCGGTAAGCGACTTCAGAATGTTCTGCAGTCCGTGCTCTTGAATGACCGGATGCACGGACTCGTCGGCCGCAAAGCGCCCGGGACGCCAGTGCGCCGCGAAATTTGACGCGTGCACCTCGCTGGTCAGCCAGCTCGCCCACTCCAGATACCTTGCCAGCGGCTCGCCCGCATCCGGCAGCAGTCCTGCGCCCGGATTTGTCGCCGCAAGGTAATAGAGGATCGCCGTGACTTCCGTAAGTATGCGATCGTCCATTGCGAGCGCCGGCACGCGGCCTTTCGGGTTGATCGCCAGATATTCGGGCGTCAGTTGCTGGCCTTTCGCGGTGCTGACGAGGACCGGCTCATAGGTTGTGCCGATTTCTTCGAGCAGAATGTGCGGAGCGAGCGAGCAGGCGCCGGGCGAATAAAAAAGTTTCATTGTGTTAGAGACGCGACTTTCGCCGGCGGGTTACGCAAAGCGGGCGCAAAAAATCCGGCGCTGCTTTCACGGCGCCGGATTTGCGGCTGAAAAAAGGCCAGCCCTCAGTTATCAGCGTTGGCAATCACAAAAGTCATGTTGGTGGTGGCGCTGCCGCCAATGTTCAACATGATTCCGGTTTTTGCGCCGGCTACCTGCGAGGCGCCCGCCTGGTCCGTGACCTGCTTGTGAATGTCGAGCGCCATGCGCACGCCCGAAGCGCCCACGGGATGGCCCGCGCCAATCAGACCGCCGGAGGGATTGATCGGTTTTTTGCCCTTGAGGTCGATCGTTCCGTCTTCAATGGCCTGGTATTCTTTTCCGGGACCGGTGATGCCGAATGCGGAGATCGCGGCGTATTCACTGGAAGTGAAACAATCGTGCGTTTCGATCACGTCAATTTTGTCGATGTCGACTTTCGCGCGCTGATATGCGTCCACGACCGCCTGACGCGTCCACGGCAGGATGTATTCGTTATCCACGCTCTCGGCGACTTTTTTGGTGAAAGTCATGGGCGCAACGCGGTGGCCCCAGCCCTTCACAACCGAGAACTGCTTGATATGCTTGCCGCTCTTTTGCGAAAACTGGCGCGCGTAGTCCGGCGTGGCGAGCACGAGCAGCGCTGCGCCGTCGGTCACCTGGGAGCAGTCGGTGATCGCCAGACGACCGCCGACAGCCATGTTAAATTCGCCGCCGCGGCTGGACGCGTGTTCGCGATTCATAAACCAGGTGCGCGTTTGCGCTTTGGGATTCAGTTTGCCGTTGGCGTAGTTGATGCGCGAGATTTCCGCGAGGCCCTGCATGACGCGGTCTTCGCCCAGGCTCGCGTTGCGTTCAACGATTACGTCCGCCAGACGACCGAACAATTTCGGGAAGGGAAACTCCACGCCTTTCGCTTCAAGTTCGTAATACGCAGCCGTGCCCAGAAAGTCGCCGCCCACTTTCGAGCTGACGGTCTTCATGACCTCGATGCCGACCACGATTGCAAGGTCGTAATCGCCCGCGCGCAGACGCGAACCGGCCGCATCCAGAGCGACCGAGCCGGAAGCGCAGGCCGCTTCGTAGCGCGCGCCCGGCACGCCGTAAAACGCAGGATGAACTTCCGTAAGAAAGGCGCCCAGGTGACCCTGGTTGCCGTATTGTTCCATATCGAAGTTGCCGACGAAGACCGCGACGCGATTTTCCTTGTTGAGGCGGCGGATCTCTTCGTAGTCGAGACCTACGGATGTGAGGCCGTCCTCTACGACTTCACGCATCATCGACATGAAGGTTTTGCCTTCTTTGGACCAGTTGCGGGCGAAGTCAGTTTGGGCTCCGCCAAGAATTACGGGTGCATTGCTCATGATTCCATTTCTCCCGGGCGCCTCTCGGCCCGGTTCGCGGGCGCAAGGTCGCGTATAATCAGGACGCCAGGATCGGCCGAGCGTTACGGAAGAAAACCATTTTACCAGGCGAATGGCAGGGCTCTGTCAGAATGACAGGTTGCGATGGCGGGCGAACCTGCAGCGCGGCTTACGCGGCGCCGCACAGCGGCACGCCGCTTGCGTAGAACTGGTAATTCTGATTCTGGAACCAATGGTTCGGACCCTTCGCTGGAGGGTCCTTTTTTTTGCCCGAGCCAGCGCCCCTGTCATTGCGCAGCGCGTGCGCGCGGCGGATAAAGCGACTCAGGCGGCCGGGGGCGCGCCTTTCAGGATGTGGTCTTTGAAGCGATTCAAGAGTTCTTCCGAGCCGGTGAACAAAAGCTCGATTTCGTCGTGTTCGAGATCGTAAATCACCGGCGTGTTGAGGTAGCGGGTAAAATCTTCTTGCGAAAGCGTATCCGCCTGGTCGCGCAAAAACGAATACCAGGTGGCAAGGATCACCTTGAGGTGCGTGATTTCTTTTACAGGCAGCGAGATGGCTTTGTCTGTTTTCATAATAGCCGGGTTTTCAGCAGGGTGAAAACGGAAGCGAGCCTGTCAAGCAGGGTCGGGAAATAAACGCAGCCGGCCTGCTGCGCCGCAACATCGGGTCCGCAGTGGAAGGAATCAATTTCCGGTATATCGATTCACCGGGTCCATAAAGCAGGCCGGCAAGGCGTTGGCCGAGCAATCCGAACCCAGGGAAAACGCCGTTGTGATGCGCTGCGCACAATCGTCGATGTCGCCTTGTTTGTAGCCGCGACCGTCGTCCAGTCCGTAGAAGTTCTGAATCCGTTGACGCTCAAATTCGCGGCCCAGGGTTAGAGTGAGTATGTAGTCCGCATTCGCCGCCAGCGACGGGTTGATGCGCTGCTGGCACACGCCGATGCCGGCCGCAACCGCGTCTGTGATCCGATCGGTAGCTTCGTCGCCGCCAATCACGCCCGCACGATACAGCCCGTCGCTGCCGCAGTATAAAGCCCCGAACAATGCCAGGATCGCCAGAATTCGATAAGCATACGATGCCATGGTGTCTTCCTGAACGTGCGCCCGAGCCGGTCGCGCGCCGCTGCTTTCAGCGCAACACAAGCGGCGGCGTTCTGCAACATTGTTTCCGGTGCGCCGCGGTCCGCAATTCATTTCCAAACGTTTCAGAAACGAACGCCAGTGGATAAACGGATCTCCAGCGCACCGATCGGCACGTCCGCTTTGCGATCGGCAAGCAGGCCCTGGGTGAGACCCAGCTGCTCGTCCAGGATCAAAGTCGGCGTTAGAGCGAAGTTAGCGGAGCTGAGCGCAAACAGGCCGCCGTTTCGCAAATAGAACCACTGCCCGTCGGAAGAATTGATGCGTCCGGTCCAATCGCCCAGATAGACGTAGGTCATGCTGGCGGAAAGTCGAACAAAAGAGTATTCACCGAGAGCGCGCGAAACGCCCAATTCGAAGCGCAGCGCATTGCCCGACCCTGAGCTCTGATTCACGTCGAGCGAGGCCAACTGACCCGGACCGTAGAGATACCCTTTGGAGGTCCAGCGCGCATCCGGCGCAAAGCCAAAGCCGCCGCCCAGTTCCCAACGCCAGCGCCGCAAGAGCCGCCAGGGCATGACGTCGGAATAGTGATAGGTAAAAAGCAGATACTGAACGCGAAATCGCCAATCAAGCGTGGAGCCGCGCGCATCGCTGCGCAACTCGCGAATGCGAATTGTCGGAATATCAAATGAACCGCCGACCAGACCAATCTGATGATGACCGCGCTCGCCGAACAAATCGCCCAGGCGCAAAAAAAACTCGGCGGAAGACAGCGGACCAAAGTCATCTGCATCCACGACATTCACCGTAGTTACGCTGAGCGTGGAACGGTATTTTTCCATGCCGCGACTGAAGCGATCCGTTTGCCGTCGGCCGACGGCATACGCGGCGCCGACTTCCACCGTGACCGGTTCAAATTCTTCGGCGGCGACTTCGATCACGCTGCACAGAAAGATCGCCAGCAAAAGCAGCCGTTTCGCACCGTAAAAACCGCAGATGGTTCGTGATTGACGCGCGGCCTGGGATAAGCCTCTTGCACCGAACGCCCCGGCGCAGAGCCGATCGAGGGCCGCAATCTGGAATGCCTTAAATGACAACGGAAATAATTCTCCTATCGATCGTTCTGCTTACAATCGTCGCCGGACTCTATCTGGCGATTCATTTCCGCTTCTTTCCGCAAGCGCATCCGCTGGCCGCCTGGCTGAGTCTATTGGGCGTCCGCGACCGCAATCGACTGAATGAACGGCTGCGTCCTCCGGAGAGCTTTGCAATCTACGCGCTCTTTGATGTGAGCGTGGGCGCCGCCTGCGTCGGCGCGCTATTTCTTGCGCCGCTGGGAGCCGGCGTGCTCGTCTGGATCTGGATCGCGGCCCTGCTGGCCGCGGCGCTCGAGTTCACCGGGGCCGCACTGGCCGCGCGCTACGCGGATCATACGGCCAGCGGCGCGATCGGGCTGTTGCGCGGCGGCCTGAAGCTCAAAGGCGTCGCTCCCGTGGCGGCTGTGCTGATCGCCCTCGCGGCGTTTTTCAGCGGCGCCGCGCTGCCGGCCGCAGCGCTCCGTTACCTCTTCTCCGTGCAACTTGATTCCCCTGCGCCCCTGATTGTCGCGCTGACCGCGATCGGCGCATTGTATCTGCTGGTCCTCGCGGGTAAACCCGCCGCCTGCGGACGGGCGGCGCGCGCAGCCCAGCCGGCGGCGATCGGACTGCTCGCCCTGGCCGCACTGCTCGCCTGCTTTTCCGTCGATTCGTCCGGCGACGCAATTGTGTCGAATCTCGCGCTGACCCGCGCGGCTTTGCCCGTCCATAACGCGCCGGAGGGACTGCAGCTGCTCGCCGGAGTCTGGCCCGCCAGCGGCGCGGCGTGGTTAAATGTCGCATTCGCCACGGCCGCCTTTTTGATTGGAGCGGCCAGCGGCGGAGCGCGCACCCTCGACGCCAGTACGCGCATTGGCAATCATGCGCCAGGGCGCAGCGCTCATGTGTTTGTTTTGCGGCCAATATTCGCCGCTGCAGTCGCCACGCTCGCCGTGCTGCTTTTGCCGGATCCAGACGCAATTCTCGCGGGCCCCGCGCTCTGGCCGGCCCTTGGCGCCGTGCTGCTTTTGAGCGCCCTGCAATTCACGGGCGCCGGCGAAACTGCGGCGCGCGCCCTGGCGGATGGCATAACGCCCGCAGCCGGTCGGATCTTCGCCTTGCTCTTTCCATTTCTTTTGCTCGCGGCGGGTTTCTGGAGCGCAATGAGCGCGGAGTCCACGTTTCTCATCTGGCGCGGCATATTGCTGTGGGGCGGTCTCGCGCTGCTCGTCACGCTGATTGCAAACTTTCTGATCGTCGACCTCGGCGTACGCGAATACGCGCGCTTTCTTGAGCAGGAAGGCGAACGGGCGAAACGCGGAGCGCCGTTGTTGCTTTTGCTTTCACTTTTGCCGTCGAATCTGTTGAGTCGACTGTTCGGCGTCATCAGCCGATTGCCCGTGCCGCGCTCATTGCGTCCGGTCGTCTATGGATTTTATTCGCGCAAGTTCGGCGTTAATCTGGCGGAAGCCGCCCTGCCTGTGGAAGAATACCCTTCGCTCGGGCAATTCTTTATTCGCTATTTGAAGCCGGGCCTGCGCCCGATTGATCCGCGCAAAAATGCGGCGATCTCGCCGGTCGACGGAACGCTAGCGCAGTTTGGCCCGATTGTAAGCGGCGCCTTGATTCAGGCAAAGGGACTGGATTACAGTTTGCATGATCTTTTGCCCGATTGCGAATTCGCCCGAGAGTTTGAAGGCGGCGCCTTCTGCACAATTTATCTGAGCCCGCGCGATTACCATCGGATTCACACGCCCTGCGCCGGCGAGCTGGTCGGATATGACTATGTTCCGGGCTACCTTTTGCCGGTGAATCTGCTGGCGGTGGAAAACGTGCGCGATCTGTTTCCCAAAAACGAACGCCTTACCACCTTTTTGCGCTCGGGTTCCGCATTGGTTGCAGTAGTCAAAGTCGGCGCCACCAACGTGGGCCGTATCCGGCTCGCGTACGATGAACACGTCATCACAAACGGTTGGCGGCGCAGCTTTCATCCGCGCCAACGCTACGCGGCGCCGCGCACGATGGAGGCCGGCGCGGAGTTGGCCCGTTTCGAGATGGGCAGCACGGTCGTATTGCTTTTCAGCAAGGGCGCCTTAAAATGGCAGGTCGGTCTGCGGGAAAACTCGCCGATTCGACTGGGAGAAAGCCTGGGGACGATTTCGGGCTAACCGCCCGATTCGGTCTGATGCTTGCACAGAGGCTGCGCCGCAAATCAATCGGAAACTGCGGCGGCGACCGCCGCACAAAAGACGCGAAAACTGGCGGACCGATTCCGTGAAATGTCGAGCTGTGCCCCGATCGCCCGCGATCCGGCCACTTTGCTGTAGCGGCCTCCCGTGAGACTTTTCAACTCATCGGCGGGGCCTTGCAAATCGTCGGGATTCCGGTAGCGCACTTTCGCTTCCAATCCAACCAGATTTTTCAGCCCCAGGGCGGCTTCGACTGCACGAAGATCCCCGAGATACCAGCTCTCCAGTTCTCGACATGCGATGCGGACCAGAGTATCCGGGCGGCCTGCACGCCGACAGAGATCCACCAACCTTTGCTTAACGCGCTGGCAATCTTGGGCGTCTTGATCGCGCAGCACGATGAATTTTGTGTTGGGTTTGCGCCAACCGCGGATGCGCGTGACCAGTTGTCGTTCGAGATCATTTTTTCCATCAAATGGCACAAAAGTGAAGGCGGCGGACGCATCCGGGAAAGCCCGCGGCAACAGCGACTCAAGCAATGCCATCGCCGAACGTTCTTCGAGGAAAAAAACGATTGTTTTCACCGAGGATGCACTCCGTGAAAAAAACCCTGCTTCCAGAGATAACCCATCTTATCGCCGTCGCGCATATAGGTCGCGACCTGCTCGTCCTCAGAGGCGCGCACAATGTTGGTATAACCGCCTTCTTTAACCAGCCAGTAGACCTCGTCCAGTTCCGTCGCATTCAGAAAATCAGGGGAGTGGGTGCTGACAAACACTTGCCCATCGCCGCGCCGTGCGTAGTCGCGAAACTCCTCGGCCAACTCGTATAACAGTTCCGGATACAACTGATTCTCAGGTTCCTCGACGCATAGCAAGGGAAAGGGCTGCGGATCGTACAATAGCATGAGATAAGCAAACATGCGCAGCGTGCCATCAGATACATACTTGTCGATAAACGGAGTCTTGAGGCTGCCGTCCTCAAACTGTAGAATCAATCGTCCGTCAGGCGCCTCAATCGGCGTGATCGATTTAATGCCCGGGACGCGAACGCTCATACGTTCGACGATTTTTGAGAAAACTTCCGGATGATACTGGTGAATGTGCTTGGCGACCCGCTGGAGATTGTCGCCGTTTCGCGATAGATGATTGTATTCGCCGCCCGACGCCTGCCCGATGCGCGCAGCCTCCACATGGAGGTCGGAGATGCGCCAGTTTTCAAGCATCTGGCGAAATGCACTCGCCGCCTTAAAACGCTGAAACTGACCGAGTCCCTTGATCGCAAGAATATCGGGCGAATCAAGAGTTTGCATCTCACGTTTGAGCTCTGCATCTGTCTTGCTGAAGTCTTCTTCGTTGCTTACCGCAACGCCCGTGCCGCGTCCAAAATCCAGAAAATGAAATGGAGCTCCGGACTCGCCGCGCTTATAGCGCAGAATCTCGCGCAGCACAACGGGGCGACCGGACTCCTGGCCAATCTCCAGATGATACGTCACCAGCCGTTCTTTTCCGGTAATCTCCAGCTTGAGTTGCATTTCGATTTCAATCGGCTCGGATTCAGAACCTCGACTGACGACTTCGCGGAATCCGCCGCGATCCTCAAGGGCGCGGGTGACATTGTAGGTAAGCGCATCTTTCAGGAACGCGAAAACATTGAAAAGAGTCGACTTGCCAGACCCGTTCGCGCCGACGATGACGCAAAATGGGGGTATGTCCGTCATTTCGACGTCCCGCAGGGCTTTGAAGTTTTTGATTCGAAGAGTCTGTAGCCGCATGGGGCGCCTCGTAGATGGCCGATTCGCGAAGCCGCGAGTAAGCGAACCCGTCTTACCCTCCCGATCGGCGCGGGGCAATAAAAAAGCCCGGTTTTGCAACCGGGCTTTTGAGCGAGTTATCGCGATTATTTAAGAATAATTGCAATGTAGGCGCTGTCCTACTCTCCCACACAGTTACCCGTGCAGTACCATTGGCGCTGGAGGACTTAACTTCTGTGTTCGGAATGGGAACAGGTGTACCCCCTCCGCAATTAGCACCTACAAGACCATTGAGCCGTGGGAATCGAGCCTGTCAACTCATTCAGAAAAAAATGATCCCGATTCCGGAAATTTTTTGGGGCGTCAGAAGCCGGTCGGCGTGCGGCCCGAACCACATTTATGCGCCGAGGTAGCGCTTGCCGTAGATGAACCGCCACAGATTCATCAGGAGCCCGCGCGTGTTCTGTTCGCCTACGCGCCCGATGATCTCGCCCTGGGCCTGCTCCCAGATGGGTAGCGCGCGATCCAGCAGGCGATCGCCCTTGCGCGTGATAGAAATCGTACGTTTGCGTCGATCGCCATCGTCGCCGTCGCCGTATTGAATCAGCTCCATTTTTTCGAGCGGCTTGAGATTGCGCGTGAGCGTGGTGCGTTCCATCAACAACAGATCCGCGAGGTCGCTGATCATGAGGCGTTCGTGACGCGCAATGGATGCAAGAATGGAAAACTGCGTCGCGCTGAGTCCAACTTCTTCGAAGAGCTTATCGTAGCGTCGCGTAATGATGCGCGAGGCCTTGCGCAAATTAAAGCAGACACAGACGATGCCAACCCGCTTGAGCTGCGTCCGCCGTGCACGATCTGCGGCCGTATCCCTGGAGGTGTTCAGTTTACGCGCCATAGCTAATGGAAGCAGAACGAAACCGCGCATCCGGAGTTGCACCGGATGCGCGTTGAAGGAATAGGGCGGCGGCGACCCAGCAGGTTGCTGGAAAAGGCGGCCGCCGCTCGCGAGCGGATGCGCTCGCGCGAAACCGGGAGATTACAGGCGTTCGACTACCGTCGCGACGCCCATGCCGCCGCCTATACACAGCGTTACCAGACCGTAGCGCTGTTTGCGGCGTTCCAGCTCGTCAATGACCGTGCCGAGCAGAATTGCGCCGGTGCCGCCCAGCGGGTGGCCCAGAGCGATTGCGCCGCCATTAACGTTGATCTTTTCGTTCGGGATGTTCAATTGCTGTTGAACCAGCAACACAACGGCCGCGAACGCTTCGTTAATTTCCCACAGGTCAATGTCATCGGCTTTGAGGCCGGCTTTTTCCAGGGCGCGTTTGGACGCCTCCACCGGACCGGTCAGCATGATGGTGGGCTCCGAACCAATCGCCGCCACGCTTATGATGCGCGCGCGCGGCTTGAGTCCGTTTTCTTTAACGGCTTTTTCGCTTGCGAGCAGCACTGCTGCGGCTCCGTCCACAACGCCGGAGCTGTTGCCCAGAGTGTGCACGTGGTTGATCTTCTGAATTTCTGGATAGCTCTTGAGCGCAATGGCATCCAGTTCCTTCTCGCCAATCGTCTTAAAGACGGCGCCCAGGCCGGAAAGGAAGGCCATATCGGATTCGATGCGCGGATGCTCGTCATTGGTGACAAAGCCGCCGTTGCCATCCGGAATCGGGATGATGCTGTTTTTGAAATAGCCGGCTTTAATGGCCGCGTCGGCTTTCTGCTGGGAAGATACGGCGAACTTATCGACGTCTTCGCGGCTGAAGTTGTATTTCGTGGCGATCAGGTCGGCCGAAATGCCCTGGGGCACCAGGTTGTAGTGCTCGGCAATGTAGGGATTGCCAATGCTCATATCCAGGCCTTCCATGTCGGCGCCCATTTTTACGCGACTCATGGATTCCACGCCGCCCGAAACGACCAGATCCATGGCGCCGGAGCCGACCATGCCTACGCCATTGTTAATCGCCTGCAGACCCGAACCGCAGAAGCGATTCACGGTGTAGCCGGGCACCGAGTGCGGCCAATCGGCGGCCATCACTGCGTAGCGTGCGATACAGGCGCCCTGATCGGCCACCTGGGATACGCAGCCGAGGATTACATCCTCAACTTTTTCTGCATTCAGGTTGTTACGCTTTTGCAGCGCTTTGAGCGTTTCGCCCGCCAGACTCTGCGGGTGCATATGCGCCAGAACCCCTCTTTTTTTGCCTTTGCCCCGCGGCGTGCGGACGGCGTCGATGACGTAGACGTTTTCCATCGTTTTCTCCTGTAATGAGGCGCTCCCACTCTCACCCAATACGCGGGGGGTCGGAATTCGTGTCACGGCCCGCGCGTATACAGCGCCGATCCGTGCATATACACCTTTATATGTGCATATACACCTAACTGGACGCGGCCGTCAATCCTGGAACGTCCATCCGCTGACGCCGCCTCCAAAAAAATTCCTTGCCCGGCGGCAAAACTGCGCCCCCAAAAGAATTATGTCGCATTGGCTCGGAGTTTTTTTGCGGGGGGCAGTCTGGCGGCTCGGGTTCCTCTTGTACGCCCTGTTTGTGGCGCGGATCCTTCTGCCGCTGGTCGTAGCGGCCGTGCAAAGCATCGGCGCTGGCGGACGCTTTTCGCCGCTAACGTATTCGCCGGCGCGGTTTGGCCGATTCTGCAGGGCTTTCTGGACGCGCGCGCCTGAGGCGCGACAGAACGCCGATTGGCAAAACTGCCATAGAGATCCGTGAAATTGCACGGATTATGACGCATTGCGGCGCTCCGGGGCGCCAGCAGCTGGAAGGCTTGATTCAATTTATAAAGTTCAATTACGAACTGCCAAAGCCCGCTTGCACAACATTTCGGCCGGAGGCAAGTCCCGGCCATGCTGCGATCCGCAACCTTGTTTGCATTGGCATTCGTCGCTTGCGCGCAATACAATTCGACTGGATTGTTTCTGGCGCTGGCGCTGGCGAGTCCGAGCACAGGGCCGGCGGCTACGCTTCCAGAGGAAACGCCCGGCGCAACTTTCGCTCTGAATCTGACCGAAAGCTCCAGCGCGACCGGGGTCGGCGAGTGGGGCGCAACGGACAGCTACGATCTCAGCCTGAGCGCCGGCCCATCTGCGATAGTGTTCGTCAACATTGCGTTCGACCCGTCCCAGGTCAGTTTGAACGGCGCGAATGTCAGTCCGCTGACTCTTCAATTCTCGCCTGTCTGTCCGGGAATATCCTGCTGGAGCGCGGCGCAAACTGTGACGGTCGGCGCGGTCAACGACGCAACGATCGAGGGCGCGCATGCAACGACGCTCACGCATACCACGAGCGGCGGCGGTCCTGGCGACACGGGTCCCGCGCCCGTGGACCTCACTGTCGACATATACGATAACGATGTGATCAAGAAAATTTTTGTAACATCCAATTCTTACAACGGCAATATGGGCGGCGTCGCAGGCGTAGACGCAAAATGCATGAGCGATCCCGCCTATCCCGGATCGGGAACCTACCGTGCGCTGATTGCCGACGGCGTTACTCGCGTCGCCTGCACAACCGCAAATTGCAGCGGCGGGGCGAGCGAAAATGTCGACTGGGTTCTGCAGCCCTATGTAAATTATGTGCGCGCGGCCGGCGGAGCGGCGCTTTTTCAAACGAATGCCGCGGGCATTTTTGTCTTTGGCGCGATGACGAACAGTTTTACGGGAACCGCGCAGACGTATTATTCAGGACTCAACGCGGACTGGACGACGGCAGCAGGCCTTACCTGCACGCAGTGGACTTCAACGGCCGGCAATTTTCGCTACGGAGTTGGTAATGCAACCAACGGTCAGGCGATAGCCATGGGTTCGCTGGCCTGCAGCGACAGCTTCTGGCGCATTTACTGCGCCGAGCAATAGTGGAAGGCCGACCGTCGAAATATTCCGCAAGCGGATCGAACGCTATTCAACGCGCAGCTGAGTTGCGTTCTTCCGCCGCCAGACGACTCTGAATCGCGGAGTCGATGTTGGTCGCAAACTGCCGTGCGATTTCGTCAAAGTTGGCGCTTTCGCGCAAAATATCCTTCAGATCCCAGCCGAGGCTGAACGTGAGAAAGTACTTCGCGCGATATTCATTTGTCCAGGCGCGCCCGGGACGCTTGCGCAGGGTGATCACGTGTTCACCTGATTCTACATCGACTGCGCGCACGGTGCAGGTATCCACGACGTTTGGAATCAATTCGCCGCCATGTCCGCGCATGGTCAGCGCGCGTCCGTGCCCCGTGATAATCAAATTGGCGCTGGTCAAACGGCCAATTTCCAGACGGGTGCGCGTGTCGATCAGGCCGGACTCGGAGAAGCGTTGTTCCTGGAGCAGGCGCTGTAATTCACGACCGCGTTCCACCTGGATAAAACGTCCCGTGTTCGCCAGTTGCAGGCCGAGCGAATCGGCGAACTCCTGTCCCCAGCCGGCGCCTTCGATTTGAAACGGCAGGATCATCACCCGCTGCGGGCCGCGGGCGCGGACCAGCGCCTCGTTAATCTGCAGGTCCACGGCGGAGCATTGCACGCAAACAAGCAGCGCAAAGGCCGCGCCAATCGTGCGACGGAAAACGAAAAAGTTCATCGCAGTAACTGCTCTTGAAAATCTGTAAAGCTGTCAAGCTGATCCAAACGCGAGCCGCACGTTTCACCCGCCTCCTCATGCGGCGCGCTTATCCGGTCCGACCGGGCCGGCGTCGGGCGCGCCTGAAGCGGCCGGTTCATCCGGCAGAAAGCGGCGAATGGCGCGCTTGGCGATTTCTATCGCCGGTACGATCGTAAATGCCAGGCCGCCGGCGATCAGCCAGTCTGCGAGGGGCAAATCGTAAGTTGCAAAGGCCGGCTTGAGGAAAGGCGTGTAAATAATGCAAACGAGCAGGATCAGTTCCCAGACTATCGCGAGATTGAGCCAACGATTGCTGAAGGGTCGTACAAACACGGATTGCACATCGGATCGGTAGGAGTACGCCTTGAAAAACTGAATTAACACCAACGAAATAAAGGTCAGACTCATGGCTTCCGACGCCGATTTGCCGGATGCAAGCGCCCAGCTGAAGAGCGATACGTTGACCAGCGTGGACCACAGGCCGCCCGCCAGAATCAGAAGTGTGACGGATCGCGTGAAAATGCCCCGCCGGGGATTGCGCGGCTTCTTGCTCATAGCATCGCCGGTGAGCGGGTCTACAGCGAGAGCGAGCGCAGGCAATCCGTCCGTCGCGAGATTTACATAAAGCAACTGCACGGCATTCAAAGGCAACGGCAATCCCAACAGGGATGCGCCGGCCATCAGTCCGATTTCTCCGGCGTTTGAAGAAAGCAAATACATTAAGTATTTCTTAATGTTTGCAAAAATTCCGCGCCCCTCTTCCACGGCATCGACAATCGACGCAAAGTTATCGTCCGTGAGGGTCATGTCCGCCGCCTCGCGCGTGACGTCCGTACCCTTGATGCCCATGGCCACGCCAATATCAGCCTTGCGCAGAGCGGGCGCGTCATTGACTCCGTCGCCGGTCATAGCCACTACGTGCGACTTGCCCTGCAACGCTTCGACCACGCGCAGTTTGTGTTCCGGCGATACGCGCGCGTAGACTTCGATTTCTTCTACGGCCGAGCTAAAATCCTGCGCGCTCATCGAATCGAGTTCGACGCCGGTTACGCTGCGGCCGCCGCGCAGTATGCCCAACTCGCGGGCGATGGCGGCCGCGGTTGTCGGGTGATCGCCGGTAATCATCACTGCGCGAATTCCGGCCTGTTCGCAACGCCGCACGGCGTCGCGCGCCTCCGGACGCGGCGGATCCATCATGCCGATCAAACCCAGCAGGGTGAAAGCGGGACGCGAGTCGTCGAGCCTGGCAAAGGTCCGCGACGCAACGGCCAGGACGCGGAGAGCTTCACCCGCCATGCGATCTGCCGCCGCCAGCAGCGCGGTGCGTAATGCTCCATCGAGGGCGCGCGGAACTCCGGACTCGATGAACGTCTCGCAGAGTTCCAGAACGGCCTCCGGCGCCCCTTTGACTATTTCGAGCAGGGGTCCTTCGTCGCCCGCATGCGTGGTGTGCATTTTGCGCGACTCGGAGGTGAAAGGGATTTCTTCAATGCGCGGCCGACGCACATCCAGCGCAACCTGGTCCACGCCGGCTTTCGCCGCCGCCACAATCAAGGCGCCTTCCGTGGGATCGCCCAGCACCGTCCAGCGCTCGTCCTCGGATTTCAATTTAGCATCGTTACAGAGAGCGGCCGCTTCGAGGAGCGCAATCAGCTCCGGATCGGCATGTGCGCGCGCTCCATCGCGCGTGAATTCGCCTTCCGGCGAATAACCGCCGCCGCTTACTTCGTATTCGCGGGCGCCAATGACGATCCGGCGAACGGTCATCTCGTCACGGGTCAGGGTGCCGGTTTTGTCGGAACAAATGTACGACACGCCACCCAGCGTTTCAACCGCGGGAAGTTTGCGCACCAGCGCGTTGCGGCGCAGCATGCGCTGAACTCCGATCGCCAGCGTAATTGTTACAACTGCGGGCAACGCTTCCGGTACGACGGCTACAGCGAGCGCTACGCCGAAAATAAACATATCCAGCAGTTCCGCTCCGCGCACAACGCCAAGCGCGACGATCAGCGCAACGATAAGAAGCGCCGTCCGGGCGAGAATTTTTCCAACGCGATCCAGATTCTCCTGCAGCGGGGTACGCCCTTGCTGAATCGACTGATACAGTCTGGCGACCTGACCGAACTCGGTCTCCATCGCAGTCGCAATGACCAGGCCTGCGGCGCGACCGTTCGCAATGCTGGTGCCCGCGTAGACCAGGTTCTTACGATCTGCGACCGCAAGCGTCTGGTTTGCGATGGCGTCGGTGAATTTGTTAACGGAGGTCGATTCGCCGGTCAGGGCCGACTCTTCGACGCGTAAATGCGCCGCCTCCGTTATGCGCGCATCCGCCGGAATACGATCGCCGGCATGCAGTATAATTAAATCTCCGCGTACAACTTCGCGCGACGGAATCGAGCGGGACTCTCCGTCCCGAATGACGACGGCTCGCGGCGCGGCCATGCGTTGCAGAGCCTCCATCCCCCGCTCGGCGCGAAACTCCTGAATAAATCCGAGTCCTACGGCAAAGAGCACGATGATTCCAATGGCAATCGACTCGACGCCGTGCCCGAGGAAGAAGGATACAGTGGTTGCAATCAGCAGGATGATGATGAGTACGTTCTTGAATTGCTCGACCAGGATCGCCCAGGCGGAGACTTTCTGACCCACGCTGATTTCGTTGGGTCCGAATTCGGCCAAACGCCGCGCCGCTTCCGCCTGCGACAGGCCGCGTTTGACGTCGGACTCCAGGCGCTGAGCCGTTTCGGCAACGCTCAATGTATGCCAGTGCTTTTCCATCGCCACTCTCCTGCAGCCCGCGCCGCCGGGCCGGGTCAGTTCAGATCAAATGCGTCGCCCTGTTCCGGGATATGCACCTCGCGAATGCCGCGTTCCCGGAGCGCATCTCGCAGGTCTTCCTGTGCAGCCCTTTCGCCGTGCACCAGGAAAATCTTGCGCAGTTCGCGTTTGTTCGTGAGCCGCTCCACAAAGGAAATCAGATCGTTGCGATCCGCGTGCGCGCTGAAGCCTTCGAGACTCACGATGCGCGCACGCGTCTCAATCTCCTCGCCCAGAATCCGCACGGGATTTTGCCCTTCCTTTAGTTTTCGTCCCAGCGTGAACGGCGCCTGGAAACCCACGAGAGCCACTGTATTGCGCACATCGCCGAGGCCGTAGGCCAGATGATGCCGTATACGACCGCTTTCGCACATGCCGGACCCGGCGATGATCACGGCGGCCTCGTCGAGCTGCATGATACGTCGACTCTCCTTTGCATCGTGAACCTTGACTAATCGCTCTGTAAAAAACGGCAGATTTCGGTTCTCAATAAGTTGCGTCAATTCGCCGTCGAAGCACTCGGGATGCAGCCGAAACACGTCCGTCACTGCAATCGCAAGCGGGGAATCCAGATAAACGGGCAAGGCTGGTATGCGACCGCTGCGCTCGAGTTGGTGAATGGACAACAATATTTCCTGGGCGCGCTCCAGAGAAAAAGAGGGAATGTACAATTTTCCGCGCGTGCGGACAATCCGCTCAATTTCTTCCGCCAGCATTTCATCCATCGACTCGCGCGGCTCATGCAGGCGATCGCCGTAGGTCGATTCGATGATCAGATAATCCGCGCCGTCCGGCAGTTCCGGATCGCGCAGGATCGGCATATTACTGCGCCCCAGATCGCCGGTGAACAAGAGGCCGCGCGTTTCGTGGCCGGTTTTTTCCGCGAGCAAAGTCATGGCGGAGCCAAGAATATGACCGGCGTCGTAAAATGTAAATGTGACGCGCTTGTTTAACGCAAACGTTCGTCCATAAGCCACGCTGACAAAAGAATCCAGCGAGCGAATCGCATCTTTTACGGTATACAGCGGCTCATAGGTTTCCGTCTGACCTTTTTTTTGCGCGCGACGGCCCAGAAATAATACGTCCTGTTCCTGAATGTGCGCGCTGTCCTGGAGCATCAAGGCCGCGATGTCGCGCGTGGCCGGCGTCATGTAGACGTTGCCCGCGAAGCCTTGCTTAACGAGATTCGGCAAATTCCCGCAGTGATCGATGTGCGCATGACTGAGAATTGCGCAATCTGCGGCGACAGCAAAGTCGGGCAGGTTGCGGTTTCGCTCAAGCGATTCGGTACGTTTGCCCTGGTAAAGTCCGCAGTCGAGGAGAATGGACAGGTCGCCTGCGATCACTCTATGGAGAGAACCCGTTACTGTGCCGGTTGCGCCGTAAAATTCCAGTTGCATGACTTGTGCAACAGAAATGGCAGCGCAAGCCTTGTGTCAAGCCCGCGTCGCTTATTCGCGACGCATCTTAATTTCGCGAATCTTCAGCTGGACTTCCGTTTTGGTGAACGGCTTGGTGATGTAGCCATCGGCGCCAAAGTCCACGGCCGCCTCGATGTCGCCGTAGTTATCGCGCGCGGAGACCATGAGAAAAATTCGCTGGAGGCCGTCCTTCAATGCCTCGTGTCGCGCGCGCAGGCGCCGCAGCGCGTAATAGCCGTCCTGCGCGCCGGGCAGGCCGATATCGAGCAGCAAGAGCTCGGGCTTATGGGCGTCGAAGGCGTTGATCGCGTCTGCGGCGCGCGCGCAGACCACGGGCGCATAGCCTTCCTCGGTGACTATGCGCGATAGCAGTTGCGCGCAATCCGTATCATCTTCAAGAATGAGAGCGGTCATGCCGTGTTTCGCTCCGCCTGGAATTGGCGTTGGCGGATCGGAAACTCACGCGGCGCGGTACAACGCGCTCAGAAAACCGTCCGCACTCCACCGTTCCACAGGCTCAAAACCGCTCGGCTCGAGCAACCGGTCCAGGGAATCGGGCGTGTACTTGTGCGAACTTTCCGTCCAGATGCCTTCGCCGGCCCGGAATGGGACGGAGAAATCTCCCGATTTAATCCGGATGGTCTGATCAAAAATGCTGACCAGGTGCATTTCTACGCGGCTTTCGGCCGCGTTCCAGACCGCACAATGACGGAACTTTGCAAGGTCAAAATCCGCATCCAATTCTCGATTCAAACGCAAGAGCAGGTTTTTGTTAAAGACGGCCGTAAGTCCCAGCGGATCATCGTAGGCCTGTTCGAGGGCCTCCCGATCCTTGATCAGATCCGCGCCGATCAACAGAAAATCGCCGCTGACCAGACTGCCGCGAATGTCCGCCAGCAGTTGCGCGGCCTCCGGCGGCGTGAAGTTCCCAATATTTGAGCCCAGAAACAAGGCGAGGGTGCGCGCGTCCGACGGCCGCTCGCCGGCGAGTTCCGCGAGCCCTTCTGCGAAAAGCCCTGTATGCGTCTGCACCGTTACGCCCGGGCGGGGCGCGATGCGCGCGCGAGCCGTCTCCAGAGCCGCGGCGGAGATATCCACCAGACCGACGTTTATCTCCGCCTGTCGACCGGCGAGGGCTTCGAGCAATATGTCCAGTTTCTCGCCATTGCCCGGGCCCAACTCGACGATATGCAAGGGCGCGCCCAGGGCGTGGTCGAATATTTCAGCGGAGCGTTCGCGGAGTTGCGTTTTCTCCGCGCGCGTTATGGGATACCAGGGCAGCTCGCAAATCGCGTCAAAAAGCCGCGAGCCCAGATCGTCGTAAAACAGGGCGGGCGACAATTGCCTGGGTTCTGCGCTTAACCCGGCGCGAACGTGTTCGAGCAGCGAGTCTGATTTTCGTTCTTCTACGCGTTGCATTTGAATCTCCGCTCGGCGCGCAAGCGGCGCCGTACACGTGCGCCCTCAGCGCGCCAGTCGCACGCCGGTGAGCGCATACGGGTACATGTCCCGATACCAATTGCGAAACCCGGTCCGAATCAGACCGCGCGCCGTATACACCGACGCGCCTTTCACGACAAAGTGCCGATTGTCAAAAAAATCCGCGGAGTAGCCCGGATAATACGAGCGCGCGGCGAAACCGGGAAAGGGCGCGAACGGACTCGCAGTCCATTCCCAAGCATTGCCGATTTGCTCCTCCACGCCGCGCGCATCGCGCGGCGCATCGGCGCGGCCGACCGGCAGCGAATCGAGCGACTGAAAATCGCACGCGCCGCTTATGGGCGCATCGCCGCCGGTCCGGACGGCGCGCAGCCATTCCGCCTCCGTGGGCAAACGAGCGTCGAAAAATTTCGCCAGCGCTTGCGCTTCGAAAAAACTTACCAGCGCCGGCCCGGCCAGCGGAAGCGGAGCGTCCTCAAACAAAGTCCGCAAAAACCAGGCGCCGTCGCGCTGGCGCCAGAACGGCGGGGCGGGGCGCGTTTGAATGTGCGCAAACGCCGCTTCCGACCACCAGCGTGGATCGTTGTAAGCGCCCGCGTTGACAAAAGCGAGCAGGTCCGCGTTAGTCAGTTTGCGCGTCGCCAGTGCAAAGTCGCCGACGAACTCATCCAGGGACCCGAATTCGTTGTCCCAGCCAAAGGCGCCGGGGCCAGGCCCGGACGCGGCAGCAGAGCCGAGCGCCTGCGTCCCGCCCGGAATCGCCACGTACCGCAAGGACGGCGGCGTCGGAACGGTGTTTTGCAAAAGTTCCGGCGCGTAACCAGGCGGGCGTCGCTTGAGCGAGTGCGGCGCCTGCAACAGCAGGTACAGCAGCGTCTCCTGGTGCATTTCTTCGTGCTCAATGCAGGTGAAGACGGCGAAATGCTCCGGATGTTCCGCGATGATCCGCGCAACCTGCTCATCCGCGCGAGCGACGTACTCCGCCACATGCGGGCGTTCCGGCCACCGCGCGATGCCGAGGCGCGCCGCTTCTTCGGGCGTCTCGGGATCAATGCCGCGTGCAAACAGGTCCGAGAGGGTCGGTTCCGGTCGCGCGGGCAGAAGACCGGCCAGCGACAGCGTGTTTACGTTGAAGGCGGCGATATGACCTTCGTAGAAACGGATCGGATGGCGCAGCTCAATGGGCCTTGCGTCGAAGGCCTCCTCCATTAGAAGCTCAAAGAGGGCTCGCGTTCGCCTCCGTGCCGCATGGAACCGTTCGAGGGGTTGCGCCGGAGTCGTTGCCGTCAACGCCATACCGGACATTGAGACGCTTCGCCGCGAAAGCGACACGGTTTTTTTACCGCCTCCGGCGATTTTTTCCAAAAAAAAGCCCGCTGGCTATTTTCGCAGCGCCGTAAGCTCCTGGAAGCCCTCGTCAATCTGGTCTTCGATCATGCCAATGCGCTGGATTACGAGCTTCAGCAGCGAGTAGAGGAACACCGGATTCGTCCGTCCGATGCGCATGAAGACTTCTTCGTCAAGGTAGCCAAGTTTCGCCTTCTTCGAGACGACCTTGATGGTCGCGGTGCGCTTGCTGCGACTTATGATCGCCATTTCTCCGAAAAACGCGCCTTCTTTGAGTCGGTTCAATTCGTGCGGCTCGCCGTCGATTTCGCGAATGACCGCCAGTTCGCCCTCAGCGACGAAATACATGCGACCATCGGATTCGTCGCCCTGGTCAAAAACGCTATCGCCTTCTTTACGAATGTCAACAGCGAGATTGTTTACGTATTCGAATATATTCAGGGACATCCGCCACCCTCCGACTCAAGCAGCTTCGCCAGCCTGCCGCTCAACGCAGGCCCCGATCCTTGCGCGCGCCCTGCACTTCTTCTTTAACGCGCTGGAGCTTGTCTTCGGCCGCCAGCAGACGCGTTACCGAATACTTGAGCAAATTAAACAAAAATTGAGGACTGCCGCCCGCAAGCTTCATCAGGATTTCCTTATTGAGGACCACAAGCCGCGCTTCTCTGGACGCAATCCGGGCCGTCGCCAGGCGCGGACGCTGATTCACGAGCGCCATCTCGCCGAAAAATGCGCCCGCGCTGAGATGGTTGATTTCGCGCTCGCCGCCCGGTCGGTTTTTGAAGATGCCGACTTCGCCGCTGAGGATGAAGTACATGGTATTGTCCGGGAGGTCGCCTTCGCGGAACAGCACCTGACCCTCCGTGAAGTCCCGCGCGCCCACGCGCTGCACAAAATCAAGGACCTTCGGGTTCATGGGGAAATCCGGAGGGGCCGACCCAGCCTGACAAGTCTTTCATCCGTTCCGCGATTCTTTTTGCACCCCTGGCGCTTTCACTTGACAGGTCGCCAGACGCGACATTCCCTCTGCGCCATGTCGCAACGTCGGATCAAGGTCGCCGTTCTTGGCGGAGGTCTGGGCGCAATGAGCGCTGCATTTTATCTCAGCTCGACCGCAGACCTGCGCAAACGCTACGAAGTGACCGTCTACCAGCAGGGCTGGCGCCTGGGCGGCAAAGGCGCGGCCGGCCGCCAGCGCGACGCCGGCGATCGTATTCTCGAACATGGCATTCATGTTTTCCTCGGATGGTATCACAACGCCTTCCACATGATTCAAGCCTGTTACGCCGAGTGGAAGAAGAAGCCGGGCAATCCCTTCCAGTCCTGGACCGACGCCTTCGAGCCCCAGCGCGTGATCACCCTGATGCAGGACGCGCCGGCGGAAAACGGGGTCAAATGGATTCCGCGCAGTTTTCCGTTTCCCAAAACGCCGGGCGCGCCGGGCCAGGGCGAGACGCTGATCGACGCGTTAGACTATCTCGAAGCGTTGCTTAACTTTATCCGCCATTTGATCAGTGGTTCTATTTTTGAGTCGGAACTGGAAAAACCTTCGGCTGCGGCGGACAGCGCCGATTTTCGCGAGGCCGCCGCAGCTTCCGGCCATCACGCATCCGCCGGAGCGCTTTCGGCCGCAGAGAGCATCGCCCGGCGCTTGCGCCACGACCGACCGGATCGCAGCTCGCTGTTGTATCGCCTGCTTGAAAAGATTCTCGAAGAACTCCAGGAGTTGATTCATACGGAGTTTGTGGAAAAAATCGCCCGTAAAGACGATCTGGCGCTGTTCTTGTGGCAGGGACTGGACTTTGCGCTCGCAGCGGCGCTGGGTCTCTTGCGCGACGTGATTCCGTACGGCGTCGAGGGCTTTGATCGAATCAATGATCGCAACCTCAAGGACTGGATTGTTGAGAACGGCGCACTGAAAGAAAACTCCTGGACCGCTCCGGTGCGCGCCGCCTACTCGCTCGCCTTCGCCTTTCGCGGCGGACGCACGGATGAAGCGCACGCATCGCTTGCGGCGGGCGTGGGCATGCTGATACTCTTGCGCATGGTCCTGGACTACAAGGACGCGCCAATGTGGAAAATGAAAGCCGGCATGGGCGACACGATTTTTACGCCGCTTTACGAAGTGCTCAAGGCGCGCGGAGTGCGCTTCAATTTTTTCCACCGCGTGCGCAACTTAAAACTCGCGCCGGCCGGCAAGACGATTGCGGCGATCGAACTGGAGCGCCAGGCTGATCTGGTGCGCGCCGAATACGATCCGCTATTTCCAGTGAAAAATCTTCCGGCCTGGCCGTCCGAGCCGCGCTGGGAACAAATCAAAGACGGCGAAAAACTCAAACGCGAGGGCGTGAACTTCGAATCGGCGTGGTGCAATTATCACGTGGGCGAAGTAATCCTCCAGAACGGCGTCGATTTTGATCAGATCGTGCTGGGCGTCTCGCTGGCCGGCCTGCCGTTCATTTGTTCGGAGCTGATCGCGGCCGACGAGCGCTGGCGCAAGATGACGACCGAAATCGCCACTGTGGAAACCCTGGCGAGTCAGATCTGGATGAACGCGCCCTTTGCACAATTCGGCTTTGATAATCCGGTTCCGCCCATGTTGTCGACTTATGTTGAGCCATTTGACACATGGGGCGAAATGTCGGATGTATTGCCGCAGGAAAACTGGCCGCCGGCGCTGAATGTTCGCAGCGTGGAATACCTCTGCGGCGCCATGGAAGGTCCGCCGGTTCCGCCTGTACACGATCCGGCTTACCCGGCGCAGGCGAACGCACGCGTGAAGCAGGCGGCGCTGGCGTGGCTCAAGGCGAACAGCGGACTCTTGTGGCCCAATCTCGCCGCTCCGGAAAATCCGGCCGGCCTGGACTTCAACTATCTGGTCGATCCGCAAAATCGCAGCGGCGATGAGCGTTTTGATTATCAATACTGGCGGGCCAATATCGATCCCAGCGAACGTTATGTGCTTTCGACGCCGGGCAGCATTCAGTACCGACTCCGTTCGGACCAGTCCGGATTTGTGAATCTGTTTCTCGCGGGCGACTGGGTGGTATCAAGCGTCAACGGCGGTTCGGCGGAAGCGGCCGTGGAAGGCGGCATGGCCGCCTCGCGCGGCATCTGCGGCGCGCCCGCCTTTATTCCTAATTATCCGGAGTTTCCGGGATAAGCGTTACGGCGCCTTCCAGAGCGTTTCGCCGTCAGGGGCGAGGAAGTCATATTTGAGGTACGCCGCAGCGCGCACCGGCGCGGGATTGGCGGCCACGCCCAGGAGGTTCACAAATTGATGGCTGGCGCAAACGGTGAAATCGACCGTATAATCGCCCCATAAAATTCCGGCGCCGTGAAAGGCCGTCATTTGCACGGGCGAACTCGTAATGGCCTGATAACATGCGCGGGCGCCGTCGCTCACATCGCGAAACTGCTTGAGGTTGATTACCGGAACTGCGAGATCCGTGCCGATTTTCCATAGGTCGCGAATCAGTTCCGCATCTTCCACAGCGTGCGAAAGTATCTTCCAGAGCCATTTGCCAAACGCCGCCGACTCGCTGAATGCCGCCGCGGCGCTGTCGAGAAACGATTCCTCGCGCGGCGCGCTGGCGCCTGCAGCGGCGCTTCCCTTTTTCACCTCGATCAGGCGCGCAACGCGGCCTTCCGTCGCCGGATTAAACACAGGAAAAATCATGGTATCCAGAGTGAAAGAGCCCGCCTCCGGATCCGCCGTCGACTGACCCAGTTGCTTGAACCAACCCCAGGATTCGCGGCCGGTAATCATGCCGCGCGCGTTGTCGATGAAGATCATCGCCGGCCACATCATCAGCCCGGTCTCAAGTCCGCGCTTGACAATCAGCGGATACGACAGCATCACCTCGCGATTCGGCGTCCAGCCGATGTTCTCCGCCGGCGAACTGAGTTTCGCCGCATCGGTCCAGGTCAATAATAGCGTGGAGGTAAAAGCCTCCACCTGGATGGCGCCGCCCGTGGGCGCGCTCAGGTACTTTTCCGCGAGGCTTTGCATTTTTGTGCGATCGCCTTCGATTGCAAACACATAGGTGACGGCATTGGTAAATTCGCCGGGCGGTAAGACTGACTCTTCCCCCCAGCCCAAAAGACTCACGTATTCCGGCGTACTCATGGCGCAAGCTCCTGCGAATTCATAAAGTTCTCTCCAGGAATATGCCGCGGCGAACCGCAGATAGACCGCGCCGCCATTTTGCCGGCGATCGTTGCGGCTTCCACGCAAGTCACGTTAATGCCGGTGTAGGTCCACGTCCCGGTGAGCGTGAGATTTGTGAATCCCGACTGATCGGGCTTCATGCGATAAACGATCGACTTTGTAAACGACGTATCGCAGCACTCAGTAGGATCGACATTCGCGCGCAGATACTGGGCGTTCAGGCGCTCTGGACCGCGCGCATTTTTTTCGTCGTAAAGCGTATCCCAATCAAATCCGCCGTTAACTGCGGCCCCCGGAAAATTCACCGTCCCGTAATTCTTGAGCCAGTTTTGCGTGACACGCGTAACCAGCGCCAGCGCCTCGGTCGGCGTGGTCGCCGCGCTGGTCGGCCGTTTGTACAACTCCGTTTCCAACGGTCCGGTGAGATACTGAAGAGATTGCGGAGCATCGGGAACGTTTCGCCAGTCTTCCGTATCGAGCACCTGCGACATATCGATCCAGACGTCGATGGGCTCGGGACCGGCGACGGACGCCGGCTTCCGGTCCCAGCCAAGTTCTGCAAGACTCTTGCGAAACCAGAACTGATCGCCGATTGTTGCAACCACTCCGCCGGCGCCCAGCATCGCGCGAAAGCGCGGCTCGGCCTGAATGAGTTCCTCGCAAATGGAAACATCCTGCGCGTTTAAACGCTGCAGAGCGCCAATCGAGATGCCCAGTACGACTCGATCAAAGTCAACGCCCTGTTGGTACGACTCCAGGCCGGCGACGGGATATTGATTCCAATTTGATTCCCAGTTAACCTTCGCCGCCTGCATTTTTTCGCCGTCGACGATTTGTTCCCAGAAGGGCTCGGTTGGCCAGGAGAGCAGCTGTACGTCTTCACGATAGCGAGTCGGGTCGTATTCGCCGTTCTTCAAATCGACCTGGCGCTCGACGTGCACGCGCGCGATCTGATTTTTGTCCGGCGAAAGCTCGAGGCGTTTTACTTTCCGGAAGAATTGAAACTTCACGCCGTGTTCCTTTAACACCGCGTAAATCGGCGCGATCACCGCCTCGCCAAAGCCGGCCTGCGGCAGGTACAGGACGCTGCCTTTGTACATGAAACCCGTACGCAAAGCGAAGCCCATCGCGGCTCCGGCGGCGAAATTGGGTTTTTTCAAGCTGCCGTTTTCGTATGCGTAGGGCGTGTCATAGAGCGCGCGAATAAAGGACGTGCGGCGCACGATTCGCCGGTTGCCGCCGTTCTTAATCAGCCACTGGCGAAAATCCAGATGATTGATTCGATTCAGATTGAAGTCGCTCATTATTCCGTAGCGCGGATTAAACAGTCCGCAGAGCCCGGCGAGTCCCACGTCAATCAGGCTCAGAACAGGCGACGCGTCCGGATCTTTGCGCGCCAGCCGGACGAAGAAAATCCGAAACAACCACTGTATATCTTTTAGTATTTTATAAATGTCTTTTACCAATCCGTAAGGCAAACCGGTGCGACGCGCGCGCGCATCCTCCATGAGCCCTTTGAGCCGGTCCAGGCGGCCGCTCAAGTGGCGCGGCCCGCGATCGCGGCCGAACAGCTTCAGCGTAAAATCCAGGAGGCGGCGCAACCACGCGGAGGGCCGGCCGGGACGCTTCTCGGAAACGCCTTTTGAGTCGGACTGGCCCAGAATGTGATGGGTGAGCAGTTGAACCACGCGACCGATCAGATCCACCGGCTCCGGGTGATCTGCGCCGTCGCCGGGCGTTCCCGGATTCACGGGCCAGTCGACGTTACGCCAGGAGTAGACCCCTCTGGAAAAACTGCCGATTGGCGTAAAGGACTGGGGCTTGAACGCGTCGAGGTAAGTTTTGTAGCGATAGTCGGGATAGAGGCCCTGCAGGTTTTCGTACACTTCCTTTATGTTTCCAAAGGCGTTCTCGTAAAAACCAAACCACACGTGGATGCCATGTTCTTTGTTGCGCATGCGATCCTGAAAATCGCTGCCGCTGGCGAGTTTTCCGCCCAGACGCCAGCCCATTTGCAGCAGCGTAACATCATAACGCGCGCGCAGCTCCGGCGTGCGGGTGAGTTCGTAAGCGGTCCACAAAGAGGATATGCCGCCGCCGAGAATCAGAATCTTCTCTTTTCGTTGTTCGTTTTGCATTCTACGGTTTCCTGGCGCGGATTGCTCAGCCCTGTTCGGACCGCGTCTCAGGGCGCGCAGCCTCAGGGCGTGCGAACTCGCCCGGGTCGGGACCGGGACGCCGCGCCGCGGAGAGCAATTGCTGATTCTGGGCGCTGAGCGCAGCGTAGTTGTTGGCAATATCAATCGAAATTGCGGCCTGGCCCGCGAGGACCAGCAGGGTGTTGACCCGGTCCGGCGTAAACACGCCGGGCATCAGGCTGTTCTCAAGATAAATCAACCCGAGATACTTTCCGCGGTGTAACAGCGGCAGCGCACAGGCGGAGCGCACCTTACGGGATCGGACTGCGGAGTCGAGGCCGTACTCCGGATCAGCCTGGGCGTCGGCCAGAATCAATTCCCGGCGCGAATGCGACACAAAGTTCAGGATCGATTCCGGCGCGCGGCTTTCTCCCGACGAAAGGGCGGCGTCGTCAAAAGCGCCGCCCGCGCTTTTCTCACAGGCGAGTTTCACAGCGCCCCCGCCGTCCAGAAACAGCGCACTGTACTCGGCGCCGGCGTTTTCCATAATGATTGTAAGCACCGACTGCAGCAACGGATCCAGCGCCAGTTCGCTCGAGATCGTCTGGGCCGCTTTTAAAATCGCCAGAGTGTCCAGGGCGCCGGAGCGGGTCACAACGGTGCTGGCCAGAGTGGTGCTGTAGATGTTCGATTTTTCACGATCCGCAAGACTGCGCGATAACTCCGGATAGTCGAGTTCCAGCTGGCGCGTCCGTGCGCGCGCTCCCCAGCGTGCATAAGTGTAGTGCACGTCCAGGAGCAACGCGCGGGAAAGATCGCGCTGTCCCAGGTCTTCGCAATTGCGACGCATGGCGTCAAGAATCAGGGCCTGATCCGGAAGTTGATTGCACTGTCGCGCAAAATCCAGCGCCTCCTGATACAGGCGCGCCGCTTTCGCCGACCGCCCGGCGAGCCGCGCGCGTTCGGCCTCGACCAACCGCGATCGATGGGCGAAATATATGGGCGAGCGCTGCGCCCAAACGCGCAGGGCGCGCGCATGCGCTGCTATTCTGCGCCGATGCCGCAGACGTTCCAGGACGCCCGCTCCGTCGCAGAGCCGCGCCAGCGCAAGCGCTTCAAAGAAATTGTAAAGTGGAACGTTCGTGGAGCCCAGGGCCGCCCCATCTGCAAGGAGTTTACGGGCTTCTGCGCCGTAAGCGACGACATTGCGCCACTCTTCGAAAATCACGCCTAAGTGCATCTTGCTTGCATACAGGAAATACAATGCAATTTTGTCATCCGCCGTACGGTGAATCGGCTCCATCTCGCTTTCATCGTATGCGTCGCCCTGCAGAAGATCTCCGCCCGGCCATTCGCCGAGCAGATTCAAAACTACCTGGAGCTTCATTCGCTGCAAATACAACGGCGTCTTTTGTTTGAGTCGCGCAATCGCCGGCTCGAATTTTGCGAGCTCTGCGCGCACAAAATCCAGTTCGTAGCCGCCCCAGTATAAAAAGAAGCATCGTTGAAACGCGGTGTAAGAGGCGAATTCAAAATCGCCTGTTTCCAGACCGACTTCGTAGCCGCGGATAAACGAGGGCAGCAGCCGCTCGTAATGGACCTTCCAGGCGGTGGTGAAGCCTTCCGCAACCTGCAGCACCTTCGCTTCCACTTCCCGCGCTTCCAGGCGCTCCACCAATCGCAACGCCGTTACGCCAAAGCGATATCCGTTATCAACGTCTTTCAGAAGACCGCAGAGCACCACGCCATAAGCGGCGTAGCCGATCGTCGAGGCCGGCGCATTGCCATACTGCAATGAAAGACGAATAAAGCTGAACATTATCAAAGGATACAACGCCGGCATTGCGAAATATGCGCTGGAAAAAACATTCTGGAGAATGTTCACCGCCATGAGCTTTTCCGGATCGCTCATGCGCGGCAGTTCCAGCAGGCTTTCCGGCTCCAGCCCGCGCAGGCGCAGCTTGATTTTGAGCAGACCCAGGATGACGTGCAGGTTGTTGGGCTTGCGCGGAAAGTGCACGCCAAGCGCATCCAGAATGGGCAGGGCGAGGGCGATCGCCTCCAGCGGCTTATTCTGCGCCATCAGCGCCTGAATGCGCACCGTTTCTATCCGTCCGCGTTCCAGCATGCTTTCGCTATTCGCCAGCGCGGTCGCTGCAATCGCTTCCATACGATCGTAGCGCTGACTCAAAAAGGCCGCGTCGGCCGCGCTGGCGTAGAGTTCCATCGCCAGTTCGCGGTCTTGCAGCCAGGCGTCTTCCGGCAGGAGGGCGAGACCCGCTTCGAAGTACTTAAACGCGGGTTCGTAAGCGGCGGCCGAGCGCGCCTTGCGACCGGCTTTGAGATTCAGTCTGGCAACCAGCGCCCGATCTTCGCGACCCGTAATCAGTCGCGCCGCTTGATTAAAGTGCTCCAATAAATGAAATAGGTTCGCCTCGCGTTCGCGCTCGGACAGGCTTTCATACATCATCCGCCCGATCTTCAAATGCGTGGGCAGGCGTTCCGCGTCGCTCAACAGAGTATACGCGGCCTGCTGAACGCGGTCATGCAGGAATTGGTACTGAATATCTGCGCCGTAGCTGGCGGGCAGTCCGAAGGCCTCTTCTTCGAGATCTGCAAAGCGGTACATTTCGTCGATGGGCGCAACGAGACGCTCCTGCAGCGCCTGCCACAGCTCCTGAGACGTTCGCCGCCGCGTTTGTTCGCAGAGGATCGCCAGAGCCTGAAGTTGGAAACGGGCGCCAATGCAAGCCGCGAACATTAACGTGCGCCGCAGCGTCGGCGGCAAGCGGCCGATCTTCTCGATCAAGAGCTCCACCACGTTGTCCGTGATGTCGGTTTGCCGAATGCGCGCAAGGTCCCAACGCCAGTAGCGACCCTCGCGCCGGATCAGGCCGTCCTCGTGCAATCGCTTGAGGAACTGTCCCAGAAAGAAGGGATTTCCATTCGTCTTCTGCAAACACAGCCGCGCCAGCGGCTCCGCTTCCCGCGCCGACTGCCCCAGCATATCCGCAACGAATTGCACCACATGTTCCGGTCCGAGCGCGCCCAATTCAAGGCGCGAAACTGCGCCGCCGGCCGCGCGAATCTCTTCCAGCTTCTGCATGAGCGGATGCGCCGCTTCAGTTTCGCTGTCGCGATAGGCGCCGATTAAAAGCAGCCGCGGAAAGTCTTCGCCGGTCTCGGTGAGGATTACCTGCACCAGATACAGGGAAGCGGCATCCGCCCACTGCAAATCATCGAGGAACAAGGCCAGGGGCCGCTCGGGAGTGGCCAGCGCCGTGAGGAAATTTAAAAACGCACGGCGGAAACGGTTCTGCGCCTCTTGCGGCAGGAGTTCGCGCACAGGCGGCTGGGGCCCCAGCATGGTTTCAAGTTCGGGAAAGATTTCAATCAAAAGCTGGGCGTTTGGGCCGAGCTTCGCGAGCACGGCGGTGCGCACCTGGGCGATGCGCTCCTCCGACTCGGAGAGAATCTGACGCAAAAGGTCGCGCATGGCCTGAACAAAGGCCGAATACGGGACGTTCTTTTCGAGCTGATCAAACTTGCCCGCAGCAAAGTAGCCGCGATGCTCAACAACGGGTCGGTGGATTTCGTTGACCAGCGCCGTCTTACCGATGCCAGGGTATCCCGCGACAAGCAGCAGCTCGGGACCGCGTTCAAGGGCGCGACGAAAGGCGTGCACCAGACGCGCAACATCACGATCGCGCCCGTAGAGCGTTTGCGGAAGTTGAAAACGGTCGGAGACGTCCTCCGCGCCGATGGAAAAATTGACAATAACGCCGGTGGACTCCGCTTCGCGCAAACACCGTTCAAGGTCTTTAATCAGACCGACGCAGGACTGATAACGCTCTTCCGGCGCCTTGGCCAGCAGCTTCATGACGACAGCCTCAACCGCTTCGGGCGCATCCGCTCGCCGGGCGCGCAGCGGCTGCGGCCGCACAGCGAGGTGCGAATGCACGATTACGGCCGGATCTTCGGCGGTAAAGGGCGGCGTTCCCGCAAGCAATTCATAGAGGGTTGCGCCCAGGGAATAGAGGTCCGTGCGCGCATCGACAGTGCGATTCATCCGCCCGGTTTGCTCCGGCGAAATGTACGGCAGAGTGCCCTGGAGGGCCTGCAGGCTGCGCAGCTCTTCGCGATTCTCCGCCAGCTCCGTCGCCAGACCGAAGTCGATGATCTTCAGCACCCCGCTCTCGCGATTGATCACAATGTTCGAAGGATTGATGTCGCGATGAATCAGACGCTGTTCGTGAATCTGCTGGACTCCTTCGGCGATTTCGAGTGCGAGTTGCAGAAATTCGAGCAATGAGAGGCTGCGCCCGCCGTGATGGCGCTTGAGCGACGCTCCGCCAAAATCCTCCAGAACCAGGGCCGGCAGATTTTCCAGCGCCTCCAGACCGATGGAACGGACCACGCGCGGACAGTCGAGGCGTCGCAGGGTTTCGTATTCTTTGCGCAGCTGGGCGATGTATCCCGGCGCAGGACGCACCGCGCTGACGGTCTTTACAATGACCTTCGCTCCGTCGCCGCGATCCACGGCGCGAAACACTCGCGTCCGCGAGCTTTCGAAGATTACGTCACCTATGTCGTATCGATGCAGCATTCCAACCGGAGAGCCCGACGGGTTATAAAAACGTGAGGAAGTCGACCAGACGCCCCGGGCCCGTCAAGCCCTGTCGGACATAAACAATTTTTAGGTATAAAAAAAACGCGCCTCCGGCCGCTGACGACCCGGATAACTGCTGATAGTAGTAATCCTGAAACGCGTTGGAACGGCGCAGCGGCGCTCAGACGACGTCTGCGCCTGCGCCGGACGCAGAGGCTGTGCGGGAGTCGTCAGAAAAAGAAGGATGCGCTCATTTTCATGTATATCTCAAACTTTGAGATTTTGAATGATTGCGAACCTTCGCCAAAGCCGTAGCCCCAGGTTTTGGCTGCGTAGCCGCTCGGGTCAAAGGGAGAAAAGGAGGCGCCGTAGTAGGTCTGGTAGCTGCGCTTGAAGTCTTCGCGCAAAACGCCGATATGCAGGCCGTAGCGACAGTAGATGCGAATGACCGCTTCCAGGTTGTGCCGCACCCCGCGATCCGTGGCTTCGCCATAGTGTACAGGAAAGAGCGGCGCATAGCCGGCGTCGCCGGTTTGGGGAATCTGATTCAGATTTTGAATGCCGGAGAGATTCATAGTCCCTTTTCGCTGGTAGACGGGCGTAAATTTGTACAATACTCCCAGCCAGTCGAAAAGTTGGTAACGAATTGCAGGACCCCAGAGAAAACCGCTCATGCGGTATTCGGAGGGCGTGATGGCGCCAAAACTCCACCGCAAAAGACCGGCCGGCGAAGCGCTGGCGCCTGTCGCGGTCAAAGAGCCAAAACTGATGTCGTTTTGTTCGTAGTACCATTCGCGCCCGGCAAAAACTCCCACCTTGAGTCCCTTGAACAACACCGGATGCAAATACATCAAGTCCAGCGTGCGCCGAATCTCACGGTACCGCACCAGACTCATGCCTTCAAAGAGAGTGCGCTGGTATTGATCGTTGGCCGGCGCAACAAAGGTCGCTTTGTTCGCATCATCGCGATCGTAGTCATGGTCCAAACTGGCGTATTCAAAATTCAGAAAAAACCGATCGCGAAAGGCGTACTGCACGTCGGCGTGCAGCATTACCATTTTCGTGGGCGCCTCCGGACGCAGGATCGCCAGATTCGGCTGATAATTGTCGCCCTGCCCGGCGCGGATAAAGGAGTTCAGCTCCCAGGCGGGCGCCGATTCGGATAACACGCCGGCCAGAACGTCGCCATAGCCAATGCCGCCGCCGATCCGAATTCGATGGTTTTCCGTACGGCGGGTGAGGGTCTGGATTTCGTCATCGGTCAGCGCGGCGCCCGGCGCGGGCGCGCCCTCCCCGCTCTGGCCGGTTTCCGGCGCGCCCGGCTGGCCGGGCGCCTGGGCGAAGGCGGCGCTGGCGCAGCACAGACTGATGAGCGTCGCCGCTGCCAGAAAGCGTAAGTATGCAGTCATGGATTGAACTCGCCTGATGAAGCTGCGGCGCCTTATTGCGCCGGCGGAATTACGCGGATCTCGACGCGTCGATTACGCGGCTCCGCTGCACGCGTATTGACCAGCCGAAAATCGTCGGCGTAACCGCGCACTTCGATGAAACGCCCGCGAGCAATGCCCCGATTTACCAGGCCGTCACGCACCGTTTCCGCACGCGACTGGCTCAAGCGCAGGTTCAAGGCCCGCGAGCCGGTGGAATCCGTATGTCCGCCGACTTTGATGGCGGCGTCGGGGAAATTACCGAGCGCGGCGGCGAACTTGTTTACGATATCTTCTGCGCGCTGAGTCATATTGGAGCGGCCGTGCGGAAAGTTCACGTCGCCGTCGATCGCCAGCACGATTTCGCGCGTCTTGCCTTCCGAGTCCGTCAGCTTTTGAATGGAGACGCCCTGGCCTTTCAGTTGATTTTCAATCTGCTGCCAGCGCACGCCCATATCGCGTTCGAGGTTGGTCCTTACTTCTTCGTATACTCGATCCAGCTTTTCTGCGTGGTCTTCGTCAACCGGCTCCGCCGGCTTCTCTTCCGGCTTGGGCTGCTCTTCTTTTTTTTCCTCCGTCCGACCCGCAATCTGCACCAGCGCCGCGGAGGGAAACGCCGCCTCTTCCTCGTATCGGGGACAGCCGGTGATGGCGGAACGGACCTGGTCGCGCGTCTGCGGATCCACGGATTGGCAGGCCGCAGTCAGGAGCGCTATCGCGAAGACTATTATGGAAGAAGGAATCGATTTCACGCTCGCCTCGCCCGGGTCACGACGGAAAAGCGGGATCGACGGCGCGCCCGGAGGACGCAGCCGAAAGGCTGACCGCGGCCCGTCGGAATCGTTGCACTAGGAGACGAAGCGCGGTCTCAGGCGCCCAAGAAATAATCAAAGGACAGGGAACATTTTACAAAAGATTAACCATTTGCTCATATAACAAAGGGCGCCGCGGGGCGTCAGTTTTTCTCCGCGCATTACTGTACGGGGGCGATCGGAACCCAGATTTCGTTGCGCCGCAGGAACCAGAGCGTAAAGGGCGAATTAAAGCGCGCAAAGATAGGCTCGCCCATTGGCGTTATGCCGTCCGCAGTAAGGGCCGCCATGAGCCGATCACGAAATGCGTTGTAGCGCTCCTGCGACCAGCCGCCGGAGTACCGATACACTGCCAGCGTGCGCGCGGGCAGTTCTCGCAGGCGGACGCGCGCGTCCACAGGCGTCGGCACGGTCGCCAGGGTGAACCGGGCCGGCATCACAAACTGGTACGTGAAGCGACCGTTCCCGCCCTGCATAATTACCGGCGCCGTCATTTCGATCTTTTCTGAACGCTGTTGCGTCACCGGCGCCGTCATTTCAATTGAGGTTCGCGATTCGTTGTCGCCGAAAATATATCCCGCCAGAATTCGAAAGGCCTGATTGCCTGAGTCGTCAAAGTCGCCAACCACGTCGGTTTCCGCCACGAGCTGCGACGCATACTGGCGAATCTCGTAGTTGTCAGTGGTTCGAATCACGGAATACGCAGGTTCTTCGTAAGCCATTAGCGATGCACAGGGGACGAACAGGAGCGCAGTTGCCAGCGCCAGCTTTCGAACATGGATTCTGACCGATTGGATTCGCATTTTCAAAGATAGCCGCCGGTTGTCGGCGTAGCGCGCAATTTTACGGTCGGCGTGGAATATTCCGCGCAATGAATTGACGCTGAAGAGAGCGCCCATCCAACTCGAATCATGACGTTTGCAGAAAGTTGGCGCGAAGAAAAACAATCCGCCTGGCTTTATGCGCGCGTCGCTGCCGCTGAGCCTGCCGCCGAGAAGCGCGCCATGTTTTTAGAGCTGCAAAAGGCCGCCGAACGCCAGGCGCAAATCTGGGAACGCAAACTGGCAAAACTGGGCGAGAGCCCGCCGGAATTTCGAGTACCGCTGCGCGCCCTGGCCGCCGCGCAGTTGCTGCGGTTTTTTTCTCCGCGCAGCCTGCGACCCGCCCTGGCGGCTCTCAAAGTGCGCGGACTTTCGGCGTATTTGGGCGCGGCAAGCGCGCATCCCATGCCGGTTTCCGGGGAAGAAATCGGCGGACGGCATAAGACCGGCGGCGGCAATTTACGCGCCGCTGTCTTTGGCGTAAATGACGGGCTGGTCTCAAACGCGAGCTTGATACTGGGCGTCGCCGGCGCCGCTTCCGATCCCGCTTACATACTCATGAGCGGAGTCGCCGGACTGCTGGCGGGCGCGCTCTCTATGGCCGCTGGTGAATACGTTTCGATGCGTTCACAGCGAGAGATGTTCGAGTACCAAATCGGACTGGAGCGCGACGAGTTACGCGAGTATCCGCAAGAAGAGGCCGAGGAATTGGCGCTGATCTATCAGACGCGCGGAATGAAGCTGTCCGATGCGCGTCGATTTGCAAAAAATCTTTTGAAAGACCCGGAACGCGCCATGGATGCGCTCGCCCGCGAAGAACTGGGATTGAACCCCGACGATCTCGGTTCTCCCTGGGGCGCGGCGTTGTTTTCGTTTTTGGCTTTTACCGGCGGCGCAGTAGTCCCGCTCCTGCCGTTTTTATTCGCGCCGAAGAGTTCCGCAGCTATCGTCGTGTCGGCCAGTCTGGCCGGAGCGGGATTATTTGCGGTTGGCGCGGTGTTGAGTCTGTTCACCGGACGCGGCGCGCTCCGCGGCGGACTGCGCATGCTGGTGATCGGCGGCGGCGCGGGAGCCGTGAGCTTTGCGATTGGCAGACTGCTTGGCGTAAGCCTCGCCTGACTCGTCAGGCGAGGCGAAGCGCGCGCCGCAGGGGACTGCGCATGCTGATGATCGGCGGCGGCGCTGGCGTTTCGCTCAGTTCAGCAATCCGGGATTGATGTTGATGCCGCCGTCGATCACGTACTCGCCGCCGGTGATAAAGCCGGCCTTTGCAGAGGCGAGAAACAGCGTGAGTTCAGCGACCTCTTCCGATTGACCAAAACGTTTCAGGGGCACGCGATTCTGCATGGCGGCGCCAAATTCCTGAATCGCTTCCGCCGGCAATCCGGTTTTCCCAAAGATCGGCGTCGCAATCGGCCCCGGGCAGATCGCGTTTACACGTATGCCGCGCGGCGCAAGCTCGATCGCCGCGGTGCGCATCAGCGAATTGAGCGCCGCTTTGCTCGCGCCGTATACGCTGGTGTTCGGCATGCCGGTGTAGGCGTTCACCGATGAGAGCAGAATGACCGAAGAACCCGACTTCAACAGCGGTAGAAATTTCTGCAGGGTGAAAAACGCGCCCTTGAAGTTGATGTCCATAATCGAGTCAAACTGCGCTTCGCTGAAATGCTCCACCGGCGAAAACGACGCCACCCCGGCATTGATAAACAGGGTTTGCACGGCGCCGTAGTCCGCAGTTACTTTTGCAACCAATCGGTCGATGTCGGCCAGACTGGACTGATCGGCGACGATTCCAGCCGCGCCCGCGCCGAGGGATTTCAGCGCGTCGTTCACCGTTTCCGCGCTGCGCCCTGTGATCACGACGCGCGCCCCCTGGCGGGCGAAGCCCTGGGCCGCCGCAAGCCCGATCCCGCTGGAGCCGCCGGTCACGACGACTGTTTCCTGATTTGAAACTGACATACTTTCTCCGTATTCTGGAATGCTCGTTCCAGTTTAGAATGATCGTTCCAGAATAAACCGGCCGGCGCAGTTCGACCGCAAAAAAAATCGCCGAAGCGCTTGATTCTGGAACAATTATTCCATTTTATTGTTTTTGAGGGGGCGGACGCCCCTGAGACGAAACCTGTGGCCCGCACGCGCGAATTTGACACGCAGGCGACCCTGCGCTCGGCGCTGGATCTGTTCTGGAAGAAAGGGTATCACGCCGCTTCCGTGGACGATCTTGTCCAGTCCACCGGCGTAAATCGGGCCAGCCTCTACGCAGCCTTCGGCGACAAGCATAGTCTTTACGAAAGCAGCCTCAAGTTGTACGTGGAAGACGCCGCCCGGGAAGTGCGTGCGGAACTGGAGCAGCATGCCAGCGGCTTTAAGGCGATTGAGGCCCTGCTGCTGCGCGTCGTGCGCGAAAGCGTCGGCGACGTAGAGCGGCGCGGCTGCTTTGCGGCGAATTCCACCCTGGAGCTCTGCCCGAGCGACGAAAAAATTCTCACGCTGTGCAATCTCGGTCGAACTACTATGGAACGCGAACTGGAGCGCGTGGTGCAAAGCGGTCAGGCGGCGGGCGAGATTACCACTCGGCGCAGCGCGCGCGAGCTGAGTCGCTTTCTCGGCAGCGTAATTATGGCGCTGCGCTCGGCTTCACGAATGCAACTTTCGCGCGCCCATCTGCAGAGCGTGGCGGACGTGGCGCTGGACGCGCTCTCAACTGACCGGTAGTCAGAGCGCATCACTTGCGGCATGTGGAGCGCGATCATCTCCGGCGCGACGACTCACTTCACGCGCAGAAGTTCCTCGCGCATACGATCAAAAACTTCCATCCGTCCCGTCAGCATATAGATCTGCGCCGCTCCTTCGTAGATCATAAGGATGCGCTCGCCAGCGCCGGCCGGGGCATCGGCGGCTTCCGGCGAATTTGAATGCCACTTTGCATATATCTGTTCCAGAACAGCGGCCCACGAATCATAGACCTCCCGACCGCGGTCCTGGAGACGCACGGCGTCCCGGGGCGCGCCCGCCATGATGCGACTCAAGGGACAACCCTGGAACCCGCCGCTGCGGATCTCTTTACGCAGCAGTCGCGTCCAACGCTGCACAAAATCGGACCAGTCGGATGTTTTGCGCGCAAGCTCGAGCAATCTTCCGGAAAATTCCGCGCCGATTGCATCCAGCGTAGCAAGGCACAAGTCCTCCTTGCTCTTGAAGTAGCGATACAAACTCGCCTTGTGGGCTGAGGCGCTTTCGAGAATATCATTCGTAGATGCGCGCGCGTAGCCGTACATTACAAAATGCTCGCGGGCCGCATGAATAATGCGCAAACGCGGCGACACAGGAGCCATCCGGTCCGATATGCCGACTCCGCCCCTGCAATGCGATAAGAATTGCCGCAAAAAAATCGGGCGGAAACCTCCCCTTGACGACAAAAACGAATAGACAAACTGGTCTACTTCAGCCTGGGTGCGAATAGACAATCTGGTCTATCTGCACGGATTGCTGGAGGCTACATTGAAAATCGAAGGCAAGCGCGTCTTGATAACGGGCGGCGCGGGCGGCATTGGCATGGCTCTCGCGCGCGCTTTCATCGCGGGCGGCGCCAGGGTCATTCTGGCCGGCCGCTCCCCGGCGAAGCTGCTGGCGGCCGCCGAGCAACTGGGCGGCGCCACAGAGCTGGCGGCCGTGGATATGGCCGACGTCGAATCGGTCCGTAGCTTGCCGGAGCGTGCGCCGGACGTCGATATCCTGGTAAACAACGCCGGGATTCTGCTCCGCTACAATCTGGCGGACGAAACGGAGCGCGGGGAGTTGAGCAAACGTGCGCAGCTATTCCAGGAAGAAATCGCCACGAACTTTACCGGACCGGCGTTGCTCTGCCTGGTGTATTTGCCCACTTTAGTCGCACGGGCGCCTGAGTCGGCCATTGTGAATGTCAGTTCAGGTCTGGCGCTGGCGCCGCGCGAAATTGCGCCGCTCTACTCCGCGACCAAGGCCGCGCTGCACTCTTTCAGCATTGGCCTGCGCTACCAGCTTGAACGAGCCGGCCTGCCGGTTTTCGAAATACTCCCGCCGCTCGTAAACACCGCAATGACCGCCGAGCGGGCGGCGCCCGACGGGATCGAACCGGAAGCATTGGCTCGCGACGCCCTGCAGGGTCTGCAACGTGACGTGTATGAAATCCGCGTTGGAAAAGTGCAACTGCTCGGCCGTCTGTTGCGTCTGGCGCCGCGCCTCGCGCACCGGCTGGTGCGCATCTGAGACGCGCCAGCAGCCGGACATTCTGTTTTCAAAATTTTACAGTTAAGAGGTTTATCATGACATACGCAAGAATTTTTGTAGCGATGGTCCTGGTCATTACAGGCGTCACGGGCATCGCCGCACAATCGCAAGCGCGGCGCAACGATGGTCCGGTGGTGGCGCGCGTCTCGGCGCCGCGCCCCTGGTTCGCGCCGTGGTTTCTGGTGACGGGCCGCATGCAGGACAGCATCGGCGAATACCAGGCCATTCCCGGACTGATTTACAAGGACTACACGCTGTCGGATGCAGAGGATAGCTTTGGCGGGATCTATTATTATGAGAGCCGGTGGCGTGCGGATGCGCGCTACACCGCAGATTTTGTGGAACGCGGCCGGCGGAAATACGGGTCCGCCTATCGGGTTGATTTGTTCCCGGCTCTGGCTCTGCTCGAAGTCGCGCCCGCTCTCGCCGTCGCGCGCGGCAATATGTTCGCGGCGATTGCGACAGTCCCGTCAGACGTCGCTGAGAACCGCGCGGATGTTATCCGCGAATTCGCCGCGGACGCAAGCGCCCTGCGTGCTGTGGCGGGTCTTCGGCGGATCTACCTGGTGCAGATTGACGACTTTCATTTTGGCTACATCTATCTGTGGCAGGATGCTGAAAGCGCACGGACGGGCTACGCGACGGCCTGGACCGCCGCGATGCGCGCAAGATTCGGCAATCCGCCGGATGTTGATGAATTTGCGGCGCCGATCAGCCTGAATAATCAGGCGCGATAACGCACACTTGCAGACGTCGCTTGTTATCGCGCGGACGCGCCGCATGGGCGGTCGCGTCCGCACGCCGACTCAGTTCAGACGAATCAAAGCGCTCACATCGGGCGTCGACGTCGTCGTTATCTGGGGCGCGCCGCCGGCAGCCGGAATAGCAGCCAGCACTTTCGCGCCATCCGCATTGCGCACGCCGCCAAAAGTGATTTCGCCGGCCGGATTTGCGTCAAAACTGGAGACAACATAGCCGCCGGCCGGCAGCAGGGTGGTGAAGTTTTCGCCGGCTGCATTAAACCGCGCAAGCAGGCTATCGCCCACATTGTTTCGCGCAAGCACGTACACATTGGAATCGGAACAGCTCACCCGATCGATCGTCTGCGCTCCGGCCAACGGATAGACGTTGTTTGAAACTCCGACAGCATCGGTGAGTTGGTAGAGGGAATCGTTTCCGATGACAACATAAGTATTCTGCGCGGTCGAACAGATCGTACGATTATCCAACGACCCGCCGATGTTAACAAGACCGACTGCGTCGCTTGCGGCAAAGGTCGAGCCGTTCAGCTGACGATATGTCTGAAAGCCATCAATGCCAAACGCGTAAAAATACCCGTTGGGGGCGAACCAGACTGCAGGCATGTAGCCGCTTGATACGCCGGTCAGACCGCCGGCCGCGTTCTTGATGCGCGCAGACCCATTGTATAAACTGAAAAGCACGGCGCCGTTGACCGGATTCACTGCAAATCCGCCCATTGAATCGACGCCGAAATCCGCAGGATCGACCCAACGCGTGCGGGTCATCCCCGATTGTTCCGGGCTCAGTCGCCACAGGACGCCGTTGGCCGGTTTTCCATCGCCGACTGCGTTGATGGCCGCGTTCATGTACAATGCGCCCGAGGCATCCTGGCGGGGCTGGGTCAGCCCGTGTGCGTAGAGAGCGCCGTAGCCAGTCGGCCACGGAGCATGCGCGCAGAACAATGCATTATCCTGTTTGCGTGCAATGACGATCCGGCACGTTTGATGGGAAAAGCGGTAGTCTAACACTATGTAGTCCGGCAGATCGTGCAGCGCATCGGGCGCGGCGCCCGTGACGCCTTCAAACACGCGTACAACTTCCAACTCGCTGGAACTGTTCATGTTGTACAAAATGCGCGCCCCGCTCGCAAGCGCGCTCGCCTCGCTGAAGGCGGCGGCGTTTACGCCGGCCACAAGCAGCCCCCGACTGCTGGCCAGATCGACATTCAGATGACTGGCCAATCAATTCCCCTGACTGCCGACCAGAGCGGCCAGGAGCAGCATGCTTTCCTGCGGCGCGTCAGCATCGCCGCTGTTGCAGTTTGCGCCAAACGCCGCGCAGCAGAGCGATAAGGCGACCACGATCTTCTTTTTCATTTGCCCGGTTCCTTCGTTTGCACAACGAATCAGAGAGTCCACTCTCGTAGCGATGTACTACATTCGCAGGGCAAAGATAGCGTCACCGGCAGCGTGTTCGTATTCAAAGCCTCCGCGGCGGGAGCGCGACTGGCGCGCCCGAGAGGAAATACAAGCGTCGTTTTACATTTTAACCGCTTCAGATACGGCGTTGCACATTCAGGCGGCGCCGTGCTGAAGCATGACCTTTGTCCCGCCCGAGATTTTCGCCTTCCGGCGAGACAAAGCGCTTGCAGCGGAAGGGACGCCGCCTGAGCTTTCAATAATGTTACGCAGCGTAACCCGGGGGAGCATGGCGCTCAGTAAAAACATCGTCCAAATCGCCCAGGAGACTTCGACGGCCACGCTGGAAGGGGTGCGCGCCTTTCTGGCGGGTTCGCTCGACTGGAGCGCCAAACATCTGGGCGGCCTCTCGGCCGCGCCGCTCGTGGAGAAGACGGCGCTGGCGGCGCAGATTCAGACGCTCAGCGCCAACCTTGCGGCGGCGTCCGGGCAAGCCTCGCAGGCGCTCACCAGCGCCATCGCCAACACGGGCGCAGCGCTGCAAAAGGCGCTGGATGCGCTCGACTCCGCGGACGGCGCGCTCAAGCGAACCCTCTTCGAAAACATCCAGGTTGCGAGCGTCGTCGGCGATTCTTTCGCCGGCCTGGTGACCACCGCCGACATTACGCCGAGTTTTCGCCTGAACGGCCGCGACGCCAGCGCCGCCGAGGTCGTCGCCGACTGGAAGCGCTCCGCTTTACCGCGACTCATCCTTTGCGTACCGGGCCTCTTCTGCGATGAAACCCTGTGGGGCGCCGGCGAGCCTGCGTTGGCGGAACTCATGCAGCGCGAGGGTTATTATCCCCTCTACGTTCGCTTTAATCCCGGCGCGCACATATCCGTTAATGGCCGCGCGCTCCTGCGCCTTACAGAAGAACTCTTTCAGCAAACGGATGCGCAACAGCAGAACTTGATCGCGATTTCCTACAGCCAGGGCGGCCTGATTCTCCGCAGCGCGCTTTATTACGGCAAGCAAAGCGGCGCGCTTTTGCCGGGACGCATTCAACATGCGCTGCTGGTCAATTCGCCGGACGGCGGCTCGTATATTGAAAAATTGGGCTTCTGGCTGGGCTTTATACTCGAGAGCGCGCCGGTCGCTCCGGTAAAGCTGCTGGGTTTCATTGGCAATCAACGCAGCGACGCCATGAAAGATCTTTCGCACGGGATTATTCGCGAAGAAGACTGGCAAAAAGGCGAGCATCTGGATCGCTACAAGCAGGAACTCTACTTTGGCGAGCTGGACGACATAATGGCGACCCAGATTTACAGTCTGGCTGCGGAAGAAGAAAGCCTGTGGGCCTCCTGGATCGGCGACGGCATTGTCGAACACCCCAGCCTGACCCTGTTAACGGATCGCGTGTACCGGAAAAAACCCGATCCGGCGGCGCGCGTCGTTAAGTTGATCGGCAAGTCGCACTTCCAGGTGATGGCCGCAACCGAGACTCGCGAAACTCTGCAGCGAATTCTGCATACTAATCGTTAGCGAAGACTCGTACTGCCCGTAGGTGCGCGGCGTTGCGACGGAAGTCGGCGCGTACAAACGCGCCTGATTCACCCGGAAACATTGTAAAACTACCGTGGTAATTACTGACCAGACGCTGATGTCAGTTTTTGCTTGCGAACATTTAGCGCCCATTCGGGATCGGCTGCACGTCTCATCGAGCGAGGCTATCCCATGCAAGAGCAACGCGCGCACATATTAATCGTGGATGACGATGCATCCATGCGTCTGCTTCTACTGAACATCTGCCAGAATCTGGGTTGCGAGGCGCTCGCCGTGGAGAACGGCGAAATTGCGCTGCGGGCCTGCGAACGGAATCGCTTTGATTTGATCTTGCTCGACGTGAATATGCCGGGCATGGAGGGTCACGAGACCGCGCGCCAGATTCGCCGAAAAAGCGGACCGGGCCTGCCGGCGATCTTGATGGTGAGCGCGGCCATTGATCCGGCCACTCGTGCGCTTTGTTTTGACAGCGGGGCGGACGGATTTTTTGCCAAGCCGATCAGTATCTTTGAACTCAGCGACGAGATTAATCGTTGTTTGCGCAAGGCGCGCGCGCTGGCCGGAACCGGCTGACTCGGGAGCGGGTCGTCTGAAAGCGCAGAGCGGCCCGCTTACACGATCTCTTCCACCAGATATTCGGGAAACAGATCTTTCTGATTACCTTCGCGCCCGTCTTCAAAACTGACCGGATAGTTCCCTGAAAAGCATGCGTCGCACCAGTTGTGCTCGGCGCCGTTTTTCATCGCCTCGTGCGCCGCTTCGATGCTGAGGTAGCCCAGGGAATCGACGCGCAGGTACTTCACAATTTCGTCGACGGTGTGCGTCGCTGCAATCAGTTCCTGCCGGGTGGGTATGTCGATGCCGTAGTAGCAGGGAAAGCGCGTGGGCGGCGCCGAAATACGCAGGTGCACTTCCGTGGCGCCGGCTTTGCGGAACATCTTGATGATCTTACGGGCCGTGGTGCCGCGCATGATCGAGTCGTCGATCAAAACAATCCGTTTGCCCTTCACCGCCGCCGGCACGACATTGTATTTGATCTTCGCGCCAAAGTCCCGAATCTTTTGCTCGGGCTCGATGAAAGTTCTTCCAATATAATGGGACCGGACGAGGCCGATGGTATAGGGTATGCCGCTCGCTTCCGCGTAGCCCAGGGCCGCGACAGTCGACGAGTCGGGGATCGGCACGACTGCATCGCCGTCGACCGGAAACTCGCGCGCCAGCAGACGGCCGAGATTCTTACGAGCTTCGTACACCGATTGCCCGAAGATGTTCGAGTCGGGACGTGCGAAATAGATGTTTTCAAAAATGCACAGCGACTCGCGCCGCGGGGCGAAGGGATAAAAGGACGTGAGTCCTTTGCCGTCGATGCGCACCAGCTCGCCGGGTTCGATGTCGCGAATGTACTCCACTTCCGTGATATCAAAAGCGCAAGTTTCGGAGGCGAGCACGTAGCTGCCGTCCGAGCGGCGCCCCAGTACGAGCGGACGAAAGCCGTTAGGATCCCGCACAGCATACAACGCTTCGCGATTGAGCACCAGAAGACTGTAGGCGCCCTGGATCTGGCGCAAGGCCTCGCAGAGCGCTTCGAGGAAATCCGTTTTTCCGCAGCGCGACATGAGGTGGACGATCACCTCGGAGTCGATCGTTGTTTGAAAGATCGAACCGGAGGCCTCCACCTGGCGCCGCAAAGTCCAGGAATTGGTCAGATTGCCATTGTGGGCGAGGGAGAAACTGCCGAGATGCGACTCGACGCGAATGGGCTGGGCGTTGCGTAAAAATGAGGCGCCGGTGGTGCTGTAGCGGTTATGTCCAATCGCGGCATGGCCCACCAGATCGTTCAGCTTGTCTTTGCCAAATACGTGGGCGACCTGACCCATGCCGGCGTAGCGAAACAGCCGCTCGCCGTTGGTGCTGACGATGCCCGCCGATTCCTGCCCGCGATGCTGCAGCGAGTAAAGTCCGAGGTAAGTAAAGTTCGCGGCTTCGGGACAGCCGTAGATTCCGTAAATTCCGCATTCTTCGCGCGGATAATAGCGACGTTCATCGGGCGCCGGGCCGGCCGTCATACAATCACGTTAATCGGACGGCCTCTGGATGCAAACTATATTTCAAAAAGAATTCCTTCCGGTTTCATGAGTTTTACGATTCCTCGCTCGCCCGAGCCGATCCGCAGCGCCGGTTTCCAGCGGCGGAAGCGTCAGTCCGCCGCCGCCGTGCGGGCCGGGCGCGGTTCGGCCGCAGCGCAACGCATCCGGCTGCGGAAGGTTCGACGCGCTGCGCCCCGGATTAATTCCTTGCAATTCGTTTTGCGCGCATCAACGTGTGTGCATGCAAATCATTCGAACTGGCGCTGCACTTGCAGGCGCCGCGCTTTCGCTGCTCAGTATCGCCTGCGCAAAACCGACCCACGTTGCGCAGATTTCATTCTCCAACGCGGATCTCTATCCGGAAGGAGTCGTCTACGACGCGCCGCGTAGCCGTTTTCTCGTCAGCTCCCTGCGCAAGGGCGTGATTGGCGCTGTAAGCGACGAGGGGCGGTATGAGGTCTTTATTGAAGACGAACGTCTGGTCTCGGCGATCGGCCTGCATCTTGATCGCGAACGTAACCGACTCATTGTCTGCGTATCCGATCCCGGAGTCAGCGTGCGCACTAAACCGGAAACCCAGAAGAAGCTCGCGGGCGTCGCCGTCTACAATCTGAGCGACGGCAAGCTTTTGCATTTCGAAAATCTCGCGGCGAATGATCCGGACGGCTTTCACTTTGCCAACGCTGCGACGACGACGTCCGACGGAACCATCTACGTAACGAACAGCTTCAGTCCGGTGATTTATAAGATTACGCCGGATTACAAGTCGAGCGAGTTTTTGCGCGACGAACGCTTTGGCGGCGAAGGTTTCGGTCTGAACGGCATTGAGATTTTCGGCGATGCGCTGATCGTGACCAAGTACAACGAAGGCGTGCTGTTTCGCATTCCGCTCGCCGATCCCGCCGCGTACGCGGAGATCGCCATCGATCGGAAATTTCCCGGCGCCGACGGTCTGGTAAAAGTCGACGACTCGACGCTCGTGCTGATCAGCAATCGCGGCGGCGGCCAGGCGGAGTACGATCGCGTCTTTACCCTGACGAGCGCGGACGGCTGGAAAAGCGCGCGCATCGCGGGCGAAGTGCAAAAGCCGGGCATGGAATTTCCCACAACCGCGGCTTTGCGCGGCGGCGAAGTGTACGTCCTGAACGCAAAGCTGAACCGGCTCTTCAGCGGCGCGACGGAACCTACGACATCGTTTGAGATTTTTAACATCAGCCGCTGATCCGGCGCTTTTGTCTCGCCGTCGCCAGGCGGCGGGACAATAGCGGGTCATGGATCTTTCAGCAGTTGACTTGAATCTGCTGCGCGTATTTGACGCGGTTTTCCAGGAACGTCATGTCACGCGCGCCGCGGCGCGTCTGGCCCTGACCCAGCCCGCGCTGTCCAATGCGCTGGCGCGTTTGCGTCGGTTGCTCAAAGACGAACTTTTTGTCAAAACTCCCGCCGGCGTTCGGCCTACGGACCGCGCGCAGCGACTGGCCGGACCGGTCCGTGACGCGCTGGCCTTGATTGAAGCCGCTCTCGCGCCGGAGCGCTTCACTCCGGAGAGTTCTACGCGCGTTTTTCGAATTGCGATTACCGACTACGCAGCCGCGGCGTTGCTGCCCAATGTAACGGACCGTCTCCAGCGCGAGGCGCCGCAGGTCGCCCTGCGCATGACGCCGTACCAGAGCGAACGGGTTTTGCTGGATCTGGAGCGCGGCGAGATTGATCTGGGCGTCGGCGGCTTTGCGCGCTCGCTGGACCGCTTTGAAACCTTCGATCTGTTGCGCGAGTCGCCGCTGCTGGCGGTGTCAAAAAGCTGTCGCTTCGCCGGCCAGACCCGACTGAGCCTCGAAGACTACGCCGCTCTGCGCCATATGCTGGTTTCGCCGTTTGGCGAAGCCTCCGGCTACATCGACGAGAAGCTGGCGGCGCTGGGTCGGACGCGATCCGTAAACTTAACTGTAAATCAGTTTCTGCTTGCGATGCGTCTGGTCGCCCCGGGGGATCTGGCCGTAATTTTGCCGCAAAGCCTCGCCCTCGAGGCTGCGCGCGAACATGACCTGAAACTCTTTGTACCGCCGGCGGAACTGGCCGCCATCGAGTTGGTAACGCAGATGATCTGGATGCGCGCCCGTAGCGCTGATCCGGCGCACGCGTGGCTGCGTGCGGCGTTTCAGACCGCCGCCGACGCCGCCCGCGAAGCGCGCCTCAATCCGGCGATGTCATAAAGAATCCAGACTAAACGCCCAGGGCCTCTATGACCAGGCGGGCTGCGGCGGCGCCCGAGTACTGCTGCTGTCCGGTGATCAGTCGGCCGTCGCGCACTGCAAAAGACTTCATGGGTCCGCCGGTGATGAAGTTCGTGTCGGGGAGTTTGCGCGCCTCCGTTTCTATCCAGAAGGGCTGGATCTTGCCGCCGACAAAACCTTCGGCGATTTTTTCTTCGCTGTCCGCAAAGCCGGTCCAGGTCTTGTCTTTTACCAGCAGGTCGCCGTTGGAAAGCCTGGTTTTCAGCAGCGTGCAGGTTGCATGGCAAACGACGGCGACCGGCTTGCCGGCCTCGTAGAAGCGCGCAATCAGGCTGTGCAGTTTTGCATCGTCAATGAACGTGTACATGGGCGACTGCCCGCCGGATAAAAACAGCGCGTCGTAGTCTTCAACCTTCTCGGCGTAGATCGCGGGCGTGTTTTCCATCAGCTTCGCGTGCGCGGGGCTATTCAAAAAGCCCAGACTGATCAAGTCGTGCGCCGAATAGCCGCTCTCGTGCCGCGGATCGCTGTAGCCGTCGATTTCGAGTTTTCCGCCCAGGGGACTCGCGATCTCGACCTCGTAACCGCGCTCGGCAAATTCAAAGTACGGATGCGTGAGTTCGGCCGCCCAGAATCCAATCGGCCAGCCGGTCACCCCGGACACTGCGGGATTCGCCGCGCCCAGCAGAATGCGCCGGGGCTTTGCAGGATTCAGTACGTTGATTGATGCGCTCATAGTTACTCCAGCGACGCCTGGCCGCAGAATTACTATCGCACGCGCGGTCGCTTTATTCCAATAATAAGCGCTGATGAACCTGATTCACGACGCTGATGAGGCGGGCAGTCCGCAAAGCTTCTCGCTGATTTCCCACAGCCGTTGGCGCGCCGCCGCGTCTTCCACCGCGAGATGCGACTGCGCCGGGCGTTTGTTGGCAAAGTACTGTCCGGTTGTTCCTTCCACCTCCGGCGATATCGCCATATAGACGCTCGTCGCGGCGCCCTCGGCCGGACTGGCCCCGGTTGCGCCAAACCCCTCGCGCAGGAGTTTTGTAGTGATTACGCCCGGATGAATGGAGTTCGACGCAAAGCCGCGACCCTGCACGCGATCCGCCAGCTCCCGGGCGAACATTGCGTTGCAGAGTTTGGAGAGAGCATAGGCGCCGTAGCCGCTGAAGGATTTTTCGCCCTGCAGATTGTTAAAATCCAGATTGCCGCGCGTATGTGCAATGGAGCTCAGCGTCAGGATGCGTGCGCCCGGCGCGAGCGAGTCGAGCAAGAGCGCCGTGAGCAAAAAGTGACTCAGATGATTCACAGCAAAGGTCAGTTCAAAACCCTGCTTCGAAAGTTTGCGTTCGTTCATGAACACGCCGGCATTATGAATCAAAACGTCCAGCGGACGGGAGCGCAATTCGAGCGCGAGGCGACGCACCTGTTCCAGGTCCCCCAGGTCGGCTTGCACAAATTCAACGGAGGCGCCGCTTGCCAGCGTACGTATCGATTCGAGCGCCTGTTCGCCGCGGTCCGCGTTGCGCCCATGCAGAAGTATGGAATGGCCCAGACGGGCGAGATCCAGCGCTGTTTGTTTGCCGATGCCGTCGGTCGCCCCGGTTATCAGAATCGTCCTGGCCATGCAGGTTTGGCGCTCGCCGCGCGCTTGCAGTCAATCGAATAACGCCGCGCTCGAAGACCTAACGCGCAGGCGGCGGACCGACGGCGCTCGTCGGCGCCGTGTAGTTTTCCGGCGCGGACTCGACGCTGCGCGACGCCACTGTTGCTGCGCCGGCGGACCGCACGGTGTAGGCGAGCGTGTCGCGCCCGCTGCCTTCCCAGAAAAACCAGACCGTATCCAGTTCCCAGACTCCGTCCGGCGCGCGAACAGCGGCGTCCTGGGCGGGATTGCCCGCAGTAAACGCAACGTACGCGGGATTGATTACGCCGTACAATGCATCCGACTGGGGATCGTGCGGAAACCAACGGCCGGCGGAGGCGTCGTAGATTTCAATAATCGAGTGGGGCAAGGCGGGCCCCGGGTCATTCCAGGGATTCAAGCCGTACACTCCGCGCACCGGAATATCCAGCGCGCGTAACATGCCGATGGCAATAAACGTATAATAACCGCAGTCCCCCGATCCAAATTCAAGCCAGTCGGCGATGGCGCCGCCCTGGGGTTTTTCGCCGTAGCGAAAGTTCGCCCGCAGCCAGCGCAGGGCGAGATCGGCCTTTTCGCCGGGCGTTGCGCCGGACGCGGTGATTTCCCGAATGCGCGCGCGAAACGTTGCGTTATCCAGGGAAAAAAGGCCGTTCTTGTTTTCGCTGGCCCAGGCATGCACGGGATCGCCGGGGCGAGCGGCGGCGAGCCCCGCCGGGCGCGTTGCAATAGACCGGACCACGCGTTGTTCGACGCTCAGCCGCAGTCGTACGCGATCCGGCCAGCGCCCTCCGGTGCGCTGCAGCTCGAGGAAGGTATTGCCGCGCGCGCTGATACGCCGGGTGCGCACTCCGGGTCCGCCGCTAACCTGCACACGTACCGACTTAAGAGTTTGATAGTCGCGCTCCATCGGCAGCGTGAGCCGCACCCGATCGACAGTATCGATGCGCCACGCCTGCAACAGCTGGACAAAACGCAGGTTCCAATCAATTTCAATGATGCGCGGCGCCAGTTGCGTCGCAGTCCAGCCGCCGGCCGGCGCCAGACGACGCGCGGCGTCGAGATCCCCGTTCTGGAAGTGGAGATAGGCGAGATTTTCTGCAAACCAGGGCGGGATCGGCTTGCCGGCCGCACGCAACGCAGCCTGAGCCGCTCGATTGCGTTCGATCGCCTCCGGAAAACGCTGCAACAATTCGAGGCAGAGAATTGTCTCTTTATACGGCAGCTCGTTCAGTTCGGAGTTTCGCCGCCATGCCTCTTCAAAATACGCGAACGCTTCTTCTGGACGGCTCAAGTATTGTTTGAGCGTGTAGCCGATCATGAACGCGCGCGACCAGGGCGCGGGATCGAGCTCGTGGGCGGTGCGAAATTGTTCGAGCGCTTCCTGTGGGCGTCCGGCCTGGTAGAGGAGATGTATGCCGCGCTGGTAGGCCTCGTCGGCGCTCTGACTGTAGAGCGCGCCGGCCGATGCGTTAACAATAATTAGAAACAGGCCTGCATTTAGAAGAATCCAGACGCTACGCGACATGCGCGACCGAACGTCGCCCGCCCGTCGCTTTCAAGCGATTTCCCTCTGCGCACGCGGTACCATGCAGGCGGCGCTCTCGCAAGGATCGCGCCGCCGCTGTCTGAGAGACGCCGTGCGGGCGGCTTACTTTTTTTTGCCGCCGGCGCCCGTTTTAGGAGTGGTGCTGACCGGTTGTTTTACTTTGCCGCCGCCTTTGGAACTGCCGCTTTTGTCGCCGCCGGCGCCTTCTTTACCTTTTGCCATTTGTAGTCCTCCGCAGGAATACGCAGCCACGCTGCTGGTTGCACTGCGCGTACGCCCCCGGAGTTGACGATCCCTTTTCAATTTAACCGACGATTTTTCAAACGCCGCTGGCGCAGACGCACCTATTGCACGTAATGACCGAAGGGCGCGCCAGCCAATGACATTCCACGGCGTTCCGTCGGCGCTGGCGGCGTCGCCGCGCACAGCCCAATCCGAGTGGACAAGCGCGCGGGCGTCGGTCGCGCTTCGTCCATGCGCTTATCCGCCTCGCGTCGTTGGAGACTGGCCCTGCTTTTGCCCCTCGGGCTCGCCCTGTTTCTGGGCGCCTGGTACGGCCTGCGGCGCGCCCTGCGTCCCGGCCCGCCGCCCCTGACATCGGAATTAAACGCCCAGGCCGCACGGGTCGTTATCACGCGCGATGAATTTGGCGTGCCGCATATCCACGGCCCGAGCGACGCCGATGCGGCCTTTGGTCTCGCCTACGCCCAGGCGGAAGACAATTTCCCGCTCCTGCAGACCATCATCGCCGCCACGCGCGGGCAGCTTGCGCGGCGCATACTTTCAAAAGACGCGATTGCCAATGACGTATATGTGCGGCTCGTCGGCGTGTGGCCGGAAACCGAAGCGCAATACGAAATCGCGTTGAGCCCCGAAGCGCGCGCTGTGCTTGAAGGCTACGCCAACGGCTTGAACTATTATGCAGCCACGCATCCCGACGAAGCGGACGGCCGCTTTTTTCTCGTGCGCGGTCAGGATCTGGCGGCGGGCTTTCCGCACAAGGTTCCGCTCTTTCAGGGTCTCGACAAAGCGCTAAAGGCGATCCTGAACGACGAGCCGTTGCCGGTTGGCGCGCAACTCCAGGCGCAGGTCGCCCTCGCGGGCGAAATGCGCGAAAGCCCGAACAATGCGGCGCTCTTTTCCGCAAGTCTGATCGGCTCGAACGCGCACGCCGTGGCCCGGTCGCGCTCGGCGGACGGCGTGGTCCGGCTTAACATCAACTCGCATCAACCCTGGGAAGGCCCGGTCGCCTGGTATCAGGCGCACGTGACGTCCGACGAGGGCTGGAACATGATGGGCGGCACTTTTCCAGGCGGCGCGGTGATTTTTCACGGACACAACGAATACCTGGGCTGGGCGCATACGGTGAACAATCCCGACCTGTGGGACCTCTACAAGCTCCAGACCGATCCGGCGAACCCTTTGCGCTACCGCGTCGACGGCGAATGGCTCACGCTGGACGAACGCAGCGAAAGCGTGGCAATCGACGTCGGCCTGTTTGAACTGCCCTACTCCCGCAAATATTACACGAGTATTTTTGGCCCCGCGCTCGTAACGGACAAAGGCGTGTACGCCCTGCGTTATGCGGGCATCGGTCAGTTGATGCGCGCGTTTGAACAATGGTATCGCATGAACAAAGCGCACAACTTTACGGAGTGGCGCGCCGCGATGCAGCTGCAGGGCCTGCCAATGTTCAACACGGTCTACGCCGATGCGAATACGATCTATTACGTGTACAACGGGCTCTTGCCGCGCCGCACGCCGGGCTATGATTATCTCGCCGTTTTGCCCGGCGACACGCGGCGCACGCTCTGGACCGACTACCTGCGCTACGAAGAATTGCCGCAGGTCTTAAATCCGCCCTCCGGTCTGATTCAGAACTGCAACACGACGCCCTTTCAAACGACGATCGGCGCCGGCAATCCGGACCCCGCGCGCTTTGCGCCCGAGCTCGGCATTGAAACGCGCATGAATAATCGCGGCCTGCGCTCGCTGGCATTGTTCGGCGGCGACGCAAACATCACGCG
>JAVHPJ010000235.1:0-1244 GCA_036170535.1 Leptospirales bacterium | reverse complement strand
AAAAAACGAGTTTACCAACTCAACCCGAGTTTGGTGCTGCCGCAGAGTCCATGTCCTGGCCCGGCCCACAGTTCCGCGCATTATGCACGTGTGCTATAAACGCATCGACGCCGTCCTGCGTTTGCCGGGCAGGGGAGGGGGCCTGCACGGCGGAGCTGTATCGCGCGGAAGTCCTGCGATTGCGCCGTGAACGGGAGCAACTCCTGACCGTGCTGGCCACATTGAACGGCGCGAGTACCTCGCCTCCGCCTTCACAAGCGCAGGGCGAAACGGCGGCGCAGCGATCGCTCACGCGCCTGCGGCTGTATCGCAAGGCGTGGCGCACGCGCCGCAGCATGAGCCGCGAACTTGCGCGACTCGCGCTCGAACTGGATCCGACGGCGCCACGCGCGTGGTCGGAGCGAACTGATTCTCTGGATCTGAACGCGGTGCGTCCGGTCAACCGAACGGACGAAACAGATCCCCCGGCGGAGGAAACTCCGGCGTTTTCCGGCGAAACTTAAATCGATCGCGCGTCCTTCGCCCGGACTTTCCGCAGAGTCCGCTGGATGTGTGATCCGGAGCATGGCTCCACTAGAGCGCTCGCGTCCCGCGGGCGTTCCGACCCGATACACCACACCGCGTAAAGCGGTTCGGAGATTCGTGTATGCAGCTTCCCAGCTCTTTTGGCGGAGCGCGTCGGCCGTGGGCCGATGTGCGTCGTCCGGGCGGTCGGCGCTTCCAGGTTCCTGGCGGCTACGATCGGTCCGCTCCTCCTGTGTCGCCCTCGTCTTCGCAGTCGCAAGCCGACGCGCCGTCCGCGCCGCCTTCGACCGGCCCGAAACTTCTGCGCCGTCCGGATCCGGTGGACCCGGACCCCGGCCCTGTCCGTGCAAAAAAACCGAAAGGAGCCGGTCCCCAATCGGGATCGGCCTCCGGTGCTGCCCGGCCTGTGGCGGGTGATTGATCTCGAGCGCGGCGAGTATGCGGCGCTGGACGAATCCGCCCGCGCCTTTGCTCGCCGCTTCGCTCGCGATTCAGGAGTGATCGATGGAATCCAGAATACAATTTGCGTGTACCGTCGGGGGGCTGCGGAAACGTCCGCCGTTCACGATTCGGATCCGGAACATCCCGTACGAGACGACGCGTCCGGACTTTGATGCGTTTCTGGCGGAACTCGGCATCGCGCCGGACAGCGCGCACGTGGCGCTGCATCCGACGCGCCCGGGCCTGTGTCGCGGCGTGGCGTACGTGAACTTCTTCAC
>JAVHPJ010000234.1:0-5448 GCA_036170535.1 Leptospirales bacterium | reverse complement strand
CCCTCGCATGAATATGCGAGGGGGTTTCCTTGTTTGCGCCGCCGGGGCATTCCCCGTACAGTTGCGCTCCGCTCTCCAGAAATTCTCGCGGCAGAATGATTTCGACGTCCGACGGTCCGGCCCCCACTGCCGCGTCCGCGGGCGTGAGGGCGAATTCGCGCTCCCGATAAAAGAACAAAAGCGCGGGGCCGGCGCCTCCCGGAACCAGCAGATCGGCGGCGATTTGCGGCTCGCCGCCGCGCCGCTCCATTTTCCAGAAGGGCGGCCGCGGTGCGGGGACCAGGTGGTGCGCCGCGACGCCGGCGTGCAGGCCGGCAAAAAAAAGCGCCGCCGGCGCGGCGGCAAACTCGAGGCGGGTCCGGCGGTGATCCGGCGCGGGCGCGAGGCGCCAGAAGAGCAGACACAACGCGGCGAATTCCGGATGCAGGATCTGGTAGCCGACGAGGCTGGCGGGCAACAGCCACAGAGGGGTCCACTGGACAGCGCGCACAATCCGCGCTTGCGCGGCGGAAACAGCGTTTGCGGACGCCGCCTCGCCGGCCAGCGGCTGACGTCGCAGCCGCCCGTACCAAACCATCGCCAGGCACAAGGTTATCATGGCGGCCGGAATGCCGCCGTCGAGCAAGAGACCGACGCCCAGATTGGGCGGGCTGTCAATTGCGAGGCTCGGCCCGGCGTCGGGCAACGATTGCCGGTAGCTCAGTTCAACAGGAAACTGATTGAGTCCAATTCCAGTCCACGGCGTTTCGCTCCAGAGTTGCAAGGCCTGGATGTTAAGGGCGGCGCGCACCGGATCCGTTTTCGCCAGGGCGGCGCGCACGCCTTCGTGCCAGAGCGTCTGCGCAAACAGGTCCAGACTTGCATCCAGCCGCGCCAGAGTCGGCGTGGGCCGCAGATGCAGGACGAGTGCGCCGATGCACGCGGCCAGCAGCGCGCCGGCCGCAAGCCAGGGTGCGCGGCGCCCTTGCGCGCCGAGCGCCTGCAGCAAACTGCGTACGCCCCCCCGGCGAACGATCGCTGCGTTGGCCAGGCACCACGCAAGCGCCGGAGCGAAGAGTCTGCCTTGCCAGAAAGCCAGAGCAAGCGTCAGCGCCGCGAGCGCGACGTAGAGCGTCTTGCGCAGGGCGCCGCGCGATTGCAGCCACGTCGCAAGGTCGAGATAGTGCCACACAAGCGTCAGTTGCACTGCGACGAGCGCGGTCGCCGCGCCCGAATCGGAGAATAGTCCCGGCGCGCGCCCGGCCGCGACGCTGGCGTCCAGCACGCCGGCGAAGGCGCGCGCAACGCCGGCGATCTGCAACGCATAGAACGGGAGGGATGCAAGCAGCGCCAGCGTCGCGCCGGCCGTCAGATCATGAACCAGGTCGGCGGACTCCGTTGTGGCGCGCGCGCGATACATGCCGTCCGCAAGTACAAACAGGGCTGGCGCGCCCAGGTTTACGAGGGGCGTCAACGCAGCGTGCATCGCCAGGGGCGCATGCACATTCGGCGCAAGTTTGTAGGGCGCGAGCGGGTAGCCGGCGAGGATCCACGGCGAATACAAATCGAGCGTCGTCAAAAACGCACTGACGCCGAGTGCAATCAGCGCGGCGGCGAGCGGGCGATCCATCAGCCGGCGGGCTTGATCCTTCGCGGCGGCGTGCGAAACAGGACGCCGGCAGGCGCTGCGGACGGCGAGCGCCGCTGCGAGGCCGAGAAAAAGCGGCCACAGCGTACGAGTCGTTGGCAAATCGAGCAAGAGTGCTGAAAAACGCGGCAGGGTCAGCGCGCCGGCTGCGGCCGCTACGTAACGCCATTTCGGAGCGAGCAGGGCGCCGGTAAATACGATCAGAAACAACGCCGCGTGCACGGTCGCGGCAGCCTGCGCGGGATGCGCCGCCGCCGTCGCCTGAAACCAGGCGATCAGCGCGTATGTTATCCCTGCGATTAACAGGGCGGCGATTGTGAAACTAAGGTCCAGGCTGCGCCCGGTGAAAAAAGCGCGAATTTCCGTCAGGCTGCGGCGCATTCTGCATCTGTCTGCTTGAATAGTTATTGCAAGTCTAACGGAAAACAGTTCTTATGGTGCATGGCAGCAAAAAAGAAAGCACAGTCGGCGCAGAGCAAGCCGAAGCGCTCGCAATCCTCCGGCGCGCCCAGCGCGCGCAAGAAATCGTCGGCGAAAGCGGGCGATACTCAGTCCCTGTTTAACGCCCCCGCTGCGCAGAGTTCCCAGGATCTCTACGTCAGCTCCAGCGCTCCGGCGCCTCGGTCCGGTTCCAGCGCACAGGAGTCCGGCTCCCGCGGCCTGTCGCCGCGCATCGCGATTATCGCAGCGCTGGCGGTCGCCGTCGTGATCGCGATCTATTACGCGAACAAGGATAAGGATGCCGGCGGAGACGAAGCGCCGGGCGGCGACGCAGCCCTGGTTACGGACAGCGGCTCGAACGGCGAGATTCGTTCGAACGATCCGGCGCCTGCCGAGAATAAGCCCGAAGAGTCCAAACCCGAAGAACGTGCGCCGGTCGCAGGCGCTCGCAGCTATACCGTCGTGGGCGGCGATACGGGTCTTGCAATTCAGCGCAAGACCGGCGTGCCGTGGCGGCAGATTCATGAGTTGAACAAAGATCAGATCAACGCCGGCGCGACCAACCTCAAGCCGGGCATGGTTTTGAAATTGCCCGCGCGCTGAAAAGCGCTGCCCGGGTAGAACGAAGGCCGGCGGCGACGCCGGCTTTTTTTTGCCCGCACGTAACTCCAGCCCGGATGATTCATGAAATTGAGGGCTTTTCGAGAAAACCGCCGCATCGGGCGATTTTTTCTCATTTTTTTGGAGCGAGTCCCGGTTTTGTTCAGGAAACACTGTGTGCTGCGCTAGCACATCGCGTCGCGCGCCGCGTCAATGCACCGGGCCAGCGCCGCGATCCCGTCCGTAAAAAGCGCCGGTCCTGGTTGCAGAATTACGGAAGACTCGATTTCGTAGAGCGCGTCGCGAGCGAGCGCCGGCGCGCCCTGCCACTCCGGTTTGCCGCGCACCCAGGCGAAGTCCACGGGCTTGCCGCACCACGAGCCGATAATCGCGTCGGGCCGCGCGGCCGCGACCTCGGCCGCCCTCAGGATGCGGTCTTTTGCCAGGGCGCCGCGCCGATCGGCGAAACAATCGTCGCCGCCGACGATTTCAATGAGCTCGGAAACCCAGCGGATGCCGCAGATGATCGGCTCGTCCCATTCCTGAAAGAACACGCGCGGTCGCGGCCGGCCGCGGGCATGCGTGCGCGCCTCATCGAGAGCGCTGCGCCAGGTTTTTACGAGGCGCTCGCCCTCGCGCCCGCGATCGACAATGCGCGCGACGAGTTCCATCGCCGAAAAAATCTCTTCGATTGAGCGCTGATTCAGCACCAGCACGTTCAGGCCGGCCTGGATCAGCTCGGCGGCGAGATTCGCCTGGATGTCCGAAAAACCGATGACCAGATCCGGCTCGAGCGCCCGAATCCGCCGAATGTTGCCCTTGATGAATGCGCTGACCTTCGGCTTGTCCCGCGCCGCCTCCGCCGGCCGCACCGTATAGGCGCTGATGCCGACAATGCGCGCCTCTTCGCCCAACAGATACAAAAGCTCGGTCGTTTCCTCCGTGAGGCAGACGATCCGCCGGGGGGACGCGCTCAACTGTGGAACTTCCGCTTATCTTCGATCAGCTTCTCGACCACGCTCGGATCGGCGAGGGTGGAGATATCGCCCAGGGAGCCGAACTCGCCCTCCGCGATCTTGCGCAGTATGCGGCGCATGATTTTGCCGGAGCGCGTTTTGGGCAGGCCCGGCGCCCAGTGAATTACGTCCGGCCGCGCAATCTTGCCGATTTTTTCCGAAACGATTTCCAACAGCGCGCGCTTGAGTTCGTCGTTGGTCGTTACGCCGTTTTTCACGGTCACGTAGGCGTAGATGCCCTGGCCCTTGATGTCGTGGGGGAAGGCCACCACGGCGGATTCCGCAACGGAGGGATGCTCCACCAGCGCGCTTTCCACTTCCGCCGAACCAATCCGATGCCCGGATACATTTAACACATCGTCCACACGGCCGGTGATCCACCAATAGCCGTCTTCGTCGCGAATGGCGCCGTCGCCGGTGAAATATTTGCCCGGGAATTGGGAGAAGTAGGTTTGAAAAAATCGTTCCGGATCGCCGTAGACGCCGCGCATCATCGAGGGCCAGGGCGAATCGATGCACAGATTGCCGCTGATTTTGCCGGCGCCCTCCACCGGCTTGCCTTCGCCGTCCACCAGCACCGGACGCACCCCGAAAAACGGCAGGGTGGCGGAGCCCGGTTTTTGCGGCACGGCGCCGGGCAGGGGCGTAATCATGATCGCGCCGGTTTCGGTCTGCCACCAGGTGTCGACAATCGGGCAGCGCCCTTTGCCGATGTTTGCGAAGTACCACTCCCAGGCTTCCGGATTGATCGGCTCGCCGACAGTGCCGAGCAGGCGCAGGGATTTTAACGAACGCTTGTCCACATGCGCCAGGCCTTCTTTCATCAGCGAGCGGATCGCGGTGGGCGCAGTGTAGAATACGTTCACCTGATATTTGTCAATGACGTCCCAGAAACGGCCGGCGTCCGGATACGTGGGCACGCCTTCGAACATGATCGACGTTGCGCCGTTGGAGAGCGGCCCGTAGAGTATGTAGCTGTGGCCGGTGACCCAGCCGATGTCCGCCGTGCACCAGTAGGTGTCGTCAGGTTTGTGATCAAAGACGAAGTGATGGGTCAGGCTTGCGCCGAGCAAATAGCCGCCGGTAGTGTGCAGTACGCCCTTGGGTTTGCCCGTCGAGCCGGAGGTGTAGAGAATAAACAGCGGATCTTCCGCATCCATGGGTTCGGCCGGACACTCGTTGGAAATATCCGCGCCGCGCTGCACGAGATGCCACCAGTGATCGCGCGCTTCGACCCACGGCACAAAATGATCCTCGCCCACGCGCCGCACGACGAGCACGTGCGGGACCGCGACGCTGGATCGTTCGAGCGCGGCGTCCACGTTCTTTTTCATTTCGATCAACTTGCCGCCGCGGTATCCGCCGTTGGAGGTAATGACCAGCGCCGGCTTGCAGTCTTCGATCCGACCGATCAGCGACTCGGGCGAAAAGCCGCCGAACACCACCGAATGCACGGCGCCAATGCGCGCGCAGGCCAGCGCGCTGATCGCGAGTTCGGGAATCATGGGCAAATAGATGAGCACCCGGTCGCCCTTTTTGACGCCGAACTTTTTCAGGATATTCGCCGCGCGATTCACCTCGCGCGCGAGTTCCTGGTAGGTGTAGGTGCGCGATTCTTCCGGATTGTCCCCTTCCCAGATGATGGCGGCCTTGTTTTTCAGCGGCGTCGTGAGATGCCGATCCAGGCAGTTGTACGCCGCGTTGAGTTTGCCGCCTTCGAACCAGCGCACCTCGCCCCGGGCGAAGTTGTGATGCAGCACCGTG
>JAVHPJ010000233.1:0-26013 GCA_036170535.1 Leptospirales bacterium | reverse complement strand
GGCGAGCCGACGGCGTCCGGTGCGAATCCGGAGCCTGCGGCGCTGGAGGCGCCCGAAGTGGTCAACCGCGACGCGGCCCGCGCCGAGGACGAGTCCTTCACGCTGAATTCCGATCGGCCCGTGCCGGTTGCGGTTACCGTGACCGACGAATCCGGACCGGTGGGCGGCGCAATTGTCGCGGTCGCCGACAGCCAGGGCGAGACGCTTTTCCAGGGCGTAACCGGCGACGACGGCCGCATTGATGCAGTGGTCAATGCGCCGGCGGACGAAGAGAGTCTGACAATTTCGATCACCGTTGGCGAAGAGACGCAAACGGTCGTGGTTGAGAATCTGGACGAGCTGGCGGCGATTGATCGTGAGTTGGCTTTCAGCGGGGAAGTAGAAGCGCCTGCGCTGGCCGACGCCGATGGCGACGGAATGCCGGATGATCTCGACTTTTATCCGGCCGATGCTGGCCGCGCCGCGCGCATAGTCTACGAGCCGGTAATCGTATCTTACGAGGATTTGTATCCGAGCCAGGGCGATGCGGACCTGAACGATTATACGATTCGCGCCGTATACGAAGAGGACTTGAACGCAGCCGGCGACGTCGCCGCAGTGCGCGCCAGCTTCCAACACATGGCCCGCGGCGCCGGCTATCGGCATCGCCTGTATGTGAAGTTGCCCGGCGACGCCAGCCTGACGCGCAGTTTTGACGGCGGCGCGGCGGTTTCCAGTTCGGTGGCGGCGGATACCGCGTACGAAATCCTCCCGGACAGCAGCACGACGATCAGCCAGAGCAATACCAGCTCCGGCCAGAGCTACGCGCCGGGCAAGCTGGCGACCCTCGAAGTCGTGTTTAACTCGCCGATTTCGCGGTCCACGCTGGGCCTGCCGCCCTACGATCTGTACGCCTTCGTAATTAATACGAATCGCGAAGTGCACTTCCCGGGGCGCGTGCTGAACGGCTCAGGCGGGGACGCCTACCTCGATTCGGACGGCTTTCCCTGGGCGGTGAAGCTTCCCGAGAGCTGGCTCTGGCCGCTTGAAGGCAAGTCGGTGAGCGTCGCTTACGCCGACTTCGCCGCGTGGGCCGCATCCAACGGTCGCGATTATCTGGATTGGTTCTTGCGTCCTGAGGCAAGCAAGGTGTTCGCGCGCTGAGCGCCGGACTTTTGGTTAAGACGCCTGTATTTCAGAGATTCTCCGCGTAGTTTCGGCCCGCAGAAATGCGGGCCATTTTTTTTGTGCGCATGAAAGAGTGCGGTCGCCCGGCTAACAATGGCGCCAGGCCCCGGTTCAGCCGCCGGTTTTTTTCTGGATGCGCGCGAGGCTGTCCTGCAGAACCTGAGAGTCCGGCTTTAATTCGAGGGCGCGGCGAATGGCCGCCTCGGCTTCGCGATAGCGGCCCAGACCGTAGGCGGCGGAGCCGAGGATGGACAGCAACGGCACGTTGCGCGGGCGCTGCTCCAGCAGCTCCTTTGCGCGCGTGAAGACGGCCTCGAAACGTTTCCCGGCCAGGCCGTCTTTCAATGAGGCGAGCGCAGCGTCGAAGGCGGCGCGCGCGGAGTCGTCGACGGCCCCGGCGGCCGCCGACTCATAGGTGTTCAGTTTTTTTTTGGGGTGATGCGTTGAATGCCGTCGAGCACGTCTTCGAGATTGCTCAGATCCAGCGGCAGTACAACGTTGTTTTCTTTCTTCGCCAGACCTTTGAGCTGACGCAGATAGTCTTCGGATATGTTGAGCTGCATGGCTTCCATGCCGCCCGTCGCGGAGAGGGACGCGGCGATCTTGCTGATTCCGGCCGCGGTCGCCTGGGCGACAGCGCGCACTTCGCTCGCACGGCCCTCGGCTTCGTTGATCATCTTCATTTTCTCGCCTTCGGAGCGATTGATCAATTCTTGTTTGAGACCTTCCGAACGATTGATGAGCGTGGTCATCTCGCCTTCCGAACGAGCGATGACGGCGCGGCGTTCGCGCTCGGCCTTCATCTGCTGTTCCATGGAATGCAGCACTTCTTTGGAAGGCTGAATATTCTGAATCTCATAGCGCTTGATGTCCACGCCCCAGTGCTCGGCCGCCTGATCCACGGTCGTTACGATCTTCACGTTCAACTGACTGCGTTCCTCGAACGATTTATCCAGATCCAGATCGCCAAACGCGGCGCGCATGGTGGTTTGCGCGAGCTGAATTACCGCGGTGCGGTAGTCGGTAACGTTGTAAGCCGCCTTATACGAATCCATCACCTTCATGTAGATGATGCCGTCGACTTTTACCTGTACGTTGTCGCGCGTAATGCAGACCTGCGCCGGCACGTCGATGGCCTCTTCTTTGAGGTTCATTTCGTGCGCCACGCGGTCGATAAACGGAATCAGCGTGTGGAAACCTGCGCCCAGGGTCCGACTGTATTTGCCCAGGCGTTCCACAAGATATTCTTCCTGAGTGGGAACGATGCGGATTGCGCGGACAAACTTAAAGCCAATGTAGGCCAGAAGGCCAATGTAGAATATAAAACCGAATGTATCGAGATTCATCTTGCCGATCTCCCTTTCTTGTAGTGGCGCCGATTATTTCTTGGGCGCGGACGCGTGCGGCTGTTGCAGTCCGTCAAGGGTTTGCTGCAGCCCGGTAAAAACTCCCTGAATGTTGGCAAGGGAGAGCGGCACGACGGAGGTTTTCGATTTTTCCAGAACGTCGCCAAACTGCGCGATATAAGACTGGGCGATGCGCAACTGCACCGCTTCGCGGCCGCCGGGCTGACCGATCGCGTCGGCGACGACCTTGAGGGCTTCCGCCGTAGCTTCCGCCACCAGTTCGATCTGTCGCGCCTGTCCGTCGGCGACGTTGATCATGCGGGTCTTTTCACCCTCGGAAATGTTAATCGCTTCGCGTTTCTCGCCTTCGGACTGGTTGATCATCGCGGAGCGTTCGCCTTCGGAGGTCAGAATATTGGCGCGCTTCTCGCGTTCGGCCGTCATCTGCTTTTCCATGGAGTCAAGAACGCTCGGCGGCGGAATGATATTCTTAATTTCGTAGCGCGTCACTTTCATGCCCCAGTGTTCGCTGGCCTGATCCACGGACGCGACCACGGCATCGTTGATTTTTTCGCGCTCTTTGAAGCTTTCGTCCAGGGCCAGTTTGCCGACTTCCGAACGCATGGAGGTCTGGGCCAACTGGACAGCGGCAAACGCGTAATCCTGGATGCCGTAGCTGGCTTTTTCCGGGTCCAGCACGCGCAGATAAATAATTCCGTCGACGGCCACCTGGACGTTATCGCGCGTGATGCAGATCTGTTCGGGCACGTCTATGACTTGCTCTTTCAACGTGACCCGATAGGCGACGCGATCGAGCATGGGCACCAGAAAATGGAATCCCGCCTTTAACACGCCGTTAAATTTGCCGAGCCGCTCCCGAACATACGCGTGCTGTTCCGGCACGACAATAAACGTCTTCGTCACAAAAAATATGACAATAATGATAAAGACTGCGCTCCAGAACATAGTGACTTGCCTCGCAAAAAATGGAATTGGATTCGTTTGAATTTCAATCTACGATGAATGTTAGCTGTACTGCTTGACTTTGCGCCGGGCTTCAGTAGGAGCGCGTTGAGTCCGCAGGGTCTTCGGAACGTGCGGCATTCTCGTCCGTCCAGGGCTCGACCAGCAACAATAAATTTTCCCGGCCGACAATGCGCGTTCGCGCGCCGCGCGGGATGGGCGCTCCGATGCTGCGGGCCTGCCAGGAACTTCCCAGGTAGCGCACGCGCCCGGCGTCGGAATCGGCTTCGATATCCGTGAGGGCCTCGACCGTCTTGCCGATCATAATTTCTTCTTCCAACGGCCGTTCGCGCTTCTCTATAGAAGGGAACCATTTCACAACCTGCCGACGCAAGAGAACGGTGAGTACGATCGAGGAAAAAACCCAGAAGAAGAACTGGGAATACAGACTCTCAGTGAGCCCGTAGTAGGTGGCCGCGCCGGTCAAAAGGGCGCCCAGACCAAAAAAGATCGTAACTGCGCCCGGGAGAAAGAACTCGGCGACCATCAAGAAGACGCCAAAACCGGCCCAAACGGCGGGGCCAAAGAAGGCGCTATCGAAGAAATCGTTCATAATTTATACGGGAAAAGGCTTAGAAGGCGCATTCTGGCCATCGTAGCAAAATGCTGACAACCCGTATTTGCAAAAATACTTGCCTTTTTCCGGCGAACCGGCGGCAATTTGAGCCGGTCAAAGTTGTTGTAGCATGGCAGTGAACGCGAAATTGAGAGCTTTGACCCGCAGCGTGTGCCTGGCGGCGGCGGCGTTCAGCGTCGCCTGCGCGGGCGGAACCTTTGCTGTGACCAGCGACGAATCGGATTTATACGAAAATTTGGGCGAGCGGCGCGTGGCGCCCGCCTCCCTCGATTCGGCCGCCAGCAACTGGTTGGAAGACCACATTGTCGTCGCCGGCGCGGCGCCGGCCCCTGGCGGCCCGCTCTTTGTATTTCTGCCGGGCACCTTCGCCTTGCCGGACGATTATCGCTGGCTATTAAAAGAAGCGGCTCTGCGCGGACATCGTGCGATCGGACTGCGCTACGCGAACACCTGGGCCCTCAGCCGGATCTGCAACACCCTCGCGGATCTTGAATGCCACGGCCTCGTCCGTGAAGAGATTCTCTTCGGACGCGATGTTTCCCCGCTCGTGGATGTGAGCCCGGCCGATTCCATTGTGGGTCGTCTGAAAACCCTGCTTGCGCATCTGGCGCAGGAGCATCCCGACGAAGGCTGGCAGGCGTATCTGCGCGCGGACGGGGAAATTAATTGGGATCAGGTCTCCCTGTCGGGCTATTCGCAGGGCGCCGGGCATGCGGCCTTCCTGGCCAAACAATTCCGCGTGCTGCGAGTGGGTCTCTATTCCGGCCCGGCCGACGTGAGCCTGCCCATGGGCGGTCGTCCGGCGAGTTGGCTGTATCGGCCCTCCGCCACCCCCTACGACGCGTACTTCGGCTTCACGCACGCCGAGGACGAGGTGCTGCAATATTCCCAGGTGCTGCGCAACTGGAATGCTCTCGGTCTCAGCGGGGCGGGCCCGGTCGTGAATGTGGATCGCAGCGAATTGCCCTTTCGGTTTACGCGCCAGTTGGTGACGCGCATGCCTCCCGCGCAAACCAGCGACTACGCGCGCCATGGCGCCACCGTGCGCGACGGCGACACGCCGCGCGACCCGCGCAATCTGCCGCTCTACCGCGCGGTCTGGGGCTACGTCAGTTTTCCGTAGCCGCCGCCGGCGCGCGATTATACCGCTCAGCCTGGCTTCGCTCAGTGAGCCGCATTGACTTCGTACAATACGATGGGACGATACAGCGCCATGTGATTCTGGCGGACCACGATCTCTTTTTTCCGAATCTGCTCGGCGACAAATTCGTTCAGCTCCGGCAACCGTTTGCGAAAGAAGTAGTGCAGGCGCTTGTCCTCGATGGCGATATGCGAAAGCAGCCACTCCTTTAAGTCCTGCAATAGATTCGCCATCGCTTGATGATCGCCGGCCTTATTCTGGCGATTGCGTTCATTAATAAATTCTACAAAGTGGCGATGCTGGCGGAGGTGATTGGCGAATCCGGGAAATTCAAAGTGGCGCATGATCGCCTCCTCGGTTTTGAAGTGTTCCTGGATGTAGCCGATTGCGCCGGTAATGGTCTTGTTAAACCGTTCGTTCAGAGCTTCGTCCGACACTGAGTGAGAAAGTTGGCGTTTGTTCAGCCAGTCCAACTCCACAACCTGTCGAATCAGCCACAGGTGTTGAATGTCGATCACTGCGATGCCGGTTTTCAAACGGTATTTATGCCAGATTTCGGAAACGGCGTCGAGGACGCGCTGATCCACGTCTTCTTCTTCCGGCTCGGCGACGCGATCCAGCATGGCGTAGAGTTCCAGCTGGCGTTCATCGGGTCCGCCGGAGCGTTCCGAAATTGCGGCGCAGAGCCGCTCGGCGTCGAAACCCGACGCGGCGACGAACTCGCGGTACTTGCGATCTTCCGAGAGTATGTGATGAAAGAGCCAGTGTTTCAGCCGTTGCAGCAGTTTTTTTGAGGCCTCCGCCTGATCCGTCGCCGTCATGTGTTCGCGCGCGCGCAATTTGAGGCCGCCAATGAAGCGCATATGCTGAAAGCGGTGCTGCCGCAATTCAGGATAGCCCGTTTTTTCCAGAAGCTCTTCTTCAAGCGTGAAGTGTTGCAGGGTGTAATCCATCGCCTCGGTTAAGGCCGCGCTGAACGCCGAATCCAGATCCTGACCGCCTTCGATCGCCTGACGCTCCAGCAATCCTTCGAGATACACGATCACCGCGATCAGCCACAAGTGCTGGCGGTCGATGGTCGGAATATCCAGCGCGAGGTTAAATCGCTTCCAGATGGAAGCAATGCGTTGAACCATTTCGGAGCTTTGAATCTGGATCATAAATCCACATGCGATCGTCGCGCTTCAGCGTCGCGCGGTTTCCGTTTCTGTTATGGTTTTGCTTCGATTTGCGTGCGAAACTGCGATTTGATCTTAAGATCGCGTCTGTTCTGCGAAATTCTGAAACGTTTCTGCGCAGCATTACGATCGCGAAAAACGCCAGGCGCCTGGAGATCTTTCGGTCGACGGGGGTTTCGCGCGGCCGTTCGCCGCTCTTGCAACGTGAAAAAACGCAGTCGGGCCTAAACGTCCTGGCCGCGTTTCCGATACGTCGTTTATGCGCAGGCGTGCATCAGTCCGAATAGCCTTCCTTGCCCTATTCACCCTCATCCACGGGCCGGTTTTTTCCCGCAACGATCCGGAGGCGCCCGGCCTTTCCCTCGAAGAGCGGCGCCGCATTATCGCCGAGCAGGAATCGCGCTGGAACTATGCGGAAGAAGCGGCCGGGCGGCCCGGGCCGGCGCGGACCGCTGCGCCGCCGGGTCGCGATCGTCGCGCGGCCCGCGAAGGAGCGTTGGTTGTACAGGTGCGGGAAGTCGAAGGCGCACAGGACTATGACATTGCTTTCGAAAATTTGCGGATCAGCATTCCCGCGGCTGCATTTGCAAGGGCGACCCGCGTCCGGATTGCGGCGCTTGTGTTGAGCAAGCCTGCGGACTTTGTTTTCGCCAGCCCGGATTTGCGCATAGTCGAGAACGACCGCGTCGTTTTGCTTGAGTCCACCGGCATGTTTCGCCTGAGTTTCAGCGACGAAAGCGGACGTCCGCTGGAGCCCGCCGCGCCATTGACGGCCTCGATGCCCCTGCGCGGCGACGCGACGAACGCGCGCGTTTATCAATTCAGGAATGAGCAATGGATCGAGCGGGCCGCGTCCGCCATGGAAGGCGGCGCTCTCAACTCCAATCCGCCGGCCAGGTTGACTCAATATGCGCCAGGCGCTGCGACCGCTCCGAACGACCCCGCCAATCCCACGCCGGTGGAAGCGCCGTGCGCTGACTGCGCTGCGTTCGAAGGCTTCCATTTTCCGCAGATTTATCGCCAGATCGACGCCGGCGGCTGGTGGAACTTCGACGTTCCGAAGCCGGAGTTCACCTGCGTCAGCGTCGGTATTGAAGGCGCCTCCGAGCGGTCAGTCGTGGCCGTGGCGGGCGTGGATTTTCAGGGAATCAGTTATGGCGAACCGGCGGCCGGCGGCGTGTATCGCCTGAATACGTTGCGCAATCGCCGGATCAAGGTCTATGCGACCGACAGCGCAAGCGCCGATCAGCTCCGCGCGGGCGCTCTGCCGCTGTTGATCAGCCCGAATCATCAGGCCCATACTACAAATGCCGCGCCGAATTGTCCGTTCGTCGGCCGTTTGCAATTAACGCCGCAGCCCGCCGATGTATTAAAAGACCGCGAGCGGTTTCTGCGCGTGATCGATTGGCCTCTTGATTGAGCGCATCGCATTGACAGGCGGTGCGTCCGCGCATATCTGGCTGCATGAATTTTTTCTCCAACTGGAAACGTCGCGCCTGGACCCATAAAATGCGCGCCGCCATTGAGGCCGATCACTATGAAAAATTCACCGCGCTGTTGAATGCCGCGCCCGCCGCCTCGGGCGAGCCGGAGCCCATGTTGCATTTTGTTGCGGATCTGCCGGATCGCGCACGCTACATTGCGGCGCTCTGCGCCGCTGGCTGGGCCGCCGCGGTCGACGCTCTGGATCGCACCGGACGCGCGCCTTTGCACATCGCGGTTGAAGCGGGCGCGGTGGAAAACGTTCGGGCTTTGCTGGCGGCCGGCGCCAACGCAAACGTGCAGGATCAGGACGGCGTCACCCCGTTTAATCTCAGTCAGTCGTACCACGGTCTCAGCGATATCGCGGAGGCCCTGCGCGGCGCCGGCGCGGACCCGCGAATTCTCGACAAACACGGCAAGAACTACCTCATGTAAGAAAAAAGTCGTCGCGCCCCGGGCGGGCGCGGCGTCGGCTCTGTCCTGATGGACCAAGCGCTGCTTTTCACACAGTGTCTGCAAAACGACTTCGTCAAGCCAATCAAACGCTACGAGGCTCTGCCCAATCAGCTGCACGTGGGCTACGAGGAAGCGGCCCGTCTGATTGGCGAATCCGTTGAAACCGGGCCGGTGACCGTGGCGATGGAGTGGGCCTACGCCCAGGCGCCGGAGCGGCTGGGCCTCATTCATATTCGCGACTGGCACGATCCGGCCGACGCGCGCCAGGCGGCGCACCTGGCCCAGTTTGGTCCGCACTGCATTCGCGACACGCCCGGCGCCGATTTTGTGTTTCGCGAGGCGATGCGCGTCGATTGGCCGCACGTGATCGTCGACGCATCCGGGCTGAACGATTTTGTCGACACGTCTCTCGCCGCCGCGCTTGAATCGCACCGCGGCCGATCGGTCCGGGTCGGCCTTATGGGCGTATGGACGGAGGCGAAGATCACCTTTCTCGCATATGATCTGGCGACGCGGTATCCGGAATTTGAAATCGCCGTCTGCAGCGCGCTTACGGCCAGTTCATCGCGTTCCATGCACTTCGTCGCCCTGGAGCAACTCAAAAATATACTCGGAGTGCGAGTGTATTCTTCGGTCGGCGCATTTACGGAGTTTCTGACCGGGACGCAGCCCGCGCTGGACGGGCGCATTCGTAACGCGCGCATTGACGCGTCAAAAATTCACGTAAAGAGCGAACGCGCGTTATCCGAGACCGATCAGCGCCTGCTACTGTATTTGTTTCGCGATTGCAAGACGGTGGATTGCGCGTCGCTGGACGGCGGATTTTCAGGCAACGTCGTCCTGAAAGCGCAGGCGGCGGATCTTTACGGTCATTTGCACGTGCCGCATGTCGTGAAGATCGGTCCGCGCGATTCGATCGCCGGGGAACGGACCGCCTTTGAGCGCGTGCAGGAAATTCTGGGCAACAGCGCGCCGAGCATCGTCGATTTTGCGGAACTCGCGGATCGCGGCGCAATCAAGTATCGCTACGCCGGCATGCTGGACGGCAACGTGCGCACTTTCCAGAAGCTCTACGCGGCCAGCGAGTTTCCGGGCGCGCTCTTTGACGTGCTCGACACCGTATTCCAGAAGCAGCTTGGCCGCTTTTTTGACGCGGCGTCTCGCGAAACTCTGAATCTATTAAAATATTACGACTTTGACCCAAAATACTCTTCCGGAGTGCGCCGGCGCGTCGAAGCGCTGCTGGGCGCGCCGGCGGACGGCGACGAACTGGAAATTGCGCCGGGCATTGCGGTCCCGAATCCCTGTCTCTTTTATGAGCGCGATCTCAAAGACTTGAGCGAGGCCTACGCCGCGCCGCACTACGTATCGTATCTGCACGGGGACCTGAACGGGGCGAACATCCTCATCGACGCCTCGGATAACGTCTGGATGATCGATTTTTTCCATACGCATCGCGGACATATTCTGCGCGATCTGATCAAGCTGGAGAACGACATACTCTATATCTTCATGAAGATCGAGTCCGAGGCCGAGTTTCGCGAGGCGGTGCAACTTGTGCATCTTTTGATCGACGGCGAAGACCTGGGCGTGCCGCCCGATCCGGACGACGCGCAGCGGTTCTCCAATCCCAAACTCCAGAAGGCGTTTCGCGTGATCCAGCGCCTGCGATCGTATTACCCGGCGCTGATTGAGCTGGATCGCGACCCGTATCAGTTGTACGTCGGCGTGGTGCGTTACGCAATGCATACGCTCGCCTTTGACGAGTCCAACGACTGGCAGCGCAAGCTCGCTTTGTATACGGGTTCCGTTTGCGCTGCGCGAGTGCGCGATTCGTTGCGCTTTGCGCGCCGGCTGAGGGTCGACGAAACGCCGCTGGATGCGCCCGGTCTGGCGCCTTTGCCTGGCGCCCTGGGCATAACAATTTTGCCCGGCCGCAAAGATCGCCTGCGCGATCTGGATGCGGATCTGCAGTCTTTGCGAGCGGCCGGATACCAGGACGCCCTGTGTCTCTTGACGGAGGACGAATTCGAATTGTACGGCGTGCCGGATTTGAAAACGCGCTACGCGCAGTGCGACATCGCGGTAAAATATTTTCCGATTCCCGATCAAGGAACGCCGCAGGCGGCGGAGTTTGAATTAGTCCTGGATTGGATGGACGCGACACTGCGCGCCGGCAAGAAGTTGCTTGTACATTGCGTCGGCGGCGTGGGACGTTCCGGCACGGCGGTCGCCGCTTATCTCATTCGCAAACGGGGCCTTGCGCCGCGCGAGGCCATTGAGCGGGTGCGCACGGCGCGATCCAAACGCGCAGTGGAAAATGCGCGTCAGGAGAGCTTTGTGCTGGGACTGGCGCCGGCTCGCGCACCGTGAAATTGTAAAGTTTGCGGTCCGGAGTATTTTTCCTGACTGCAGGGAATTATTATTGAAATCGTCCGGCTCGCGGGTGGAAACTGGGCGGCGTCGCCGCGCCGCCCATGTCCGCCTTTCTGGTAGAATTTCGAGTTACGACTCTGGAGCGCTTTGAGCGTCGGCGCGGCGCTCTGCCGGGCGGCCTGCGCCTGGATTACGATTTTCATTTGCCCTTGCCGCAGGCGCGCGGCGACGGCGGGTTCTCCGAAGCGCGCGCGCTTGTGCGCTGCGTGGAAGCGCGGCCCGGCGCGGCTTTCGAGTATTTTTATAATCTGCCTGCGGCGCTGCAGCCGAGCGCAGTAATTGCCGACCTGCCGCTTGTATCCGCGGGCGTCGGGCCGGACTCTCCGCCGGTTGGCGAGTATCGCGCCGTCGAGGCGCGCATGGGACGCGCAGCTTTGTCCGCCGCCGGTTTGAATGGCGCGGGCGTACGGCTGGCGCTTCTGGATCACGGGTTTGATGTAAAAAAACTGGAGCGGCTTTTTAATCGACCGCTCGGCGGGCGCGATTTGCAACTGGATCGGAGCGCGCACACGCGCGATGCGCCGGGAAAAACGGCGAGCGCCCACGGCATGATGAGCGCGGCCTCGGCTCTGTTACTTGCGCCGGACGCCATCCTGATCGATCACATCGCGCTCAAGCGACCGCGCGCGGCAAACCGGGTGTTCGATGGATTCATAAGTAATATTTTAGTTTCTTACAAAAAGCTCTCGGAGACTTTAAAAGCGGAGCGGCGTCGCGGGCTGGTGCGCGCGCTGGTGGTCAACAACAGCTGGTCGCTGCTGCATCCGGCGTGGGACTATCCGCCGGGGGATGAACGCAATTACAGTCATAACGCCGAGCATCCGCTGACGCGCCTGGCGGCCGAACTCGAAGCGAATGGCGCCGATCTGATCTATGCGGCGGGCAACAGCGGCGGGGCGCAACCCTATGACGGGGCGGGACGTTTTGCGGACGTCGGCGTTGTTGGCGCAGCGTCGGCGGCCTTTACGCTGGCCGTCGGCGGCGTGGATCTCTCCGGCGCCGTCGCTGAGTATTCCACGACGGGACCGGGCGCCTTTGTTCGGGAGAAACCCGACCTGTGCTGCTACACGCACTTTCTGGGACCGGATCGCAAACTTTTTCACGGCACATCAGCGGCGGCCCCGCTTGTTTCCGGTCTGGTAGCCGCCGTGCGCGAGCGGTATGCGCCGGACGCGCTCCCGCCGGCGGAGTTGCGGGAGATTTTACGCCGTGCGGCCGCGCGATCCGGCCCGGGCGCCCACGCCCTCGACCGCGGCGCAGGCATAGTGACCGGCGAGGCGACGCTGGCCGAACTGAGCGCGCAAAAAATCAAACCGGGAGACGGGTTGTGAATCGTTGGCGCCGGGGTAAGCCGGAGTTTCGAAACACGCGCACGCCCGCAGTCGTTCGCGGTCTGGTGCGCATCCTGGGCGCCGTGTGCGTCGCGCAGGGCGTCGGTCTGGCGGCGGAGGAGGAGCAGGATCCGCTCCGGGATCGCCACACGCTTTCGTATCAAATGGAAAACGACGTGTTGCTCGGCACGGATAATTATTATACCAACGGCGCGCGGATTCTCTGGAAGCACAGCTATTATCGCGCGGATCAGAATGGCTTTGTGGGCGCCTGGCCCATGGCGGTGTTTCGCGCGCTGGATTCCAATCTGGCCGGGAATCCGGAGGCCAGCGGCGCAGTGTTCCGCGGGATTGCGCTGGGTCAGAATATGTACTCGCCGCGCAATATTTCAAGATCGGACGCGAGTTACGGCGATCGACCCTACGGCGGCTGGTCGTACCTGGGTTTGCTGGCCGGTCATTCCAGCCCCGAGCGCATCCAGACTCTGGAGCTGGATCTTGGCGTCGTAGGGCCGGCGGCGGGAACCAGAGAAACGCAGACCTATGTTCATCGCAGTCTTACGAGTTCGCCGACGCCTGAGGGCTGGGGAACGCAGGATTATAACGAGCTCGGCGTACGACTCAACTATCGCACGGAGGCGCGCCTGTACTCGCTGGGAGAATGGTTTCAGGCGGGCGCCCTGGGCGACGTTTCGCTCGGGAATGTATTCACGAACGCCGGCGCCGGACTTACGGTGCGCGCGGGGCTCATTGATCCAGAGCGCAATTATGCGAGCGGCGATCCGACGCCGCCCAATATCGCCGCCGGAACGCGTACGCGCGAGCGGGAACTGTATTTATTCGCGCAGGCGAGCGGCACGGGCGTCGCCTACAACGCGTTAATCGAAGGCGCCAGCGGCAATCCGAGCACGTACACCGCGAGACAGAGCGATCTGGCGAGCGGCGTCGCCTACGCGGCGCTGGCGCAGGGACTGGGACGGACGGACGCAATCGCGTCGCTTGTAGCTTACGACGCCTTAATTCTGCATCCAGAAAGCTACAGCTCTATAGAAGAGTATTTGTTATATGCGGCTGGAGTATCCGGGGCGCAGTTTAACGGGCTCGATTATTTGATTTATACTGCATTGTTTAATGGCGGGCAATCCTTGACGGAGTTCGATCGCCTGCTCGTTGTGAACTCGCTTTTCACCGACGCCCCGCCTACGAGCCCGCTGCAGCAGTTTTTCGCCTACTCGATGTTGACCCGCGAGCCCGGCGATCCGCTGCCGGCCGAGACAAAGCTGGCGGCGTACCTGATGCTGATCGAGGGAACGGCCGTGACGGATCCGCTGGTGCAGCTGGCGATCTATCGAGCTCTCTTTGATAAGAGTCAGGGCCGTAAAAACTACGTGGCCGAACGACTCCCATTCTACGGGACTGCGCGTCTTGGCCTCGCCGCAGATTTTGGCGGCTTTTCTGCGCATTTTGCAATCGGCGTGCGCAGCGCGGAGTTTCGCCAGCGCAGCGATCTGCCGGGTTACCATCGCTGGGCTGAGTTTCGCGTGGCATACGTATTCTGATGCTTGCTGCATTGTGTTAAAGTTCGGTCGCACGATTCTAATGCTGAGTTCGCAGATTCCTCGCAAATATAAGCATCGGAGGAATGTGAATAATATGTAATAATTAATTGGTTTGATTGACGTCCCGGCGGCGCATCCGAATGCAAAGAGGATTTTTACTCGGGAGTCCTCTATGCAAATACCCACCGAGCCCATTGGCAGCATTCCGCGCCCGGCCTATCTACTGGAAGCGATGGCCGCCTGCGCCCGCAATGAGATTTCTCAAGCGGAGCTCGATATTCAGTACGAGCGTGCGACGCGCGAAACCATGGAGGCCCTGGAAAACACCGGCTCGCCCGTTCTCAGCGATGGGGAACAGAGTAAGCCCAGTTTTGTCACGTACCCTCTCGCCGGCATGCAAAACCTTGCGCCGGACGGCGTGGTGATACCCTTTGAGGACGGCCACATTCGCCAGTTGCCGCGGATAGCGTCCGGGCCTTTTCGGTACCAGGCCTATGCGAGCGATTATCTGACTCGCGCTTTGAAGTTCACGCGTCTGCCAGTAAAACAGGCGCTCATCTCGCCTTCGGCCTTGAGTTTACTGTACCCCGCGTCGGGTCTGGCGGACTATTCGCGCGAACAGTTTCTCGCGGACCTGGTCAGCGAATCCGCCAGTGAGATCAAGCGTTGCCTGGATCTGGGCGCGCACAGCATTCAGATCGATTTTACGGAGGGTCGGCTCGCATTGAAGTTGGACCCCTCCGGGGCGCTGCTGGATAGCTTTGTCGATCTGATCAATCGCACGCTGGCGTCCTTCAGCGATGCGGAGCGGTCCCGGATTGGCGTGCATTCTTGTCCGGGCGGCGACCATGACTCAACGCATAGCGCGAGCGTCAGTTACGCGGAGCTGCTGCCCCGCTTGTTCAAATTGAATGCGGGGAATTTTTATCTGGAGTACGCGGGCGAGAAGGACCGTAAAGGCGCACTGGCGGCCGTGAAACAGTTTTCGCGACCTGATCAGCGCATTTTCCTTGGCGTGATTAACGTGATCGACCCGCGTGTGGAAGACAAGCGGGAGGTGTGCGATATGCTGACGGAGGCAGCGCAGTTTATTCCGCTCGGTCGACTGGGAGCTACGGATGACTGCGGTTTTTCGCCGTTTGCGGATGACGTCTCCACTGCGCGCGATACAGCCTTCGCAAAAATCCGCGCACGCGTTGAGGGCGTTGCGCTCGCCGAGAAAAAACTGGCCGGTTAGGCGGCGTTCCAAAACGGGCCGCGACCCGTTGGCGATCAGAAAATTGAATCGTCCAGGCCCAGACTGACCGGGCCGCGCGGCCCGTCGAAGCTTACCCGGTTTACGTAGCAGGCGTGCAGGGGCTGGGTTTTACCTTTTACGTGCAACGTTTCTTCGTGCGATATCTCCACGTGCTCGCGCACCAGCGCAATCGTCGCATCGGAGGCCAGAATTGCGCCCGCAACGCAGGCGCGTTCCAGGCGCGACGCGGAGTTCACCGCGTCGCCAATGAACGTGAGTTCCATAAATTCGTCCGACCCGATCGTCGCCATGAGACACTTGCCGGTGTGGATGCCCACGCGCAAACTGACTTCGTCTTGATCCTGTTTAAGTCGGAAGAGATTCAGAATGTTAAACTGCTTTTGAATCTCAATCGACGCGATCAACGCATCCAGGGGATTTAAGAATACAGCGAAGATCGAGTCGCCCATGATCTTATCCACAAAGCCGCCGCTGTGCACAATCGTCGACGAGGTGGCCCCGATCGATAAGTTGAGCATCGCGACCACTTCGGCGGGCGAACTCTTTTCGGCGAGCGCCGTGAACGACACCAGGTCTGCGAATAAAAACGTGAACTCGCGCTCTTCGTCCGGAATGCGCGTGAGATCCGCGCGCGCAGCGCTCTGGGCGCGACTCCAGACATGCCGATTGATGTAGCGCTTTACCAGTTGAAACGCGCGCAGATTTGTAGAATAGTCGCCGAGCTCCGGATAAGGCGCCGTTGGCGGCGTAATGTCCTGGATCAATAGACGGAAGCGCTCCCCGTCGGCGCCGCGTGCGCTCCCTGCGCTCATCACACGTCGGCCGGAAATCTGGGCCAGCATGCGCGGGGTTTGCGGACCGGTGCGCAGCCACGCGCGAAAATTCTTAAGCGTCGTCCTGCCCACGCCGCCGCGCACAAATAGCTCCTGGAAGGTTTCAAGCGGAAACAGGCGCATTGCGCTCTGCCCGGCGAGATCCGCGGGAGTCAAGCCCAGACGCCGGATAAGACCGCCGGAAACGGTGCGGATGCGAAAGCCCGCGTCCAGTTCGAGGACGTAGGCGTCGAGCGAGTTCAGGAGGCGCAGGATCGCAGCGGAATCCATAACGTTCGACAGCAATTTCCATACGCCCGAATGGACAGCAAGTGTGAATTTTCTGTTTTCGTTACGGTTATCCGCCGTCCGATTCATTGAGCGCCGCGCCGCGCGATAGCCAGTAGGCAGAGAGTTCCGCGGGACGGCCGGGACGCGTGTGCCAGCGTCGGTGCAGCCAGTAGTAGTCGCCCGGGTGTTCGCGAACTTTGCTTTCCAGCAGCTGCACCCATTGCCAGGTGAATTCGCGTTCCCAGGCCGCCGGATCGCGTTTGGGGTCGAGCGCAGGGCGCGGTAATTCCATCAGGTGAAAGTGCAGCCGGCTTTCGCTGTCGTGCCAGGACCAGCAGAAGAGTATCGGGCAATCCGTCATACGGGCGAACATGGCCGGACCCTGATAAGTCGATGCAAAGCGGCCGAAAAACGGAAAAAACTCGCCCGTGGCGCCCGCGTCCTGGTCGGCGATAAACGCCACCAGGTGTTTCTTCTTGAGCAGACTCAGCGCGACGCGCGGACTTTCGTCGGTATAAATGAGTTTAATGTTCTGCGTGGCGCGCATGCGTGCGATCCACTCATTGGCCCAGGGGTTCCTCTGACGCTTCGCAAAAACGTGCAGTTCCGTGCTTTCGCACAAATGCGTAATGCCCACGCCCATGAATTCCCAGCTGCCCTGATGCCCCAACACCAGCATGCCGCCGCGATTCAGCAAGCGCCGCGCCGTTTCTATATCCGGCTCGAAAACGATCATGCGCTCGACGAAGTCCGGGGTCATGCGCGGTTCGCCCAGAAACTCATTGGTCATGCGCGCGAGGTTCTGCATGTTCTCCTGCGCCAGGGCCTCGCGTTCGGCGGGGCTCAGGGCGGGCAGGGCGCGGGCCAGATTGTCCTGGATGCGCGTGCGAAAATCCCGCGAGAGGAACGCCACGCCGCGCGTCAGCCGATGCAGCACCCGTTCGCGGGCCCGGTAAGGCAGCGCCATCAGCGGACGCAGCAAGCACTGGAGAAAGATGTATTCGAGTCGCTTCTGGAGCGTGCGTTTGTCCGTCTTTTTGCGATTCATGATTAGCGGTAATGCCTGGCGCGGGCGCAAGGCCTGTCGCCCGAGGAAACGCGCCTGCGCCCGGTCGAGGTCAAGGATAAAATTTGCAAGCGTTTCGAGCGAAATTCCGCCTGCGGTTTATTCAATTTGACGAGTCATTCGTGCGGTCTGAGCTGGCCCTACCGGTGAGTTTTTGCTCACCCCAATCGAGTCCCGAAAGGCGCCCATGAATCTCGCACGTCTGTCCATCAATCGTCCCATATTCATTTCCAGCATCGTGATCCTGATGCTGTTCACCGGATACATTGCGCTCAAACGCTTGGGCGTGGATTTGTTTCCCAAGGTCACGTTTCCCTTTGTGGTCGTGACCACGCCGTACATTGGCGCAGGGCCGGAAGAAATTGAAAACCTGGTTTCGAAGCCGATCGAGGAGCAGTTGTCCAGCATCGCCGGCATCAAGCGCGTGACCTCGCGCAACCAGGAAGGCCTGTCGGTTGTATTCGCCGAGTTCACGCTGCAAACGGACATCAAATACGCCGAGCAGCAGGTGCGCGATAAAGTCGCGCGCGCGAAAGTCGATTTTCCGGAAGACGTCGAAGAGCCGCTGATCCAGCGTTTTGATCCGGACGACCAGCCGGTCGTGCGTCTGTCGTTGCAGGCCGACCTGCCGCCGGAGCAGCTGTACGATCTGGCGAACGAGGTGATCAAACCGCGTTTTGAGCAGGTCGCGGACGTGGGCGGCGTGCGCATTCTCGGCGGCGCGCGGCGCGAGATCCAGATCGAACTGGATCGCAATCAATTGAATTCGTACAAAATCCCGATGGTCCGCATTGCCAATCAGATTCGCAACACCGGCTTGAATGTGCCGGTCGGCAAATTTGAAGCCGGCGCGTCTGAGATTTCGTTTCGCACGCTCGGGCAATTCGAAACGGTCGAACAGGTCGCCAACACGGTCATCAGCTTTGGCGCGGACATTGGCTCCGGCGTGACGCTGCGCAAGCTGGGCGCCGTGCGCGACACCACGGAAGACCTGAAGACCATGACCTATCTTTATGCGCCGACCGGCGAGTCGCCCAAACCGAACCATCTCAAACAGATGTTCGGGTTCTCCGGCGATACGCCGCAGGTGGAGCGCAGCTTGCGCACGGCGCTGTTTATCGACGTCTACAAGCAGTCCGGCTCCAATACTGTGGCCGTGGTCGACGGCGCGCTCGCGCGGTTGGCGAAAATCAACGAGGATATGAAAGGTCAGCCGGGCGCGCCGCGCCTGGTCGTGGTGCGCGACGGTTCGCTCTGGATTCGCTACAACATCGAGGACGTGAGTCTCGCAATCATCCTCGGCATCATACTCGCAGTGATTGTCGTGTATTTCTTTCTGGGTAATGTGCGTTCCACGATCATTACCGGCCTTGCGTTGCCCAACTCGCTGCTCGGCGCGTTTTTGCTGATGTACGCCATGGGATTCACCATGAACGTGATGACCTTGCTGGCGTTGTCGCTCACAATCGGCCTGTTGGTGGACGATGCGATCGTTGTTCGCGAAAACATCTTCCGGAAAATCGAAGAGGGCTTGAGTCCGCGCGAGGCGGCCGAGCAGGGCACAAAAGAAGTGACCCTCGCCGTCATTGCGACCACATCCACCGTCATCGCCGTGTTTTTGCCGATCGGCTTTTTAACCGGGATCGTGGGTCAGTTTTTTAAGGAATTCGGCCTGACGGTCGTATTTGCGATGTTGATCAGTCTCTTTGACGCGCTCACGATCGCGCCCATGCTCTCTGCGTATTTTGCCGGCCACCTGGATGAGAAAAAGAATTTCCTCATTCGCGGCTTTGATCGCTACCAGGAATGGCAGGATCGACTTTATGCGCGTGCGATGGAATTCACGCTGCGCCACAAGCTGATCGTAATTGTCGGCTCATTGGTCGTGCTCGTGCTCAGTATTATGAGTCTCGGACTCGTGAAAAAAACCTTTTTGCCGCCGAATGATCAGGGCGAGTTCCAGATTACCTTTGAATTAAAACCCGGCACGTCCCTGGAGGGCACGCGCGCGGTGGTGGACCAGGTCGCGCGCAAACTCATGGCCGACCCGGTCATCGATCGGCTTGCCATCGTTATCGGCAATCAGGACGGCGAGCCGAACGTCGGCAACATTGGCGTACAGTTGGTGCCGTCGTCCATGCGCCGCGTAAACACGGCTGAATACAAAGAAAAGGTGCGGGCCCTTCTGGAGCCCTTCCAGGAACATCGGGCGCGCGTGGCGGACTACAGCGCGGTCGGCGGCGGCGTGCAATATCCGTTTAACCTGAATCTCAAGGGCGATAATCTGGAAGAACTCGACGCCTACGCCGCGAAACTCCTGATCGAGATGAAAAAGATTCCGGATCTGGCCGACATCGACAGTTCGTATCGCGAAGGCAAGCCCGAGTTTCAGATCAGCTTTGATCCCTCGCGCATGGCGACCCTGGGCGTTGCGCCGGTGATCGCCGGCCAGGAGCTGCGCTATCACATCGCTGGCGGAGTCGTCGGCAAGCTGCGTCAGAACGGCATTGAATACGACATTCGTTTGCGTCTCAAGCCGGAACAACGCAACCTGCGCAGCGCATTCGGTTCCACGCTGGTGCCGAATCTGAATCTGCAGATGATCCCGCTGCCGGTCGTTTCCACCGGACGCGAAACCTACGGCCCGGCGCGGATCAATCGTCAGGATCGTTCGCGCGTGGTCACGATCAATGCAAACCTTTCGGTAAACGGAGCGCTTGATTCCGCCTCGCAGATGACTACAAAGCTCCTCGACGGATCGCTCAAGCCGCCGCCCGGAATTACCTACGCCTTTGTGGGCCAGTCGGAGGACTTTAAAGAACTGATCGCCAACATCCTGTTTGCGTTCGGCGTTGCGCTGGTCTTCATTTATCTGGTGCTGGCGAGTCTCTACGAGAGCTTCATTACGCCGGTTACAATTCTGCTCGCGATCCCGCCCGCAATTTCCGGCGCGTTTTTTGCTCTCGCGATATTTGGCGAGATGTTAAATCTCTTCTCGATGATCGGCGTAATTCTGTTGATGGGCCTTGTTACCAAAAACTCAATTCTGCTCGTCGACCGCGCCATGGAGAACATGCGTCACCGCGGCATGAGTCGCGACGACGCGATTTACGATGCGGGCAAGGTGCGCCTGCGTCCGATTTTGATGACGACCTTTGCCATGGTGGCGGGCACCCTCCCGATTGCGCTCGGCATTGGCGAAGCTTCCAAAAGCCGTACGGCGATGGGCATTGCGATTATTGGCGGACTTGTCGTGTCGACGCTCGTCACGTTGCTCGTGGTCCCGGCGATATTCGGCTACATCGACCGTTTCCGCGCCTGGATCGAGGGCCTTTTCACCAATACGGAAAACGAGCCCGATCACTACCTGCGTCTGCAGGCGGCCCGCGCCCAGAAGGCGCTCGCCGGTCGGCTGGACGACAACGGCGGAGCGGATTCAACCATCGACGAGTCCGGCGCCGCGCGCCGGCTCTACGGCCGCGACGAGGAGCCGCCGACTCCGCCCGCGAAACGGCGCCGCAAGTAGCGGCGGCGCGCGGGGCGTCGCCGCGGGAGAGCCGACAGCATCCTCCCGCTGAGACTAAAATTCACGCTTATAAACAAAAAGTGATATAGTCCTTGCCTCCGTTGGGTCAAAAAAACTTGACCTATCATTTTCGGGCTTTATAAGCGCCTCCATGTCACATGGAAAACGCAGATTCTGGAAAGGCATTGTTTTACTGGTCCTCACACTTTCTGGCGGGGCCTGCGGCGGCGACGAAGGCGATGACTCGCTGACAAATCTATTGCTCCTGGGCGCCCTGGCGGGCGGATCGCGCGGCGGGCTGGCGACGTTTCTGAACGTGGACCTGTCCAGCAGCCGCGGCATGGTCATTGGCGGACAGGGCGCGGCTTTCCGGACGGAATTGGCAGCTGCGACCGATACGTCCAAGACCTTGTATAATATTAATAGTGCGGGGCAGTTGGAGGTTGTGCGGATCGTGGAAGGCGGTTCGTTTACGGCTCCGCCGCCCGCCCGCGTGCACAATCTTGCGAGCTACGTCATCTTCGATTATTTTGGCTCAACCGGCGGGTTTATTCCGTGCGGAATCGTTATTGGTCGTAAATCCGATGACGCTTTGTTCTGCGCGCATAATACGAACGGTTTGGGGTATATCTTTGGGCCCAATATAGGCGCGGGATACGCTCCCACGGAAGATGCATCCGGTAATATATACTTTGCCGCCGATATTCGCGACACTTCTTCGAGTTCGGCGGATTTTCGCCTGTGGCGCGTGAGTCCGTCCGGCTCAGGGCTGACTCGTACGGGTTGGGTCAATCCGGCGGACTTTGGAGCCTCCGCGCCAGGCTCATTTGCAGTTAATCCGGCCAATGGCGCCGTTTTGGTGAATTTGACCAGCGGCGTCCGCGTGCGCAGCGCAGCCGGCGGCCTGACCGGCGTGGGCAGCGGATCAGAACAGGGCCTCGCCTGGTTTGTGCCTTCCACGCCGACGGCTTACTTCTATGTTATCAGTTTTGGCGGCGGCACCAGCTGCCGGCGTATTCCAGGCGGCCCCACATTTACTCCGACCAGCGATGCAGCCTGCGGCCTTTCCGCCTCTTCGGCGGGCAGCAGCATTTGTCGCGTCGGTTCCAATACTTACACGCATCAGAGTAACAATCGTCTGTATCAGGTGACGGACAACTCGGGAATCACCAACACGAATTTCCAATGGACCGACGCAAACAGCATCAGCAAAATTCGCTGCTCAGGCTCTAACGTCTACGTGCAGGGCGCAGACGCCTTTGGCAATGGTCTGCTGGGACGCTTTAATGTTGCGGGTGGAACCTTTACTACACTGCTTGCCGCCGGCGACTATTCGATCGCCAGCTTTGACGTTGCTGCGAACGGAGACATGAGCTTCGCCGGCGTGCGTAATTCGGACGGGGCAAAAATTGTCGCCGAAATCCCGGCGGCCGGCGGCGCGCCCGTCGTTACGTCCGTATCCGTTCCCGATGTGAGCGAGCTGGTGCGCTTGAACTGATCCTCCGTTGCGGCGGCGCGCGGGAGACCCGCGAGGGATTGACTGAAGAAACGGCGGCCTGCCGACTGCCGCCATGGTTAGCGTGCGCGCCTGGCTCTTTGAATCCCCGCGCGCCGTAGCGTTGGCGGCTGCGGTCGCCGTTCTTTTGGTTCTCAACTACGTTCTGCCGGACGATAGTTTTCGTGCGCACGCCTTTCTCCTTACGCCTCTGCGTTACGCCACCGAGGCGGCCGGGGGACCGGTCTGGCAGGATCTCTACAACGCCGGGGGCGAACACATTGGCTACATCAGCGCCGATTTACGCTTTCGACTGGCGCCAGAGTGTTCCGGGCTGCGGTTTTTCAGTCTGACGCTGGTTCTCGGCGCGCTGCTGGGGGCGGCGAGTTGGAAGGGCGCGCTCTTGCAGTGCTGCGCCGCGTATGGTCTGGCCCTGCTCGCGACCACGGCGCGCATCGTGTTTCTTTTCAAACTGGCCGGCGTCGCTCCGGCCTTCGCGGCCGAGCGGCATGCGTGGATCGGCGCGGCGATATATTTAGTTTGTTTTATTTTTTACGGCGCGCTGCTCGCCCGAGCGCAGCTCCGGCCAGGTTCGCCGCCGACGCGTACACGATACGCCCTGCCTGGAGACGTTACATGACCCGCGTTTCGCCCTTCGCCCGCGTTGCACATCCTTTGTGGATGCTCGTATTGCAAACCGCGCCGGCCGCGTTATATTTGTGGCTCGTTTATCAGGACTACGGCGCCCTGCGCACGCTGCTGGGCGACGAGACGCGCTCGGTCTGGGCGCTGTACTACGGTTGGTATGCGGCGCACTGCCTGGTCTGCGCCGCCGTGGCGCTGGTCTATTTGCGCGTTCGCCGTCCCTTGCCTGCGCTGCCGGTCGCGCTGACGCTCCTGGGCGCGACGCTGGTCTGGACGTGGATGTACGTTTCAAATCTGGATCGATTTGTTCCCGAAGATGCGCCCCGCTGGATGTGGAATGCAAATCATCTGTTGTCTTTTCCAGCGACCTTCGTCACGCCGAGCGTACTCTACGCCCTCTCGCTGCTGGTGGAGCGATTTACGCCGGATACAGTGACGGCCCGCCGCGCAGCTCTGAATTTTCTGGCCTTATGTTTGATCCCGACACTGAGCGCCCTCATCTTCCAATTTGACGCGCTCCAGAGTCTGTTGAAAGCCGCTCCTGATTTTCTGACGCCCGCGCTTTTTATCGCCCTGTCCCTCGGTTTCGTATTTTTTCTGATGCAGTTTCTCTGGATGCTCGCGCGCGGTCGTGCGGGTCGCTTTCTGGCGCTGTCGCCGTGGCGTTATCCGATTTACGGATTGTTTACGCTGGCCTTTCCGCTTTTGGGCCTGGCTTTGAACAGTCACGGCGAATGGATTCGGATTGGCGATAGCAGCCTCGCGGACATGACGCATTTTTTTGGCGATTACAGTCATCCCGTTTGGTACGGGTTAGCCGCGGCGACGGGCGCGCTGGTTTTGCTGCCGACCGCCGCTGTCAGCCGGAGCGCCGGCCTGGGTCTTCTACTATGGGCGGCGCGCTTTGCGGCAGCGCCCTTTACTCTGTTTTTTGCGCTGGTTTTTTTGCCGTATCTGCCGCTCGCACTTTTAGCCATTGCGCTGTTGGGTCTGGGTCTTTTGATGTTTGCGCCCTTCGCTTTGCTATTTTTGCACATACACGCGCTGCGCGAAAGTTACGCTGCACTTCACGCCATCGCTTCCAGGCGCGCGTTACTGCTCCTCGCGGCTGCCGGTCTGGCGTTTTTGCCGATGCTCGTCAGTCTGAGTTATCTGCGTGACCGCGCGACGCTTCACGCCGCCCTCGACTACGTCTACACGCCGGATTTCAGCGCGACGGAGAGCGGCGTCTCAGCGGACGTATTGGGCGAAACTTTGCTGCGCATACGCGAGCTAAAGGCCGGCGTGGAAACGCCGTACCTGGACGCCTATTATCGCGCGCTCGTTCTGGACCAGTTGACCTTGCCGGACGACAAGATTGCGGCCCTGGAGCGACTCTTTCTGGGCGCGGAACGGGCGCCGATCGAGGCGCGATCCTGGAACTGGTTTGGCGCAGATCGGCAGGCGCAATTCGCCCCGCGCGGACTTGCGCGTCCCCAGGGCGCGGCGTTGGTTGCGACGCGTACCACGACTCGGCCGGAAGCGCGGGCGGGATTTACCGCGACGGAAATTGAACTGACTCTCGAAGGTCGCGCCCCCGGCGGCGCCGGTCAGTATGTTACGCGTTTTACATTGCCGCCGGATGCGGCGGTCAGCGACTACTATCTGGTGATTGGCGATCGGCGCGAACCCGGCATTCTTGCGGAGCGGCGCGCGGCGACCTGGATTTATGCGCAAATTGTCAGCGAGCGCGCAGATCCCGGTCTCTTGCGATTTGTCGGACCGAACGAGCTGGAGCTGCGCGTATTTCCCATTGCAAAGGGCGAACGCCGTTTTACCGGCTTCACCCTGCTGCATGATCGGCCGCTTAATCTGACGATAGACGGCCGTACGCTCGCGCTGCCCGCGCCCGCCGCGCGCTCCGCAGAACAGACGCGTAAACTGGAATCCCAACTACAGCCGCTCGGCCTGAGGCATGTCGCTGCTGCGTCGCAGCCCCGGCGATTGGCGCAGCTTGAGTTCGTTGTGGATTGTTCGAGCGCTGCGCTCCGTTCGCCTGGTGCGGAGGCGATGGCGCGTTACGCCGGCGCCATTGTGCAATTTGTGGAGCGTAATCCGGATGCGGCGGGCGCGGGCGAACTGCGGTTGGCCTGCGTGGACCGCGAGGCGCACTGGACGAGGCTGCCGCGCCCGCTGACCGACGCGAGTCTCACGGCGACGCTCGACGAACTTGCGCGCGAGGCGGGCGTCGGCGGTTTTTTTGCCGAACGCGCGATTCAACAGTCGCTGTTTCGCCGGTGGCAAAGCGTCGATTCAGATCGCACGTTTCCAATATTTGTGCTGCTTTCGCCCGCGCCGACGACGCATTTTGCATTCGGTGATTTGCCGGCCCTGGCGTGGCTGCTTCCCGAAACGGACGAAGTGTTCTGGCTGAGCCTCGACGGCGCCCTCATGCGGCATGCGGCGTTTCGCCAGGGCGCCGCGCTCGCGGATGCGGCGTCCGGCCTCGGGCTTGCGCCCGGCGAAGCGGAGTTCCGCGCGCTTGTGGATGGCGCGGGCGTAGGCGCTTCGCGTGCGGCTGCGACGTGGCGTCCGGCGGGCGAGTCGCTCGTCTGGAACGAAGCTGCGCTGGATCCGCTGAATCCGCACGCGCGCGGTCTGGCGCTCAGGGGGCTTGAGCGGCGCCTGGCTCTTTTCCCGGCAGAGTCAGGACTACGCTGGTTTCTTTTGCGCGAAAGTTTTCGCCATCGCATCTTAAGCCAGGCGACCGCCTTTCTCGCCCTCGAAAACGAGTCCCAGAAGGAAGCCCTGCGGCGCAAACAAAAAGAAACGCTCGGCGCGCATGCGGGACTGGATATGCTGGAAAAAGATCTGGAAGAGGTGCAACGTCTGGACGAGCCGCCGCTTGTGTGGCTTGCAATGGCGATGCTTATGGTCGCGACGCTGTTCGCCTGGCGTGCGCGCCGCGCGTACGCGGTTGATCGAGCGAGTCACAGCCGCAAAAAAAGTGAGAGAGCGCGCCCGTAAGCCGGATTCTGTTTTAGACCATCATTTATCTTGATCGCCGGTCGCCCGGCGATTCTTTGCTTCCTACCCGCAATCTCGGCCGGACCGGCCGTCTTGATCGATTGCTTACTCGGAATTGCGCCAGAGAGGGTTTGCCCTGCCGTCCCCATTACTGGCGGACGCGGCGATGGTTCGCTCGGCAACCATACGATGTTCGAACGTGCGCTTGCCATCGATTA
>JAVHPJ010000232.1:0-26214 GCA_036170535.1 Leptospirales bacterium | reverse complement strand
GTCGCATCCGGAGGAGTGCTGGCGAACGGCGCCCTGCGCAAGCGCCTGGAAGCGGTCGCGCTGGAAGCGGATTTCCAGCTTGTGTATCCCCGTCGCAAACTGCTGTGTACGGATAACGCCGGCATGGTGGCCGCGTTGGGCGCGCGATTGTTACAAACTCCGCGCGCCGTGCGACGTCTCGATTTCCGGGTTTCCAGCAAAAGATATTTGCCAGGGGAGGGCGAGTAAGCCATCCCGTCATCCGACGCCATCGGCAGCCCTGCCGCCCGGCGCCCCTTCTTCATGGCTGCACTGAAACTCAAGCTGAACTGGGTCCCCAACCTTTTCACGCTTTCTAATCTCACGCTCGGCTTCTGCGCGGCGCTGCTTGCGGCCTCGTCTCCGGGGAATCGCGAAGCGCTCACGCTCTCGGGCCTGTTAATCCTGCTGGCCATGCTCTGCGACGGACTGGACGGTTTCGCGGCGCGGCTTTTAAATGCGCGTTCGCCCCTGGGCGCCCAGCTCGATAGTCTGGCGGATTTGACGGCCTTCGGGATTGCGCCAGGCATGCTCATGTATTCGTTGATACTGTACGAGTTCAACTACCAGCTCACGCCGACTTTGCTGATTCCCACGGGCATGTTGTTCGCCGCGATTTATCCGGCTTGCGCCGCGTATCGTCTGGCGCGCTTTAACGTAATCCATCGCGAAGATAGTTTCGCCGGCCTGCCTTCGCCGGTCGCGGGCGTCATCGTCGCGCTCATGCCGAACGCGTTTGGCGAGGGGATTCATGTTCCCGAAGCCGTGCTCGTGATCATCTACATTGTCGCCGCGTTCCTGATGGTCAGCACGATTCGCTATTCCAAGCCGCAGGCCTCCGTTTTGCGCCGCTTTTCGCCCTTGCGGCTCGGCATTGTTCTCGCGTTTATTGCGCTGACGCTGGTTTTTGTGGGCTTTCGCTACGGTTCCGACTACGCTTCGGTCGGGCTTTTCAGCATCGTGATTATCTACGTTGTCTCCGGCATTGTTTCTTTGATTATTCACGCCATCCAGGAACTGCGCGTCTAGTCCGGGCTAGTCCAGCGGAATCCGCGCCTGAACAAACACGCTGCGTTCAAAGCCGCGTTCCGTGACCCGCGATTCTGCGCCAAAATACAGCCCGTCGGCCTGCAAGTACAGTCGAAGGGCGCCGCGTCCGGCGTAGTAGCGCGCGCCGCTTTCCAGTACGCCGGGCGAGCGCAAAAACAAAAAGCGCATGGGTTCGCGTTCGCGCGAGTAGGCGGCCGCGAGTCCAAACCGCCCGGCAGCGCTTTCGACATGCGCTTCGATCTCAACCAGCGGCGCCGCCGCGCTCCGCGATTCCGCGTACACGCTCAGACCCGCTGCGCCCTGGCGCCAGCCAAGTCCGAGGGCGGCCGCCGGCGTTGCAAAGCGCCGGATTGCCGCCGCCGGGCGAAAGTCGCGCTGTTCATAATAGCGCACCCGCAGGGCCAGATAAACGGCGTCGCCCGGCGGCAGAAGGGCGGCCGCCCCGGCGACCCGATAAGCGTCGTAGCCCCGATCCAGCCCGGCCGCCTCCAGCTGAAGAAAATCCTGCCATTGCACAAAGGCGGCGACCGCGCCGGAGCGCCCCCGACGGAGCGGCAGATCTCCGTTTAATTCCGTTGGCGGCGGGGCGCCCCGATCCGCGCTGACGCCGGGCGTCGACCAGGCGGGCGCGGGTTCATCCCAGGCGAGGCGGCGCTCCGCCTCCGCCAGGAAGCGCGATCCGTCCGGATCTTTCCCTGCGGCGCGGAGATACCCGCTCCACTCGCCGCGTTGTTGGACGACGTCGGCGAACAGCCGGCTGCGCAACGGGGCGAAGGGCAGAGGCAGATCCAGGGCGAGCGCTCCTTCGCGCCGAACAGGATGCCAGGCCAGGCGAAAGCGTTGGCGCCGGTCGGCAAAGTAGACCCCGGCGCCGGAAGCGCCCCGCATCCAGAAGAGACCCGGCAGCCAGGGCGCGGCGCCGGCCCGCGCAAAGACGGCCTCGGTCGCCCGGCCGTGGCTTACGTCGGGCAAGAGGGAAAGCGCATTCGGGTCCAGATCCCATGCGCTGTCGGGGCCCGGGCGCTGACGGCGGCCGAAAAAAAACTCGAACTCCTTACCCTGCCAGGCGCCCGAAAGGAACGCACGGCGGGAAGCGTCGGTTTTTGGCCCGGATACAGCGGGTGCGCCGGAGCTTTCTTTTTTGATTGCTTCCCGTGATTCGACCAGGATTTCATACAGTCCGACCCTATCGAAGGGCGATTTTCCGAAGACTTGTGCGAAGTAGAGTTCCTCAAAAGGGCCGCTCCGAGCGCTGAGAGCGGCGCCCAGCGTCGGCGAAAGGCTGGGAGCCGGGCGCGCTGCGACCGGTCCGGCCTGCGCGGCGGTAAAGGCGAGGCATGCCGCGCAGAGGAACGCTGCGGCAAAGATCGGATATCGACTCAGATTCGGCGCGCGTAACAGGAGCAGCACGTAGAGCTAAGGTCAGGGAACCGCGCATCGTTCCGTTTTTTTTCGCTCCGCCCAACACGCCCCATGTCTGAAATCGAACAAAGGTTCGCGCGAATCTACGAGGACACCCGCAAGGACCTCTATTCCTACATCATTCGCTCTATGCGCGAGGAGCACACGGCCCAGGACATCCTGCAGGACGTGTATCTGAACTTTTTTCGCATCTTTCAGCAGAAGTCGCCGCCGGACGACCGGCAATGCCGGATGTACCTGTTTCGCATCGCGCGCAATCTGATGATCAACCATTCCAGGCGTTTCTACATACGTCAGGTCGACCTGGTCGAGGGGTATGACACCGGACCGGGCGCCGCCGGCAGCGCCGAACCGGCCCCGGGGCTTGAGGATAGCGTGGTCGATCGTCTCGAGGCCGAAGAGCAGGAAAAGATCCTGGGCGAACTCCTCGGCGAACTCGAAGAAGAGCATCGAACCGCCCTGATTCTGCGCTTTCAACTCGATATGCGCCTGGAAGATATCGCCCGGGTGCTCCAGTGCTCGGTCAGCACGGCGTCGCGCACCCTCCAGAAGGCGCAGCAGGCCGTCGTGCGAGCCGGGGAACGCCGGGGACTCAAGCCCGCCTGAAATGCACGGTTCAGAAAAAAAATGCAAAACCCGGGCGACGTGGACGTTATTGAATCGGAAGGCCGGAGTCGGTACGCGCGATGAAACCCGAAAATACAGAATTTGAGCCCGTTCGCCGGCTCCTCGCGCGCCCCGTCGCGCAGCCGCGTTTTCCGGAGTTTAATCCCGCCTGGCTCAATCAAAAGCCGGTTCAGTCGCTCAGCGTCAAAGCGGAGGCCCAAATCCTGGACCGCGGCGCCCGTCCGGGCGTCTGGCTGGCGGCGGCCGCTGCTGTGCTGCTCAGTCTGGGCGGCCTGTATATAGGCTATCGCACTTATTTTGCCACCCCCGCGCCCGAGGCGGACGTGGCGCGCGCAATTGTACTGCACAGCGCCAGCTTTACCGCCGTACTCAGCGAAGACGAGGTTCGGCGGCTGCGCGAAGCGGGCGCCACGCCAGCCGAATGGGGCCAGGCCGGCCGCGCGCTCAAACCGGGCGTCGCAGTTTCGCGCGGCGAGTGGATCTGGACCGGCGCCGCGGGCGCTGCGGATCTGGCGCTCTCCAGCGGAGTCGTAGTGCGGGTGACGGAAAATTCGCTTTTACAACTGACGGAATTGGTAAAAAATACGCAAAGAAACCGCGCGGAGCGGTTGTATTTAGAGCGCGGACGCGCATTGTCGCTGGTAGAGCGACTGGCGCCCGGCGATTCTTACGAGGTGCGGACTCCAACCGCCATCGCCGGCGTGCGTGGCACCAGCTTTCGCGTTTCAACCGACGGGGCGACTTCGGAAGTCTACGTGGTGCGCGGCCTGGTTTCCGTACGCGGCCTGTCTAACGAGTCAGGCGCGATGGATGTCGAGCAGAACCAGCTGGCGCGCATCGTCGACGCCGGCGCGGTTCCGGAAGTGCTGCCGAATCAGGACGAAGAGTTTCGCGATGAACGCGATCTGGACGAACTGGCGCGCGGCGTAGAGGGTGCGGGGGCCGGACGCCTCGAAGAGTTGGGCGTAGATGAACGCCTGCTCGAAGCGCGGGCCGATCGCCGTCGCTCGTACAATCGGATCGTCATGAAAGACGGTTCGACGGTGCGCGGCGAGATAGTTTCGCAGAGCGGTCGCCGGGTCTTTATCGAGACGGAAGAGCGCAGCTTCATAGTGGATGCCAACGAGGTTCACGAGGTGCTGTTCGGCGAGTAAAGGCGTTCAGGAACGAATCAGAATTTATTTAGAAATCCGGGATTTCCCGGAAGCGTGTTGCTCAGGAAAGAACTAAGGAGAGAAGGCTCATGGTTACCAAAACTCACAAACGGATAATGATCGGCCTCCTTCTCTCTCTGGCCGTGGGCGCGGCGGTGCTGAATTGCGGTAAAAAGGATTCACCTGCCGCCGAGCGATCCATGATCATCGTCTTCGCCAGCGGCGAAGCGGTCGTGGTCAGAGGCGAGAATGAGATCCCGGCGAAAGTCGGCATGGTGGTCAACGAGAACGATGTAATTAAGACCACGAACGGCACCGTCGATCTTCAAACGAAAAACGGAAGCGCGGTTCGGATCAAAAATTTCACGACCGTTACCATCGCAAAATTGTATGGCGAAGGCGCCTCGGACACTCGTCTGAGCATGCAGCATGGCAGCCTCATGGCTTCCGTGAAGCGTTCTTCGGCGAACGAGAATTTCAGCGTGGTCACCCCGACCGCAATCGCTGGTGTGCGCGGAACGACGTTTACGGTGGACGCCAACGAAGGCGAAGCGCCGCGCATCAAGGTCCTCGACGGTCGCGTAGCAGTAGCTCCGCGCGTTGCGGCTCTGGAAAATCTGTCGCAAGAGCAAATTCAGCAGGACGCGAATCTGCGTTCGCTGCAGGCTCTTACGCAGAACGAAGTCGTGGTAGATCAAAATCGCGAAGCGATTCTTGACCAACGTGTGCATCAGCAAATCACTGAAGTAAACGAACGTCTGGAAAGCGCTGCTCCGACTGAAATCTCCCAGGCTGCGAATCAATCTGCGCAGCAGTTGAGCGCGGTCGAACCGTCCTCCATTGCGGTGAACGATTCGGCTGTTACTACGGAAGAGATGGCGGAACGCGCCACCCTTATCACCGTGAACTCTGACGTGGTAGAGCGCATCGCTGGCGGCGACCAGGGCGCAGTGGAAGATCTCCGCCGCGAACGCGACGAGAAGCAGGAAGTCGTTCTGACTCAAATCGAGCAGCAAGCTTCCCGCACCGAGTTGCGTAGCGAAACGGAAATCCGTCGCCACTACAACCGTCTGGAAACGTTGAACCTGAAAAACGGCTCGACCCTGACGGGAGCGGTCATCGCTCAAACCGGTTCGGTGCTCATGGTGCACACGTCGCAAGGCGTGAAACGCGTGAATACCGCCGAAGTTGAGTCGATCACCTACCCTTGATCGGCGATTAAAATCGGGTGCGGGCGAGTCGCCCGCGCTGCGAGAGAAACCCCGGGCCAGCGCCCGGGGTTTTTTGTCGTACTGCACGCGATCCGCTCCTGGCGGGGCTTTCAACAAAGGCTTGCGACTCGCGGCGGGGGAGCGTATATTAAGCGTATGGATGCCGGCGAGCTGGCTGCACTAAACGCCCTGATGCGGCCGCCCATGGTCTGCGTCTGCCGGCGCGTGCCCGAGGCGGAGATTCGCCGGGCTGTGGCCCAGGGCGCGGACACCTTTGAAAAGGTGCAGGCGGTCACGTGCTGCAGCACCGGCTGCGGCACCTGCGAGGGCCGGGTGCGGGAATTGGTGGAGCGAATTCGCCCCCGTTCGCCGCGCGGCTGAAAAGCTTGCCGTCCGCTCTATCCGGGCCTTACCTGACTCGATGGCTGAATTTTTCACCTGGACCGGCTTGATTGAGGCCGGCGGCCCCGCCCTGATTGTACTTTTTCTCTGCTCCATTATTTCACTGACCGTGATCGTCGAACGGATCATTTACTTTTCCGGCAAGATGGAAGGTCCGCGCGAAGCGGTGGATGCGCTGCTGCAGCGCCTGAACAAGGAAGCGCGTCTGGACGTCGCAAAAGATGCGACGCTGCGCTCACGACCGGTCGGATACGTGCTGGCCGAGTGTCTGTCTACTGCGCCCGGGTCCGGCGCCCCCCCGGACGGGCTTTTTGAAGAAGTAAAGAGTCGAGCGATCGCCGAAAAGGCGCCGGAGATGGAGCGCTACCTGGGCGTGCTCGCAACGCTCGGCACGGTAAGTCCGTATATAGGCCTGCTCGGGACGGTGCTCGGAATTATTCGCGCCTTTATGAGCCTGGGTGCAGGCGGCGGCGCCCAGGGCGGTGCGGGCATGAACCAACTGAATGCCGGCATTGCGGAGGCGTTGATCGCCACCGCCGCCGGGTTGTTTGTTGCAATTCCGGCTACCATCGCCTTTAACTACTTTCGTAAGAAAGTTAACGGCCTCGTGCTCGAAATGGAGATCGCGGCCAGTCGCTTGAAAACCTCGCTTTCGGGTTTTGGGTCCTGAGCGATGGTGCGGTATCGCGATCGTTCCGACGCTGACAGTCTGTTCAGCGGCATTAATATAGTGCCGTTTACGGACGTGGTGCTCGTGCTCTTGATTATCTTCATGATTGCCGCCCCGGGACTGCTTTCCAGCGGCCTGAATATCAATCTGCCCGGGGCCAGCGTTTCCGACACAAGCGCTCCGGAGCGCGTCACGGTCGGCCTGGACCGCGCCGGCCAGATGTACCTCGATGCTCGGCCGATTACCCCCGCCGAACTCAAGCAGGAGATCGCCGCTCTGGTGCAAAAACGCAGCGACCTGGGCGTCGTCCTCAACGCGGACGAGGCGGCCGGCTACGGACGGGTTGTTGAGATCCTTGACGTACTGCGACAGGCGGGCGCTCGTCGGATCTATGTCGGCACCATCCAGAAGTGAGCGCCTGGTTCGAATTAAAGAACTCCTTCTGGATCCTTCGCTCCAGCTGAGTCTTTTCGCCTGTTTCGCTCCGATCTTCGTATTGTTCCTGCAGCGCTTCTTTGCGGAGCCCCGCGGCCTGTTTCAGTTCGGTTTTTTCGCCCTGGGCGCCGGCGCGGAGCTGTGTTTGGACGCGTGGCTGGTCGCTCGCTACCGGGCCGGTCGCATAACGCGGCGGCGCTTCCTCTTATTGCAATATTTGAATCGGACCGTGGTCGGCCTGCCGCTCACCGTTTACCTGGCCGCTGCGCATCGCTACGGCTTTGTCGCCCTGTTGCGCTTCTTGCCCGCCGTGTACGGTCTGGCGGCGTCCGGACCGCGCCTCCGCGCCGGCTGGTTCGCCGCGCTTTTCGCCCTGGGCGTAATCGCCTACCGCATCCTGCAGGATGTCGCGCCGCCCGGGGAACGTGAGATCGTAATCGTTCTCGCGGCGCTCGCGCTGGCATTCTTAATTCTCGCGTATGATCTGCGGCGTCGCCGCGCCGAACTCCGGGCGCTTGCGCGCCGCCGCGCGGACCTGCGCGTGCGTCGAGAACGGGATCATGTTCGCGCTCGCGAAACGCGTCTGTTGCAGGCGCTGCTGCCTCCGTCGGCCGTCGAGCGCTTCCAGAAAGATCGTCCCATGCGCCCTGAGCCCGGTTATTATGCGGCGCTTGGCTTCTATTTCCCCGAACTTAACGACCGCGCGGGCGACTTTGCGCGCGACGGGGAGCGGCTATCCGTCGCCGACGCCATCTACGAGTTGCAACGCGAATGGAATTTGTTTTGCGAGCACTTTCGTACGCGCATGCTCGAGTGCGACTTGATTCCGCTGAGCGGGACTGCGTCGATCACCGGCGTTCGGCTACTGGATGCAAATGCGCCGCCGGATCGCGAAGCCTTACGTACGCTGCTTTTCCGTGAACGACGCTTGCTTTTTCAGTTGTACTTTGAAGGCCTGCGCCTGCGCGATTTTTGCCTGCGCACGCGCCGACAATTAGAACAGCGCGGTCGCCGCGGCTGGTTCTGTCGCGCGGCGCTGGCTGTTGGCGATGCGGTTCTGATGCAGACAGGCGGCGAAAATCCGGCGCCTGCGTTGCGCGGTCCGCTGGCTGCGGAATTGAAACGGCGGCTGGCGCACGATGCGCCGATCAACCAGACCACCTTCATGAAGGATGAGCGCCGGATTTCCCAGGAAGATTCGTTCTTGATTCAGCCCGCGCTGATCGATATTTTTGCGCCCTACTTTGTCGAGTCGCAAGCGCGCTACGATCAGGCCTGGCTTGCACCGGGCCAACTGCGGCCGCAATACGCAAAGGACGATTCAGGTTTGGAGGCGGCTCCGGATTTTTTCGAGCGGCTGCAGCAGGAATAGCAGCCCGGCGTGTTCGACCGACGCAGCGGCGTTTTATGCTTGTCAGTTGGCCCAGGTCGCAAGTCTGTGAGCGCTTGCGTCGCTTCTTCCTTTATTCGCATGCTCGAACCAGAAGATAAACTGACCGATACGGACCTTCAGGATCAGGCCATCGGCGATTATCAATCCGACCTCGGCTTCACCCGCCCGGAAATCCTGCGCTTGCCAGGCTTTCAGACCGGATCGGGCTTCGTCTTTCCTTTCGTCGACGTTGCATGCCTCACCCTTGGCGAGCTGAATGCCGCACGCGATAATGCGATTCTGATCTGCCACGCCCTGTCAGGCAACGCGCATGTCGCCGGCATTGATCCGGACAGCGGCAAGCCGGGCTGGTGGGACTTTCACGTCGGCCCGGGGAAGACGATCGATACCAATCGCTTCTTTGTAATTTGTTCGAATGTCATTGGCGGCTGTAATGGCTCGACCGGTCCCGCCGCGCTGAATCCGGAAACCGGCAAGCGTTACGCAATGGGCTTCCCGCCGGTGACCATTCGCGATATGGTGCGCGCGCAGGTGGCGCTGATCGACCGCCTGGGCATTGATCAGCTTTTCGCCGTCATGGGCGGCTCCATGGGCGGTATGCAGGCGATGGCCTGGTCTATGGATTATCCGGAACGCGTGCGCAATGCAGTCGTGATCGCGTCGTGCAAGGCCCATTCGGCGATGCAGATTGCCTTCAACGAAGTGGGGCGTCAGGCGATCATTTCGGATCCTCTCTGGAACGGCGGCGACTACTACGAGGCGGCGCGTCCCGAACATGGCCTGGCGGTGGCACGCATGGTGGGACATGTCACCTACCTGTCCGAGTACTCCATGCACACGAAATTCGGCCGGCGCCTGCAACGTCCCGCGACCAAGGAAGACCTCTTCCCGGCGTTTTTTTCCGTCGAAAGCTATTTGCATCATCAGGGCGAGAGCTTTGTGCGCCGGTTTGATCCCAATTCTTACCTGTACATCACCAAGGCTCTGGATATGTTCGATGCGCTGGACGGGCAGCCCGCCAGCGAGACTCTGGCGCGCATTCAGGCGCGGTATCTGGTGGTTTCCTTCGAATCGGATTGGCTGTATTCGCCGGCCCAATCGCGCGAACTGGTGCGCGCACTCAAGCGCTCCAGCGTACGCGCCACTTATGTAAACCTGGCAACGCCTTATGGGCACGATTCCTTCTTGATTAAGAATCCGGAGTTCACGCGCATTCTGCGCAATTTTCTGGAACAGGATTTTGCCGCGGCGAAGATCGCGCCGGCGGCGCGCGTCGTATGAACGATTTCGTTTACAGCAAGGTAATCGAATGGATTCCGCCCGGTTCGCGAGTGCTGGACCTGGGCTCGGGAGATGGGGGCTTTCTAGCGCAGTTGGTGCAGGCGCGTTCCGTGCGCGGCGAGGGCGTGGAGAAGGATCCGGAGATGGTGGCGCGTTGCGTGGAGCGCGGCCTGATTGTCCACCAGGGCGATATCCTGGACGGCCTGGATCAATATGGCGACGACAGCTTCGACTTCATATTGCTGCTCGGCACTTTTCAGGAATTGCTTTCGCCGGAGACGGTCTTACGCGAGTCGTTTCGCGTCAGCAGGCAGGTGATCGTCGGTTATATGAATTTTGCGTACTGGCGCTCGCGACTACAGCTCGTTTTCAGCGGTCGCAGCCCGCGGCAGACCTCCAACGGCGCGCCCTGGTATGAAAGCCCCAACGTGCAGTTCTTTTCCGTCCTGGATTTTGAGGACTTCTGCGAGGTCAAAGATATTCGCCGCCTGCGCCTGGCATGTTTCAGCGATCGCGGCTCAATCGGGCTTCTGCCCAACCTGCGCGCCAGCGAGGCGCTGGTCTGGCTCACGCTTGCGCCAGATTCCGCGCTGAACCGTAAGGCTCCGAACGAAAGCGCCGTCCAATCCGTAACGCCGGACGCGGCGGGGAGGATTCCATAAAATGGGACCGATTACTCTGAAAGCTCGCGTGGCTGCGCCCGGCGGCATGTTTTACGTCTTTGCGCTGCTTGTGCAGCCCAAGACCAAATCGATCTCCGAGGTCGCCGCGGTCGCCGGCGAATCTGCGGAGTTTTTGTCTGCGGATCTGAACGGTTCGTTTCGTGAGTTTGTAGCCTGGCAAAAAAGCGAAGTGTTCGCCGGCCGCGCAGATGAACGCGCAACGCTGGATATACAGCGGTTTGTGGGTACTCGCTTCAAGAATATGGAGTGGGCCGAACGCGTCACCCAGCGCTTGCTGGAAGGCGATCTCGATGCGTTGCAATATGACTTGAGTCTGGAGCTTGAGGTCGCGCTGGGCCAGAAAAATCTGGTGTTTCAGTTCGCGGTCCGCGAAGAAGGCGCCGATTCGCCGTCCCCGTCCGACGCGCCCGCGCCGTCCGCAGGCGGCCCGGCGGAGCCGGATGAGGATCTCAGCGGCATGTTGCCGCTCGCATTTGTAATTTCTCCATTCATGGGAATGCCGGTGTCGCGTCTCCAATTAGGCGAACGCATTCGCGTGCGCTTCAAAGATTTAAAGGCGCCGCGGACGGCGAGTTACGTGGAAATGCAGGGACTCAATCAGCAGCCGGGCGCGCCGGAAATTACTGCGACCGTGCGCAGCATCGGATCCGTAAAGAAGTCCGGCGAAATGCTGGTGAAGCTGGATTTGCCCGGCGGGCAGAAAGGTTTCATAAAGGAAGAGAACCTGAATCTGAAGGTCCGCACAGCCGCCGAGGTCAAAGGTCGCGGCGGCCAGAGCGCGCTGGCCGATCGAGGGCTGATTGGCGCGCCGCTGTTAATCATGCTGGCCGCGCTGGGGGTGATCCTTCTGGGCGGGGTGCTGCTTTTTGTGTTATTCTGAGGGCGGGGCGCACGCCCGCCGGCGCGCAGTGCGAACGCCGTCGGCGACCTGCTACTTTGTAGCGACGATGTAAGCGATCCAGCACTCGGCCGCTTCGCCGCGTACCGTCCGGCGAAACACGCCGTTACCGTCGCCGGTTTTTTGATCGGTGCCTTCGAAATAAAACTGCACGTCTCGAAAGCCCGCTTCCTTTAATAGTTCGGTTGTTTCCGCCGGCGACCACAAACGCCACGTATAACGGAACGCGTTGCGCATCATGCTGCCGTCTTTGAACTTAAAGTGGATCTTGCACGTCATCTCGTGGGTGATCGGCGAAAAGCTGGCGTGCTCCCAGACGTAGGTGAAACCCGTGCAGCGCCGCGGTTCTTCCTGTTCCGTGTGAGCGCGCGATCCGCCAAAGGCGTCCAGCACCAGAATTCCGTCCGACTTGAGCGACTTGTAACAGTTCTTGAAGTACTTGCGGAGCAGGTCGCGCGTCTGAAAAATCCAATACGAAAAGTTGAAAGCGCAAACAATGTCGACCCTGGGCGATGCGACATTGTTCACATCCGCCTTGACCAGGCGGACGCGTTCCTGTTGGGCGGGCTTGAGCTCGCTCAAGTTATGCTTGCGGCCCCATTCGAGCACTTCGGCGTCCAGATCGACGCCGATCGCCTCGTATTCCTTGTTGCGCTTCACCCACTCGCAGCAGAGCGCAAAAGATCCGCAGAAGTCCTCTTTTAAGAGCTTTGGATTCTTCTTGCGGAGTTGCTTGTAAAAGCGCTCGACCATGCCGACTTCGAACTCGACGTTCTGGACGGCTTCCTGATAAAGCTTGTATTTATCGGAGTTTCTTGCGGTAAGTGGTTTGGATGCCATAGGGGAGAATTCTTGGCGGCGCGCACGCCGTCATCTGGACGAAGATCGCAAAGCGACCGTAGAGGACAATTCAATTCTCTGCGGCCGCGCCTGGACGAACTTATGAATTTACTTCAACGCATATTCCAACGCAAGCGCCGCGTCGGCTTGTGCATGAACTCGAGCTTCTTTGGCTTTTACGCGCATGCGGGATTTCTGGACGGATTTTTGTCCCTTGGCGAGAAGCCGGCCGCAGTGGCGGGGGCCTCGGCCGGCGCCCTGGTCGCCGGTCTCTACGCCGCCGGCATGCCGCCGGCCAGAATTCTGGAACTCGCCTCGCGCCCCGAGATGGCGCGCATATTCCAGGAACGCGGCGCCTGGCTGCGGCTGCTGGCCACTCTGGGAACGATCGCCGGCCGCACCGGGGTGATTCGCGGCGTACGTGCGCTGGCCATGCTACAGGAAAGCGTCGGCAATCTGCAAATTGAAGATTGCGAGACGCCGTTATCCATGTCAGTGGCGAACCTGTCGCGCGGCGCCTCTGAAATCGTTGATCGCGGCCCCCTGGCGGAATACATTCTGGCCAGTTGCGCGGTGCCGGGCATGTTTGCCGCCCGCCAGATCGACGAATCGCACTACTGGGACGGCGGCGTCGCCGATCCGGTTCCGTTCGAACAATGGATCGATGACCCGGCGATTGACGTAATCGTCGTCCATATGGTCTTAAACCCCGATGAGTTGCCCGAGCGCGCGCGCGGCCGCTTGCACTTCTGGAGCGGCCTGGGGCGCTCGATCTCAATCGTGCGCGATGAAATTCTGCGGCTGAAGGTCGAACTGGCCCGGCGCGCCGGCAAAGAACTCGCGCTATACGTCACGGTGGCGCCGCGGCCCTCGCCCTGGAAACTGGCCCTGGGGCGCCGCTGCTCAGAACTGGGGCGTGCGACGGCTTTACGGGGACCGGCGCGCATAATTCGAGCCGGAGACGATTCCAAATCCTGAGCGACCGCAGATTCCACTTGCCGGCCCTCGGGCGTAACGCTACGCTCCGCTCATGCTCTTTTTTAACTCGTGGGCGGTGGGCACGCTCGTCTGTTGCATTTTCACTATTTTGCTCTTTGGCTACCTGGCCCTCTTAAAGAACAAAGCTCCGGCAACCCGCTACCTGGCGGTGATTTATCTGGGCGCCTTTATCCTGGATCTGGGCTATCTCTGGTCCGCCCTGGCGCCGACGCCGATTGGCGCCTACCATCGCTTCCTTACCATTCCGGGGGTCTTTGTCGCGTTGGTGGCCGTGGTGCAGTTCGCTTATTATTATCCGCGCAACGATTTTCCCAAAGAGGCGCGCGTTTCGCTGATACTTGGCGCGCTCATCAGCCTGGGCCTCACCGCTGAGTTCATGTATCGCGCTCTGCATACAATCCCGACGTTTCAATTTAATGGCGAAGTCTTTAATTACCCTCCCGCCTACGGTCGACGGGTGGGAGTGTTCATACTTGTGCTGGTGGTCTGGTTTCTGGTCGTAATGATTCGCAAAATCCGGCGGCTGGAGGGGGAAGAACGCCGCGCCGCGCTCCAGATGACGATCGCAATGTTGATTCCGACCTTCATTCCCGGCCTCGCTAATTCGCTGATGCAGAGCGGCGCCCTCGCGTATTTGCATTTTCAGCAAGTCTTTGTCATCGCCACGTTGCTGGGCTATTTCGCCATTACAATTGTCTTCATCAACAATGCCGTCGAGCGCACCAGCTTCATGACGAAAATCGTCGGCATTTCTCTCGTGACGATTCTGCTGGTTGTGCAGGCTCTTTCGACCATTGTGTCGATTCGCAGCGACCGCAACTACGATGCGTTTCACATCTTTGAAGCGCGCAGCTTCCGCACGGCTGCGCCGGATCCGCAATCTAATGTTGCGTATATCATCAGCTTTCCTCTGGAGGGTTCGCTGCGCGATTCCGCCCGCATGGAATTCCAAAAATCTGAATCCGGCATTAATCTGGACGAGGCCCGCAAGGGCATGATCCAGGCGCTCGCGGCTCGCGAATTCGAAGTGCGCCGGCCGCGCGCGGCGGACCTGCATTCCACTCGTCTGTATTTCGCCTTTCATGTGGCGGACGAGGCGCGCGGACGTTTGCTGGAGGTCGGCTATCCCTACGAAAACTATCGGCGCTTTCAGGACGAGTCGTCGCGATTGATCGCCTTTGTCACGATCGCTCTGGCGGTCCTGATCCTGATTCTGTATCCGATGTTTTTTGCGCGCAACCTGGTGCGCCCGTTGAATACGCTGATTACCGGCGTGGGCGAGGTGAATACCGGCAACCTCGAAGTGCGCATACCGGTGCTGGTGCAGGACGAGATCGGGTATCTTTCTGAAAATTTCAACAGCATGGTAAAGAGCATTCTCGACAGCAAGCGTCAGCTGCAGGAACATGCGGAAAATTTGGAATTGCGCGTGCGCGAGCGGACGGCCGAGCTCAAGAATACGCTCGATGAAGTGCAGACGCTGAAGAATCAGCAGGACGGCGACTATTATCTTACGTCCATAATCTGTCGTCCTTTAATGACGAACTGGAATAAGTCGCAGCTCGTATCCACGCGATTTTTTCTCGAACAAAAGAAACACTTCAGTTTTCGCGGCCGCGAGGCGGAAGTGGGCGGCGATATCTGCGTAACGGGTAATCTGCGTTTCGGCGAGGCGAATCAACCGGAACGGTACATTATGTTCTGCAACGGCGACGCTATGGGCAAATCCATGCAGGGCGCGGGCGGCGCGATTGTGATGGGGACGGCCCTGAACAATATCATGGCGCGTTCCGCGGGAAACGACCGGGTGCTGGCGGAATCGCCGGAAGCCTGGCTGGCGGAGGTTTATCGCGAGCTCAACGATATTTTCCGCACCTTTGACGGCAGCATGACTACCTCGGCCGTGATCGGACTCATTAACGAACGTACGGGCCGCATGGTGTATTTTAACGCCGAGCATCCGTGGTGCGTGCTGTACCGTTCGGGCGCGGCGATTTTTCTGGAGCAGGAACTCTTGCTGCGGAAGCTGGGTTCGCCGTCGGAGTTCAAGTTTCGCGTGCTCGAGCAGCAGCTGCAGCCGGGCGACGTCTTGTTTGTGGGCTCGGACGGCCGCGATGATCTGGAACTCAGCCCGGAGTCCGGCAAGGACCGAATCATCAATGAAGACCATGACCTGTTTCGACGCATCGTCGAGGATTGCGACGGCGAACTGGATCGAATTGTGGATCGCATTAAGGCGAGCGGCGAAGTTACGGATGACTTCAGCCTGATTCGCATCGGCTTTCACGAAGCGCACGCAATGGCGAGCGACATCCCCACGCGCGTCAACCACGGCAAAGAACTGCTGCAAAGCGGGGACTACGCCGGCGCCGTCCAGGAATTGCGCGCCGCAGCCGATCTGCCCGGAGCGGGCCTCGCGCCTTTGCTGGTGCTGGGACAAGCGGCCTACGAACGCCGCGACTACGAGCAGGCGCGACGTGCGTACGAAGAATGTCTGGAACTGGACGCCAATAACGCGGACATCTGGTTTAATCTGTCATTGTGTTACAAGCAAGCTCGTCAGTTTGAGCAGGCGCGCGACGCAGGCGAACGCGTGCGGGAATTGCAGCCGGCGCGGATTGCGAACCTGGTCAACCTGGGCGACTCGTATCGATTGCTGGGCGACAATCAGCGCGCCCGCGAGCTGATTGAGGCGGCCCTCAAGCTTGATCCGAATCACAACGGCGCGAAAAAGGCGCTTTCGCTGCTGGGTTGAGGCCCGCAGGCCGGAACGATCAGTCCGAGACGATCAGAACCTCGACGCGGCGATTGCGCGCCCGCCCGTCGGCGTCCGTATTGGGCGCGATGGGCTGCGTTTCGCCGCGTCCCTGATACGACAGGCGCCGTCCATCCACGTTGTGCTGATTCTGCAGGGCGCGTACGACGGCGCGCGCCCGATCTTCGGAAAGCCGTTGATTGTAGGTCGCCGCTCCGCTTGAGTCCGTGTGTCCGCTGATGCGCACCTCGCGTTCGCGATAGCGATTCAGGACTCCGGCAATCGTTTCGAGGCGGCTGCGCGCTTCGCGCGTCAGGGTCGCCGAGTCGTGGTCGAAAAGTATCGCGTCCATTTCCAGTATTACGCCTTCATCCGTTTCACGCACGCGGACTTGCGAGTCGGGTTCATCGGTCGCCAGGCTCTGGACGATTTCATCGTGCATGCGGCGACGATCCTGGGGCGTGTCGGTCGCCGTCTTGCGCCACCAGCTGTCGATGCGAAAGAGAAACTGTTGCGTTGACCCGTCCGCCAGAAGGAAATTGTAGACCAGCCGGTTCGTATCGTACACTGGAACGCCCCGCTCGCGATCAAACCAGAGTTCGCAGGACGAATATCCGCTGATGCGCAGTATGCCGGCGCGCGCGAGGGTCGGCTGATTAAACGAGTAGGCGTACGTAAAACGATCAAACTCCGCCTTGGTCCCGTCTTCAAGTTCGAGCGGCGCCGGTCCGCGGTAGGCGTAGTCCACCTTGAGCGGTATGCGAATCTTCTCCGGCCCAAAATCCATGGTTTCCAGCGCTTCCGCCTGCCACGCGTCGCCCGGCGAAAGCTCCCGATCGGGAAAAGTCGGCAGGCTGCGCAAATTGGGCATGATGAATTCATCCGGCACTATGTACTGTCCGTTGTCAGCGATGATAAAGCGGCTCGTGAAGTCGCGATCGCGACGGAATTCGCCCGTCTGCCGCGGACTGCGGCTGTAGGTCAGGAAAGCGCCTTCCAGCGCGGCGCCGGCGGCCTCGCGGCCGGCCACCTTCAGCACGATGCGGTTTTTTTCCTCCCGGCTGCTCCAGGCCGTGCCGTCAAAAACGCGGATATCCTGATACTTATCCACTGCAAGGGATTCGCCCGGCGCCAGTCGAAACTGAAACCGACCGCCTGGCGCGCCGGGCGGCGGCGTCTCCGCCTGAATTCTTGCGGATGCTGCGAAAAAAATGCAAAAAAGCAGGGCGGCGAGCGCCCGAGCGGGGCGGCGGCGGGCCGAAGAAAATGAGGACGCCATACTCTTGTACTCGTCCAGATTCGCCGAAGCTTGACCGGATTCAGGCCGGTTTTCGATCTTTCCAGGCGGTTCGAACCGCGATTTCATAAATTCGTTGAAAGCAGGGCCAGGCGTCGAGATTCTGCCCGGAGGGCGATGCGGCGCGTCCGCAGCCCGGTTCAGGAAACAGGACGGAATATGATCTTACTGGAAGGGCTCCACCATATTTCGCTGGGAAGCGCCGACCTGCAACGGTCGATCGACTTCTACGAAAACGTGCTGGATTTCGACGTCGTAGAACGTTCGGAAAAGCATGCGCTTGTACATCTCGATCCGGTTTCCCTGCGCCTGAACCTCGTGCCCGGGTATCGGTCGCAGATTACCAATCCTGGCGAAACCAGCCTCGCTTTCATTCTGGACGTGGACGACTTCACCAACGCCATCAGCGAATTGGAAAAAAAGTCCATCGAAATCATCAAAGGCCCCATCGCCATTGAAGGCGGCGAGTCCCTGCTGATCTCCGATCCGGACGGCCATCTAATCGAGCTTTTTTACAACGAATAAGCTTGGTTGGGACGGGCCCCGCCCGGACCGCGCAGTTTCGACCTTTCACATAATCGTAAAAGAAATGGCGCCGCCCTGTTGCAGCGCTGTCGTTAGCTGACGTAGAGCCTGGCTGTGCGTGGATTTCGACACAAAGCGCTTCTGGCGTGTTTGCCGCTATGGCTTGGCTGTACGCCGCCCGCGACGACGGACGCGCCGCCGCCGCAAGCGCGCCCCCGCAACGTGGTCTTTGTTATCGCCGACGGTTACGGACCGGCGCAGCACAGCCTCGCGCGCGCCGCCGCCCGCGCACCGCTGGCGCTCGACGCTGCGCCCCTGGGCCTGGTCCGCACCGCCTCGGCCAATGCTCCAGTTACCGACAGTGCGGCCGCGGCGACCGCCTACAGCTGCGGGATATCCACGAACAACGCTCGGATCGGCGCCGATCGCTCCGGTCGGCCCTGCGAAACGCTGCTGCCGTGGCTCTCCGCCCGCGGTTGGGCGACGGGCGTTGTGACGAATACGCGCATTACGCACGCAACGCCGGCTGCGTTCAGCGCCAGTGTTAGCCTGCGCACGAACGAAATTGGCATTGCCGAACAACAAATCGCCGGACCGATCGATATTCTCGTCGGCGGCGGGCGGCGCGAGTTCCTGCCTGAGGAGCGCGGCGGGAAGCGCACGGACGAACGCGATCTGATCGCAGAAGCGCGCGCCCGGGGGCGCGCCATTGCATCAAATCTGCAAGAACTGCGTGCGCTCAAGCGTTTGCCGGCGCTGGCCTTACTTGCGGAAAGTCATCTCGACTACGCAATTGATCGCGGCGCGGACCGGCTTCAGCCGGAGCTGCGCGACGTGGCGGCGCGTACGCTGGACCTGCTTGCGGCGGACGGGCGACCATTCTTTCTGCTGCTGGAGGCGGGTCGCATCGATCATGCCGGTCACGACAACGACGCGGCGGCGCTGGTCGCCGAACTGGCCGATTACAATCGCGCCATGCAGTATCTTTTTGACTACGCTGCGCGTCGCGGCGATACGCTCGTGCTCGCCACGGCCGACCATGAAACGGGCGGGCTGTCCCTGGGTGCAGTGAATGCCGAAGGTCTTTCGCCGTACGATTTTCGAGTCGAACGGCTGCTGGGCGTACAGGCCTCGGCTCACGTTATGGCGCAGCGCATTGAGTCGGGACTCAGTCTTGACGCAACGTTGCAGCGCTACGCCGGCGTCGCCCGACTCACGGAAGCCGAGCGCGCATTTTATGCGGAGCGTGTTTTGCAGCCGGCGAATCGGCGCTTCGCCATCGCCGGCATTGTTTCCGGCCGGGCGGGCATCGGCTGGTCCACCTACGGCCACACTGGCGTCGATGTGGGCCTTTTTGGCGCGGGGCCCGGCGCCGAGTACTTTCGCGGAGTCATCAGCAACTACGAATTGGGTCGGCGCCTGCGTCGTTTGCTTGGAGATTCAGTCGACGCCCCGAGCGCTGCGTCCGATGCCCGATAAATGGACTCAGCCGACGCGGCGGACCTTTCGGCGATATTCTGCGAAGTAGCGCGGCGCCCCGAGCGCTTACGCGCCTGGCTTGCGAAAGAAGAACGCGAGCGTGAAAGCCTGGAAGCGCTATGCGCGCGCCAACCCGAAGAGAAAAACCAGGCGGATCTGGGCCGACTGTTGGGTCGGATCGGCGAACACCGACGTCTTTTGGGCGACTACGAAACCGCCGCGGATCTCAAACAGCGCACCCTCCGCATCTGGCGCAGCCTGGGCCGCCGCCGCGCGGAGTGGCTCGCCCGACTGCGACTGGCGGTTGTTATCGATGAGGCGTTGGCGGCTTCCGGCGCGTTTGCGCGAGACGCGGCGCAAGCGCCGGCGGAGTTTGATGCGCTGTACGTGCTCGCCTGCGAGCAAGGGGATTTACAGGCCTATCACGATACGGCGCTGGAGGCGCGCGCCCTGGCGTGGGCGCGTCGCAAAGAAAAGTCGCGGGCCCTGGCGGATCTGGACGCCGCGCTGGAGCTGCAGAGCGCGCGCCACGCCGCAGCTGCCGTGGCGCGGACCCGGACCTTGCGTGAAATACTCGACCGGGCCCTGTAAAGGAGCGTCTGCGGCGGAGCGACGCGACTCCGCAAGGTTCAGGCCTGGATGTTGATCGAGTTACCGAGAACCTGAAAGCGATCCTGCACGTCCGAGGGGCGCGTTGCGGCGCTTGAACGCTGAATCTGTTCGGCTTCCCGGTTACTGAAGTCGGAGTTAGGCAGGTTGGCCGGGTTTTCCGTCAATTTGAGTTTCGGCGGTTCATAAGCGGCCGCCTTTTTGAGGCCGACCTCGGGTCCCATACGAAGTTCCATTGCTTTCCTCCTGTTGTATTCGCCAAAAAAGACGCCAGTCCGGCCTGATCGCCGCGCTCAGCGCGCAGCCGCAGGCAGGGCGGAATTCAGGATGTCGCGCGCGCACACGCGCAGCGCCATAACCTCTTCCGCGCCCTCGAAGATCGAAAACACGCGCGCGTCCACAAAGTAGCGCGATACTGCGTATTCTTCCGCATAACCCATGCCGCCGTGAATCTGCATGGCTTCGCGCGTAACCCACTCGGAGATGCGCGAGGCGTAAAATTTGATCAGAGTCGCTTCCATCTGACCCTTGTGCTCGTCCATCAGCCGCGCGACGTGCATGCTGTACTGGCGCGAGGCCTGAACAATCATCGCCATGCGCGCGATTTTCCATTTGGTGAGTTGGTAGTCTGCAATCGGTTTCGAAAAGACCTTGCGTTCCCCCGCATAGCGGCAGGCCGCTTCGAGCGCCGCCTGCATTACGCCATTGGCGCGCGCCGCCGTCTGCACCCGGCCGCCGGCGAAGCCCGCCATCTGCAGATAAAAGCCCTGACCACGACCTTTTTCTCCGCCAATCAGGTTCTCGTCCGGCACAAAGTAATTATCGAAGTTTACTTCGAAACTGTGCATGCCGCGATAGCCAATGGTTGCAATGGCGCTGCCTTCCATGCGGCCGCCATTTTCTTGTTTGTAATCGAACTTGTGGCCCTTGTCGCGCGGCTTTTCCGCGAGCAGGATCGAGAGCCCTTTGTGCTTGAGGCCCGGATCCTTTTCCGTACGGGCGAGGACCAGAATCGTATCGGCGTAGCCGGCGAAGGTGCACCAGGTTTTCACGCCGTTTAAGAGCCAACCGCCTTCCACCTTGTCAGCGGTGACTTTCATGCCGGCCACGTCGGAACCGTAGTTCGGCTCGGTAACCGCGATGGCGTTGAACCGTTCGCCGGATGCGAGCGCCGGCAGCCACTTGTCTTTTTGTTCGTCGGTGCCGCCTTTCAGGATCGCTTTGCTTAAGATCTCCGGACGCGTAATGAGCGAACCCGCGATCGACAGGCCGCCGCGCGAAAGTTCTTCAGTGACGATCATCATGCCGGTGTTGCCGTAGTCGTCAAAAAATCCGCCGTACTGGCCGGGGATCGTGATGCCGAAGGCGCCCATTTCCACGAGGCCGTTTAAGATTTCGTCCGGAATAAAGTCGTCGTGGCGGTGCACGTGTTCGGCTCTCGGAGCAACCACGTCGTTGGCGAAGCCGCGAAATGTCTCCTGCAGGGTTTGATTATCTTCCGAGAGCGCAACCGCGCCGTATTTGCCGGCGAGGGCCTCATCGCCCACGAAGTTGTAGCGTTCCGATTTTTGCGCCTCCTGGATGAGGCGATTCAGTTCCGGGGAAAACAACTGATTCAGGGTTTCGTCTTTGACGCCGTATTCCTGCTGGCGTCCGGCGATTTCACCGCGCAGGCGATTCAACGCCTCGCCGGCGAAAATTGCCGCCATGTCCTGTTCAAGTTTGCCGGTCTTGTTCTCGGCGTTCCAGGCGTATTCTGCGAAATAATTAGCAATATTGGTTTCCGCCGTGTGATAGGCGAGGTTGTAGTGAACGAGTTGGTTTTCGTCCATTTTTTCGACGGAGATGCCGCCGCTTCCGGCCGAACGCTCGGCAAGATTGTGCGTGATTTCCTTGAGGACGTCGGCGAGCTTGTCGTTAAGTTTGCGGACTTCTTCTTTCATAATGGGAACAGCGTACCGGACGCGGCCGCTGGTGGCCAGCGAAAATCCGGCCGGCGTTGGTCGCCGGTTCCGCCTGCACGACGCTCCGGGTTCGGCTCGGGGCGAAGGGGCTGCAGCGCGGGCCGGAACGGCGCAAGCATACGGGAGACTATGGACAAAACGGGAATTCTTCTAATCAATCTGGGTTCGCCGGACGCCCCGCGCCCGCGCGAGGTGCGGCGCTACCTGCGCGAGTTTCTCTCGGATCCGCGCGTAATCGACATTCCGGCTTTCGCGCGCTTTCTCTTGCTCAATTTGATCATTCTGCCGTTTCGGCCGCGCCGCTCGGCGCACGCCTACGCGAAGATCTGGACCGAACGCGGGTCGCCCCTGGTGGCGCATTCCCGGGATTTGTCCGTCAAGGTGGAGCGCGAACTCGAGCGGACTGCGCCGGGCCGATATGTCGTGCGCCTGGCGATGCGCTATGGTTCGCCGTCAATTGCGTCCGCCCTGGCCGAATTTCGCACGGCCGGCGTGGATCGGATCAAAATTGCGCCGCTGTATCCCCAGTATTCGACGGCCGCCAGCGCCTCCAGTCTGGACCGAGTGTACAGCGAGCTTTGCGCGCACTGGAATATTCCCGCGATCAGTACGCTTGCGCCCTTTTTTGCACATCCCGGCTTTCTGGATCCCTACGCAAGGCAGGCGGGCGAGCTGCTGCGTCAGGAAGAAAGCGCGGCCGGCCGGCCTTTTGACGCCGTCGTCTTTTCGTTTCACGGCATCCCGGAGCGGCACGTGATCCGCGCGGATGCTTGCGGCGCGTGCAAATTTAACGACGAGTGTTGCGCGAGCGTGAACGAGACCAATCGGTTCTGTTACCGAGCGCATTGCTTCGCCACGGCGCGCGGCCTGGCGGAGCGCATGGGTCTAGCGCGCGACCGCTGGCTGCTTACATTTCAATCGCGCCTGGGGCGCACGCCCTGGCTCAAGCCCTATACCGATCTTGAATTCGCCGCGTTGCCGGAGCGCGGAGTGAAGCGACTCTTTGTACTTTCGCCGGCGTTCGTCGCGGACTGCCTCGAAACTCTGGAAGAAATCAGTATTCAAGGTCGCGAAACCTTTTTGAGCGCCGGCGGCGAGGCCTTTGTTTACGCGCCCTGCTTGAACTCCGGCGACGAATGGGCGCGCGGCCTCGCACAAATCCTTGTTGAATAAACATTAGACTCCTGGGAAAAATTCGCATGCGCCATTGCGCAACTTCGCCTCGTGAAGCTACGCATAAAAGTTTTTTCCGAAAAAGTCCGCTCCGTCGTCGCTCGAATTGACGTGCGGAGTCCATCGTCGCACGCAGTCCGCATCGGTTCAGGCTGACTGGACGGGAGCGGTAACATGCATGCTGCGAAACTGACGGCGATGACCTTGAGTCTGGCTCTCATTTCTGCGAGCTTCGGCGCAGGGTGTTCGAATGACGATGAAGATTCGCTGGTCGCGTATCTCGCGCTGGCTGCGGCGTATCTGGGCGCCACGCGCAACTACGGCGGCGTGCAGGCGACCGGCGACGTGTTAACCGCTTCCATCGGGCGCGACAGCGCCGTGGTGATGAATGAGACTGCGAGCTGGCGCGGCGAAGGGGCCGTCGCTCGCCTGGACAGCGGCCTTATTCAGTTTACCGCGTCATCGTTTTTGCAGGGCGGCGTCCTGCAGACCCTGCCGGTTCCTGCGCCGACAAGTTACGCGCTTGAGGTTCCCGGGCTGGCTGTTGTCGTGAATCCGATCGGGGCCGGCAGCGTGCGCACCATGGGTTTTGCAAGCGTTGGCGATTGCGACGTTAACGGCACATATAACATTGTTCAAACCGCAACCAATACGAGCGGCCAGATGATTGCGGGCGCGGCGACGGTGAGCGGTTCGTCCGGCGCGGTGAGCGTCAGCGGCAGCGCGACCAATCTGGGCGGCGGCGCGGTCGCAATTAATCCGCCGATCGGCGTTTGCAGCGGCGGCCGGATCACCATGACGAGCGGCGCTTCCGTGGTCACGGGATTCGCTTCATCGGCGGGCGCGGTTGTGCTGGATCTGGGAACCGGGCAGGGCGGCGTCGTCGGTTTTCGACAGGACGCCGCCCTGAACGGAACGGGAGCGTTGAGCGGAAAAACCTTTGTCGGTTTGTTAAACGGCCACGGCTCCGGCGCGGACACTGCGCAACTGATTCGACTGAGCTGCGCCGCAAATGTTTGCACCGGCCTGGTTATTACGGATGCTCGCACCGGCGCGACAACTGCGGCGGGATCAGTTACAATTACGATCTCGAGCATTGTGAACGGACTGGGCGCCGCAACCAACAGCGCTACGCAGAACATGGGATTTGCGGCCATGAACTATGGCGGCAAGCTCGTACTGATTGCAAATGCGTGCGCGTCGGGTTCGTCCTGCAGCGGAGCGTCGGCTTCCAGGGGCGCTGCGTTTTTCGTGGAACAATGAAGGCGGCTCGGCGGCGGAAAGAAAAGGAAAAGGGTTGGCGCCTCGGGCGCAAGCGGCAGGCTCAGAGTATGAATACAAAACTATTTACAATTATGTTCATCGTCGCCCTTGGCGCGACGTTCAGTTATTGCGGAAAAGAGGCGACGGACAGCGTCTCCGCCGACGAGGCCGCTTCTGAAATGAAAGGGTATGGCGAAAAAATCTGCGCGAAAATGACGGAGTGTTTTCAGCAACAACTGCAGGCCATGCCGGCCGAGCAGCGTGAAATGGCGAGCCGCATGTTTCCCTCCGGCGATGTTTGCGTGAGCAAATTTACCGAGTCCATGGCCAGCGCTCAGGAAGACGCAGCCGCAGACGCCGAGGACGCCCGCCTGCCGACGCGCGCCGAACTCGACGCGGCGAAAAAATGCATGGATGAAATGATTGCCACATCCTGCACGGACATGATGTCCGGCAACATGCCCGCTTCCTGTAAAGGGCTCGAACAATAAGGGCGCTCTGGATTCGCCCGGTCTGCGCGCTTATGGATGTGCAGCCGGGCGTCGCCGTTCGTCGCGATTATGCCTTAACGCGATAACCGGTGCGAAAAATCAGCCAGACGATAAACAGACACACGAACGTGAATGCGCCGGTCATAGTCAGGCTGAGGCCGACGCCCACGTCGGAGACGCCGTAAAAGCTCCAGCGAAAGCCGTTTACCAGATATACGGCCGGATTAAACAGCGCGACCTTTTGCCAGAAGGGCGGCAGCATCTGGATCGAATAAAAGCTGCCGCCGAGAAAGGTCAGCGGCATGACGATCAACATCGGCGCAATCTGAAGCTTTTCCCAACCGTCCGCCCACACGCCCAGAATAAAGCCGAACAGGCTGAAGGCGATGGAAGTGAGCGCGAGGAAGGCGACCATGAAGACCGGATGTTCGATGGAAAAATCTACAAAGAGGCGCGCTGTAATCAGGATAATTACGCCGAGGATTATGGATTTGCTCGCGGCTGCGCCCACGTATCCCGCGACAATCTCGACTACGGAAATTGGTGCAGACAAAACCTCGTAAATGGTGCCGGAGAAACGCGGCATGTAGATGCCGAACGACGCGTTTGATACGCTTTCGGTTAAGACCGAAAGCATGATCAGGCCGGGCACGATAAACGCGCCGTAACTCACGCCGTCGATCTCGGTCATGCGCGAACCGATCGCCGCGCCGAATACGATAAAATACAGCGAAGTCGAGAGCACGGGCGTGGCGATGCTCTGCAGCAGAGTGCGCCACGTGCGCGCCATTTCAAACAGGTAGATCGCCTTGATGGCATAAACGTTCATGTGCGCGCCTCCAGAAGGCCGACGAAAATTTCTTCCAGCGAACTTTCTTCCGTATGTAGATCTTTGAAATCGATGCCGCGTTCGCCCAGGCGCCGCAGCAGGCCGGCGATGCCGGTCGCTTCGCCCTGCACGTCAAAGTTGTAGACGAGCTGCGTTCCGTCCGGCGAAAGTTCGAGCGGATATTCGCTCAGCTCCGCCGGCAGCGCGGCCAGCGGCGACTGCAGTTGCAGCGTGAGCCGTTTTTTTCCGAGTTTGCGCATCAGGGCTTTTTTGTCTTCCACCAGAATGAGTTCGCCCTTGTGAATTACGCCGATTCGATCGGCCATTTCTTCGGCTTCTTCGATGTAGTGAGTAGTCAGAATTATTGTTACGCCGTTCTCGCGCAGCCCGCGCACCATCGCCCACATCTCGCGGCGCAGTTCCACGTCCACGCCGGCAGTTGGTTCGTCCAGGAAAAGGATGCGCGGCTCGTGGGACAGGGCTTTTGCAATCATTACGCGGCGTTTCATGCCGCCGGAAAGCGTCATGATTTTACTGGCGCGTTTATCCCACAGGCTGAGCTCCTTAAGGGTTTTCTCCAGATAGGCGGGATCGTGCGCTTTGCCAAACAGTCCGCGGCTGAACTTTAACGTGTCCCACGGCGTTTCAAACATGTCCGTGGCCAGCTCCTGCGGCACCAGACCGATGGCCTGGCGCGCGGCGCGATAGTCGCGCACAATATCATGGCCGTCCGCAATCACCTGACC